>NZ_JASJPX010000002.1:0-1058085 GCF_030053015.1 Rhizobium sp. AN80A | reverse complement strand
GCGCAAGCGGGATGGGGTCCCTGCACGGCGTGCCGGCGACCGTAAGATTAAAGTCGATCAGGCAGACTGTGCGACGTGGCGGCGCCGTGAAGGGCAAAGGCAAATGACGCGAACTCTGTTCCGTATTGGATTATCCGTCACAAGAATCTCATGGCGGCGATGCCATTCGTTAACATCGAAGGCCCTTGTCGTTCTCATTTGAACCGTATCAGACCTCCGTCCGATGTCGGGTGGGCGATCTTCCGATAACTTCGGGATCATCTTGAACGATCCCGTCGCGTTGGCGGCTTGATTTGGAGGACACAATGCGCATCACCACCCTGGCTTCCATCGCCGCCCTGTCTCTTGCCCTCGCCGCAAGTCCCCTCGCCGTCGCCGGTTTCGACATCGCGGCCATGGCGAAAGGCGGAAACGGTGGTGGCAATGGAGGGGGAAGCGGCGGCAATGGCAATGGTGGCGGTGGTCATGGCAATAGCGGTAGCCAAGGCAGCAGCTCCACGCATGGTAACTCACAGTCGCAAGGCAACGCCGCGAGAGGCAAGTCAGGCGAAGCTGTTGGTCAGTCGCAATCCAGGAAAGCGGAGCGAACACCTGCCGTTACCACGAAACAACGCAAGGCTTCGGCGGAACTTGCCGGTTTGAACTCACTCAATCGCAGCTTCAAGGCCTATCTGCACACGTCCGACCCTCGAATGACCGCCATTTCCGCCTACGCCGTGGCATATGCCCAATATGAACTTGATAACGGTGTCGAGCCGTCCGAGGATGACCCGATCCTCGGCGACCAGGCCCTGAAAGATGCGCTGGCATCGGCGACAAAAACCGGCGAAGTCAGCGCTGCCGCTCTCGAAAAGGCCAAGTCTATTCTCGGTGTCGGTGAGGCCGAGGGAAAGATTGATCAGATCAAAGCCACGCTTACGCCGACAAAGTCGACCGAGGACGCAGATCCCGCGGTTGTTCGATCGAATTGAGCGGGAGCGAAATCGGTGTATAGCTCAAAGTGATCCTGAAATGTCAGCAACGGATTGGGGTGAGGTCGGCATGTCTCTGAAACACAGCAGTCGGCGCTCGCTGCACTCACCCCTCTTCGTGAAGGCGGGCAAGGCAAAGCGGAGATTTGAGCGTATTAGGGAGTCGCCGGCGCATCTGGCGCTCGGTCGACTTATCGGGTTAATGCCCCATGACAGCGACGTTGGCCAACTGGTCCTCAACGACATGGCAAACTTGTACCCGACGCTAGCAGTTCAGCGCACCATCGCGCATAGGTCATGCGCAACCTTGCTTAAATGATAGCGGAAGTTAATCTCCTTGGAGGATTTGATTCGCACGATTGAGTGGGGAGCGCGATCATGGAGCATCAGAAGAGAGGATACCTTCTGGCGGACGAGCCAGTCGAGTTCCTTCTGCTCGCCGCCGGGTTATTGGCCATCACCATTTTGGCGGGCGCCGTGGTGATCATTGCCGCGATCTTTTAGCAGGACCGTCGGCGTCGATGCGGCGGAGGATCAGGTTGTCGCCACCAACTTGGCGACGAATTGACGCTCGTGGCGGGGCGAGGGCGAAGCTGTTTGGATTACGATGAGATCCCCACTTCTGATCTGCGGCCTCGCAATAAATGACAAGGCGCGTAACGCATCGTGCTTGGCGAGATAAGCGGCGATCTGCTCAAGACCGTTTCCCCTATTGCCGGTAGCACCGCCCGGCTGGTGAGTTTGGGTATGGCGGCGACATTTCCTCAGCCAAGCCGCGAGATCGCTCTTTAACAGTTCCCGGCGATTAAGGATCCAACGCAGTTCCTGGAGGCAATCGTCGTCTGCTTGCGCTGCAGCTGGCTAAACCGAGAATGCGGCACGCCGTAAATACTTGCCACAGTCTCAGCAATAAGATCGTTCGGGGATACGGCGGCGCTCACGCCGCCGGCCCAGCCGATCATTTGACGGCTGTCAAAGTCGCGTGCATTCCGGCCTCGTAGTGACCCTTGATGTTGCATAGCAGGAGATATGCACCGGGCGTGAGTTTGGCCTTAAGCGATCCGTCAGCACCTGGCTTGAGCTCGGACACTTCACCGAGGCTCTTTAGCTGATGCTCGTCGACCCGGTGCTTGCCTTGTTGAACTGCTACCTCTTGGTTGATCGACTTGAGCTTCACTAGGACCATCTCGTGTTCCTCGGTCATCGCGTCGTTGTGTACTTGGAATACCACGTCACCTGCCTTCACGGTTGGCTGATCGACTGTCAACGACATCGCGCCGCCGCCTTCACCATCTTCAATGACCTTGACAGTGGTTGCAGCGAAAGAGGGCGCGGCGACGCAAAGCACGGCGACTGCGCCGAGTATGCTCTTGTAGTTCAACATGCGGCTATTTCTCCTCAGTGTTAGCCCAGCACTTGGACACCTACGAGGGCGGACTGACGCCTACCTGAACCCATGAAACATCGGGTTTGCGGATGCATTGCATTCTCCGCTGCGGATCGCGAACGTTGCTGGACTGATCCGCGCTACGAGTTCAGCCGGTTGTCATCTGGCGTAAAACATCTGTCCGGAAACAAAAGTGCTGGACAAGTGCCCCGAGGACATGGACCGCAACGACGGCCCAAAGCACGACCTTCATTAAATCGGCGTGGATCGACCCAGCGGCATTAACCCCAAAGTAATACGGCGCAATCCCGCCCTTTGCCGACATCACACGATAAATTTTTACCCGTTGCATTGGAGCGCAATTATCGCGCTCGGGTTGTTCTCAAAGTTAGAACCAATGGCACTGGTGTGAGCGAAAATGATCGACAAAAGGACCTACAACAGACGCAGCGAACTCACGACATCCGCAACCATTGTAGCATTCGTCCTGCTTCGTATCGCGACATTCGCTTTCAATCTGAGCCTGTCGCCATTTCACTACTTGATGCTTGGTATAGCTATGGCTATCGGCTTATTCATTTGGAATTTCCGTCCCAGGCGGAAGGTGTATCGGTGTTAATCAGCAACCGGATTTAGATCGATAGCAGCTCTTTCCACCCTGCCCAAGCTCAAGCTGTCGCGGCTGCGCGACATTGGCTGGTCACTTTGGGACCCAATAGGGTTATTGAGTTCCGGACAGCGATGGGACGAGGCCAACGCGCAAGAGTTCGCGGATGAGTATGATTCCTACTTGATAGAGGCTGCCGGACTTATACATCGCGGCACCCCAGATCGAGACGTTGTAGAATTCCTCGTGAGAAAAGAGACAGCTCACATGGGTTTGACACTGCAAGTCGATACTTATGAACGCGCACTGTCGACTGTTGCAGCCATTAAGGCGGACAAAGAGCTTTGGACAAACTCGAATTCGACCTCCAGTCGTGGCGCGTAGTGGAAGACGGCAATCGGCCCGAAGAAGCGGACGTCGACCACAGAATAGCATACGTCATTCCCTGAGCTGACGTTCATTAGCTGCGTCGTATTTCCGGATATCGCCCTGCATTCGACCATGCCAACGGTCAACGAAAGCAATCGTGTCCGCCGCCGCAAGATGGGCGCTGAGTGCGGCCTGATCTACCCAGCGTTCCGCGATCAGCAATCGCCCTGATTCCGGCGCGTCGACGGCGGCATCATAGGAGATGTTTCCGGGGCGCTGGCGTGTGGCTGCGGCAAGCGCTGTGAGATCGGCCCGGAACTGCGCCAGATCGGTTGGGTCGACATGCATGTAGCCGGTGATGATCAGCATGAGATATTTTCCCATCCGCACCTCTGACGTCCGATCTTCGGCAATCAGAGGTGCCTGTTGTTCGGCAATGATCAGGCGGTGATCAGCACTATCTTGCCCTGGATACTTCTTTCGGAGGCGCGACGATGGGCCACCGACGCCTCGGCCATTGGATAGGTGCTGTCGATCGCCACCCGAACGGTGCCGTCCTCGAGAAGGCGGCCGGCTTGCGCCAATTGCGCACCGTTGGAGCGCACCTGGGTCGTTGACACGGTGATCTGTCGCTTGGCGGCATCATCATGGCCGGCAAAGCCCAACGGGTTGACGAGATACAGGCCGCCGCCCGGTTTGATGCTGGGCAGAAAGCGTTCCATGTGCGCGCCGCCGACGGCATCGAGCACCAGGTCGACATCCTTCGCTACCGTTTCGGCCGCCACCTTGGTGTAATCGATCACGGTGTCTGCGCCGAGGTCGGTGAGCAGCGCCCCGTGTTTGCCGGAGGCGACCGCAATCACCCGCGAGCCTTGCCATTTGGCGATCTGCACCGCCAGATGACCAACGCCACCGCCGGCGCCGTTGACCAGCACGCTCTTGCCGTTCAGCGGCATCGGCGTGTGCGCGAGGGACTGGAACGGGTTCGGCGCGTCATGGCCCAAGTCGACCAGAAACTGCCAGGCGGTGAGCAGCGACATCGGCGCGCCTGCAGCATGGACATGATCGATCCGCGAAGGCTTCAGCGCCAGTTCCGAGGCCGAGACGCGCACATAGTCGGCATAGGCGCCGCTACCAGTCATCAGGTCCTGCGGAAACCGGACCATCGCATAGACGTCGTCACCAACCTCAAATCCGGTAACACTCGCGCCAACGGCCGCTACGACGCCCGACACATCGGTGCCGAGGATCAAAGGGAAGGTCGGGCTGGGTTGCCATTCCGGCGGCAGTCTCCGGTAGCCGTCGCGCAGATAGAGATCCGGTGGGTTGAGGCTTGTGGCGTGGACACGGACCAGCACCTCGTCCGTCGCTATCTCCGGTCGCGGGGCATCCTCATAGAGCAGAACCTCCGGACCTCCGAATTCGTGCAGTCGCACGGCTTTCATCATTGCAGTCATCATTGCCTCGCTTAGCTATCTGGCGTTCGTGGACAAAGATATGACTGACGCCGTCAATTGATAATGATCGCTAACTTCGCTTTAATAGTGCCATGAAGGAACAAATTAGATTTGATCGGCTGACGGGATTGATTGCTTTCGCGCGGGCTGGCTCGCTCGGAAGCTACACCGCCGCAGCCCGCTCGCTCTCGATCTCCCCGTCGGCAGTCAGCAAGAGCATCCAGCGGCTGGAAAAACAGCTTGGCGTGGCGCTGTTTGCACGCACGACACGCTCCCTAACGCTCACCAGCGAAGGGCACGACCTGCATGAAAGGGCGCTTCGGCTGCTACAGGACGCCGAGGACATCGAGCAGGCGGCGAAAGCGGCGCGCACCGAGCCGGCCGGCACAATACGTATTGCGGCATCGCTGCCGATCGGCCTGCATGTGATCGCGCCGGCCCTGCCACAATTCCGAAAACACTATCCCAAGGTGAGCATCGACCTGCGCCTAAGTGATCAGATCGTCGATCTGATCGAGGGCGGATTCGATCTGGCCGTCCGTATCGGCGATCTGGCCGACTCGCGCCTTCTCTCCCGACGACTCGCGCCGCATCGATTGTGCTGCTACGCCTCTCCCGACTATCTGGCGAGGCGCGACCCACCGACACATCCGGACCAGTTGCACGATCATGAAACGGTCAGCCTGCGCTACCAAAGCAGCGGCCAGATGTTCCGCTGGCCGTTTCGTATCGGGGATAGAGAGGTCGAGATCGTGCCGTCATCCGCGATCGTCGTCGATGCAAGCGAAGCGGTGCTTGCGACCATCGCCGCCGGTGCCGGGATCGGGATGGCGACTAGCTTCATGGCCGCCGCCTGGGTGAAGAGCGGTGCGCTCGTTCCGGTTCTGGCGAACTATGCCGTGGAGCGGCACAACATCACCGCCTTGTGGCCGGAAAGCCGGCGGTCCAATCCGGCGGTTCGCGCCTTCCTCGAAAGCCTGGTCACATTGCTCTGAAAACGGCGCGTCAATGACCGCTTCTGGCGCCAACAGCGGTCATGCCGTTCGGAAAAGTGAAGCGCTTTTCGCAGCGTTGGAAACCCGGGTTTGACGGTGAGGGGAATGACGAGGACGATCGATTTCGGTGCTCGATCGTCCTCTTGCGCGGCCGCTCATGTTGCTTCCCTTAAGCGAAGTCTGTCGAAGATGCAGTCTTCCGCCATGCACTGACGATGGCTGCATCGGCCGCATGTTTCGCCTCGATGGCCGCGACTTTATCGCTGCCCAGCGGTAACCGGACAGGCGGATTGGCTGTGTCCACGAAGTCCACCAGGACATCGGCGAGTTTGGACGGATCGCCCGGTTGATTGTGACTAATTTAGCGCATTGGCGTCAAGCAATAGATTGGCCAGGGGGCTGCTGATCGGCGGAAAATCGGCATTCGGAACAAGCGCATGAACCTCGGCACCGAGGTGCTGAGCCAGGGCTCGAGCGTGGAGTGCGATGTTGCTGGCATTTCCATCGGGGTAGGTATGAAGGGGAGAAGTACTTGAGTCACGAAGGGCGACTGCGAAGAGAGATCTTGGCTTCCGGTTCGATAGTCACGATCGTATTTTGATGCACCTCTACGAAACGCGATCCACGCGCGTTGCATCGTGGCTCGGCAAAGGCGCGTGATTATTGTCCTCGGATCGGCTAGTCTCCACTCTCACCGCGCGGTACGTGCCTTGCGAAAGGAAGAGCAGTGATCGCGCATGCCGTCATTATTGCGACGAGAAGCCAGGCTTCATTGATCGCTTCGACGGAACTCGCGGTTTGGACGAGTGGATCGAGCAACGCTGTCTTGCCGGCATCAAACGCGCCGGACTGATGAGCACTGACGATGCCCGCTGGAGCCCCTATGAATGCGGCGGTTTTCATGTTGCCACTCTCGAGGCCCTTCCAAAGCTTTTCGCCCAAGACATCGGTGCGGGTGTAGATGATGGTGTCGATCAAGGCGATCCCGATCGCGCCACCGAGATTACGCATGAGGTTGAAGAGGCCGCTGGCATCTGGAACCCGGTGGGGCGGCAGCCCACCAAGTGCAAGTCGGGTGGGAGGTAGAAGGCAAAACATGATAGCCACGCCGCGAACGACCTGCGGCCAGAACATCGCATCATAATCAGATCGTGGGTCCTGAAACGCGCTCATGGCAATCCCCACGGAAAACAACGCAAAGCCGCACGCCGATAAGACGCGCGGGTCGGTCTTCTTCTCCAACGCAACGGCAATCGGCGCCGTGATGAGTTGGGCAACGCCCGTGACCAGCATCGTCATGCCGATTTCAAACGCGTTGTGTCCCCGGACAAACGCCAGAAAGACTGGCATCAGGTACACGGATCCAAACAGCCCTATGCCAAGAGTGAAACTTAGGACCGAACCAACTAGAAAGTTGCGGTCTCGGAAGTTACCCAGTTCGACGAGCGGTGGTGATCGCATCGTGCAACGCCATGTGAAAAGCGATCCGGCGAAAAAAGAGCAGCCGAGGCAGCCAACTACGTACAATGAGATCCACCCACTCGTCGGCGCTTCCTTGAGCCCGATTTGCAAAGCGGCGAGAGCTCCCGCCATCAACAGCAGGGATATCCAGTCGAGCCCCTGACGTGCTGAATGATCCACGACATGGCGTGGTAGGGTTCGCGATGCCACCGCGGCCGCGAGCGTGCCCGGTGCCAGGTTGATCAGAAAAAGCCAATGCCAGGAGTAGGTTTCGGTGAGCCAGCCACCAGCTATCGGCCCAACCGTCGGCGCGAGAACAGCGAGGACGCCGGCAATCGTTGTCGCTAGTGCCTGTCGCTGGCTGGGAAACAGGATGAACACCGCGGAAAAGACTGACGGGATCAAAGTCCCACCGGAGAACCCCTGGAGGACACGCCAGCAAACGAGCTCGCTGAACTCGCCGCTCGCGGCGCAGCCCGCCGAAGCAATCACGAAAAGGATCATTGAACCCACGAATAGCCAGCGCATGGTCAAAACCCGGGTGAGGTAGCCGGTGAGCGGGATGGCGACGACCTCGGCGATCAGGTAGGCGGTCTGGATCCAGCTCATCCGATCCGGGTTGATTTCAAGCGCGGATTGGATCGTCGGGAGCGACGTCGCCACAACCTGGACGTCAAGGATGGCCATGAACATACCGGCGCACATCGCCACGAACCCGATCCAGACTAAAAGCGAAGCGCGGAGACCTAGAGGAGGATCAGAGGTGGGCATCATATGGTGGTCCTGAAAGCGCCGCGTTCTCGGTCTTGATGCGTACAAAGAGTATAATCGCGTTGGCGATGGAAAATACAACCGCGTAAACCGGTTGGCCAAGGCATAAGGGAAGCACGGCGATCTCGCCGACCACGACAACATAGTTGGGATGGCGCGTAAAGCGATAAGGGCCCGTCCGCACAAGCGTCTCACCGGGCACAACAATAATTCGGGTTGTCCAGCGCGTGCCGAGCGTCAGCAGGGTCCAGAGCCGCAAAGCCTGCAGCAGACCGAACGCCGCCAGCCAGCCAAGATCCACCGTGGAATTCCATGATAAAAGCCACAGGCCCGTGAGCCAGGAGGCGTGAAGCGCGACGATCAAGCCATAATGTTGCCTGCCAGTCTCGTGGCCACCTCGCCTTAGCAACGCTCGAGTGTTGCGTCCCGCTAGCCAAAGCTCACCCACGCGCTCAGCGGTGACAGCCGACAATAACACATACGCCCAGATCATGCGGTTGTCCTTAGCGAGACACAGCTCACGGTGAAACCTGGACCCATCGCCGTCAGCAGTATGCGTGGCGGAGGAGCGGACGCAATAAGCCGATCGAGAACGAACAAGGCTGTCGGAGAGGACATGTTTCCGAATTCCGAAAGAACATTGCGTTCATGGTCGAGTGTGCCACGATTGACTATCAGGGCGCTCTCGAGCGCGTCAATGACCTTTGCACCGCCGGGATGGCATGCGAAGCGATCCACATCTCGGATTGATAGATTGGATCTTGAAAGTATTCCTTCAATCGCGGGGCGAAGATTTTCTTCCGCGAACGGCGGGATGGCGCGGTCGAAAATAACCCCCAAGCCTTCGGGATCGACACTCCAGCCCATGATGTCGAGAGTGTCGCACCAGGTATGCTGGCCGCTCATTTCGATCTCAGCCAAGCCCGCGTCGCCTGCCCTGACTATGCAGGCGGCGGCACCGTCGCCGAACAAGGCGGTCGCGACGATGTTGGCCTTCGTCAGCTTGTCCAGCCTGAACGCAAGCGTGCAGGTCTCCACGGCGACAAGAAGGACCACGGAATTTGGACGCGACGCCGCCAGTCGGGCCGCGATCGACAGACCCGAAACGCCCCCCGCGCAGCCGAGACCAAAAACAGGTACTCGCTCGACGTCTTCTCGAAATCCCATCTCTTTAGCGACGCGAGCCTCCAGGCTGGGCGTCGCGATTCCCGTTGAGGATACCGTCACGATCGTATCGACGTCGGACGCGGCAAGGCGCGCGGCTTCAAGGGCACGCTTCGCCGCTTCAACGAAAAGAGCGCTCGCACCCTCGATAAAAGCGGCGTTTCGGGCTGGCCATCCGGCCGTGGCCAGATACCAGTCAATCGAGCGGACGCCATAGCGTCGACGTATACCGGAGCTTTCGAAGACGTTTGCCAGCCGCTCGAAGTCGCGAAATCGAGCCGAAAAGGCCTTGTACGCAGCGGTTGCGGCGTCTCGCTGATCAATGATGTGTGGGGGCAGGGCGGTCGCGAGGGAGACCAGTTTCACGGATGGGCGCATTGGGATCCTAGGGCGACTGTCTTTGAGACCGAGCTTCGCCAAGACTTCTGGTCCGAAAGTAGGAACGTTCTCCCGGGGTCCAGGGTTTCCAGGACATTATTTTTATTCCAGGGAATTTGCGAAAAAGCAGAACTTAATGCGCTTTGGTGCCGGCGCCGCCCATCGTCCTAGCGTCACGGCTATCAACCAGGCCATATCTTTAACGAGCATCACTATCGCTTTCCGAGGCCGTTGAGCTGACGTTTGGAACAAGCATGCGCTCCATGGCTTATATAACTTGGATCACCAAGCCTCAGCGCATTCTTGAATTCCGGTGCCTGGCGCATCCATCTTTCGGGTTATCGTGCTCGACCTCGACCCTATCTGAAACAGAACGGCGTGGGTTGAAGCCGCCCAATGCCGGAAAAATTAGCTGGGAACCAAAGATGCCATCACCAATCCGATTGGAACCTTCACGCAGGGAGCTGCTTGTGTCCTCAGCCGCGACGGTGGCGATTGCCGGAGCCGCGACGGGTGTATGCGCGGCCGACATTAGGAGAGAAATCGTGGAAGAACAAACGAAAGTCGTCTTTGAGGTCAACGGAGAAACGAAGCATTTGACGTTGGATAACCGGACCACCCTTCTCGATGCGCTGCGCGAGCACCTCCATCTCACTGGGACGAAGAAAGGCTGCGATCACGGCCAGTGCGGCGCCTGCACCGTCATCGTCAATGGCCGCCGCATCAATTCCTGCCTGACACTCGCGGTCATGCATGAAGGAGAGAAGATCACGACCATCGAAGGTCTCGGGCGGCCCGGCAATCTTCACCCGATGCAAGCCGCGTTCGTCAAGCATGATGGATTTCAGTGCGGTTACTGCACCCCGGGACAGATCTGTTCTTCCGTGGCGGTACTACAGGAGATTGACGCCGACATCCCGAGCCATGTCACCGAAAATCTTATTGCCCAAGCAACCGTGACATCCGCGGAGATCCGCGAACGCATGAGCGGCAATATCTGTCGATGCGGAGCCTATTCCAATATCTTGGACGCCATCAAGGAAGTCGCGGGAGTGCCGGCATGAGGGCGTTTTCCTATGAGAGAGCATCGTCCGTCGAAGCGCGGCGCGAGCGGCGGCGCAAAATCGAGAGGCGAAGTTCATCGCCGGTGGCACCAATCTGCTCGATCTGATGAAGCTCGAGATAGAAAAGCCATCGCATCTTATAGATGTTAATGGCCTTGGACTCGACAAGATCGAAAAAGCACGGGATGGCGGCTTGCGCATCGGCGCCCTGGTGCGCAATACCGATCTCGCGGCTGACCAGACCGTGCGCCGCGACTACGGACTTCTTTCGCGCGCGCTCGTGGCCGGGGCGTCCGGGCAGCTGCGCAACAAGGCGACGACAGCCGGTAACCTTCTTCAGCGCACGCGCTGTCCCTATTTCTACGATCCCAACCAGCCTTGCAATAAGCGTGATCCGGGCAGCGGCTGTTCCGCCATTGGCGGGATTACCCGCCAGCTCGGAGTGATCGGTGGGAGCGAGGCCTGTATCGCCACCCACCCTAGCGACATGGCCGTGGCGATGCGGGTGCTGGACGCGGTCGTGGAGACCGTCAAGTCCAACGGAGAGAAGCGTTTCATTCCGATCGCCGACTTTCATCGCTTACCTGGCGATACGCCGCATCTCGAGACAACCCTCGAGCGGGGCGAGTTTATCACGAGTGTAACCTTGCCTCCGCCCATTGGTGGCAAACACATCTACCGAAAGGTTCGAGACCGCGCATCCTATGCGTTCGCGCTGGTATCGATCGCGGCCGTTATCCAGCCCGATGGTAGCGGCAGGGTCGCGGTGGGCGGCGTCGCCCACAAGCCGTGGCGCGTCGAGACCGCGGAAGCCGAACTAAACAAGGGCGCTCGCGCGACGGCGGCGGCGCTTCTTGCCGATGCACGCCCGACCGAGCAAAACAAATTCAAGATAGGCCTGACCGAGCGCACGCTTGGCGCCGTTTTGTCAGAGGCGAGGGAATAGGTCATGCAGTTCGAAAAACCAGCAACAACTAATCCGATTGATCAACTCAAAGTCGTTGGGAAGCCCATTCACCGCATCGATGGCGAGCTAAAAACCTCGGGCCGAGCCATGTATGCCTACGAATGGCACGACCCGGCGCTACGATATGCCTATGGCTACCCTCTTGGTTCGGCCATCGCCAAGGGACAGGTCATATCCATCGACAGCGCCGCCGCGAGAAAGGCGCCTGGCGTGCTCGGGGTCATCACCACACTCGAGGTCGGCGATCTGCGGAAGGGCAAGATGAACACCGCGAAGCTCTTCGGTGGCAGGGAGATTAAGCACTACCACCAGGCGGTCGCCGTCGTGGTGGCCGAGACATTCGAACAGGCGCGCGCCGCGACCGCCTTGATAAAGGTTGACTACGCGCCTGAGAAGGGTGCGTTTGATCTAAGGGCCGAGATGGCAAATGCCAAGACGCCGGATCCCTCGACCGAACCCGAGAGCGCCGCGGGTGATTTCCAGGCAGCCTTTGGTACTGCCCAGGTTACGCTCGACGCCGAATATACCACGCCGGATCAGTCCCATTCCATGATGGAGCCCCCCGCGTCGATCGCGGCTTGGGACGGTGATGAGGTCACGGTCTGGACATCAAGCCAAATGATCGACTGGTGGCGTACCGATCTCGCGACGACGCTTGGCGTCGAGAAGGAGAAAGTGCACCTGATGTCACCATTTATCGGTGGTGGCTTTGGCGGCAAGCTTTTCCTTCGTGCTGACTCGGTGCTCGCGGCCTTGGCCGCGAAGTCAATTGGACGACCGGTCAAGGTGGCGCTTCCGCGACCGATGATACCGAATAACACGACACACCGGCCGGCGACGATCCAACGTATTCGCATTGGCGCCGAACTAGATGGGAGGATCACGGCGATCGCGCACGAGAGCTGGTCAGGCGATCTTCCAGGCGGTGGTCCGGAAACCGCTGTGATGCAAACGAGGCTGCTTTATGCTGGTGAGAACCGGATGACGGGGATGAAGCTTGCCACGCTTGATCTTCCGGAAGGAAACGCCATGCGTGCGCCCGGCGAAGCTCCCGGTCTAATGGCGCTCGAAATCGCCATGGATGAAATGGCGGAGAAGCTCGCCATCGATCCAATCGAGTTCCGGATCAAGAACGATACCCAGGTCGATCCGGAAAATCCCGACCGCCCGTTCTCCCATCGCGATCTGATTGGCTGTTTGAGACTTGGTGCCGAAAAGTTCGGCTGGGACAAGCGGACGCGCCCAGCGAAACGGCGCGAGGGAAACTGGATGATTGGCATGGGGGTCGCGGCAGCTTTTCGCAACAATCTCGTCATGCCATCCGGGGCGCGGGTCAAGCTCGATCAAGATGGTGTCGTCACGGTCGAGACGGACATGACCGACATCGGCACCGGCAGTTACACGATCATCGCTCAGACCGCCGCCGAAATGATGGGCGTCAACGTCGAAAAAGTCGCTGTCCGGCTCGGTGATTCCAGGTTCCCAGTGTCGGCGGGATCGGGCGGTCAGTTCGGTGCCAATTCCGCGACTTCGGGAGTTTACGCGGCCTGCGTCAAGCTTCGCGAGGCAATTGCCAGCAAACTGGGATTCAACTCGGCCGACGCCGTGTTTGAGAATGGTGAGGTCAAATTGGGCAACCGGATCGTGGCGCTGGCAGAAGCCGCTGGAACCGATGGTATTGTCGGCGAAGATACGATTGACTGGGGTGACCTGACCAAGACCCACCAGCAGTCCACCTTTGGCGGGCATTTCGTGGAGGTCGGCGTTGATGTCGCCACTGGTGAGACGCGCATTCGCCGCATGCTGGCCGTGTGCGCGGCCGGCCGCATTCTTAATCCGATCACCGCCCGCAGCCAAGTTATAGGCGCGATGACGATGGGCGCGGGTGGGGCATTGACGGAAGAGCTTGCGGTTGATACTCGCCATGGCTTCTTCGTTAATCACGATCTCGCGGGCTACGAGGTACCCGTTCACGCGGATATTCCTCATCAGGAGGTCATCTTCATGGACGAGACGGACCCATATTCGTCTCCGATGAAGGCCAAGGGAGTGGGTGAACTCGGTCTATGTGGCGTCTCGGCGGCTATCGCGAACGCGATCCATAACGCGACCGGCGTTCGGGTCCGACATTACCCTATCACACTCGACAAACTGATCGGCGAGCTGCCGGATATTGCCTGATGGTATGCGGTGGCCGGGCGAGGCCGCCGCCTCATTCATCAATGGCCTAGCTGGAATCCCCGATTACGCGGCTGCCCGATGCTGTCGACAAATCGTAAGCCTTGCCGCGATGATATTGGTCGCCAGTCGCAAGCGGCTCGAGGAGAGCGATAGTTGGCTGCGTTTCAAGCCAAGCCAGACAAACATTGCCGCTGACGCAATTTGCGATGAGGTTTGGTCAACACCTCGCACGAGACTGGTGCCTACGCTTAAAACGAAAGGCTCGCCATAATGGGAGTCCTCGCAATGAGTGGGGAAACGAGGGCGGTGCCGTCTAGGAATATCATTCGCGTCGCATCAAACAAAAAGAACACCCGTGGACCAGATAATGCTGCGAGCGTCAGTCCTCTCGAAGAGCTCGCCTTTGCTCGTGGAGACGTCAAAATTTCAAGTATCGATACCCTCGATAGCGGGCTGTCTCGCCCAAAACGAGCCGCTATTAGCCTGAGCGAGATCGAACTTCAACACCTCGCCTCAGACCTTAGTCTGAGATGTCTCCGACCTAGGTCCGACCACGGAACTACCAGCAGGCAAAGCCGTTTTCTGGCTGCGACGAAGCTTCCAAAAGGAGATGAACATGTCTTTCAAACTTACAGCGACCGCGATCGCGGCGATCACCCTCATGTCCGGCGTCGCCGTGGCGCAGTCGGGCACTGTTAATGGCGCGGCTGGCGGAGCGGTCACCGGCGCCATCGTCGGCGGTCCCGTCGGTGCGGCCGTGGGCGGCGTCACGGGCGCCGTGGTCGGTACGATCATCGATCCACCGCCCGCAAAGGTCGTTACCTATGTTCGCGAAGCGCCGGCACCGGCGGAGCCCGTGATTGTGCGGGAAAAAGTCGTGGTTGGCCACGCCTTGCCAGAGACGGTCGTGGTCACACCGGTGCCCGAAAATCCGAAGTACGGCTACGCGATCGTCAACAACGAGCGGGTCATCATCGAACCTTCGTCCCGCAAGGTTATTCAGGTCATCAATTGATCGAACTCGGTTGGGCGGCGCGGCAAATGCCTTGCCGCTCAAGCCGATCTGACCACCGCCGCCGATATGACGCTGGCAAATGTCTTCGCACAAAATGGATACTGACGATGAACGGGCTCGCGAGTGTCGCGTTTGGAATAGTCACCGTTATGGGCACGGTCACGCTTGCCGCGTCGATTGCTTCGATCGGCATGGCGGAAAACACGCAACAAGACTTGCGCGGTCTAATGGATGCCAATCTTTGGACAACCGAGCCCACGCGTGTCTATCCGGCCCTCCAGACTTATATACGATTGCCCCCCGCACTTTCGACGTATGCGATGGCGGACACCCGGGAGGTTGCGAAGAAGCCACTAGCGGTCGCCGCGTCGGCGCCCACCGATACATCGCCGCTATCGACCGGAATGTCGGTAGCGCATCTGAATTGGTGCTCATCGCGCTACAGATCGTTCGACCCGACGACGAACACATATCGCACCTTCGAGGGACAGGTCCGCGTGTGCCAGCCGCCGTTTGAAAGCCGCGATCCGGCGTCGACGTCGCCAGTCGCGGCCCTCCCGGCGAACACGGCAAGATGGTGCGCCAGTCGCTACAGATCCTATCGCGCGGACGACAACACATATCAGCCCTACTCTGGGCCACGCGTGGAATGCACGCCACCGGCTGAAGCCCAGACGGTCGCGGCGATCGAATAATCGGCGCATCCTGGACCAAAGCCCGTTTTGCTCTGCAGTTCGTTGTGGTTAGCTTCCTAGGGACGATAGGAAGATTAGGTTTCGCCGCCAAGAACATCGACCGAAACTTGGCAGAGCCACAAACCGTACGCGATGGATGGGCCCACGGTGAGCGGATTGTACTTTTATCGCGCATCTTGCCCGAGCCGCGGAATATCAGGACAGACCTGCTTGGCCGTGTCAGGGCGCGCAAGTTCGAGCTTGGAATTTTTGCCGCACCCGATTCCGACCTGCGCCACTTGGCGCCGACGATACACTAGGAGCGATCATGCGTGTTCTGATTGTCGAGGATGAGCCGGCTTTTGCGTTGATGGTGGAAGACATCGCGATGGCAGAGGGTTTCGAGATCGCGGGGATTGCCCGAAACACGGCCGAGGCGATGGAGCTGGCGCCCGAGGCTGATATCGCAATTCTGGACGTGCGCCTCGCCGATGGGCTGACAGGGCCGGAGATCGCAAGGCAGCTGGTCGACCATTTCAACGTCGGCATCGTCTACCTGACGGGAAATCCTGATCTTGTTGGCGACCGGGACGGGGTGCACGTCGTCGTCAAACCACCGAGTTTACCGAGCGTTGTCGACGGCCTACGCCAGGCCGCAGCGTGGCGCAGCCGCCGTGCGCGACAACAGAATGCACAAGATGGCGTGGGAAATGCCACGTCCAAACCGCAACAGCACTGACAGGAGCACATCGTGACAAACACTCGAGCTAGGCACGCCAGCGGTGCGGTCGTCGAGATCATGTCGGCGGACCGGGCGTCGTTGCGAACCAGTTCGCCTGATGCCAACGACGCGGCCACCGAACTCGAGCGTGGCTTTGACCTGCTGTTCTTCCTCCGGGAGATGGACATTCTGGCCGATGAACTTGCCAAGCTTGCCCCATCGATGGATCGGACCGCGCTTGAGCTTCGCCTGGCGCAGATGCGGCAGGTGGTTGAATTTCGCCACAAACAGCGCACCGATCGCCCAGAGGTCGAATGATCGATGCGAAAGATCTGTGCGGCGGAGATCCATGCGCCATTATCTGCGTAGACAAGGGCATAAAGGCCGGAAAGGGCGCAATCATGCTTTCAAGGCGCTGCCTACTGAGACTGGGATGCGGGGCGACCGTCGCCCTTTTTATCTCGGCGATGCCACTGACGCTAAGTTTCGGGCCGCTTCCGGCGCCGACGACGAATGCCGCGCATGCGAAGGACGGCAATGACGGCAACGGCAATGGCGGCGGAAATGGCAACGGCGGCAATAATGGAAACGGTTCCAGCAATGGCAACGGCAACGGCGCAGGCAATGGAAACGGCTCGGGCAACGCCGGCAACAGTTCCAGCAACGCGGGTGGTAACGGGAACGGCAATGGCAACGGGGGCGCGGGCGCAAGCGGCAACTCCGGCAAGGGCGGCGGCTCGTCGCCATCATCTCCCTCCGCATCATCAGCCTCGGGCGTTAAGGCCACGGAAAGTTCAGATGGCAGTGTCGATGTTCGCCACGGCAATGGCATAACCGAAACGCTTCGGCGCGGTCGCTACATCATGCGGGATTCGAAAGGCCGCACCATCGTGGACAGGCAGGCGACAGCCAACGATGTTCGGCGGCTGAACCGGTTTGTTCGCTAGAGCGTGTAGACCCTAACCCTTCCCACGCCAGCGCAGCGCCGCCTCGGTTCGGTTCGAAACGCCCAGTTTCGTCAGGATTTGCGTCATGTGATGCTTGACGGTCTTTTCCTGCAGATCAAGCCGCAGCCCGATATGCTTGTTGGAGAGACCCTCTCCCACAAGGTCCATCACCTCGCGTTCGCGTGGAGTCAAAGCGTTCTTGGGCGGCTCCTTGTCCAGCGAGACATCCACCACTTTCGCGGACATGGCTGGAGACACATAGCGGGTTCCCTTGAGGATCGTCCTGATCGCCTCAGTGAGCCCCCTGGAGCCGACGCCCTTCAGAACATATCCCATCGCGCCCCTTTGAAGCGCTGCCAGCAGCGTGTCGATTTCCTCCGACGCCGTCAGCATCAACACCTTCGTCGATGGGCTGCGCCGCAGGATCTCACCGATCGCGCTCAAGCCACCGCCCGGCATGGAGACATCGACCAGCATGACATCGGGATGCTTGTCGGCCGCGATCATCGCCGCGTCGTCGCTGGTGGCACCTTCCCCCACGACCAGGAAGTCCTTGATTTCGGAAAGGCTGCGCGTCACACCTTCGCGAAACAATGGATGGTCATCCACGATCCCAACCGTAATGGACGTCATCTCTGCTCTCCCGTTTCCATTGGTTCGAAGGTCATCGTCAGGATCGTGCCCTTGTCCCCGGTCTTCACTTCGAACGTTCCGCCAAGACTATCGACCCGCTCGCGGAGCCCGACAAGCCCCAGGCTGGATGGCCTGACATGGTTTGGATCGAAGCCGTCGCCACGATCACTGACCTCGATCGTGACATGCCCGCGATGGAGGGAGGCCCAAACGGCCTGCTGGATGCCACCACCGTGACGATGGGCGTTGTTCAAGGCTTCCTGAATGAACCGATAGATACAGATCTTGACCGCCGCCACAGGCTCCGACCCGTCCTGCTCGATCACGGTGTTAACGGTCGTGTCGGTTCTCATCTGGTGGGCTACGGTGACGCGATTGACGATCTCGGCAAACGAAGCCTTTTCGATCTCCGGAAGCACCAGTCCCTTGCAGATATCCCGGATCTCGGTCATCGCCTCGGCGAGGCTGGAGCGGATCCAGGTGAGCTCCTTCTCACGCTCGTCGGGCAGCGTTTCCGCGCTGATCAGCAATTCGCTGTCCAGCCGCAGCGACGCATAGGCAATGTGTTGCGCCGGCCCATCGTGGAGATCGGCGCCGATGCTGCGCAGATAGGTTTCGTTCAACGATGCGGCGCGTTGGGAGGCACGCTGCAGCCGGCCCTGCAGCCCCTTGTTCTCTGCAAGCAATGCGGAGAGTTCCGCGACGCGTTTGGCGAGATCCTTTTGTTGGTCCTCGATCGTTCGGCTCCCGCGAAAAACCAGCCCTGACAGGACGGCGAAGAACACGGAAGTGAGACCGGCGACGCCAAACCAGCTCCACAATCTCGCTCGCGTCAGGCTTTCGCCCAGCCCTTCGGCCGTCTCGTAAAATTCGAGAACAGCGACGGCCTGGCCAGACCAGGGCTGGAGCACGGGATTGTAAATCTCCATCAATGGCTTGCCGAGCGAACGTTCGGTGGTGCTTTCGGGGTCGTCGGCGATTTCATAGCGCGCAACCAACGTTCCGGCGAATGCCTGGCGAAGCTTGTCGTTGACAGTGAACTGTTTGCCCACGAGCGCCTTGTCGTTGGAATAGAGAATTGTTCCGTCGCCGCGCCACAGCTTGAACGACACCAATCGCTTTCCGAGCGCTCCTTGGCCAAGCGTCTCATCGAGCGCCAGCGCGCTCGCCTCATCGAGCGGCGCGGCCTTCTGCATGTCGGGAAGAAGCGGAGCAACAACGCTATCGACATAAAGGGCGGTGGCGGCGCCGGAATTATGAATCACCGCATCTTCGATGACCTTCGACACCAGATAACCGACGATGAACATAGCCGCCAAACTGACCAGACCGCCGACGACGACAAATCGCAGGGCAAGAGAGCGTGCCGTCCAGCGGGAAATCCAGTTCATGATCAACCAGTTGTGTGTGACCTCCGATACCTATCGCTCGTTCAGAGTTTTTCCAGATGCTGGCTACGCCAGGCGCCCATGCAAAATCACGCCAGCTGCCACATCGCTCATCCGTCATCGCGAATGACATTTATGAAATTGACCTGAAACTGTTCCAACGTCGGCTGACGGCTTGCCAGGCGGCCCGTGATTTCCATCAGATGTAACCCGTGACCGGTTCCTTGCCGTGAGCTAACCTAGACAAAGAGGATGTGTCCGTACGTCGCAATCGGGGCGGCCTGCAAGAGTGCCGCCCCGACGCCATGAACTAGCGCAACGACTTGAAGGCGGCTCGCAATTCCTCGGCGAAGACCTGCGGTTGCTCCCAGGCCGCGAAATGCCCCCCTTTTCGCGCTTGGTTGTAATAGATGAGCGAGGGATAGGCCTGCTTGCTCCAGCTCTCCGGTGCCTTGTAGATTTCCTTCGGGAAGGCGGTAATGGCAACCGGCACTTTGATGTCTTTGGTCTTCTGGGTGTCGGAACTGAAATTATTATTATTGTTTTCCCAGTAAAAGCGGGAAGACGACGCGCCGACGTTGTTCAACCAATAGAGCGTGATGTCGTTCAGCATCTCTTCGCGCGAGAGTACGCGCTCTGGCTCCCCATCGCTGTCGCTCCATTGCGCGAACTTCTCATAAATGAAGGATGCCAGGCCGGAGGGCGAGTCAGAAAGCGAGTAGCCAATGGTCTGCGGACGCGTCACCATCATCGCACCATAGGCCGCGTTTCGGCCGAAGAACGTCGAAAGCGATTGGTACGCGTCCTTCTCGTCCCGCGACAGGCTGCTGGGGGCGGGGTCGCCAGCATTGATACCCTTCATGAGTTCGCCAGGCACGGTGGCTGGCATATTGAGATGAATGCCGAGGAGGCCGTTCGGATTCTGGCGCGCTAGCGCGTCGGAGATGACGGAGCCGTGGTCTCCACCCTGGGAAACATAGGTTGCGTAACCCAGACGCTTCATCAGGACGTCCCAAGCCTTGGCAACTCGATCCGGGCCCCAGCCGAGTTCGGTCGGCTTGCCCGAGAAGCCATGGCCGGGGATCGATGGGATGACAACGTCGAAAGCGTCTTGCGTATGTCCGCCAAACGCGGTCGGGTCAGTCAATGGCCCGATGGCCTTGATGAATTCGAACTGCGATCCCGGCCACCCATGGGTGAGAAGGAGGGGAAGGGCGTTGGGATGGCGCGAGCGAACGTGAATGAACTGGATGTCGACGCCGTCGATTTTCGTGATGAATTCCGGTAGCGCGTTTAGTTCGTTTTCGGCTTTTCGCCAGTCGTAGTCGGTACCCCAATATTTCACCAACTTCTGGACCCTGTCCAGTTGGATGCCTTGCGAGATGTCATCGACAGTTTGCTTGTCTGGCCAACGTGTCTCGGCAATTCGCTTGCGCAGATCGTCTAGCTGTGACTGGGGAACATCTATCCTGAACGGACGGACGGCCTCGTCTTGCTCCGCCCTTGGAGTATCCGGTATTCGCGCGTCTGCCGCGTTAACCTGGTGCGCCGTAACAGCTGGAAGCATCATCAGGGAACTGAGCGCTATCGCGAACCCACGATGAGCGGCTGGCTTACGGCGGCATGCCTTTCTTAGATTGATCATTGGATCCTCTCCTTGTTTGGGCCGACGCGGCCACATTTGATGCGGAGGTGATCTACGAACCTGAGGTATCCGGTATGTTTACGAAACGTTGAGAGTTGTATCAAAACGTACAGCTTGGAATTGAAGGGCACGTGGCACGGGGAAATCACCAACACCCCTACATGCCGGACCGTTACCGCGAGTTCGGCGAATTATTTGTAACCTCGGATGATCAGGCGCTTCCGATCCTTCCGGACAGTGCCCGTGCCGTTTACCCGAAGGCGCGGAAGGGGTCTTATCATGCGATTTGTTGGCTCGAAGGTGGCTGCTGCCGCGATTTTAATCAGGCTACCCCGTCGCGTGCCGATCGCCGCTTGCATGATCCGCCGTTAGCCTTATGTCTTGATGCGATAACAGGACGAATAGCGTGAACAAAGCCCGACCAGCTCTTCTTCTCTTGAGCGCCTCGCTTATACCGGTCATCATCCTGGCGGCGGGAATGTCTTGGTATTTCGTGACCCTGCAGCGTGAGGCGCTCGATGGAAACGCGCGGATCATGGCGAGTGCCATCGCCGCGACACTTCAGCGGGAATTGGACACGCAGATTCAATTGCTGACGGTCGTGGCCGACTCGCCGCGCTTTGATCTCCCAATTTCGCGCTCGAGCTTCGCCGAGACCGCTCGTCGACTGCGCGAGCGCATTCCAAAGTGGGAGCAGATCCGTATCTCGGACGAGAGCGGCAACGTCGTCCTGGCCTATCCACCGCTGGATTCCTCCGCGAACCGGCGTGTGGTCGACATCGAAAGCCACGAGCGCCTCATACAGTCTAGAACAGCGGTGGTCGGCAACATAGTTAGTGGATCCAAGGGCCGGCCGGCTTTCGCCATCCGCGTTCCGATCGAGCGCAAAAACAACCTTCGGGCCGTTGTTTCAGCGGTTATTCGTCCCGCGACGGTGGCGGATCTTCTGCGCACGGCGGGTCTGCCCGGGACATGGTCGGCTTGGGTGATGGACGGGCAGGGAAGATTGGTAGCCTCGACCGCTGAACCGAAGCTCGCTGGCACGGAAGGTCGAGCGTTCGCGATTGTCTCCGCCTCGGATCCCGACAGAGTCAGTTTGGCTGGCGGCGGCGATGTTCGAGTTGGTGAGGCTTCGCTGCAAGCAACGCCCTGGCGGGTGAAGGTGGGTCTCCCGGTTTTGGAATATGACCAGTTGGCTCGTAGAGCTTGGATATTTGCTTTCGCCGGTTCGTCCGTGGCCCTTGTGCTGACGGGAACCGCCGCGTTTTTATTCCAGCGGGAGATCAACGCGCGAAATTTGGAGCGTGAGAGCGTCGCGAATTGGCAACGGATGGATGCGCTCGGAAAGCTCACGGGTCAGGCGGCGCATGACTTCAACAACTTGCTGATGGTGTTCCACTCCGGCGTCGAGGGCATTAGGCGACGTCGAGACAATGAGCAAAGGGTGACGCAACTTCTTGCCCACATGTCCGAGGGAATAACGAAAGGCAAGGCGATAACGCAACGTCTGCTCGCTTTCTCTCGGCGCTCCAATCAGGGCGCCACTCATGTTGAACTCGACCTCAAACTTCCGGAGCTTGAACCGCTCCTGCGTCAGGCCCTGAACGATGCGGTGGTATTGGACCTTGCCATACCGACCGATACTTGGCCCGTTTATGTGGACCCCGCCGCGCTGGAGATCGCTCTCGTTAATCTTTTGACAAATGCGCGAGAGGCAATGGAGAACGGCGGTCTTGTCACGGTATCGGCCAGAAACGTACCCGAGGGCGCCTGGGAAGATTCATCGATATCAGGCGCTTTCGTCGCGTTGACCGTGACTGACACGGGGAGAGGCGTCAGCCAGGCGGATCTCGGACGAGTGTTCGAACCCTTCTTTTCGACAAAGGAAAACGGCCGGGTGGGCTTGGGGCTTACCCAGGTTCACAGTTTCGCGAAGGCGACAGGGGGGGCCGTCAAGGTTAACAGTATTTTCGGCCGCGGCACCGCACTCACTTTAATGCTGCCCAAATCGACAGAGCCCCGTATTGTTCGGGAGACAATAAACACCGAATTTGGCTTTTCGGGCAAAATTCTCATCGTTGACGACACACTATCATCACTTGAATCGGCAGCTATTGCGCTGGAAGGAACGGTGTCGGGCATATTCAAGGCGGAAAGCGCGAAACAAGCTCTTGCGATCCTCGAGAAGCATAATGACATTGAAGCCGTCTTGAGCGACATCATGATGCCGGGTATCTCCGGCATCGAGCTCGCGGAGGAAATTCGTGGGAAGTATCCGCGAATGCTTGTTGTGTTGATGACGGGATATAGCGATCGTATCGAGGTTGGCGCGGCCATAAATTACCCCGTGGTTACGAAACCATTCCGGCTCGAGGAACTGACCGCGGCGCTCCAGTCGGGTCGTTCACGGACCTACGATCACAGCAACGTGGTTCGCCTAGATGGCCTCTCAGGAATTTAAGTCCATATCGTCTGGACATCAAAGGCGGATGACGTGTCCAAGCACATCAAGGCTTCACTAGGGATGCGCCTTCCATGACCCCGCATGGTCGGCCATGGTTTGTCGGAGGTCACGCGGTATCAGCTTCTTGTCGAGAACCGCCACGGCAACGCGGCATCAAGGCGAGAACCTCGGAGCGCGGCAAAGGCTTTGACAAGAGAAATCCCTGCAGGTCATCGCAGCCTAGGCTCTGAAGCGCTGTCAGTTGTTCACTCGTCTCCACGCCCTCCGCCGTGATCTTCAAGCCCTTTGCCCTGGCCATCTCGATCATGGCGATAACGAGGGCTCTGTTATCGGCTCGATGCATTTCATCAATGAACGATTTGTCGATCTTGATTCGATCAACGGTAATCTTTTGCACGCGGGAGAACGAGGAGTAACCAGTTCCGAAGTCATCTATAGCGAAGCGAACCCCCGCCTCTCTAAGCCTGGTGATCGTTTTCTCAAGCTCTCCACTTTCGCCAGCCGCGGCCGTCTCCGTCATCTCGATCTCCAGCCGAGCGGGACTGACATCCCACTTACAAAGAGCGCTTAGGACTTGATCGGTATAGCCTGGTGTCGAGAGCTCGAACGCTGAAGCGTTGATCGCGACGTGGATCTCTGGAGACTGTGCCAGCATCATGCAGGCATCCTCGAGGACAAGGGCGCCGATTTCGTTAATGAGACCAATTTCCTCGGCGAGTGGAATGAACTGGTCAGGGCGAACGTAACCCAATGCGGGATGCTTCCATCGCGCGAGCGCCTCGAGCGAATACAATTTTCCACCATCCGCGGTAAAAACTGGCTGATAGAATACCTCCAATTGACCGCCGGAACCTATCGCGTGGCGGAGGTCTATTTCCAGCATTCGGCGACTTCGCAGCAATTCGTCCATGTGAACCCCAAACATGGCATAGGTATTTCGACCCGCCGCCTTTGCGTGATAAAGGGCGATATCCGCCTGCCGTGTTACCTCATCGGGGCTGCAACGACCCCGCGCGAAAGCAACACCTATGCTTGCCCCGACCGAGATATGCGCACCGTCGATATCATAGGGAGTCTTGAGCCCCTTGACGAGCAAGCCTGCCTTCTCTTCAGCGGATCGCGCATCTTCGTTATCAAGCAGGACGATGAATTCGTCGCCTCCTATCCTCCCTATAAGGCCGTTGGGAAGAAGTGAGCGCATCCGAGCTGCCGCGAGGCTTATCAGTTTGTCGCCGATTGGATGACCATGAGTGTCGTTGACCGCCTTGAAGCGATCGAGATCAACAAACATCACGCAACGTAGGTCATTCGCGCTCCCCAAGCCCAGTTTCAGTTCCAGTTGCTCGGAGAAATGCGCGCGATTGGCGAGACCTGTAAGCGTGTCGTGGGAGGCTTGATGACGAAGCTGCGCACGGCTCAACGCGAGCCGATCAGACCTTCGCGATATGGCGTTGGCGGCGACACTGGACGCGGCGAACAAGGCAACCAGTGCGGCGAGTAGCGTCGGCATGGTAGCCCGCAGAACGTGCCTGCCAGGCTGAAAAGGTTCCCAAGTGAAAAAGCCGAGAACCTTGCCATCGCTCGTGTTTAACGGCGCCGCGCCAAACTTGGCGAATTTGGCGCCGTGGCGGAGAACTTCAAATCCGCGAACTCATATTCTCGTCCGATTAACCGCGGCAAGTCTCCATCAAGAAACCGAACGGCGACGTGAAGCATCTGTTCGCCGGGTATTTGTTCGATATCTCCCGTATCGGATACGATCGGTTTGACGCTGACGATCGCCGGCCGAAAGCCGACATATCTTAAATCGGATCTCGCCGATCGATAGCACGCGCGCGTCCGTGCCTTTCGTATCGCCAACGGAAAGTCGCGTATGTAGCTTGCGCGCCAGTGGCAGATAAGCGCTCTTTAGGTTGGCGGCGGAATATCCATTTTCGAACCCGGCTGGAAATTGATATAGAACCGACAGATCTGGGCGCAGTACGAGCGCAGCGTCATATCCGAAATAACTGTGCATCCACGTGCCGAGGTTTGCTTCAATCCAGCCCGGGTCTGGGTTGGTGGTATTTTTGACGGCGTCGTCCCAGACAGTGGCACTTTCCTGATCATGTGCGACACCGGCCTGAAGCTTGGCAATCGTGAGCGTGACAAGATCGCGCTGCCTAAGGGACGCGACCTCATCCGTGGAGGATGCGGCCCATTGCAAGCTGAGCACCAGTAACCCGCAAAGTGTCAGCGAAAAGAATGCTGGTAGGATAAACCGGAGAAACCACTGAGAACGAAGCTGCACTGCCATTTGCGATATGTCACCCTGTATCGCAGGAAACGTTAAAGCAGCTCCATTAAGACAGCGGCAAATAACACGGTTAGAGAAGTGTCAACGGCATATGTACCGTGTACCCATGCCGAGCATCCGGCCCCGGTCCAACCGCTGGCCACCGGAAAGCATCACTCAAGCCTCACCTCCGATGCGCCGTCGCGGAAAATAGGTTAGCGTCCCACGTTCAGCAGCCCTTGTGTCCCTCGCCGGAGCCTTGGCGGCGGCCGCGCGGTTTATTGGCGGTGTTGGGCCTGGCTGGCTTTATGCCCCTACCGAGGGAGCAGTTGCGACCTAGGTCCGATGGTGCATCCGACTGAGGTCCCCCATGCGGAACAGCGGGACCAAACCCTAGTTTGTTGAATAGCACCGACCGACAGAATCGGGCGCTAAACGCAAATCCACTAGGAGGAAAAACCATGTTCAAGGTTACCAGCATCGCACTTGCAACGGCCCTCGTCGCCGGCACCGCATTTGCTCAAACTTCAAGCACGATCGGGACAGGCGGTTCGTCCGCTGGCGGTGGTACGTCCAGCAGCACCGTGGGCACGGGCGGAAGCTCCTCTGGCGGCGACTGCGCCGCGGGGGGCACCAGCTGCCCGTCTGGCACCTCCTCAACGGTCGGTACGGGAGGTTCGTCCGCCGGCGGAGGTACGTCGAGCAGCACGGTCGGAACCGGCGGGTCATCGGCTGGATCAGGTTCGGGCTCCGCGTCGACGCTCGGCACGGGAGGTTCCACGTCTGGTGGCGGCACGTCGAGCAGCTCGGTCGGTACCGGCGGTTCCTCGGCGGGGGACGGCCAGTCAGGAAGCACGGCCGGCACCGGCGGCAGCCAGGCCGGATCCCACGATAGCAAGGGCAAGAAAGGCTGCGCTCCAGGTCAAGTGAAGAAGAACGGCAGTCATTCTTGCTAATCGGCTTGGCCGACGTCACGAGCGTCGGCCTCCTTTCTTGGAGGCAACAATGTCTATCATCACGAAATCCTTGATCGTCGCGGCCGCACTGTTGACCGCTGGTCATGCGTCAGCCGAGAGCATTACGCTCGATGACGGGACGGTCTGCACGATCATCGAAGGCCACTCGGTCACTGGCGGCATGTCTACATCGGTGACCGCGGGCAACGGCAAGGTGACCTCATCGACGACGACCGGACAGACCGCCTCGTCAAGCACGGCGACTTCGTCCGCGTCTAGCTCGTCGGCTGGCTCGGCAAGCGCCGACAGCTTCTCGACAGCGAGTAAAACGCGGGCCGACGGCTCGGTGGTGACGAAGCGATCCGATGGCACTTGTTCAATCACCAACCCATCAAAGTAGGAGGAGGGGACATGCAAAGATTTGCGTTGATGCTAGCCGTGGTTTGTGTGTCGGCAACGACGACCGCCCTGGCGCAAGATTGTAGTTTATCAGGAACGGTCGGAAGTGGAGGAAGTGCCAGCGCTGGCGGGACATCCGCGAGCTCGGTTGGGACCGCGGGTGCCTGTCAGACCGACAATGGCACCTCATCTTCCATTGCTTCAGGAGGCGGCGCCGCCACCGATGGCGGTAAAGCCATGAGCAATACGCACGTCAACGACAACGGCGACAAGCTGAAGGCACGGACAAAGGCTCAGGCTGTCGACAAGGGAACCTTCAGCAAATCCCAGACCAAGACGACCACGGACGGCGATAGCCTGGAAAGCACCACGCGCACAATGTCGCACGTTCCGGGGGAGAAACCTGTCAAAAGCAGGACTAACCAAACAATCATACCGGAGGAGGAATAACCCTTCTAAACAAAGGAAAGGAATGTAAAATGAACAACTTGATCTGGCTAGTGGGGGCGGTTGTTATCGTTCTCGCTATACTGAGTTTCTTCGGATTTCGTTGAAGGAAACGTTTTTGAAGGCCGTGCCGTCATCCATGGCGCGGCCTTTCCTCCAAGGATCAGGGTAACATCGTCATGCCTCACGTGGTCCGGCAAGCTCGTGATCCTTTAGAATTCGATCATGGACAAGCATGTGATCGAGTTCGATGTTTCACGGCTCCTTGGACGAAAGGGGGCATCGGATGGCGCTGTCATCGAAAACACAATTTCCCGGTGTCGGACGACCATGTGCCTGATCAAACCGCGCTTCGGCTGGACCGCGACGCAGGCCTGACGACCCGACCTCCATTCGCGTCCATCGCTCTTAGTTCGGTCTACTTCCCCAGGTCGGTGACCTCATGCTCAGCGAACGACTGCTGGGCTGCGTCATAAAGTTATGAGTGAGTAGCGCTTCCGGGCCAGATGTCCGAACGAGGTCGCGGCTTCATCAAAACCAACGGCTTGTTGCCTTTGAACCGATGGAGTCTCGTCCGGGCGTTCCGGGTCCGGGCCAGCTTCGTGGCTGTTGCTTTCTCATCGATCTTTACTTTCCATGCGCTCGCGTAACTGAAATAATCAGCGCAAGGCCACATGACCGACATTTCGAGATTTCCTTCCTCCATCGGCCTCATGGCTGAAAAGGTCAGGGCCTTCCCGTGGGACCAAACGCCATTGGGCGCTATCGAGAGGTGGCCGGCAGCCCTGCGTATCACGGTCGACGCGATGATTTCGTCGGACTTCCCCCAATGCCTTTTTTGAGGTGATGACCTCATAGCGATTTAGAACGACGGCTACGTTCCAATGCTTGGCAACAGGCAGGGGGCAGTGGGACAGTCGCTAAAAGTGACTTGGAGAGAGAACTGGGAGCAGCTGCGGCCGATCACGCAAAAGACGATGTCCGGCGAAGCGGTTTACCACGAGATTTTCCGCTCGAAACCACCCGACATGGGCAGGCGGAGACCGCGTATCTCACCTTTTGCTACAGTCCTATCCGAGATGAAAACGGCACGGTTCTCGGCATGATCGACACCGTGATCGAGACGACGGAAGCCGTGCGTGGGCGCCAGCGGCTTGCATCGGAATGGGAACGCGACAGATGTTCGAAAACGCGCCCGGCTTCATGGCGATGCTGAGTGGGCCTGACCATGTGTTCCAATACGTCAATCCCGCCTACTCGAAGCTGGTCGACCATCGCGATGCGGTTGGCAAGAGTGCTGCCGAGGTCCTGCCGGAAGCGACGTAGCAAGATTTTCTAGCCGCTCTCAATGAGGTTAGGCGAAGCGCGAAGCCGCATTCGGCGCTGGGAGCGCTCCTCAAAATCAAGGGACGTCATGGTGCCACCATCAACCTGTACGTCGACTTCGTATACCAGCCCATCAAGGACGCCTCGGGTGTGATAACGGTCATTTTTGTTTCGGGATCCGATGTCACGGAGCGGATGGAGGCCGACGCCGCCTTGCGCCGGTCCGAGGCACGATTACGCTTCCTCGATGATCTAAGCAGGCAAACAGGCAATAGCCGCGACGCTGACGCTTTCCTCGACATCACGACAAGCATGGTGGTGACATATCTTTCGATCTCCAACTGCGCTTATGCGGACATGGATGAGGACGGCGACGGCTTCACCCATACGAGGTGACTGGGCAACCGATGGCGCGCCCTCAATTGTTGGCCACTACAGTCTCGCCGACTTTGGCGAACTTGCCGTGGAGAAACTCAACAAGGGCCAGCCGCTGATCGTCAACGACAGCTTGGCCGACCTCGCGCCGGAAGCGGCCAAAACCTTTCAAGACATCGGCATCGCGGCGACAATATGCATGCCCTTGATCAAGGAAGGCAAGCTGACCTCGCCGATGGCCATCCACGATAAGGTGCGTCACCGCTGGATGGACGAAGAGCTCGCGTTGATCAAGGAAGTTACGGAGCGGTCCTGGGCACATATCCAGCGCGTGCGATCAGATGCTGAATTACGCAGCACCGCGGCGGCCTCGGCGATCTCAACGCCACCCTCGAAGCCCGCGTCGAAGACCGCACGGCAGCCTTGGTGCAAGCCGAGGAAGCGCTAAGGCAAGCTCAGAAGATGGAGGCCGTTGGCCAGTTAACGGGCGGTCTCGCCCACGACTTCAACAACATCCGCGCCGTCATTGCTGGCAGCCTTGAGCTAATGCGGACACGGTAGCCCAAGGCAGCGTCGACGACATTGATCGCTACCTAAGCGGCGCCCATGCCTCGGTCAAGCGGGCGGCGGGCTTGACACAGCGCCTACTCGCCTTCTCAAGACGGCAGACGCGACGACGTTCCTCGACGTGGGCCAGCTTGAGAACGCGCTTCTCGATCTGTGCACGAGATGCCATACCGAACGGCGGAAAGTTGACGATTGAAACGGGTAACCGCTAACTCGACGATCGCGCGGCGAGGGCGCGCGGTCTGGCGTTTGGGCACTTTGTCTCGCTCTGCGTGAGCGATACGGGCACTGGCATGACACCCGACGTTGTCGCTCGAGCGTTCGACCCATTCTACACAACCAAGCCAATCGGTAAGGGGACGGGGCTCGGCCTGTCCATGGTCTACTGGAGGACCGCCCGCATTTATTCGGAAAGTGGCAAAGGTTCGAGGGTCTGCATCTACCTCCCGCGACATCATGATAATGCCCGCCATGAAGAGGTCCTTGTTCCAACGGTCGAAACGCCGTGGGCGCCGGATGTAAAGACAATCCTATGCGTGGACGACGAACCGCTCGTAAGGATGGTGGCGGTCGACATGCTTGAAGAGCTTGGCTACGCGGTTCTGGAAGCGGACGACGCGCCATCGGCGATGAAGCTGCTCGACGCCCGGCCGGGTATTGACCTGCTTGTCATGGATGTCGGATTGCCAAACGGCATGAACGGGCGCCAGCGTCGCGGCCGCCGCCCGCGCTCAGCCCTCAGCGTCCAGAGCCCAGAGCTGCGCGTGCTGTTCGTCACCGGGTATGCGGAAAACGCCGTCCTAAACCATGGTCATTTGCAAGACGGCATGCTCGTGCTGACGAAGCCGTTCGCCGCGGACGCGTTCGCGCTCAAGATTTCGGAACTTCTGATGAGCTAGACCAAAGCGCCGGCGAATTAGTTGATCGTTTCTTCGAAATGATTCTTTTTCGCGCAAGCAAGCGCTTACCGTATGTCCGTGGCTTGACGGCGCCAAACGCGCGGAGGACAGGACGTCACTCCGCGTTAGAACTTTTCCCGGTCCGAGTATTCGTCGAGCAGCGATGATGGCTTAAGGCGAAGAGCGTGGCAGATTGTCAAGAACGTGGGAACGGACATGGTGTTTTGACCACTTTCATACTTGCCGATTTGCTGGAACGAGACGCCCAAGGCGTTTGCCAAGTGAGTTTGGCTAAGTCCCAGTGATTTTCGGGCTGACTTTACGCGTCTTCCTAAATTGCTATTTATCCGCGAATGGATCGACTTATCACCACTGGGTATCATTACTTTTTCCAACCGATTAGAGACAAGAAGCTGTTTCTTTACACGTGTAGGGCGATCGTTTGGATCTCCTCGACCTTAAAAAATACGTCAGTTTAACACTCGCGAGCGTCGATCTTGTCCTTGTAACGCCGACGCTTGGTGGGGTGCCCGAGGTGACGGCTGCAGAACGAGTTGGGTATCGAGATGACGGCTACGCCAGGCGCCGCGGGGCCGGAGGCGCGGTCATCTGATCGTGACGAAACCGCGTTCTTCAGCTTCCCGGGAGATGGAGCTGGGGCGTGAGAATCGGCGTGGACGCAATCTCAGTGGTCGTTGCGTGATAATGGGGATGGCGCTCCCTGGGTGGCATTGCGAAGGGCGCGCCCGCGCGGCGATGGCGACGACTAGCGGCCGTGCGGTGGTCGCGAGCGTGGCGTCCTTGACCGCGAGATCTCCGGGATGCTCGCTGGTCTAAATTCGCGGCTCCTTGGTTCGACAACGGCGTGGTCATTGCCTATTAGGGGGCGCGCGAGTAAGGGTTCCTGACCTGCCTTCCATGCTGCGAGATTCTGATGAAAAATAGGCCTGCCTCTCAATTGTCGGATCGATCCTTGGGCCTCGATCCCGGGGTGGCGATCGGGCTGGCCGGCACGCTCGTCTTCTTCTTGATCAGCGGTCTCGTTGCCTTTCTCAATCTTCAGGCGTTGGAGGCGAGCAATCAACGCATCGTGCAGACGCATGTAGCGATCGTTGCGCTTGATGAATTACTGTCGCGAGTCCAGGACGCCGAGACGGGGCAGCGCGGCTTTCTGCTGACATCCAACGAGGCCTATCTCGAACCATTCGATTACGCTCTGCGGGCGATACCATCGAAGCTGCAAGACATAGATCGGTTAACTGCAGAAAATTCTGGCCAGTCGGAGCGGCTCGCGACGCTCAAGCAGCACGTCGACGCCAAGCTCGCCGAGTTGAGGGAAACGATCGACGTCCGGCGAAAAGAGGGATTGGAGGCGGCACTGGTGGCCGTGAACTCAGATCGCGGTAAAAGCGCGATGGACGCGATTCGGGCACAGATCTCCGCCATGGCGCAGCGTGAGGGAGAGGTTCGCCTGCAGCGCATCGCGGATATGAAAGGCGCTCAGCGGACGGCACTGACGAGCACAATATTGTCTGGCCTGGTCGGCATGGTGCTGACCTTGGTTATCGGCGCGCTGATACGACGTGCGACGTTGGCGCGTCGACACGAGGATTGGTTGCAATCGGGTCAAGTTGGACTGGCGACCGCCATGATGGGCGACCAGCCTCTCGATCAGCTAGGCAACAGCATCCTGGAGTTCCTGATAGGTTACGTCGGGGGAATAGCTGGTGCCGCGTTTGCGATAGACAGGGATAAATTCAAGCGCATCGCCGCCCTTGGCGTACCAGGCAATGCAGCCATTACAGACCATTTTCGGTTACGCGAAGGGCTTTTGGGCCAAGCCGCGGCGGAAGGGAAACCGTTGGTCTTCGGAGAGGTGCCCGACGGCTATCTGGCTTTTGGTTCGGCGCTTGGCAGGGATAAACCTCGCCATCTCGCAATCTTTCCCGGCTCGGTGGACGGGCAGGTTAACTCCGTCATCGAAATTGGCTTTTTGCGTCCCATGGACCCGCGTGTGCGAACGCTTCTGGAACGGGCGTCCGAAGCGGTCGCGATCGCCGTGCGATCCGCCACCTACCGAAGTGAGCTGCAAGACCTGCTTGAGGAAACTCAGCGCCAGTCGGAAGAGCTGCAGACCCAGAGCGAAGAGCTCCGCGTATCGAACGAAGAGCTCGAGGAGCAAGGTCGTGCGCTGAAAGAATCGCAGACTCGCCTTGAGCAGCAGCAGGCCGAGCTGGAACAGACAAATTCGCAGTTGGAAGAGCAGGCGCAGGAACTCGAGTTCCAGCGCGACAATCTCGAGCGCGTCAACGCGTCCGTAGAGCTGAAGGCGAGAGAGCTCGAGCAGGCCAGCCAGTACAAGTCCGACTTCCTCGCCAACATGTCTCACGAGCTCAGGACGCCACTCAACTCGTCATTGATCCTCGCGAAGTTGCTCGCGGACAACCCGGACGAGAACCTGACCGCTGAGCAAGTCAAATATGCGCAGACCATCCAGTCATCGGGCAATGACCTTCTAAACTTGATCAATGACATCCTCGACTTATCGAAGATCGAGGCTGGTCATGTGGAGATGAGGCCGGAGACCGTCGTGATCGAGCGCCTCGCGAACAATTTGAGGCAGGTTTTCCAACCCGTGGCCGCTGAAAAGAAACTCGATCTTGTAATCGAAGTTGCCCAGGATGTCCCGGCGGCGATCGAGACCGATCCGCTTCGTCTGGAACAGGTACTCAAGAACCTGCTGTCGAACGCCATCAAGTTCACCCAGTCAGGCAGCGTCGTTCTCAAGATCACCGGGCAGGATGCGCGGGGAATTTCGTTTGCTGTAACGGACACCGGTATCGGCATCGCTCCTGATCAGCAGCAGCGCATATTCGAGGCGTTCCATCAGGCTGACAGTACGATCAGTCGCCGTTATGGTGGCACGGGTCTTGGCCTCTCGATCTCGCGTCAGCTTGTACGGCTGCTCGGTGGTTCGATCGAATTGGTGAGCCAGCCTGATAAAGGCAGCACCTTCACTGTCACTGTGCCGCGGAGCCATGATCCGGCGGCCCTGCTTGCCTTGGGAGATGGGTTGACCCGCCACACAACGATGGCCGAGGGCGCCGTGAACGAAGTCGTGCCAGCGGCCAGGACGCAACCTCCGTCGCACGCGACGCGCGCGCTCGATGACGACCGCGCCGCGCTCGATAGCGCAAGACGCGTTCTGCTTGTGATTGAGGACGATGCATCCTTCGCGGCAATCGTCAGGGATCTCTCGCGCGAGATGGGTTTCCAGGCCTTGGTCGCCGGCACCGCCGAAGAGGCGCTCAGGCTCGCGAAGGAATACAGACCAAACGCGGTCATCCTTGACGTCGGCTTGCCCGATCAATCCGGCCTGGCGGTTCTTGATCGCCTCAAGCACGACGTCGAGACCCGCCATATGCCTATCCATATGATTTCCGCCGAGGACCACAGCGAAACAGCATTATCCCTGGGCGCCGTCGGCTACGCGGTCAAGCCGGTCAAACGCGAACAGCTTGTCGAGGTTTTAGAGAAGCTCGAGCTAAAATTGGCACAGGACGTACGACGTATCCTGATCGTCGAGGACGATCCGGTTCAGCGGGAGGCGGTGGCGAAACTTCTCGGCTCGCGCGGGGTGGAAACGCTGACGGTCGGAACGGCCGCTGAATGCTTGCAGGTCCTCAAGGATGGCACGGTCGACTGCATGGTTCTCGATCTATCGTTACCTGACGCCTCGGGCTACGCCCTTCTCGAGACCTTGAGCCAGGAAAGCGCGTACGCCTTCCCGCCGGTCATCGTTTACACCGGAAGGGACCTATCGCAGGACGATGAGCAGCGACTTCGACGTTATTCCAAGTCAATCATCATCAAGGGCGCCAAGTCGCCCGAACGTCTCCTCGACGAGGTCAGCCTATTCCTGCATCAGGTGATCTCCGAGTTACCGCATGAACAGCAAAAGATGATCCGCAAGGCGCGCAATCGCGACGCTATCCTGGAGGGTCGTCGTATCCTCGTGGTGGAGGACGATGTTCGCAACGTCTATGCCTTGACAAATATTCTCGAGCCCGCGGCGCGATCGTGGAAATAGCTCGCAATGGCCAGGAGGCGATCACCGCGCTCGAGAAGGCCTCACGAACGGATGCGGCGATGATCGACCTCGTGCTAATGGACGTGATGATGCCCGTGATGGACGGGCTGACGGCCACCCGCGCGATCCGCGAAAATCCCGCCTGGAAAAAGCTGCCGATACTGACCCTGACGGCGAAAGCGATGCCGGACGACCAGCAACGCTGCATTGAAGCCGGAGCGAATGACTACATGGCCAAGCCCCTCGACGTGGAGAAATTGCTATCGCTGGTACGGGTGTGGATGCCGAAATGACGGAAGCGGAAAACCCAAGAAACGTCGAGGATATCGAGATCCGGCTGCTTCTGGAGGCACTGTTTCTCACCTATCATTATGACTTTCGCAATTACGCGATGGCCTCGGTCAAGCGTCGCCTGCGGCAAGCCCGCCAAGCCCTGGGGTTTGCCACGATCTCGGCGATGCAGGAAAGCATCTTGCACGATCCATCACTGCTTCCGAAGCTATTGGGCTACCTGACCGTGCAGGTCAGCGAGATGTTTCGCGATCCCAGCTTCTTCAAGGCGATTCGTGAAAAAGTGGTTCCGCACTTGAAGACGTATCCTTCCCTGAAGGTATGGATCGCGGGATGCAGCGGCGGCGAGGAGCTCTATTCGATGGTAATCCTTTTTCGCGAGGAAGGCCTGGAAGAGCGCACCTTATTTTACGCCACGGACATCAACGCGGAGGCGCTCGCCGTGGCCGAGGCTGGCGTATACGCCCTCGATCGTGTGCAACTGTTCACGGAGAACCACCGAAAATCGGGCGGTAAATCGTCATTGTCCGATTATTATCAGGCTGCCTATGGGAGAGCATCCTTTGACAAAAGCTTGCGGCGCAACGTGGTTTTCTCGGATCATAGCCTGGTCACCGATGCCGTCTTCGCGGAAATGCATCTCATCTCTTGCCGCAATGTCCTGATCTACTTCGACCGCGATCTGCAAGACCGCGCCATAAGGCTGTTTGAAGGTTCCATGGTGCGAAAGGGATTTCTAGGCCTGGGTGCGAAGGAAAGCCTGAGGTTTTCGGCTCTCGCGGGCTCCTTCGAGGAACTTTCCAGGGAAGAGAAACTCTACCAGAAGCGGGGTGGGTGATGGCGGGGCGTTTTGACGCCGTGGTGATTGGAGCATCGGCTGGGGCCCTGGAGGCACTCTCGGCCATTCTTCCCTTGCTTCCCGCGAATTTCTCGATGCCGATTATCGTTGTTGTCCACATACCGCCGAACAGGCCAAGCGCCTTGGCCGAACTGTTCGCGGTCAAATGCCATATGGCCGTGAAGGAAGCTGAGGACAAGGAGCCGATCTGCGCGGGCACTATCTATTTCGCGCCGCCCGACTATCATCTACTCGTCGAACTCGATAAAACATTTGCTCTTTCAAGCGATGAGCCGGTCCTTTTCTCCCGTCCGTCCGTCGATGTTTTGTTCGAGACCGCCGCCGATGCCTATAGGGAAAGGCTAGTCGCGATCGTGCTATCTGGCGCCAACAGCGACGGCGCTCAGGGGTTGAAGGCGGTGGTTGAGGCGGGTGGCGTCGGATTGATCCAGGATCCCGCCACGGCTTATGCAGCTTTAATGCCGGACGCGGCCGCCAAGGCAAGTCCGGAAGCTCACATTATGACGCTTGCGTCGATCGCGGAATATTTGAAAAAGGTTTGAATACATAATGGACGCCGTGCCTTTCCTGCTTGTCGACGATCTGGAGGAGAACCTTCTTTCACTCGAAGCGCTTCTCCGCCGTGAAGACCTGATTCTACTGAAGGCTCGATCGGGCGATGAGGCATTGGAAATGCTTCTTCATCACGACGTCGCCCTCGCCCTCGTCGATGTCCAGATGCCGGGCTTGACCGGCTTCGAGCTCGCCGAGCTAATGCGTGGCAACGAACGCACCAGGCGCATCCCCATTATCTTCGTGACCGCTGGCAGCACCGATGGACAGCGTCGTTTCCGTGGCTATGAGGCCGGCGCGGTCGACTTCATTCAAAAGCCGATCGAACCGGATGTCCTGCGCAGCAAGGTGGAGGTCTTTTACGAGTTGTTCCGCCAACGTCAGCAGTTAGCCGCTCAGCGTGACGAATTAAAGGTTCAACGTGACGAGCTTGCATCGCAAGCTGAAGCGCTCAAGGCGGCGGCGGGCCATAAGGACGTGCTGCTGCGGGAAATCAATCATCGCATCAAAAACCTGTTCAGCGTGACCGCCGGATTGATCTCCTTGAGTGCCCGGCCCGCGAGAAGCGTTGCCGAACTGGAGGCCGATCTCAGGTCCCGACTGCATGCGCTATCGCGAGCGCACGAACTGACGTTGCCGGATCTCGCGCTCGACGGAGCCGGGAGCGAGATCGCGACGACGGTGAACGCGCTCCTTCGCGCGATCGTGGCGCCACATGAGCATGACCAGGATTCTCGCATCGAGATATCAGGAGCGGACGCTCCGCTGACGGGCAGCGCGCTGACCTCCCTTGCGCTGCTGCTGCATGAACTCACAACCAATGCCGCCAAATATGGGGCGCTTTCGATCCCGGATGGCAAACTGAAAATCGAGGTAGAGTCGCAGGGCGAGGTCTTATCGATCAATTGGTCAGAGGAAGGAGCGATGAGACTGGAGGGGCAACCAAAGCGGGAGGGCTTCGGATCGACCCTCGAGAAGGCGGCGCTTCAAGGCCTAAGCGGGCGGATCTCACGAGATTGGACCAAGGAGGGGCTTCGACTGCGGGTCCTCATTCCGCTTCCATCCCTTGTCAGGCTATGACTGGCGTCCTGGAATGGATATCCAACCTGCCACGAGCTTGTTGGACTTGATCTCACCACAAGCTGCCTAGATTCTCAGCCACCAGCGGTAAAAGTTGCATCGTCAGACATGAAAAAACATACCGAAGAGCGTCTTGCGGCCATCGTCGAGTCGTCGTTCGATGCGATCATCAGCAAGGATCTTGCAGGAATGATCGTCAGTTGGAACAGGGCGGCCGAGCAAATGTTCGGCTATCGAGAGCAGGAGGCCGTCGGCCAGTCGATATACCTGCTTGTTCCTGACGATAAGCACGACGAAGAGGCACGCATCCTTGAGCAACTCAAGCTTGGTGAACGCATCGAGACTTTCGAGACTGCCCGCCGGCATCGTGACGGCAGGCGAATCCCGGTATCGATCACCATCTCACCCATCAAAAGCCGAGCCGGGAAACTTGTAGGCTCGTCAAGCATCGCCAGGGATATTTCGCAGACAAAGGAAAGCGAACGGCGGCTGCACCTGTTGATGCGCGAGGTCAACCACCGAGTTAAAAACCAATACGCGGTGGTGCTCGCGGTAGTCCGGCAAACGGCGATGCGTGCCGGATCGGTAAAGGAATTCGAAGCACGCATCCGTGAGCGGATCATGGCGCTGTCCCACTCTCACGATCTGCTTTCCCAGGTCGACTGGGCGGGCGTAAGTCTTGCCCAACTTGTTTCGCACCAACTCAAGACGTTCGAGATGAGCCAGACGGTGAAGGTCTCTGGCCCGGACATAACACTCGACGCCAACGCGGTTCTAAACATAGGCATGGCGCTTCATGAACTGGCTATAAACGCAATCCGTTTCGGAGCGATTGAAAGCCAGCACCCCTCGGTGACATGGAGCATACTGCCCGCAACGGACGGTAACGGCCAACGTTTCGAGTTAAAATGGTCCGAGTCGGCGGTCGAATACGCCGAGCTGTTGATGCAGGAAAACGGTTTTGGCGCGCTCGTACTCCGCAAACTCGTGCCGTCGGCTCTTTCCGGGCAGGCGGCTTGGAGCATGCATGGCGGTTTCATTCAGTGGACGCTAATTGCTCCTCTCTCCGCTGTCCAAGTGGCACCTCCTTAACAGCCTCAACGTCGAAATCTTGTTTACCCCTGTATTGACCGAGACGGAGTGCCAGTATCTGACAGCTTCGGGTCTCCGTTGAAGAAGATCTCGGGACGGATGGAGACTTTTGGCTGCGCGCGGCTCGGACACCATATTCCCAAACTTAAAGCGTGTCGCGATCCTTCGGATCGTTTGCCATGCTTTATACCTTTTTTTTCTAACATGTCGGAGCCGCAAGGCCGCTGCGCACTTTTTCCCGCGCGTCGAGAAGCTGCAGGTCCGCCTCCGCAAATCGGTTGAGGCTCGGCTCTGTTCTGGATCACTGCGAATATACCATCCAAACGGTGGAACTCCGACATTCTAGATCTTCGAATGAAGCCACGTTCGCGCCTTGGGTTCCGAGGCTGCGTCCCAAGGGTCATTCTCGGACCCCAGCGTGGGACAAGGTGGCTTGATGAGCAATGTGTTGGTCCGTATTTCGAAATCCGGGAAAAAAAGGGACGTCGCGCCGAGCGCATGCTAAGACGTGATCGCAAAGTTCCGGTATCCTTGTCGGTTCACGCCTTCCGTGCGCGGTAGAAATTCGGAAACACAATCTTGCTGAACGATGCTCTGCCGAGCGATGCGGATATAACGTCCTGCGATCTAGAACCAATCCACATCCCTGGCTCGATCCAGCCACATGGCATTATGCTCATTGTCAACAACGAGCTCAAGGTGATCGGCGCGGCTGGAGATATCGAGGGGCGTTTAACGGAAAACTGGCCTGGACGCGCATTGATTGACCTTGTCGGCGGCGACTGTGTCGCGAAGGCCGCGCGCGTCGAGGAAGACGCTACGCTCATCCTTGGACGGGTCGAGGGCGCCAGTGGCTACCTCAATGCCATCGCGTACCGATCAGCGGGACGCTTGGTTGTTGAGATGGACGCCGCCGAACCGGAGCCAACGCTCAGCGCGCCCTTCCTCTTCGGACTGGATGCCGCGGTAAGCCAATTTGAACGCGCGCCGACCGTGGAAAGCCTGTGCCGGCAGGCGGCGGCCACGTTTCGCGACCTGACAGGTTATGGTCGCGTAATGATCTACCAATTCATTGATGGCGATGCGGGCGTGGTTGTTGGCGAAAGCCTTGACGAAGGGTCTTCAAGCTTCCTTAACCACCATTTCCCGGCAACTGATATTCCCAAACAGGCGAGGGCCCTCTATGTTCGCAACAAGGTCCGCGTTATTCCGGATGTCTCTTACATTCCCGCGCCGATTCGCTCCGTCCGAGAGGACTTGAGGGGACTTGATCTTAGCGATTCCACGCTTCGTAGTGTGTCGCCTGTTCATATCCAATATCTGAAGAACATGGGTGTCGCCGCCTCCGCGTCGATTTCCATTGTCAAGGACGGCGTCCTTTGGGGATTGGTGGCCTGCCACCACCACGAGCCCAAGGAAATCACGCTCAACGTCCGGATCGCCTGTCTTGCCATCGCCGGGTCTCTCGCTCGGCAGATCCGTTCCAAGGAGGAGGCCGAACTCTATCGGGAACGGTTGCGTTTTCGATCGCAGGAAGAGACGGTCTTGTCCAAGCTCGGCGCTGACGGTTCGCTGAGCGAGTTCTTCGAGCGGTCCGGACGCGAGCTCGCCAACCTTTTAAGTTCCGATGGGTTCGCGGCCGTTCAGGGGCAAGATCTATTTACCTACGGCAAATGCCCTGACAATATCGATATACGCGCCATAGCGGATTTTATCAGGAGGCCGGCCGCGTTGCAGCCTTTCGCGACGCCCAGCCTCAAGACCAAGATGCCGGAAGCGGAAGCCTACGCTGATCGCGCAAGCGGACTTCTCGCGGTGACAATGTCCACCGAGATCCCGACAATTCTGATCTGGTTTCGCGCGGAACATCTCGAAGTGCTGGAATGGGCGGGCAACCCCCATAAGGGTGTCCCCGTGGAGCCGGGTGTCACACTCACACCGCGCGCGTCATTCGAGGCTTGGTCGGAGGAGGTGCGCCATAAGGCACGGCCGTGGTCGCACGGCGAAGTCGAGGCAGCGGGCCGGGTCGTCCGGTTGATGCTCGAGCGCAGGAACGACTTGAGGGTGCGTGAGCTTAATCGCGAACTGACCACGACCATCGCCGAAAACGAGACCCTTCTGCGACAGAAGGATTTCCTGTTGAAGGAGGTCAATCACCGCGTTCAAAACAGTCTCCAGCTGGTGGCCGCGTTTCTGCGATTGCAGGGCAAGACCTCCGGGGATGACGCCGTCAGGCTCCAGCTTGAAGAAGCTGACAGACGGCTCAGCGCGGTCGCTCTGGTTCACCGACGCCTTTACCGAGACGACAGCGTCGAGGTCGTCGACCTATCGCGCTATCTGGAAGATCTCGTGAGTGAAATGAAGACGACAATGGACGACGAGTGGGCGCGCCAGTTCGACCTGGAACTTGCCCCTGTGCAGATCTCCACCGATCGAGCCGTGAATGTCGGTCTTGTCCTGACCGAACTGGTCATCAACGCGCAGAAGCACGCCTATGAAGGGCGACCTGGCCGGCTTTCCGTCATTCTCGAGCAACACCGCGGGATGTTCCGACTTATCGTGATGGACCACGGCGCGGGGAAAAAGTCGGGCGGCGGGTCGGGATTTGGGAAGCGAATGCTCGCTGCCGTCGTGGATCAGCTTAAAGGAACCATCGATGAACAGGACAATAAACCAGGTTTGCGCACCGTTGTGACCGCGCCAATAGACACGCCCTGAAACGTCTGGTGGTGGGTTCCACGGGGTTTTTGCTCATGCGCGCGCCGGACCGATCTAGCTCGGAAGGCTCGTGTACCGGCTTGATAGTCCACGCGGTCGAGGCCTTTTCCACCCAGCCAAGTCAAGCCATCGCCATTGTCCGACGTTTCGCAACGGCAATGGCCTCGTCCATGGCTCGAACGGTGGCGCGGCCTCCTTCGTGTCATTGACTGGCCCAAGTTGGGTTTGATCAGCCTTGGCGACCTTCCCAGCGCTGGAGTTGGACTTGGATCTCAATTCGGATCTAGATCTGGATGCAACCGGGTGGCGGTTGAAAAGCGAGTTTTCGCGGCCTTCGCGCCACGGTCCACTGGCGCGACACACATGACCCGAACAGAAAGATTAACCTCTTGACGCTCCTCCCCAGGTCGAGAGCGCTTGAAATCTCTTCCAGGAGAAGCCATCTCACCGCGGTCTGTTTAGAATGGAGTTAAGGATGACGACAGTTGAAGAAGCGCAGCCCGAGCAACACGCTTTTGAAGCCGATGTTAGCCGACTGCTGCACATGATGGTGCATTCGGTTTACTCGGACAAGGATGTATTCCTCCGGGAATTGATTTCCAACGCCGCGGATGCGTGCGAAAAGCTGCGCTACGAGTCGATTTCCAATCCACGGCTCTCGTCCGATGGCCTCGAGCCGGGGATCCTCGTGAAACTCGATGAAGAAGCGCGGACGCTTATTGTTGAGGACACCGGCATCGGCATGAGCCGTGAAGAGATGGTCGACGCGCTTGGCACGATCGCGCGTTCCGGAACCAAAGCTTTCATGGATCGACTAGAAGCGGCCAAGGCTGGAGAAAAGGCGGAATTGATCGGCCAGTTTGGAGTTGGCTTCTACTCATCGTTCATGGTCGCGGACCAGGTCGATGTGATCTCGCGCCGCGCCGGAGAGTTCGAAGCCTCGAAATGGTCATCAGATGGAAAGGGGCGCTATAACATAGTCACGGTCGACCCCGGACAAGCCCCAGCCCGCGGCACGCGTGTCGTGCTACATCTCATGGAGGAAGCCAAGAAATATTCAAGCAAATGGACGGTCGAGAAGATTATCCGTGATCAATCTGGACATGTCCCCGTCCCTATCCGCCTAATCGAGAAGGATGGCGCCGAGCCATTACAGTTGTCAGATGGCGCCGCGCTCTGGACCAAGCAAAAAAGCGACATATCCGAACAGGACTATCTCGATTTTTATCGTGGCGTTTCGGGTCAGTATGACGAGCCATTGAGTAACGTGCATTTCCGCGCTGAAGGCCGGTACGAGTATACGACGCTCGTTTTTGTCCCAGGCTCTCAGCCATTTGACCTCTTCGACCTAGACCGACAGGGTCGGATAAAGCTCTATGTGAAGCGCGTCTTCATAACCGATGAGGCCGATTTGGTGCCGCGCTACCTGCGGTTCGTTCGTGGTATCGTCGATACCCCGGATCTACCACTTAACATCTCCCGCGAGATGATCCAGGAAAGCCCGGTCCTTGCCGCCATAAAAAAGGGCGTGACGAGCCGAATCCTCTCCGCGCTGGAAAAGATGGCCGAGAGCGATGCCGATAGGTTTTCCAAGTTTTGGGATCTTTTTGGCGCGACGATCAAGGAAGGCATCTATGAGGATTTCGAACGGCGCTCGCAGTTGCTCAAGCTGGCGCGCTTCCAAAGCACCGTGTCGAACGAGGCGACGCGCGGCTTGGCCGATTATGTGAGCGCGATGAGGGAAGGACAGTCCGCCATCTATTACATCAGCGGCTCTAATTTGGAGCAGTTGCGGTCTTCGCCGCACCTTGAGGGTTTCCAGGCGAAGGGTATAGAAGTTTTACTGCTAACCGACGGCGTGGATAATTTTTGGCCGACCAATGTCGCGGAATTCGAAGGCAAGCCCTTTAAATCCGTAACTCAGGGTCTTGCCGATCTCAACGCCGTCGCCAGCGGCGAAAACAGCGGGGAGGGCGACCAACAATCGTCTCCCGAGGTGACCGCCTTTATCGATTTCGCGCGAGGCCTTCTTGGTGAGGAGGTTGCAGACGTGCGTGTTTCAGGCAGGTTGACCGAGAGCGCGGTATGCCTTGTCGCGCCGGAGAATGGTCCGGATCGCCAACTCGAAAAACTCCTACAAGGCGCCGGCAGGCTGCAAACGGCGTCGAAACCAATATTGGAGATAAACGCGCGGAGCGAGCTTATCTTGGATGTCGCGTCAATGCGCGATCAAGCCTTTCGCGAGGATGCCGCGTGGCTTTTGCTTGACGAAGCGCGCATTCTAGACGGAGACAAGCCTGCCAACCCGCGCGCTTTCGCTGAGCGGCAAGCCAGAATGTTCGCGCTCGCGATGAAACGCGACAAGTGAGGAAATCGGCGAGGTAGCCTGACGCCGCCTCGCCGAAAGTCGCTCGGTTAGATCTCGCGCTCTCCCTACGATCGGCATTACCCTAAAAGTTTCAGTCGGGTTGCACCGATTACGGCGGCAGGGGGTAAAGTAGCTCCAGGAAGACACCTACTTCCCTCGAACGACACTGCCGCCCCTGATGGTTCTGTCTCAAGCGGACATGGTGCTGGAGTACCGCGCAGCCCTCCATTGTCGTGGCGTCCCCCAGCTCTTGCTTCACTTCGAGGTGGCTCATTTTCGCGATACCACGTGAAAGGCCAAGCTTCGTGTGCGGACGGCGTCCACGGCATGTCATGAGTGGTGCCTTGCCACATCAAGAAGGCAGCAAGGCTTTTCGAACGCCTCAGACGAAATACCTCTATGTGATCATCTCCATGACGCTTGTCTAACAGCATGACGACCACCAGATCGTAAAACTCCCGGACACTTTCTGATGTTGAATAACCCCACATCAACAGATCACCGAAATTTGTTGGTCGCTCGTCGCGGCATATTGACCGTCACCGCCGCTTTGGTGAAAGACCGCCTGCTTCCTGCGCAGCCCGAAAAGCCGGCCGTGACGAACAGTTCTTTCGCCGACTTGTAGTCGGCATCTGTATGAACAAGTTGCCAGTCTCAAGATTAATGCGGTCGGGATGGCTCGAAAAACATATTACGTTTCGCGCTATGAGCTCCGTCCCGTTAATCGGCTTGACCAGCCTTTGGCCCTCTCTACATTTCATGGGGTTTTGGTCAGTAGCTCAGCGTGAGCGCTCCAAACAAGATTGAGGAGCGACAAGGTTGATAGAGAAAACAGGCGTGCGCAATCGTATCCTCAAGGCGCTCAGTGACGACGACTTCAGCCTCGTGGCCCCGCACCTTGATCTCGTGCCGATGCCCAATAGATTCAAGGTTGCTTCGCCTGGTCAACCACTTGATTATTTATATTTTCCTGAATCGGGTATCGGTGCAGTGATGAGCTTAACACCAAACGGAGAAAGTTCCGAGGCGGGTATGTTCGGCGTTGAAGGCTTCGTACCCACATCTACCATAATTGGTGACAACCTTGTGCCTTACGATATCGAAATGAAGGTGGGAGGAGCCGGTTATCGAATGCCAATTCGTATGATAGCGGAACTTATGTTAAAGAGCGCAAGCCTGCATGTCCCGTTCGTCAAGTATATGCATGTGTTCGCTGTGCAAGTAGCGTTTACGGCTCTCGCCAACGCACGTTTCACAATCGACCAGCGCCTCGCGAGATGGATTCTCATGTGTCAAGATAGGATCGGTCACGACACCCTGGAGATTACTCATGAGTATATTGCAATGCTCTTATCAACGCGTCGTCCAAGCGTGACGAACGCACTGCATGTCTTGGAGGGCGAGCGACTGATCCGTTCAAGCCGGGGCATCGTCGCTGTCGTCAACCGTAAGGGACTGGAGCGATTCAGCCGTGGTTGTTACGGCGTTCCCGAGCATGAATTCGAGAGGCTGATTGGTGATCGGTAGATCCGCGCACCGCTAGATCGAGGTTTGAAATATAAAACATCGGCGGTGCAGGCGGCAATGGGCGAGCATCTGGGCTTCACACCATGTGCTCTATCAAGTGCTTTGCTCCCCGACCCGGGGATGCAAACGACGTGATAAGTCGTGATAAGCTAGCATGCTTTGTTACGAAAATAATCGGTGTGTTAGAAAAAACCAGCGCCGAGAACGCGGTCTTCGCCACAGAGTTCGATCGGTTCGTGCCAGGCCTCGGGTGATGCCTGCATGATGGCAGTGTATTGGCAATGTCATGGATTAGCGCGCTGTAACTGCCCCCGATCGATATTAGCGCATGTATCAGAATAGTTGCAGATCGCTCGTTAGAACCTTTCGAGTTACTCGAGGTGCGACAGAGCAAATGTCCCAACGCTGCTATGTCCGCTGCCGTCGCAACGCGCTTGATCTGCCGCGCGAGGCGGACGACGGTTGCCTCCGCGAAATGCTTTAGAGCGAAGATCGCTATCCAAGTGGATTAAAAAGGCCAGCACCGTTAATATCCCCCAGTCAGCGGAAGATCCGCTACTGGGGGAACTGGCCGTTTGCGACCGTGATAGTGCAGCAGCCAAACGCTATTTGGGAGGCATGGCGCTCCACATGCGCGTCCATCCGCCTAGCCCAAACCGCCGGCGCATTGACAATGACGTCCTATGATACGCGATACCCCCCGCGAATGATTTCGACGTCTTCGGCGAGCACAAGACTAGCGGGAAGTGGAAGATCGGACCGCCCCTCGATCACCCCTGAAATGTAAGCGATAGCGCTCTTCATTCCGGCGACCGTGTAAGGCTTCTCGATGGCCCCTAGAGCTCCCACGAAGTCATCGGGAATCTTTTTGATGTTACCGCTCACAAAAACAAATGGGATGCCCTCGTCCGCTAGATCGCGGCCGACATCTATCCCGGTTGGGCCATCCTGAAGCTGAATGTCGACGAATGCGAATTCGGGTCGTTCTATCGACACAGCTTCCCGTGCCTGGCTTCTTGACATCGCGGTTGCCGTTACGTGATGACCCGCCAGTTCAACTTCACTCTCTAGCTCCATCGCCAGGAGCATTTCGTCTTCAACGATGAGTACTTTCAAGAATCATTCTCCTGCGGTGCTTCCACCAGTAATGTGACATCAACTGTCGTTCGGTGCCCTTCGACCCTCTTCTCGATTTTGGCGCCCACTTGCTTTGCCGAGTTCTCAAGCAAAATACGACCAATTTCAGTGGTCTCGTCATCAACGTCGACCGGGACGGAGGTATCTTCCACCCGTATCAAGAAATGACCGTTCAGTCTTTTAATCACTACATGGATGTCGCCACCGCCGTCGCTCAGTCCTCGTTTTATCGCGTCCCCAACCAATTCGTTCACGATGAGGGAAAGGGGGGTGGCTTTCACGGCGGGTACATAAACAGGGTGAAGGTCAAGCGTTAGTCGGATGTCTTCCCGACTGGTAGCGCCAACCAGATCCGTTACCATCTCCCTTGCGACATCGGCGATGTCGAACCGAGAGACATCCTCAAGCGTGAAAAGCTTACGCTGCACCGTGCTTAAGGCCTCAATCCGGTTTAGCACCGACATTAGCACCTGTTTGTGATCCTCGTTTTTAGTCTTTCGAGCTTGCAACTTCACGATCGAGGCCATGGTAAGAAGATTATTCTTAACTCGATGGTCGACTTCATGCACGAGCAGCGTCTTTGCTGCCAGCGCGGCTTCCAGTTTCTCTGTATGTTTGGCGACCTCTTCTTCCGCCCTGTGGCGAGCAGCCGCTAGGTCGGCCTCACGGCTCTTGACGTTCGTGAAGTCTAGTTGAGAAGCGAAGAAATAGATGATCTTGTCCCTGTCATCACGCACTGGAGACAGAAAAAGCGCGTTCCAAAACGAGGTGCCATCCTTCTTGTAGTTTAAAATATCAACCGCGATGTCCGAACCTGCGGCGATTGCATCGCGTATACGACCCACGGTTTCGCTATTAGTTTCTTCTCCTTGCAAAAACCGACAATTGCGCCCCACAACTTCGCGGCTTGAGTAACCGGTTAGCTTTTCAAACGCCGTGTTGCAGAAGATGATCGGATTGTCATTCTGATTTGGGTCCGTGACAATCATCGGCATTCGTGTGGCTTTGAACGCCGCGGCGAAAGGATCCTCGCGCACGTGTCGCGCAACCAACCGTTCGCCTGCATCCTGCGCGTCAGATCGTCTCTGTTCGTTGTCTGGCATAATCTCTTGGTCTTGCGGTTAAACGACGAATGATCAAAAATTCGGATAGCTCCAAATGCCTCAACTCTCAAGACGAGATGGGAAGAACGCTCGAGTTTTAAAGGGCAGGAATCATATATTGGTCCAGCGAGTACCTCGATGGTACCTGATGGCGCTCAAACATGGGCCGGCGCTTCCGGTCCCATGTCATTCCTCCGTGTCGTCTCTAGAACGTCGACATCGATCATGGTTCGTGAAGAGCGGGTGCTATGCAGCCGGTCGTCCCGACAACATCGCGTCGCCATAAGACAGGTGGCATGCGCACACGTCTATATTGCATTCCGGTGAGTTCCTCCTGCTTACGTTGACTCATAGTCGAGCCTGCACTTTCAATTCCGAGCTGGTCACAGGTCTTCTTGATCGTGGATCCTTAGGAACCGAATGGGGGAGCCCCGCGTTTTCCGGGCTGTTCCACCCTCAAACCGAGAGCTGCCGTGACCCAGACCGAGCGCAACAAATCGCAACTGGATGAAGAAGAACAGCGGGAAAAGCGAGCGAAACCGGAAATAGCGAGCGTCGGCCCAGGGGAGCGGGAGAGCTCTGGAAGAACGAAGTCATCGATAATTCATCGCCATCCGCTCGCAATCCTCTCGATCGTATTGGCGCTCGTCGTGCTGGCGGTGTTCGGGTATTTCGTCTGGCTCGTCTATTTCCATCCATATGAAAGTACCGATGATGCCTTCGTCGACGCGCGGAGTTTCTCCGTTGCCGCCAAGGTCTCCGGCTATATCGCTGACGTGCCCGTGAGCGATAACAAGCACCTCGACACGGGTTCCGTCATTGCCAAGATCGATCCGCGCGACTATCAAATCGCACTTGACCAAGCGATCGGCCAGATAGGCGTTGCCAAGGCCGCCGTCTCAAGCGCCAACGCGCAGATCGCGGCGGCAGGCGCGGCGATCGACGAAGCCAGGGCTCAACAGGCCTCCAGCGCGGCCGCGCTTCAATATGCCCAGGACGAGAACGAGCGCCAGCAGGAACTCGTTAAGAGCGGGGCCGGGTCCGAGCAGGCCGCTCAGCAAGCAGCCTCGACCCTTCGCCAAGGTCAAGCTAGCTACGCGCAATCGCAGGCAGGCGTAACCTCTGCCGTTAAGAATCAAGCATCCGCTGAAGCGCAAAAAGCTAGCGCGATCGCGAGTTTACAACAGGCCGAGGCGCAGGCAGAGGCCGCGACGCAAAACCTGGATTACACGACGATCACGGCTGCTCAACCAGGTCGAGTGGTCAAGCTGAGCGGTTCCAGGGGCCAGTACATCCAGGCCGGTCAGGCGATCGCCATGTTTGTCCCGGAGGAGGTTTGGGTGACCGCCAATTTCAAGGAGACGCAATTGGCTGACATGCGCCCGGGCCAGCCGGTTGATCTCACCATCGACGCTTATCCGGATCATGTCTTGAAGGGCAAGGTCGATTCCGTTCAGCCTGGTTCGGGTACTGCCTTCTCCTTGCTTCCAGCCGAGAACGCGACCGGCAATTACGTGAAGGTTACCCAACGCGTTCCCGTGAAAATCGTGGTGGATGATTGGCCGAAGGATATCGCCATAGGCCCAGGTATGTCGGTGGTTCCAACAGTAACAGTTCGGCCGAGGAGCTGAGATGGCCGGCAACGCCACACCTACCGCGAGCTTGCCTACGGCCGCTTTGGGCGCCCCCAATCCATGGCTTATCGCCGTGGTCGTGTCGATAGCGACCTTCATGGAGGTTCTCGACACCACGATCGCCAACGTGGCCTTGCGCTATATTTCAGGAGGGTTAGCGGTCAGCGCGGACGAAGCGTCATGGGTGATCACGACTTACCTCGTCTCGAACGCGATCATTCTCGTGGCGTCGAGCTTTATCGCGAAGCGCTATGGCCGCCGGCGTTTTTATCTCCTTTGTCTTGCCACCTTCACGGTATCCTCTATCTGCTGCGGTCTTTCCTGGAATCTAGAGTCTCTTTTGATCTTCCGGATGATCCAGGGTTTCGCGGGTGGCGGAATGGTGCCAATCTCACAGTCAATCCTCGCCGATTCCTTCCCACCCTCCAAACGGGGCCAGGCATTCGCGATGTTTGGCGTTGCCGTCGTTGTCGCGCCTGTGATCGGCCCCACGCTCGGAGGATATCTCTCCGATAATTTTTCCTGGCACTGGTGCTTCCTCATCAATGGTCCAGTGGGCGTCCTCGCCTTCTTCCTCGTTTATGCGCTGGTGAAGGAGCCGGAGACGCTAAGGGAGGAACGTGCTCGGATGCGCGAGACAGGCGCGCGTTTTGACATAACTGGATTCCTACTTGTCGCCACGTTTCTCGGGGCGCTGGAATTGGTGCTCGATCGCGGTCAAACGGAAGATTGGTTCGACTCCAGTTTTGTCATAACGACCTCGGTCATTTCAGGACTAGCGCTTTGCATCGCTATTCCATGGCTTCTAACGAGGACCAATCCCGTTATCGACCTGCGGCTATTGGCAAGTCGGCAGTTCGGTGCCTGCGCAATCGTTATGTTAGCTACCGGTGCTATCTTGATAGCCACGACGCAGTTCGTGCCGCAGGTGCTGCAGACAAACTTCGGTTACACGGCAACCTGGGCGGGCCTCGCGCTGTCGCCAGGCGGACTTGTAACAATGTTCATGATGTTCGCCGCCGGCCGGCTCACCTCCATGGTCCAGCCAAAATATCTCATAGCGGTCGGAATGAGCATTATCGCGCTCGCGATGTGGGACATGACAAGGCTTAACGCTGATTTAAACTTTGGCTTTTTCGTCTGGTCCCGTCTTTACCTCGGGCTCGGTCTACCCCTGATTTTTATCCCGATCACCGCGGCTTCTTACGATGGATTGAGGCCTGATCAGACAGATCAAGCTTCCGCTCTAATCAACGCGGCACGAAATACTGGAGGGTCGATCGGCGTCTCCATCGCTTCAAATGTGCTCGCGCACCGAGAGCAGTGGCATCAGAGCAGGCTGGTCGAGAGCATTGTTCCGTCAGACCCTGGTTACGTCAGCGGCTTCGACCATGCCACCCAGTTCTTTGTTGAGCGCGGGTCGAGCGTCCTGGAGGCGCATTCCCGCGCTACCGCGTGGGTGGCATCGCAGGTCCAGGCACAGGCGAGCTACCTTGCCTACATAGACGTCTTTAAGGTGCTGATGGTCATTTCGGCGCTAATGGTGCCGCTCGCACTCATTTTGCGGCGAATCGACCTCAAACAGGCAACGGAATCCACGGGCCATTGACCTGTCCCGAGGCCAGTTGACTGTGCCTAAAAAGCGATTAGCTGTGATTGGGTTGGCCTAACGGAAACAGCGCGGGGGCTGGGGGCAAGCGCAACAACCAATCGCAGCGAGATTAAGGGTCCCTTGGTCGTCCTAACAACCTGCGCTTGATTGGCTGCGAGCGTGTCATCAAATTGCGCTGCCTCAAAGCGATCCACCCATATTCCAGTATTCTGCAGGCTTTCACCTTTGGTTGGAGGTATGCAGATGACGATTCCCGCTAAGTCCGTGATGAGAACGGACGTATTCACGGTCTCGCCGGAGACGACGGTCGCAGAGGCCGCCCGTTGCATGTTATCGCATCATGTTGCCGCAGTACCCGTTGTTGATCCCGATAACAAGCCGCTGGGTGTGGTGAGCGAGGGCGATGTCATGCATCATTTTGGCTCTCACTTTCAAAGTAAGCGAGCTCAATGGTTACGCTTGCTGGCGGAAGGCGAGACTCTGGCGCCAGAGTTCCTTGCCGAGATCCGCCTCAATCAACAGCGCGTTAGCGAAATCATGCACCCAACGGTCATTTCCAGTCACGAGAACGCCTCACTCTCAGATCTGTCCGATCTGATGATGAAAGAAAAAATCAAGCGCGTTCTTATACTCCGTGACGGCGTCCTGGTAGGCATCGTCAGCCGTGCCGATGTCATTCGGGCCGTCGTCGAGAAACTAGACGACCTGCTTGAGCCGACGGACTAGCCAAGGCATTACATCCGCGACATCCATTGTCTCAAGGGCAGCACTAAATTGGGCCTACCTCGCGACTCTGACGCAAATGCCACGGGAACTGGGCCGGCGCGGGCGTTGCGCCTCGCCGCATTTGCGATACTTCAGGGACGCAGTCCTGATCTTGTGGAAAAGCAGGGATTCCGGGCGCTTTCACACTTCGATGGAATGACAAGGCTCGATCAAAGTGGAAGGGTTCCTTTTCTTAAAAAGGGACCAACAAATGACCACGACCAATGAAATCGCCGAAAAGATTGCCGCAGCGCATGGATTGACCAAGGTTCAGGGCAAGTCAATCGTCGAATCTGTCTTTGCCGCTATCACCGAGGCGGCATCGTCGAATGCCGAAACATCAATTCCCGGATTTGGAAAGTTTAAGGTCAAGGATACGCCTGAGCGTGAAGCCCGCAATCCCTCAACCGGTGCGACCATCAAGGTCGCGGCCGCCCGGAAGTTAGCCTTTCAACCGGCCAAGGCCCTCAAGGACGCTCTCAACAAGTAGGCACGGACCGTAGCCGCAAACGATCCAGACGGCGGGTGGAAAGGATCTAATCGATCCCGTAGGGCGCTTTGGCGGAAGGCGTCTCCACCTCGCTGACTCGGTGCTTTCTTGTCCTTCCATTGGCGGTCAGAAGCATGTCCAACTCGCTCCAGGAACGGCTGAAGCGGCTAACAAGACGCTCCGCTTGCGCCTCTGACACTCCGTATGCGCGAGCGACGTCGGATGTCGAACTGACAAAGTCGTCGGAATTGTTCGTCATTGCAGTGTACGCCTTGTTCAGACAGGTCGGGTGCATGCTTTACTAAGGTTTGCAAATCATCCGGCGCTGCGGCTTGTTACTTCGTAATTCAGATGTAGAACGGCTTTATCCGCCCGAGGTTCCATCAATATGGACTGCGTCTCAACACGGCACCCTCACTCCGCGCATTGCAAGGCAACGGGTCGGACAGTCGAGGATTGATCACGGTTCGACTGGCTTTTTACCCATCTCGAGCCCCGGCAACCACGTCCGACGCCTTGCGTTGCGCGATCTCGAAAACCATTTCGCTCGTCGCTCGAACCTTCACCGTGGATCGAAAACACCATTCCACTTTTCCGAAACCCTGACCCTTTGGCTTGAGAGAGAGATTTTGTCGTCCGGGGTGGGGGCGTTGCGCGCTTCAGGTCATCGACGAGGTTGGGAAACTTGTTTGCGGTACGTCGCTTGCTTGCCGAGGGTCAGCATGCCGAAGTACCGGTCGCTTGTGAATTGTAAGCGCCCAATCAGATCAGGTCGCTATCCCGCTTCTGCGAGTTGGTCTAGTCGCGCTGGTGTAGGGGCAGGACCGACGTGAAAACTCGAGCCTGGCAACGCGCCTTGATCCAAGTGGTGCCCCGGCCGGCGGATACAGCGCCGCCAAGAGGTGGCCGATGGAATCCAGGTCGCCGCATTCTGGAGCGTGCCCCTTTGTTCATGCCGTTGTGGTTTTTAAAGGCGCTGTGAATTTTTCACGTCTTCGCGACGCGAAACCAGTTGCCGCCCTTGCCGCCAAGAACATGTCCGCCATGTCTACAGTGATTATCGGAGATTGCTTTTTGGCCTCACTGCTCGACCCCTTCCTTTCACGATTCTGATCTGGTCGCTCATCTGCTTGTGCTACTGGTCGCTTATCTACTGGCCCTCCCAATCGCTTGGGACAGGGAAAGAAACGAACGAAGCGCTGGCCTTCGAACATTTCCGCTTGTCGCGATCGCCGCCTGCGGCTTCATCCAGGCCGCCGAAACTGTTACAAACGGCAACCCCGAGGCCACCGCGCGGATCGTCGAGGGTTTGATCAACGGCGTCGGCTTCATTGGCGGCGGTGCAATTCTTGTTGGCAGGGCAAGTATTCGCGGAACAGCAACCGCCGCGAGTCTTTGGGCGACCGGGGCCATCGGCGCTGCCGTGGGTCTTGGCGCTTACGACATCGCGATCGTACTTTCCGCGATGACCTTCTTCACGCTCCGGTTCATGACGAACTTCAAGACGGAAGTAAATGAAGCAATCTCGGAAACTGAAGCAAGTAAACGCCCGCCCGACGTCACGCCTTGATTTGTCGCTCGTCCTAACGTCGCGGACACGCAAGGTAGTCCGAGCCGGTCGTTTTGTTTGGTGCTACCTGGCTCGCCATACCAGATGGCGGCATCACCTGGGTTCCGCGAACGATTGAAGATCCCCGGTATCGTGCAGGTCGATATGGGCTACCACGGCGGCGTTCTAGCTTCTGCCGCGATCCACGCATCGTCCGCGATTAAAAATTCGCCATCGGAGATTTTCCAAGACTGGTCAGAGCCGAGGTGAGGCTGCGAGAACGTCCTATCGTGGAATACGGCTTGATCCGCGCGGCATTAGCGGCGAGTGGCGCGGTAAGCCGGCCCAGCTCATCCCGCTCGGATCGACGACCTCCAAACCAGTTCAGCAGTCAGTCGGACCGAATGCTGACCGCTATCATTGCCATTCTCGCCGATCGACAGCCAAGCAACAGCCCTCGCGGCGATCTCGGCAACTGGTTGCGCGAATGTCGTTAGGTCGTAAGACAGCCACGACGCCTGCTCGATGTCGTCGAAACCCGCGATACACATCTGATCTGGAATAGAGATGCCAAACTGATGACGCGCGGCATCCATGAAGCCGCAAGCAAGAAGATCGGTCGCGCAGAAGACGGCATCCGGCCGGCGGGGCCGGGTGAGAAATCGTTGCGCCAGAACACGACCCGCTTCGTAACCGGTCCAGCCATGGCGTTCGACCGAAACCTCGAGGCCGAGCCTCGTGGCCGCCGCGACGAAGCCGCGCTCACGCCCCATCAGGCTTGGTGTCCCGGCATCGGAGTTGGCAAAGGCAAGTGACTTGCAGCCCGCCCTTGCAAACGCGGTGACGATCCGCTCCCCAGCTTCAAAATCGTCGAGATTTATCTTTAGCGGCCCCGGCTCGTCATCATCGCGATTGATCAGAACAAGTCTCTGCCCATTCTTCAGGCATAGTCTGACGATCGACGCGTCAGGTAGTCCTGATAATATGATCGACGCATCGGCGCGATAGCGGATCGCCTGTGACAGAGCACGATCCACACTGCCATCCGAACGGTCGGTGTTAATCAGCATCGCGACCTTTCCCGCGTTTTGGAGCTTGCCTGTGAGCTCGCGCAGGAGTGCCGATCGATATGGCGTGGCAACGTCCGACACGATTAGGCAGACAATTCCGCTCTGGTTGCGCATCAGTCCGCGAGCAAGCTCATTGACGTGATACCCCAGTGCCTCGGCCGCGTCGGTGACCTTCTTTCTTGTCTGCGCGGAGACGCTCGCGCCTGGCGTGAACGTCCGAGACACGGCGGACCTTGAGACGCCCGCGCGTCGCGCTACTTCCAGCGCGCTGATGAAGTCCTTCGGCGCCATACTCCCCTCCAATGCTGCACGCGCTTGCAAAATCGCTCGCGATCGCAAAATCCCTCTTCATTGTCAGAAATTCATTGACAGTCTTTTCCGCCATAGGCAAGCTTTGCACACGCTTGCAAAAGGCGGCGACGTGGAGGCGTCGTTCACACGGAGGAAATCATGAATTCGATAAAGCTCGCCACGGCCGCGCTAGCGGCAACTGCCGCGTTGTTTGCCCTGCCCGTCCATGCCGCTGGAAATCTCAACGTCATATGCTCCGCCGACCAGCAGGTCTGCGACTTGATGAAGGGTCTGTTCGAAAAGCAGACGGATATTTCGGTGAACATGGTGCGCCTTTCGGCTGGCGAGACCTATGCGAAGATCCGCGCGGAAGCGCGCAATCCCAAGACCGACCTTTGGTGGGCCGGGACGGGCGACCCCCATCTGCAGGCGGCTAGCGAGGGGCTGACACTCGAATACAAGTCGCCGCTATTCGACCAATTGCAGGACTGGGCAAAGAAACAGGCCGAAAGTGCGAATTTCCGCACTGTCGGTGTCTACGCCGGTGCTCTGGGCTGGGGATACAATACCGAGATCTTGCAGAAGAAAGGGTTGAAGGAGCCGAAATGCTGGGCTGATCTGCTCGATCCCTCGTACAAGGGCGAAATCCAGATCGCCAATCCGAACTCCTCCGGAACGTCCTATAACACGCTTGCGACCCTTGTTCAGATCATGGGCGAGGACAAGGCCTTCGACTATCTTGCGAAGCTCAACGCCAACATCTCCCAGTACACCAAATCTGGCTCCGCGCCTGTGAAGGCCGCGGCTCGCGGCGAGTCCACCATCGGAGTTGTCTTCATGCATGACGCGGTCGCTCAGACCGTCGAGGGCTTCCCGATTAAGGCGATCGCGCCTTGCGAGGGGACGGGCTACGAAATCGGCTCGATGTCAATCGTCAAGGGCGCCAAGAACCTGGAAAATGCCAAGAAGTGGTATGATTGGGCGCTGAGCGCGGATGCTCAATCGCACATGAAGGACGCGAAGTCCTTCCAGCTGCCTTCGAACAAGTCCGCCGAGGTGCCGAAGGAGGCGCCTAGGTTCGAAGACATCAAGCTGATCGACTACGATTTCAAGAAGTACGGCGATCCAGACGTCCGCAAGGCTCTTCTGTCCCGCTGGGACAAGGAAATCGGCGCCAAGGCCAACTGATCGAATGACGGGCAGGGGCCTTAAGGCTCCTGCCTTTCCGACCGTCACGAAACGCCGCGGACAACCGATATGATCTCTAGTAATCGCCGTCTCGATATCGCCATTCTCATGGGTGGCGTGGCCTTCCTGCTTTTGCCCTGGTATCGCATCGAAAGCGGTTTCTTTGGCTTCCAATGGCTTTCCGGCCACTTTTCGGACGCGGCAAGCGCACCGGCGATAATCGAGATTGCACGCTTCGGACGCTGGTGGCTCGGCCTGGTCGCCTTGCTCTTTATTGCTGGTTGTGTAGCGCGCTTCGTTGCCAGTGCCCGAAGCCGCGGCCTTCTACTGGCAGTCTGCGGCGGCGCCGGACTGGCGCTTCTCACACTTCAGGGGCTGGCGATCACCTTTTCCGGCTGGTCGTGGGCGGTCAGCGAAGCAGTGTTTGGCGCCTTGCCGGACGGGCAGCCATCCATGGGGGCAGGTGCCGTCGTCGTAGGCATTGTTTTCGTGCTGTTCTTTTCGTTCGGTCTTGCCGATCGCGGCGTCATGAAGGGCGACGCGTTTGTGGTCAGCGCAATCTCGATGCTGGTGGTTCTGGTCGCGGTTTTCGTCTTCTATCCGGTCGGAAGCATGTTCATTGCCGCTTTCCAGTCGGTCGACGGCTCTTTTGATCCCAGCGGCTTCTTCAACACTATTCAAGATTCGTCGGTTTGGAGCCTTGGCTGCGTCGTCGGGGGCGAGCGCTGTGGCGTGGCCTGGCGCACGCTGTGGCTCGCGATCATGACGGCTAGCGGAGCGACGTTGCTTGGTCTTTGCTTCGCGCTCGTCGCAACACGCACACGGTTCCCTTTCAAGCGGGGACTGCGGCTGCTGACCATCCTGCCGATCATCACGCCGCCTTTTGTCGTTGGTCTGGCGCTGACATTGCTGTTCGGGCGCGCGGGTGTGGTAACGCAGTTCGCAGCATCAGCTCTCGGTATCGAGCCGGGCCGTTGGCTCTACGGTCTGACCGGTATCTGGATCGCGCAGGTCCTGTCATTCACGCCAATCTCGTTCCTTGTCCTGATTGGCGTCGTCGAAGGTGTCAGCCCTTCGATGGAAGAAGCGTCGCAGACGCTCAGAGCCGATCGTTGGCGCACCTTCTGGCGGGTTTCCTTGCCGTTGATGAAGCCCGGTCTAGCCAATGCCTTTCTGATCAGCTTCATCGAAAGCATGGCGGACTTCGGCAATCCAATGGTTCTCGGTGGGAGCCACGGTGTCCTATCCACGGAGATCTTCTTCGCCGTCGTTGGATCGCAAAACGATCCCGCCCGCGCCGCCGTACTCGCGATGATCCTTTTGGCTTTCACCATGACGGCCTTCCTCGCCCAGCGACTTTGGCTCCAGGGAAAAAGCTATGCAACGGTCACTGGTAAGGGCGATTCTGGAGCGCACGCCGCCTTGCCGCGGGGCCTGTCCATCGCCGTTCATTCAATCGTCGTTCCTTGGGCGCTTTTCACCGTCGTGGTCTATGCGATGATCCTCTTCGGCGGCTTCGTGCGAACCTGGGGACTGGATAACAGCCTGACCTTCCAGCACTACATCAGCGCTTTTTCCATCGGCTGGCGCGAGGACGGCGGCATAGCCTGGACGGGTGTTGCCTGGAACTCCTTCTGGACGACCATGGAAATCGCGCTGATCTCCGCGCCATTGACGGCCGCTGTCGGCCTTCTGACGGCTTATTTGATCGTCCGCCAGAAATTCGTCGGTCGTGGCGTCTTCGAATTTGCGCTTATGCTGAGCTTTGCCATTCCGGGGACCGTGATCGGCATCAGCTATATCATGGCGTTCAACCTGCCGCCGCTGGAGATGACGGGCACTGCGCTTATCCTCGTCGCGTGCTTCGTCTTCCGTAACATGCCAGTCGGTGTGCGCGGCGGCGTGGCGGCCATGAGCCAGCTCGACAAGAGCCTCGACGAGGCATCCCTGACCTTGCGTGCAAACAGCTTCAGAACCGTCAGAAAGGTGATCTTGCCGCTTCTGCGCCCGGCGATCACCGCGGCCCTCGTCTATTCCTTCGTGCGGGCGATTACCTCGATCAGCGCCGTGATCTTCCTGGTCAGCGCCGAATACAACATGTCGACGGCCTATATCGTCGGCCTCGTCGAAAACGGCGAATATGGCGTTGCGATCGCCTACTCGTCCGCCCTTATCGTCGTGATGGTCACTGTGATCGGTGGTTTCCAGTTGCTGGTCGGCGAACGCCGACTTCGCCGTGAGAACCGTGTGGCGCTCGCTGCCCCGACAGCCAATCCCTCCCTGCCGCTCAATAAGGAGAAAACCGCATGAGCAAGACTGTGCCCGGCTCCGTCACGTTCGAACGAGTGAGAAAGACATTTGGCGCCTTCACGGCGATTCCCGACCTGTCGCTCACCATCGAACCGGGAACGCTTGTCACGCTTCTCGGTCCGTCGGGATGCGGCAAGACAACGACGCTGCGCATGCTTGCCGGTCTCGAGCACCCCTCGTCTGGACGTATTCTAATCGGCGGCAAGGACGTCACGATGCTGCCGGCAAACGAGCGCGATGTTTCGATGGTGTTTCAAAGCTACGCGCTCTTTCCGCATATGACATCGCTCGACAACGTCGCCTACGGTCTGGAATCATCAGGCATCAAGCGCAAGGAAGCGCGCGAACGCGCCAAGGAGGCGATGAAGCTCGTCGGGCTCGACGGCATGGGCGAGCGGCTGCCGGCCGAATTGTCAGGTGGCCAGCAGCAGCGCGTTGCCGTGGCGCGCGCCCTGGTCCTGGAGCCGCAGGTACTGCTGCTCGACGAGCCACTCTCCAATCTCGACGCACGCTTGCGTCGAAGGGTGCGCACCGAAATTCGTGATCTGCAACAGCGACTGGGCTTCACCGCGGTTTACGTCACGCATGACCAGGACGAGGCTCTTGCCGTGTCGGACCAGATCATCGTGATGAAGGATGGCGAGATCGCGCAACAAGGCGCGCCACGCGACCTTTACGATGCGCCCGCCTCCGCCTTCATCGCCGATTTCATGGGTGAGGCCAATGTGCTGGCCTGTCAGGTCGAAAGTGTCGAGAACGGCATCGCACTGATCGACATCGAAGGGCTGAAACACCGCGTCGCGGCCAGGAACGCATTGGCTGGCAGGGCCGAACTCGCCATCCGGCCCAATGCAATTCAGTTGCACCGCACGCCCACGAAGGGTGCCTTCACCGGCAGGATCACGCATGCCGCCTATCTTGGCGATCATGTCGAATACGAAGTCGCGACCAGCAGGGGGAACGTGTTCGTCATCGACCGGACGGCGGATTCACCCTTCGATACGACGACCGAAGTCGCCATCAGTCTGAAGGATCGCGGGATCGCGCTGATTACCGCACCAAGCAAATGAGAAATCGCAAGAGGGTTTGACATGACATCGCATTCTTCATTGGGCCTTGATGCTCGCAGGGCCTTTGCGGAAGCTATCGCAAGGAAGGCTGGTGCCCTGGCATTCGGGTACTTCGAAAAAAGAGAAAGCCTGGTCATCGAAACCAAGCGGGATCCGCAGGACGTGGTGTCGATCGCTGACAGGGACGTCGAAAACCTCATTCGAGACGCCGTTCACGAAACCTATCCCGGTGACGGCTTCCTAGGGGAGGAATATGGACTTGAAGCCGGCACGTCCGGCCTGACCTGGGTCGTCGATCCGATCGATGGAACGAGCCCTTTCGTCAATGGCATGCCGAACTGGTGCATCTCGGTCGCGCTTCTCCAGGATAACGTGCCGGTCGTCGGCGTTATCTTCGCACCATGCCACGGCGAACTTTACTCCGCGGCTGCTGGATCCGGAGCCACGTTGGACGGACAATCGCTGTCGCTTGATCCTTCACGCAACATCCGCAATTCCGTGACAGGCATCGGCGCCAACAACCATGTCACGCCGGCATTCGTCGCCGCGATGGTGGAGAAGCTCTTGTCCGCCGGCGGCAACTTCATTCGAAATGGATCTGGCGCGCTAATGCTTGCCTATGTCGCTGCCGGCCGTCTCGTGGGCTATTACGAACCTTACATGCATGCCTGGGACTGCCTGGCCGGTTATTGCCTCGTGAAGGAGGCCGGCGGCTGGTACCACCCATTCCCGACCGACGGAGACCGGTTGACCAAGGGGGCGCCTGTTCTTGCGGCAGCACCCGGTGCCGTCGAGGATCTTCGCGCTATCGCCGGAATTTGACAACGCACGATTGCCGATATCTGGACAGATCGCCGCGCGGCGTTATTTGTGACAGGAAGCCAATTTGAAGCCGGCTACTGGCTTTGACAGATGTGCGGCGTGGCTGACGGGGAGGTCGGCCGCGCCACGCAGGCGCAATGTGCGCGAATTGACCCAAAGGGAGGAAATATGTTTCGTCATCCAATCGCGATCGGCTTTGCCGCGGCCCTTCTTTCAAGCACGATTGCCGGCAGTGCGTTTGCCGCAACGGAGTTGCAGTGGTGGCATGCCATGTCAGGCGCCAACAACGAGGTCGTCGACCAGCTCGCCAAGGAATTCAACGGGGGCCAGGCCGATTACAAGATCGTTCCGGTGTTCAAGGGCACCTATCCCGAGGCACTGAACGCCGGCATCGCAGCCTTCCGCGCCAAGAAATCGCCGGCCATCCTTCAGGTCTTCGACGCGGGCAGCGGCGTGATGATGGGCGCCGAAGGGGCCATCATGCCGGTCGCCGAAGTCCTCGAGAAGGGCGGGTACAAATTCAGCAAGGACGAATATCTGCCGGGCATCGCGGCCTACTATTCCAAGCCGGACGGCACCATGCTGTCGTTCCCCTATAACTCTTCCTCGCCGATTCTCTATTACAACAAGGACCTGTTCAAGAAGGCCGGACTTGATCCAGAGGCCGCGCCAAAGACGTGGCCCGAGGTCATCGAGGCCGCCAAGAAAATCAAGGCAAGCGGCGCTGCCTGCGGTCTGACGTCGACCTGGCTCACCTGGATTCAGACAGAGAACTTTGCCGCATGGAACAATCTCTCTTACGGCAGCAACGAAAACGGCTTGGCGGGTACGGACGTCAAACTCGCGTTCAACACGCCTGACTTCGTCAAGCACTTTCAGGATATCGCCGATCTCGCCAAGGACGGTACGTTTCGCTATGGCGGTCGCACGTCTGAAGCCAAGCAACTCTTTACGTCGGGCGAGTGCGCTATCCTGACGGAATCGTCCGGCGGCCTGGGCGATATCGTCAAAAGCGGCATGAACTATGGAATTGGGCAATTGCCTTACGAACCGGGGGAGGGCCGCCCGCAAAACACCATTCCCGGCGGCGCAAGCCTTTGGGTCTTCGCTGGCAAGAGCGACGCCGAGTACAAGGGTATCGCCGAGTTCTTCCATTTCCTGTCGCAGACCAAGATCCAGGCGCGCCTTCATCAGGTGTCGGGCTACATGCCTGTGACCATGGCTGCCTATGAGGAGACGAAGAAGTTAGGCTTCTACGAGAAGAACCCGGGTCGCGAGACCCCGATCCTGCAGATGATGGGCAAGGTGCCGACGGAGAACTCCAAGGGTGTTCGTCTCGTCAACCTGCCGCAGGTTCGCGACATCATGAACGAGGAGTTCGAAGCGATGCTCGCGGGCAAGCAGGATGCCAAGGCCGCTCTCGATAAGGCTGTCGAGCGAGGCAACGCGGCCATCCAGCAGGCGATCGCCAAGTAAGCTTGATCTATTGATCATCCGTGCTCACGGGCGCGGATGATCACCTCGCTTCGCTCAAGGGGGTCTCCGCGTGCAAAATGTCGTCTTCCCGAATAAAGTCCTTCCGTATTTTCTGTTGGCGCCGCAGATCGTTCTGACGGTCGTGTTTTTCTTCTGGCCGACCAGTCAGGCGCTTTATCAATCCATGCAGCGGGAAGACCCGTTCGGGCTAAAAAGTGGATTTGTCGGCCTGGCGAACTTTCGCAGGATCCTGAGCGATCCAAGCTACATTCATTCGCTTCAGGTGACAGTCGTGTTCAGTGTGGCGACCGCGGGGCTGGCGATGATCGTGGCATTGACGCTTGCAACCGCCGTCGATCGTATAAGGCGGGGACAGACATTCTATCGCACTCTGTTGATCTGGCCTTACGCCGTGGCTCCCGCGGTCGCGGGCATGTTGTGGCTCTTCATGTTCAATCCGGCGATGGGAAGCTTCGCCTATATGCTGCGGCGGGCTGGATTTGCCTGGGATCCGCTCTTGAACGGCGGGCAGGCCATGGTCTTGGTCATTGTCGCGGCCGCATGGAAGCAGATTAGCTACAACTTCCTTTTTTTTGTCGCCGGCCTTCAGGCGATCCCGAAATCATTGATCGAAGCGGCATCCATCGATGGCGCGCGCGGGAGCCGTCGGTTCTGGACGATCGTGTTTCCCTTGCTGGCGCCGACCACGTTCTTTCTGCTCGTCGTCAACACGGTCTACGCCTTCTTCGACACGTTCGGGATCATTCATGCCGTGACTGGTGGAGGACCTGCCAAGGCGACCGAGACATTGGTCTACAAGGTCTACAATGACGGTTTCGTCAATTTGGATCTCGGCTCATCCGCTGCCCAATCCGTCGTCTTGATGATCATCGTGATTGCGCTGACCGCCGTGCAGTTTCGCTTCGTCGAACGCCGCGTCCACTACGCTTGAGGTTTGAGATGATCGACCGGCGCCCCATTGCAAGTATCACAGGCCATCTGATCCTCGTGCTCGGGATCATCATTGTAGCCTTCCCGATCTACTACACGTTCGTCGCATCGACGATGACGTCGGCGCAGATACTGCGCCCACCAATCACCATGCTGCCGCAAGGCCATTTCGCGGAGAATTACGGCGACGCCCTGGTCGGTGGGGTCGAGAGGGTCGTCGGAGTCAGCCTCGAGCGGATGATGTTCAACACGATTGTCGTCGCGGCCCTGATCGCCATCGGCAAGATTATCATTTCCTTCCTGTCGGCTTTCGCGATCGTGTTCTTCCGCTTTCCGCTGCGGATGGTGTTCTTCTGGATGATTTTCGTGACGCTGATGTTGCCCGTGGAGGTCCGCATCCTGCCGACATACAAGGTCATCGTCGATCTGGGCATGATCGACACCTATGCGGGGCTGACCCTTCCATTGATGGCATCGGCGACTGCGACGTTCCTGTTTCGGCAGTTCTTCCTCACGATACCCGGCGAATTGGTGGAGGCCGCCCGTATCGACAATGCAGGGCCGTTCCGTTTCATGCGCGATATCCTGCTTCCGCTTTCACGCACCAACCTGGCGGCGCTTTTCGTCATTCTCTTCATTTACGGCTGGACGCAGTATCTCTGGCCGCTGCTTGTGACCAACGACGCGAGCATGTCGACGATCATCATCGGACTGCGCAAAATGGTCGATTTCGCCGACGCGGCGACGCCTTGGAACCTCGTTATGGTCACCGCAATTCTTGCAATCATTCCCCCGATCCTCGTTGTCGTCTTGATGCAGCGCTGGTTCGTGAAGGGCCTCGTGGAGACAGAGAAGTAATGGCAAGCATCACGATCAGGGACGTTCGCAAGACATATGCAGGTGGCTTCGAGGCGATAAAGGGAATCTCGCTCGACATCGCCGACGGTGAGATGGTGGTCCTCGTCGGACCGTCCGGATGTGGGAAATCCACGCTCCTGCGGATGATCGCGGGATTGGAAGCGATCTCCTCCGGAGAAATCGCGATCGACGGGCGCGTTGTCAACGCTTTGGAACCATCCGAGCGGGATATCGCGATGGTTTTTCAAAACTACGCGCTTTATCCGCACATGACCGTCAGGCAGAACATGTCCTATGGTCTGAAAAACCGAGGAATGGCTGCGGCCGAGATCGAACGACGGATTGCTGCCGCGGCGTCTTCGCTGGAGATTGGTTCCCTGCTCGAGCGCAAGCCACGCCAGCTGTCGGGCGGCCAGAGGCAGCGCGTCGCGATGGGCAGGGCAATCGTGCGCGAGCCGAAGGCATTTCTGTTCGACGAGCCGTTGTCCAATCTCGATGCGAAGCTGCGTGTGCAGATGCGGGTGGAGATCCGCAAGCTGCAGCGCACGCTGTCGACGACAAGCGTCTACGTGACCCATGATCAGATGGAGGCCATGACGCTCGCCGATCGTCTGGTCGTGCTGAACGGCGGGAAGATTGAGCAGGTCGGCACGCCGATCGAACTTTACGAGCGGCCAGCCACGACCTTCGTGGCGGCGTTCATAGGTTCGCCAGCGATGAATTTGATTAGCGCCGAAGCGCTCGCCGTTGATGCCCCCGGGGTATCGCTCGCGCCTAACGTGTCGACGATCGGAATTCGCCCTGAGGACTTGAACGTCGCGGACACTCTATCGAGTTCCATGTTGGGTCTGGCTGTCGACATTGGCGCCATCGAACTCGTCGGCGCGGAAAGCTATGTCCACGCCACGACCATCGGGGGCGTGGAGATCATTTTCCGAACGGCGGGTCGTTCAGTGATGACAATAGGCAGCCGAGTGATCCTTCAAGCTGGAACAGGCGCTGTGCATTTCTTCGATCGTCATGGGCGTCGCGTCGCGACACCTGTCGGATTGTCATGACCTGAAACCATCGCGTCGGGGTGTTTGGCATCAACGGCACGATCCATACGCGAACCTATATCGCGCACCAGGAGGTCGCGGCTAGCGCCCCGGTGAACAGCCTGCATGGGAAACATGGCGAGAAGGATGATGGAGAGTAAATCTGGACGAATCGCGCCGAAGGTATGCCAATGCAATTGGTTCAGCGGATACTTGTGACCACAGGTGGGCCCGGTTTTTCCCAAGAGATGGCCGATGAGGGATGAGGGACCGCGCGGCGCGGCCGCGGAGCACGGGAAGAGGCGGGTGTGCGTGGAGCCGTTAGCCTTCAATCCATGGACCGCCACACTTATCTGAAGCGTCGATAACGGCGATGTCGCGCCCGTCATCTTCGACGTGTATCAGGTCGAAGTCAGCGCGGTGCGGGAGCGTATCAAGGAACTGGACCAGAGGACCTTTAACCGGGGCCCCCCCTCAAGGCAGCGAGGCGCGTCGAAGGGGTTGAACCAAAACCGCTCCTGGTTGCTCTTCGACCATGCTGGTCAAGACGGTCGGCCACATTAAAAGCCCCCGGACGCGGCAAATCGGAGTGGACCACGCAAATGCGTTGTGTCAATCCGCCCAATCGAACTTGCCATGCATTGGGGAGTAGTTTCTCACAAAATATGCTGCTTCCTCCTCCAGATTGGAGATCAGCTCTTTATATTCGTCAATTTGTGATCGTGGCGCGTGACGTGCTGTCAAGGCATTGAGATGAATGACAGCAAGACTGTAGCTTTCGAAAAGATCGGAGAAGCCAGGCTGTGTACCCCGCACTTCTCGTATCTCGGGAATTCTCATTGCAAGTAGTGCTCGACCATGCACCACGTGATTAATACGGTCCCGGAGCATATCCTCTCACCTGTCTCTCAGCTAATCACAAGCCCATGTTAGTCGAAAATGTCATGTCAGTCGATGATTTGGTCGGGCCGTGCGTCACTATCTCGCTAAGGCGGCCATCACGACACGCCCCGCCATCTCATCCCAGGTAAAATGAAGCCATGGTAGTCGAGGGAGGCGGCCGGAAGCATCTGTGCTTCACGGCGGAGAGCTTCCACGGTCGCGGCTCACCGTCAAAGCCGCCACGCGAGGTCTAATGCACGGAGGTGATCCTCTCGATGGCGTGGCGGATGAATGCGAGAGGCTATCGCCATTCCGGCGCGCCGAGCCGCCACCATGAGCCAGCCTTCACCAATGAACAAACCAGAATTGAGCCGTGAATCTGATGATCTGGGGCTCATCATGTGTCAGTCTCGTTTTTGAAGCTTTGCTCTGGTTACCCCCGCGGCATGTCCTTCGGCGTGAAGGTGGCTCACCCCGATTATTCCGCGTTAGGTACCCTGGCGCTTGCCCTTCGGTTTAAAGTCAACGAGCAAAGATTTCAGTTCCAACTCGCGCACGCGTCGCGCGGCTTCGTCCGGCTCGACCCACGCAAGTCGACGTTGTCCCTTCTCCTTGAACTCGTCTTGCTGAACCGTAACCTCTATCTGGAAAAGGTCAACGATTGTTGGAACGACATCACCGTCGTCGAGGAATTTCAGGTAAGTGTAGCGTCCGACCGCGGCTTTACGGACGGTACCCCGAACCCCGGCTTCCTCCCAAGCCTCGATCGCGGCGGCCTCGTGGGGCTTTTTCTTCTTCATTGGCCAGCCCTTGGGCACAACCCAACGGCCCGTATCCCGCGACGAGATGATCAGAACCTCGATCTTCGATGTCACGCCGACGTAACGGAAACAGACGGCGCCATATTGCTGCCGGAACGCGCCCGTGAAAAGCTTTTCCGGTTCGTCGGCGAGTTGCGCCAATAGCGATCGGCGCTTCCTTGGGCTATCAGTGCTCTGTTTCTTACCTGGCATATGGATCATCCGTGCAACGGCACACGCTAGCGGCCGCGGAAGATGATATATAGGGCAGACGCTCCGTCTACGCGACGTGGGGAACGCAATCCACAGGATTGAAATCAATCATGGTCGCGAGACGTGTGGTGGATCATACTACTTACTCTTTGGGATCGAAGAGGCCAGGTGCGACTGAGCGCTCACCTTGTCGCGATGAAGTCATGTCGAGGCGCCGCCGGCGGACCGCGTCCAACGCCGGCGAAGTGGGGACGCCGGCCGCGGCGGTCGATAATTGCCTCACGGACCGTGCACTCACCGGGTGCGCCCCTAGCGATGCGCCTGGTCACCCATTGGTCTGAAGCGATTGCCCGGCGGTGCCCAATTTTCTCGCGTAAGAACATTGCATCCGGTGGGGCAAAAGCGCCCGTCTAAGCGTCCGCGGTTATTGTCGAAATAGTCGCAATTATCCGCCTCTCAACGTCCTATCAGCTGGCCATTAGCCCACCCAAGCCGGGCCGCGCTAGGCTTCGTCAGAATGTTCGTGCGGCTATCGGGGTGGGTGGTCGTGGCAAGCGCAACCCGGCGTTGCTATTATGTCACGCTGCTTTCGTTATCGTCGTGGGTGGGTGGAATGCCGCTAAATCTTCTCTACTTGCGAAACCTGAAGCCCACGAACTCCTCGTGGCGCGTAAGTCTGGGTTCGCAATGAAAATTTCAGCTCTTGTTCTCACCGCTCTTATTTCCTCCCCGTCCTCGCTCCTTGCGGCGGACCTGGTGGCTCCCGTTGAGCAACCGGCTGTTGCGCGGTCGGTATCCGGTTTTTACATTGGTTCGCTCTCGTCCGTGAACTTCCTGGATGATACTAGTTTTGGTGTCGGCGGCACGACTGTCGAAACTGATTATGATGTCGGCTTCTATAGCGCCATCCGCGCTGGCTATGACTTTGGAGCATACGGTTTCGTTTCGCCGCGCGTGGAATTGGAACTGGGCTACGGCACGGCTTCGGTCGACGAGCATAGTATCGCTGGCGTAGGTCTCGGCGGCATCAACTCTTTTGGCGATGCCCGTTCGATCCAAGGTTACGTGAATGGATACCTTGATATTCCGCTGGCCGCGGACGGAGCTTTAAGCGCCATCACCCCGTATGTTGGCGGCGGTGCCGGCTTCATGAACCTCGACCTTCGCAAGCAGGGAGTAGCGGGTGTTGCAACGTTGATGGACGACAGTGACACAGCATTCGCCTATCACCTGGATGCGGGTGTCGGGATCAATCTGCAGGCTATCGGGCTATTTTCCGATGTCTCTCTTTTCGATAACACGACCCTCGACATTGGATACAGGTTCACGGCCGCGGATAATTTTGATTTCACTTCGCAAGCGGGTACCTCATCAAGCACGGATTTCCGCAGCAACGCTGTGACGTTCGGCTTTCGCAAGAGTTTCTGATGACGTGGGCGCAGCGCTGGGACCCACGCTGCGCCACCGAAATGTCCGTCATTATGTGGTGCTGGCTCGGCTCATGGTGCGTCATTTCCCCAGCGGGCCACCTGATAAAACCAACACTGGCACGCGCAAGCAGCCGGGGCAGTTGCCGCGAGTCGTTGGTTGAAGAGAGACGTCGGCGTGACGCCATTGCCGATCGGCAACGCATGCTCCGACCGCATTCTGAAAGCCGCGTGCCGTTCGGCAACTCGGCTCCACGCGCGATGTCGCGCTCTTGGCAAGCAAGTGTTGTATCAAGAGACACGACTGCTCGGCCGGCGTTGGAAGCGTCCAAACCCGGCTGATCGCCTGCATCGAAATTCTGACAATCTGCCCGTGATGCGTGGTAATGCGGCAAGCCTGAGGATAATCGGTCGAGCGTTGCCCTTCACAATGCCCTGTCCATCGTTACGTGCCATGGCTTGACAGGGTTGGCCGCGCGTTCCTGAAAATCGGTTGTGACAAAGCTTTTCTCCCCATGGTTGATCGGTGGGTCGGCGGACCTATCTCCACTCCATCCCGCATGAGGAGGAACCGTTGTGGTTGTCGAAAGAAAACTGATCTCGAAAATTACCTGGCGCATGATGCCGTTTCTCGGCCTACTTTACCTGATCGCCTACATCGATCGTCAAAACGTGAGCTTCGCCAAGCTGGAAATGGTTGATGCGCTAGGCATGAGCGAATACGCATACGGCCTAGGCGCATCACTGTTTTTCATTGGCTATTTCATCTTCGAGGTTCCTAGCAACCTTCTCTTGGATCGGTTCGGCGCGAGCAAGTGGTTTGCCAGGATTTTGATTTCGTGGGGTCTCGTCACCATCGCGTTGGCCTACACGCAGAACGCCACCATGTTTTACATACTACGCTTCCTTCTCGGGGCATGCGAGGCCGGCTTCTTTCCGGGCGTGCTGTACCTTCTGACCCTTTGGTACCCGTCAGCATATCGAGGGAGAATGGTAGGGTTGTTCATGATCTTTTCAGCCGTGGCAAACGCGGTAGGCGCACCATTGGGCGGCGCGCTGCTTGATCTGGACGGCCTTTATGGCCACGCGGGCTGGCAGTGGGTTTTCCTCGCGACCGGCATCCCCGCCGTCATCGCCGGGTTCGTCACCCTGTTCTACCTCTCTGATAGGCCAGAGCAGGCAAAGTTCCTCAGTCTTCAGGAAAAAGGCTGGCTGAAGGATCGATTGGCTTCGGAAAATTCGGGCATGGAAGCGAACGCCGGCAACGGTTTTAAAGCCCTAATCAACCCCCGCGTTTTGTTGATGTCGGCTTGCTATATCGGGTTTCCGCTCGCGGCCTACGGTCTAAGCTATTGGCTGCCCACGATCGTCAAGGGCTTCGGCGTGAGCAACACGGCCAACGGCTTTCTCAACATCATCCCGTGGGTTCTTGTCGGGATCGCGCTCTACGTGATCCCCGCGCAGGCGGATAAGGCTCCCGCCAAAACGCCGTATATCGTCATTCCCGCGGCGATTGGAGCAATCTGCTTGGTCCTCTCCGCCATTATCTCCAACCATATCATGCAATTCACCTTCTTGAGCATCGCTGCTGCGGGAATATTCGCTGGCCAGCCTGTCTTTTGGAGCCTTCCATCACGCTTTCTCAAGGGCGCTGGCGCCGCCGCGGGTCTTGCGGCAATCAACTCGGTGGGCAACCTTGGAGGTTTCGTCGCGCAAAACGTAGTGCCGTGGATCAAGGATTCGACAGGCAGCACTATCGCGCCCATGTTCTTCCTCGCGGCGTGCCTGGCGCTCGCGGCTCTTCTGGTTCTCGTCATTGGTCGCATGATACCCCGGGTTCCAAATACGGACACGGCTCGCGGGAATATGGGAGTTTCGGATTGCGTTCGATAGTCGTGCCCGAGAACACTCGTGGTACCATCAATACGCCCCGGGCGCTCGTCCGTCCACCGGCGTCAAGGCGGTCATCGGCCGCCGCTTCTCACCGAGTCAGGCTGGACACCTATCGATGACACAAGAATGGTTGTTCCCTCGGCCTGACCTTGATGGGGGCATTGTTGGGCTTGCTGAGCTTCCACCCGCGCCGGAAATCGGGGGGCGTCATTCGGCGGGGGCTATTTCAGACGTAGCCTTGATGCTCGCCGAATGGAACATTTTCACTGAGGTTCCCCTTGCCAATTCGCTCGCTTTCGCCTGACAAATGACTGTCTGACTGCTTGGCCTCTCGAGCTCGGTCTTCAGGTGAAGGATGAGACAGATGGCCTGAAGGTAATTCCTCATCCCCGAGGTTTTGTTGGCGACCTTCGTTGTTCTTGTGCTCCAAGCTGGCAGTGATCGCGGATTGTCTCTCAGCTACCCATGCTACATCCGGTTCCGCGAGCGAGATACTGCGATCGACCCGTGTCGGGTTTGACGGTGCGGTGGACGATACTGAGGAAAGCCGCTCAACCAATTTGGATTTTCCTTGCTCAAGATCCTAGGTAGTGAATGCGCCGCGAACCGCAAGCCCACAAGTATACCAACGTAGGATCGCCAATTCGCCTCGGGGGCGGCCGGGCCTGTTTCGGTGTGCCTACGATCTCAACATTCACAATGAAAAGCGCGCCAGAAGGAAGTCTGGGTAGGCGCTAGACCGCTCAGCAATCCTCGCGAGTTCGTCCTCGCTCTGGCCAGCCAGGATACCCGTTCCCACTAGGACTGAGCCTAGACCTGCGATGTTCGCTCCAAGGATGTCGTGCTCAATGCTGTCTCCGATACAGACAACGCGGTTCTGCTCATCTATTGCAGCTACTTTGAGGGCATACTCGTAGATTTCGGGAAATGGCTTTCCAACCCAGCGCACGCTCCCGCCCAGTTCCTCGTAGAGTTTTGCAATGCTCCCGGCTCCGGGCGCGATCCGGCCCTCATGTAGCTTGTGGATGTCTGGATTGGTGCAGAAGCATGGGATGCCGTTTACCGCGGCTGGGAGCAGCATCTTCCGATACTCATCCATTGAGATCCGCTCGGCCTCGCTGCCCGAAATAATAACGATATCAGCGCCGCGCGCGGCACCGGTGGACGCAAGCCCGAGACGATCCGCTAGGTCGGTGTCTCCTCCGCTGGAAACCGTGAAACACCGTGCGGATTTCGCGACACCTGATCCCTCTTTTGAGAGGAGGTCAAACGCGACATCGCCGGAGGTCACGAAGCGTTCGAAGCTTTCCGCCGCGAAGCCAAGTCTGACCAGTCTCTCGCTGTTGTAATCTCCGCTCCGCCCGGAGTTCGAAAGAACGATCGCGCGCTTTCCTTGCGAGGCAAGCCACGACAATGCTTTGACAGCCCCTTCATAAGGCCCGATGTCGTCGCGCAGGACGCCAAACTGATCAATCAGAAATACGTCGTACGTCCGCGTCAATGCCGCAAGGTCGGTTTTTGTCGGGTTAAACATGCTGGTCCCTGTTGGCTAGAACAAGGGTAGCGATCCCCACAGCGGCCTCAACCGATTTCGCTGGTAGTGGCTCGAGCCCGATCGCCCGGGCTCTCATTGCCGTCCAGGCCGGGTTTTGTGCGCCGCCGCCCACCGTGCGTAGGGTTCTTAGGGCGGGGGAACCAAGTTCACGCAAGCGATCGTAACCCAGGCGCTCTATCTCGGTCATTCCCTCCAGGAGACCTTGGAAAAACGCCGCGTCGTCCGCGGGTCGCGGCTCAAGGCGCGGCAGATAGTGCGGATCATTGATCGGAAAGCGCTCACCCGGCCTAAGGAGTGGGTAATATCCCAAACCTAGCGGCTGATTAGGGTCAATCGCGGTCGTCAGGGCCGTCAGCCGGTCGTCACCTATCAACGCACGGAGCACGTTTCCACCACTGTTCGATGCGCCGCCCACCAGCCAGAAATTGCCCACCCGGTGTGAATAGACCCCGAACTCTGGCGCATTGATCGGTTGATCGGACGCTAACTTTAATACGATCGTCGAACCAAGAGCGGTGACCGCATCCCCGACGGCTGAAGCGCCCGTGGCAAGGAAGGATGCACATCCATCGGTGGTGCCCGCGTGGTACCATGCCGAAGCGGGGACACCCAGTTGACTGAGATATCCTGATACTTGGGCAATTCGCGCGCCGGCGCGGTAAACCCTGGGCAAGCTAGCGATGTCCATGCCCGCCGCTTCGATCCACGCCGGCCATTTCTGGCTTTCGAGATCAAAACCTGATTTGAGCGCGTTGTTTTCATCACTGGGCCGTCCTGGGCATCCCAGCTTCATAAGGATCCAGTCCGCCTGGTGCACGATGGCGTCAACCTCGCGGTCATGGGACAGGTAAATAGCGCGCGCCAAGCCTGAGTTCGCGCCGACGGCCGTCGCGCCGTCGGGCGCATGTCGCGATATACGGGCCACGACGTCCGCATCGGGGCACGGCTCGTTGTACATCAGCGCTGATCCGGTGGCTTCGCCCGAAGCGTTTAGCGACAAGACCGTTCCAGACGTCCCGTCGACGGCGACGCCCTCGACCCCATGAAGGTCGATTGTCGCGGTGAGTTGTTCCATCGCTTCTTTCACTCGCCGCCACCAAGCCGCAGGGTCACGCAGTTCGTCATTGGATCTGAACGGCGATGCGGCAAACGCTACTGGAGTGCCGTCAATGTCGATGGCGGCCGCGCGAGCGCCCGATGTTCCGATATCAATTCCAATGGCGACAGCTGATCCAGCATTCTTGGTCACGCTGTTTGCCTCGCCGATTCACGATCGAGCGCCTGTCGATATTGCTCGGCCTCCCAGTTCATCAGCTCGTATTCATCGCTTTCGGACAGGTAGACCACATTGCTTTCACTGGGGATGCGGCCAACCACCTCGGCCAAGCAGCGTGCCATCACTTCACCGCCAGCGGTCAATGAGCTCGACAATAGAACGCCTTTGTCTGGGACAATCAACATCTTCGGTACGTCCCGACCCTCGTTGTGCAAGGCAGCTTGGAAATCTGCCGCGCTTTGGCCGTCCTGCAGCACGCCGATCTCGGTTCCGAGGAAGATCACATGGTCGGGATACAGGGATCCCCCCAAGGCGATTGCCCGGTTGACCTCGGACAATGCGACCGCATGACTGTCGTGGTCTCGCGCAGGATGGAATCCGGATCCTTCGGCAATAGCGTCGAGTGTCGCGAGATCGGGGCTGATCGTCTCGCGTGTGCCTTGAGCCAGTGCTTTCGTAACGCGTTCAATCCTGTCCGCAACTTCCTCGAGGGTGTCACCACATACGATGATCCCGTGATTGAACAGAATCAAGACATCCGGTCGAGACGCAGCCGCCTTTTTCGATTTCCCTCGCCAACGGGGTTCCGGGGCGTCGGTAGGGGATGGTCACCCATGTGAGGTCCGCAACGGTCCGCATCCGATGCGCCAACTCAATGTCGCGGTCCTCAAGAACTGCGAGTGCGATGGCATTGACACAGTGATAGTGCGCAACGACGGGGTTTTCGAGCGCTGCGTGGAAGCTTGTCTCGATGGAAGGCCTGAGCCCGCTCGAGTTTAGCTCGCTTACTATGAAATCCGTTGATTTTTCCGCGCGCGGGTCTCCGTCGCGCAGTGCAGAGACGAGCCGGTCCACAACCACTGGAACCATGATGTCCTCGGCCTCGGCTTTGGCGAGCCAAGTGCCAGAAGCCTTTACCCACATGACACCATCATCTTTTATCGACGTGTTTCCACCAGCGCCTTGGGTCTTCAGGATGTCGCTTCCGATCTCGCTGGAAAGCCGGAGGAACCCCTTGAACACGTTCGTTTCCCTTAGGTCTGGTCGATCCATGAATGCCTCCTCCTGACGATTGTCGCCCAGTGATGAGCGAACTCTGACGCAACCATATAAATGTGATCGAATATCGTCAACGGTGAAGATTTTACATCTTTGTATGTTGCGATTGTTGATGGTGTGTGATTATAGTTCGTCATCGACGTTAGGGAGAAACGTCAATGGAGGCATATAGTTGAACGATTCCGATCGCCATCGCCTGATCACGGAGATGCTTCAAGAGAGGCCGTTCGCATCCGTGCGCGACCTGCAGGAGCGGCTCGGTGTTTCTCCGGCAACGATCCGACGTGACATCGACAAGCTCGATGAAATCGGCGTCGCCCGAAAAGTATACGGTGGTATCTCCGCGAACGAGTCGGCTGCTTCTGGTCGCCTGTCGGCACGGCCATACGATGAGAATCGCGACATCGCGGTTGATGCCAAGCGCGCTATTGCCGAGAAAGCTGCGAGCCTCGTGCGGGACGGAGACTCGATCATCGTTCACGCGGGTTCAACATGCTACCAGTTGGGACTGCAGTTGGCCCGGCGCAATGTCCGCCTCTATACGAATTCCATGCCGCTTGCTGCCTATCTAGGTGAGCATGGCACTTGCAGCCTTCTCCTCGCTGGCGGCGTTCTATATAGAGAGCCGGGTATCATTCACGATGCGTCGGCTGGCGCGCCGGACTTCTTCGCCTCCCGCTTCTTCCTCGGCACGCAGGGTATTAGCGGCGAAGGGCTCTTAGAGTCGCATCCCCTTTTGACCAAGGCGATCGGTGAACTGAGCAGTTGCGCGGACGAGATCGTCTTGCTGGCGGATAGCCGGAAGCTTTCCATTCAGCCGCGCAACCTTGTCCTGCCGCTTTCGCGTATTGGGACGATCGTCACCGATGACGGCTTGTCGGATGCCGGCGCGAAAATGCTTGAAGACGCGGGGATCACCATCATGATCGCGGCGGTCGGGGGGCAGGGATGACGTCTGGAAGCGCCGTGGCTGTCTTCGATTTAGGCAAGACGAACTCGAAGCTGTTCGTGTTCGGCGCGGATGGATCGATCCTCGCGGAATTAAGGACAAAGCCAGCCTGGATCGAGCGCGACGGAATTCGTGTGCTCGACGATGAAGCGCTTTTTGGATGGATGACAAGCTCACTCCTGAATGCTGTCGAGGATCACGCGGTCGGGCACGTCATGTTCTCAGGACATGGTTGTACCTTCGCGCTCGTCCAAGATGACCATCTGACGCATCCGATCCTCGACTATGAGCAAGAGCCACCAGAGATGCTTAGGCAGCGCATCGATATGTTGGCTCCAGTTTTCAGTGAGACCTACTCGCCCAAACTCCCTCTCGGGTTCAACTACGGCCGGCACATTCTCTGGTTGGAGGCGGCCAAGCCGGAAAGCCTGGGGAGGGCCGACGCGATCCTGGCATATCCGCAATACTGGTCCTGGAAATTTTCCGGCGGCAAGGTGTCGGAAGTCTCCTACATCGGTTGCCACTCTCATCTCTGGGCACCTCTGAACGAGGACTTTAGTAGCTTGGTAGATCGTCAGGGCTGGCGAGAAAAGATGCCGGCGTTTGTACGCGCGGGTGCTGCTATCGGAAATTGGCGAAGCCCGCTCCAAGGTGGTAACCGCGCCGAAGTCCAAGTCCATAATGGCGTTCACGACAGCAATTCGGCGCTTTACTATTATCGCTCGGTTGGGTTCGACGACTTCACGCTCGTGTCAACCGGTACATGGGTCGTCATCTTCAATGCGGCTTGCCCGTTGGATGCCCTCGATGAGCATCGTGACATGCTGGCCAATGTTACCGTCGATGGAAAAGCTGCCCCTACAATCCGTTTCATGGGCGGAAGAGAGTACGAGCTTGCGAGCGGCGGTTGGAATAAGCCCGTTAGTGTTGATGCACTGTCGCAAGTGATTGCAAAGGGCGTCTTCGGTCTGCCGTCTTTTGCCCCAGGTGGTCCGATGCAGGGGTTCAACGGCCGCTTCGTAGGGCCGCTTGTCGAGGGTGAGGAGCGGGCAGCTGCCGCACTTCTCTACGTCACCTTGATGACAGACTTGTGCCTCGATCTGATAAGGTCGGAAAATTCGATCGTCATTGACGGCGGCCTGGTGAAAACAGGTTTGTTTGCCGAGCTTCTCGCTGAGCTCCGACCCTCGCAGGACGTCTACTCAAGCGCGACCGCTGAGGGAAGCGCATTCGGGGCCGCCGCGCTCGTCTTCGAAACCGTCGGGCAATTTCCATTCAGAAATGAAACGACACGGGCAGAACCAATGCCCCTCTTCGGGCTTGAGGCCTATCGCAAAGCTTGGCGATCATTGATCGAGATCGAAGAGGCAGAGGTGGTCCGGCCACGCAAGGAGTTTCACTCATGACAACTGGAGGGAACACGGATCGCGCTCCTGTGCTTGAGATGCGCGACATCAGCAAGACTTTCGGGAGCACCAAGGCTCTGACCAAGGTGTCGCTCACGGTCTACCCGGGAGAAGTTCATGCTCTGATGGGGGAAAATGGCGCTGGGAAGTCAACGCTTATGAAGGTCCTGTCCGGCGCTTATACGGCTGATCCAGGTGGCGCTGTTCTCGTAGATGGCAAGCCGATCGTGGCAGGAGATCCGATTAAGGCCAGGGCAAACGGTATCTCGGTAATCTATCAGGAATTGTCGCTCGCCCCTAACCTCACCGTTGCCCAGAACATGTTTCTCGGAACCGAACCTTCTCGCTATGGTGTCGTGGACAAAGCTGAGGCCCGCAGTCGTGTTGAGCCAATCCTCAAGCAGCTCGGCATCTCATTCGGGCCGTCGCAACCTGTCGCCGCTCTCTCTTTGGGTGAGCGCCAAATGGTCGAGATCGCACGTGCTTTGACGACCAACGCGAAGATCATCGTGATGGATGAACCGACGACCTCACTGACGTCGAGGGAAACCGAACGCTTGTTTGAGGTAATCGCCGGTCTGAAGGCGCGGGGGATTGCTATCATCTATATCAGCCATCGCATGGAAGAGATCTACGCGCTAGCTGACCGGGTGAGCGTGCTGCGCGATAGCGCGTATGTCGGCACGCTTGATCGCAATGATTTGTCCGCCGAAAAGCTCGTGGCAATGATGGTGGGTCGCGATCTGTCGTCCTTCTACAAAAAGGAACACCGTGCACCTCTACAGGCGGCCAAGACTGTCTTGGCCGTCAAGGACATAGGCGATGGTCGCCGCGTGCATGGCTGCTCCTTCGATGCAAAGGCTGGCGAGGTCTTGGGTATCGCTGGCCTTGTCGGCTCAGGTCGAACCGAGCTCGCGCGGCTTATTTTTGGAGCGGACAGCAAGACATCTGGAACAGTGACCCTCGACGGGCGAGAGCTAACCATCGGTGGACCACGTGACGCCATGGATGCCGGGATTGCTTACCTGACCGAGGATCGAAAGGGGCTTGGGCTCTTCCTCGATTTGACGATTAACGAGAACATCAACATCGGCGTTATCGGCAAGGATGCGGGTCGCGGAGGCATACTGAACTTCGCTGCTGCAAAGGAGCGTGCCACCCGGGCTATCAAGTCACTCTCCATTCGTACGCTGAGCGCAAGCATTAACGTCGGAGCGTTATCGGGTGGCAACCAGCAGAAGGCTCTTATCGCGCGTCTTCTCGAGACCAAACCCAGGGTCATCATCTTTGATGAGCCGACGCGTGGCGTCGACGTAGGTGCCAAGTCGGAAATCTACCGGATTATCGACGAACTCGCGCAAAGCGGGATCGCCATCGTGGTGATTTCGAGCGACCTGCCCGAGATCATCGGCATTGCCGACCGTGTGCTTGTCATGCGCGAAGGCCTAATCGCTGGCGAGGTACATGCATCGCCCGATCACCCGATTAGCCAAGAGGCCGTTATGGCCTTCTCCACGGGATCGGCATCCAAGGTAGCCTGAGGCCTGAAACCATAGACAACGGGATTACATCATGACCTCCACATCGACCGATCACACAAACGCCAGCAAGGCAAAATTCAGGTCGACATTGACCGCGCTGGGGATGCTGCCGGTGCTGGTCATTCTGGCACTCGGCTTTCATCTCTTGAGCGGCCGTTTCCTCAGCGTGAACAACCTTTCGATTGTCACCCAGCAGGCCTCGATCAACACGGTGCTTGCCGCGGGCATGACATTCGTCATCTTGACCGGCGGTATCGACTTGTCGGTCGGCTCGATCCTGGCGGCCTCCGCGATGGTCGGTGTCATCGTTTCGCTTTATCCCGAAGTCGGGATGCTGGGTATCCCGGCGGCGATCGGCGTGGGGCTGGCATGTGGCGTGGTCAACGGTGTCATCATCTCGTTCCTCAAGCTGCCACCATTTATCGTGACGCTCGGCTCGTTGACGGCGATGCGTGGCATAGCCCGATTACTCGGCAACGACACGACGGTCTTCAACGCCGACCTCCCGTTTGATTTCATCGGCAACGGCTCTCTTTTCGGAATCCCATGGCTCGCGATCATCGCGCTCGCCACCATTGTAATCTCCTGGTTCATTCTGAAGCGGACCGTACTAGGCACTTGGATCTACGCAGTGGGCGGCAACGTCGAAGCCGCACGGTTGACGGGCATCAAGGTGCCACTCGTCCTACTCTTCGTCTACTCGATGTCTGGGCTTCTCTCGGGCGTCGGTGGAGTGATGTCCGCGGCCCGTCTTTATGCGGCAAATGGTCTGCAGCTCGGTCAGGCTTACGAACTGGACGCGATCGCAGCGGTTATCCTTGGGGGTACCAGCTTCGTCGGTGGTGTCGGCTCGATATGGGGCACGCTGATCGGGGCTCTGATTATCGCGGTTCTGTCCAACGGTCTCATCCTCGTCGGGGTCTCCGACATCTGGCAATACATCATCAAGGGACTTGTCATCATCGTCGCCGTGGCGCTCGACCGCTATCGGCTGAAAGGGCTTAGCCGCACATGAGGTGTGGCTCAAGAAACCGGGATTACCGGAGCAATGGCGCGGGGAGCGCCAAAATGGAGGAAAGTATGCGTCTGTTTTCTAAACTGCTCATCGGTACCGCGCTCGCGGCTGCCGTTGCAATGCCCGCCTCTGCCAAGGAACTTCAGAAGATCGGCATCTCGGTCGGTCTTCTCGGCAACCCGTTCTTCGTCGCCACGATCAAGGGCATCGAAGACCGCGCCAAGGAAATCAACCCGAATGTCCAGGTAACTTCCGTCTCAGCGGACTACGACCTCAATAAGCAGGTCTCGCAGATGGATAGCTTCGTCGCGGCTGGCGTCGACATCATCATGCTAAACGCCGTCGACGCCAAGGCGATCGCGCCAGCTGTAAAGAAGGCGCAGGCAGCAGGTGTGATCGTCGCGGCATTCGACGTTTCGGCGCCCGGCGCTGACGTCACCGTAATGACGAACAACATCAAGGCAGGCGAGGAGGCCTGCAAGTACATCGTCGATCAGCTCAAGGGCAAAGGCGACGTCGTCATCATCAACGGCCCAGCATCGTCTTCGATCATCGACCGCGTCCAGGGTTGCAAGAACGTCCTGACGCAGAGCCCAGACATCAAGATCCTTTCAGACGACCAGAACGCGCAGGGTTCGCGCGACGGTGGCCTGGCCGTCATGCAGGGCCTTCTGACCCGGTTTGACAAGATCGACGCTGTCTTCGCGATCAACGATCCGACAGCGATCGGTGCAGAACTTGCGGCCAAGCAGCTGAACCGGAACGAGTTCTTCTTCACTGCCGTTGACGGCGCGCCGGATATCGAAAAGGCGCTTGCCAGCGGAAACTCGATGATCAAGGCATCGGCTTCCCAGGACCCTTACACTATGGCGGGCGACTCGCTGAAGATGGCAGTCGACTTGTTCAACGGGAAGAAGCCAGCAGAGGCTACCGTCCTCCTCGATCCTCAGCTGATCACGGCGGACAACATCAAGGACTACAAGGGCTGGACCGCGGCTCGTTAAGATCTCCTCACGGTGCCCCGCCGGAACGTCCGGCTTTCGGCGGGGCTCATTCTACAATGAAATCAGGAAATTGATGTCATGTCCAAAATCGGTGTCCACTCGTTTGTCTGGAGTGCGGGGTCTTCAAAAGACGAGATCGAGAGGACCCTCGCGCGGTCCCAAGAGCTTGGTTTCAAACTAGTGGAATTTTCCTACCTAGACCCACAGCAGGTCGATGTTAAGTGGCTTGCGTCCCGCATTCGGGAACTTGGCCTCGATGTCGCGGTAAGCATGGGGCTGCCCGCAGATGGTGATATTTCCAGCGACGATCCGTCAATTGTTGCCAACGGTGAAGCGATTCTCGATCGCGCCGTGGCGCTCGTCCGCGATCTTGGCGGCACCAAGCTGGCAGGCATATTGAGCTCGGCTCACGGGAAACAAGAACGCTCGCTGTCTCGAAAGGGATGGAACCAGAGCGTTGGTACGCTTTCTAAAGTGGCTGATCGTGCAAAGGCCGCGGGCGTGACCCTGAACCTTGAGATCGTCAATCGGTTCGAGAGCAACATGCTCAATACCGCGGCGCAGGGCTTGGAATACATTCGCGACACCGGCGCATCAAACGTCTTCCTGCACCTGGATACGTTTCATATGAGTATCGAGGAGGCAGATGTTGGCCTCGCAATCCGAAACGCCGCGGAAAAGATCGGTTACGTTCATATCGGGGAAAGTCATCGCGGCTATCTGGGAACCGGTAACATCGATTTTGCCTCGATATTCGACGCTCTCGTTGCGATTGGTTGGAACGACTTTGTCACGTTCGAATCGTTTTCGACGACCATCGTCGACAAAGACCTGTCGCTGAAGACCGCGATCTGGAGAAATCTATGGGATGACAACGTCGCCCTGGCAAAACATGCGCTCGCGTTTATCGAACTGGGACTGGAGACGGCGCGGCTCAAGGCTGACTTGGTAAGGGCAGCACATTTGCCGATTGCGTAAGAGCAATTTGGGAGTGCTCTTCTTAAGCTTAAGGTCGACGCATCTCTTCAAGGAGTTGAAGAGAGCGTGAAATGCTACACGATTCCTTTATGACCACATGGACTTCCGGAAACCACAATGAAAGGTCGCCAAGGGAACCCTTTCGAGAACCAGAAGGCCTGTCCGCGCCGGTGAGCAGTTTTGTCGAGACCATCGTTGGGAACATGCCGAACAGCCTTCCAAACCCCATTATTCATGCTGACCAGCAACGAGGTCGGGGAACCCATTGCAACCGATAATTATGCTCCATGTCGCTTTGCGTCGAGCATCAATTGGCCGCCCTTGGGGCTTCGCGCTCGACAATTTGGGCGGGTGGTCCCAATTAGTGCCGTGCGAGCTTCACGGCGTTTTGGTAAATTTCAGTCAGCCGCGTCCGCTCGGTCGCGGTCAGGAGAAGGGCGCAGGCAAATTTCCGCGCGAGGTGGGGATTGGACGCCCGGCATCTCGTACCGGCAGGTATCGGGCGTACCTTGATCCTTTCACCGAGGCCAATGTGATACTGGCTTAAAGTCAATCCCGCCTTGACCAGCAACGCCCGAATATCGGGTCGATCTTCCGCCGCGATCACGCGCGTGAATGCCTCTATCAGGACGGGCTTAGGAATAGGAAGTTCGATCTCGTCAACGAGGTCGTTACCGATGCTATTGTCGCGGACGAACCGCACGAATTCCGACACCGCGTCATTGGCCGCGTCCAAGGCGATGGCATGGCGGCTTTCCGGCGGCGTTTGTGAGAGGAATGGTCCTTCGTAAAGCATTTTGAACTCCTGGTTTTTCTCCAAACGCCGGAGTTTCGGATTGGTTCACCACGTTCGCGGCAATCGTTTCGCTTGACCTGGTTGCAAGCGATCACCGGTGACCCTCATGCTTGAGCGTGGAAACGATGACAAACCAGAGCGGTCTTCCTCGCCGGTCCGACGTAAATGCCAACGCATCCTTTCGTCAAAAAATACCGGGCGACTTAGGCCATGGAACGGTGGGTTGGGTCGGGTGGACCGTCGCCACACCTTCGAGAGGGGAGACCTGAAATGGATACGCGCGGAACTCACCGCGGCAATCCGTATTGTTCCTTGACGGCAAAAGGAGCAACGCGATGCAGCTTATCCGATACACACGTCAGCAACGCTGCGGATGGAAGGGTGACCGTGGAATTCAGGGGAGAAGGCCGAGAAGTGGTTTCAGTCACGATGGCAGGCGGCGACGGGGGCCTTGACGGCGACCACGCGGTTCTTCGCGCAAGGGAGATGATTGTCCAGCTAACGGCATTCGATGACGTTGGTCAGACGCAAGGCGTGGTGCCACCAAGTGGCCGGATGACGCCGGGGAACCATTCGGACGCGGAGCCCATCCCCAGCGCGACGCCAGGCTCCCTTATGCGCGCGGACTGAACGTCTGAAGGAGTCATCACAAGATGGCGAAAACTTCCGCGCGGCTTGGCGGAAATCCAAAATCGGAAGAGGGCAATCCGGAGCAATCGAGGTTTGAAGGGAGTATTGGCGCGGACGATTTGCTCCGCTTGAGGCGGCTTTCCTATGTCGCCTCGCTCATGGACATGGCCGTGGGTATCCCATTGACGCGCCTGCGCATAGGCGCGGTCGCCGTGCGAGGCTTAGTCCCGTTTGTAGGTGACGCCGCTGGCACGCTCGTGAAACTTTACCTGGTCAACGAGGCTCGTCGTCAGATCATTCATGGCTCGAACGTCCTTTATCGAGCCGTGATCCATCAAGACGCGCGGCCCGGCAATGCTTTCGTCAACCCCAGTCAAGATGAAGTTTCGCCACCTCGCGAGTTTGTACTGACAAGCACATGATATCCAACGGGCGTGGGAATGAGATCGTGTCCCATGAGATGGTGTAAGTGCCGACGAGGCCACCGTGCTCTCCGGCAAGGCCGGGAGGATCAACGTGCCACGGCTGGCAAGCTGATGATTGGATCATCGCTCATTTTGCCGATGGTTTCTACTGTCATGTAGCGCGACCGTTGCACCGCCCACTTGATGGCATGGACCGCTCCCTTTTCCTCAGCGAATATGGCGCTGTCTTTTTAGCACGGAGGAGCCATCCCATGCCTGTTGTCACCATTGGTCTTGATCTCGCAAAGACAGTGTTTCAAGCTCACGGCGTCGATGCTGACGGCCAAACTGTTCTTCGCCGCCGCCTTGGACGCGGTGAACTGTTGGCGTTTTTTGCCAAGCTGCCGCCGTGTCTGATTGCAATGGAAGCATGCTCAAGCGCTCATCACTGGGCTCGGGAGCTCGTCATTCTAGGACATGACGTTCGGCTCATTCCGCCGCAATATGTTAAACCCTACGTTAAACGGAACAAGACTGACGCGGCGGACGCTGAGGCGATATGTGAGGCTGCGGGTCGACCTAACATGCGCTTTGTGCCGATCAAGACTCGAGATCAGCAGGCAGTACTCGTTCTGCATCGGTCTCGTTCCTTGCTGGTTCGCCAACGAACGGCATCGATCAACGCTGTGAGGGGATTGGTTGGTGAGTTTGGGCTTATCGCATCGAAAGGCCGCTACCGCATGTCAGAATTGCGGCAGCGCATGAATGCAATGACGCAAGACCAGCTGCCATCGATCGCCTGCCAAGCCATCAATACCCTGTTTGATCATATCGATGTACTTGAAGAACAAATCGCTGCTGTCGAGCGACAGATTGTCGAGTGGCATAAAAGCAGCGAAGACAGCCTTCGACTGGCGACCGCCCCGGGCATTGGGCCTATCACGGCGAGCGCGATCGTAGCAGCTGTGGGAAATGGTCGTCAGTTCCAGTCGGCGCGGCATTTTGCGGCCTGGCTTGGATTGACACCAAGGATGCATGCAAGCGGGAAGAAAGAGCGGATCGGAAGGATCAGTAAAGGAGGGGACCGATATCTGCGGGCGCTTCTAATCCACGGCGCAAGAGCGATTGTCGGTACGTTGTTCCGCAAAAACGTAACACCTCGTCCTTGGCTGCTTGCACTCGCGGCACGCAGACCGACCAACGTCACAGCTGTCGCCGTCGCCCACAAGACAGCACGTGCGTTGTGGGCAATGCTGACACGTGAAGAAAAGTACCGCAAACCAATTGCCGCGGCATTGTCCGCAGCATAAAAACTCCAGCACTGTTCCCACGACCAGTGCTGGTTTGCGAGGGTAAGCGAATGTGATGGCAAACCGGTATGATCCGGGTTCGGCAAAGGCCCATGAAATGATGCGAGCCATATGAGCTCGTCCATTTGTCTGGCCGCCGATCCGCGAATACCATCAAGGCCAGCGGCCGAGCGGCTCGCATAGATAGGCCGGATACACGACCGCAAGCACCGTGTCTGCCGTGACGTTCAAATTATCCTTGCAAACCGGGAGCGGTCCATACACGTCATTTTGCTCAAGGAGCATCGCACCGACGAGCCTGACAATGGCGTCTTCGTTCGGGAAGATGCCGACGACATCCGTCCGCTTCTTGATTTCTCCATTGAGACGTTCGATGGGATTCGTGGAGTGAAGCTTCGTCCAGTGTTGCTTCGGAAAACTCATATAGGCCAGGACATCGTGCTCGGCCTCATCCATGATCGCAGCGAGTTTGGGCACTTTAGGGCGGATTTGATCGGCGACATTGCGCCATTGGCTGCTTGCGGCCTCCGGGGTCTCCTGGGCGAAAGCTGTTCCGATGAAGGCGGAAACAACCCGCCTGCCACTCTTGCCTGCATGGGCCAGCACATTGCGGGCGAAGTGGACCCGGCATCTCTGCCAGCTAGCGCACAGGACCTTGGAGACGGCAGCCTTGATGCCCTCGTGGGCATCGGAGATGACCAACTTAACGCCGCGTAGGCCTCGTCGCGTCAGCTTGCGCAAGAACTCTGTCCAGATCGGCTCAGCTTCTGAGGTCCCGACCTCCATACCGAGGACTTCTCGTCGACCATCGGTGTTGACGCCCACCGCGATGATGGCGGCAACAGAGATGATGCGACCACCGCGCCGCACTTTGAGGTAGGTGCCGTCCACCCACAAGTACGGCCAGTCGCCCTCGATTGGCCGATCGAGAAAGGCTTTGACCTTGTCATCGATCTCTTCGCACAGGCGGGAAACCTGGCTCTTTGAGATGCCGCTCATCCCCATGGCCTTGACGAGATCATCTACGGAACGCGTCGAGATGCCCTGAATGTAAGCTTCCTGGATAACAGCTGTCAGCGCCTTCTCGGCCATGCGGCGTGGCTCGAGGAAGGTTGGGAAGTAGGACCCTTTACGCAGCTTTGGGATACGCAGCTCTACCGTACCTGCACGGGTCTCCCAGTCACGGTCGCGATAACCGTTGCGTTGCGCCAATCGTGATGGGCTCTTCTCACCGTGGGCCGCGCCAGTTGCAGCGCTAACTTCCAATTCCATCAGTCGCTCAGCAGCAAAACCGATCATGTCGCGCAGAATATCCGCGTCCGGGGTCTTCTCCACGAGCTTGCGTAGGTCCATTATGTCGTTGGTCATCGATGTATCCTTCGTATCTGGTTGAGTGTCAGCAACCCAACCATACCGGAGATTATCGATGACCGCCCGCAAAGCCGCTCACTCGCTACAGCGCGCTAAGGGCGCGCTCGCGAGCGGCTTTGCTACCGTCGACTTACACCACGCTACGGGGCACGATCGGGAATGACATGAATGGCGGATGAACAAAAACCGGGGAATGACGTTTACCTATCGCAAAGGAAATCGTCATGTCTGAATCCGTATCCGTCGAGTTCTTAAGTTCACGCGCGTCCCTCACGGATCAATCGTCAAGGCTATCTTCCGCCCTAGCCTACGCGTCGGAATTGGCGGACGCTCACATCACGGTTACAGATGACTGTGGGATAATCGTACTTGAAGGTTATGCCCCCACGGGTGCCCTTGCTCGAATCTCGGAGATCGCATCCGCCATCGTGGGCTTAAGGGTATGCAATCTCATTCGGCCCACCTAACCGTGGCTCTTCGCCTTCGAAGTGGCGATGAAACAGGCTATTTAAGTGGTCACCTGAATCTAACGCCGGGCAGCAGGCCTCGAAGAGTTCTCCCGCAAAACCGAAAGCTTTGTTGACCCGACCCGGCATGCATCTTTTCGACAGCTCCAGCGTTTTCCAATCAACGGTGGTCGATCGGAGTGAGGAAATGAGCCGACGAGGTGTTGTGACAAAAGCAATTTTTCTGGCCGCCATCGGTATTTCCCTTATGATGGGCAAAAAGACCAAACCAGGCATGAATGCGCTTCCGGTCGTTGCTGATCTCCATGGGCGCGACGCCAAGGTGCCAGAGGCAATTCCGATCAACGGAATAAAAGATGTCTTGTGGCGCGTTTTTCATCAGATCACGGAGGATAGGGTGACGCTGATCGCAGCCGGCGTCACATTCTACCTCCTGCTCGGTCTTTTTCCCGCGATCTCGGCGCTTGTAGCGCTTTATGGACTAGTTGCCGATCCCTCGACCATGGCGGATCATCTACGTCAGCTGGCGGGCGTTCTGCCGCCTGGAGCCTTTGATCTTATCGCGGAGCGGATCGGCACTTTAACGGCTAGCCGCAATTCGACTCTTGGAGTTACCTTTACTATTGGCTTGGCGGTTGCGCTGTGGAGCACTCACAGTGCCACGTTGGCGATTTTCGACGCAATGAACGTCGCCTATGATGAAGAGGAAAAGCGAGGGCTCATTCGGTTGAACCTCATTGGCCTCGCGTTCACGATCTGCGCGATGGCCTCGGCGACACTCATGGTTGGACTCGTCGCGATCATTCCCATACTTCTCTCCTATGTCTGGCTCGACCGGTTTGAGGAACAGATGGCATTGATTGTCCGCTGGCCGATCCTGTTCATGATTGTCACGGTCGCCACAACCGCCATCTATCGTTTCGGCCCTAGTCGCCAACCGGCCCGACTTCGGTGGATCAGTTGGGGCTCCGTTCTGGTTACGGTATGCTGGTTCGCGATGTCGCTTGGCTTCTCATTTTATCTGACGCATTTCGCGAACTATGACGCAACCTATGGGACTTTGGGGGCGCTTATCGGTTTCCTGGTTTGGACCTGGCTGTCCATAGTCATTCTGATCATCGGGGGCGAGCTCAACGCGGAGCTTGAACACCAGACGGCCAGGGACACGACCACGGGGCCACCGTTGCCGATGGGAGAGCGCGGTGCCTACGTCGCGGACACATTGGGTGAAGCAATTGGCGGAAAGAGCGCCTGAGGAGATTGCTCTAGACAATCAGGCGAGGCCTTTAGTCTAGCCGTCCTCGGAGCGCTCAATGATCTCGTGGCGTCCCTTAGCCCCCCGGTTCGCATCGGCGTAAGCGGTTAAATGCTGATTCCCTGTCTGAAAAACTTAATCTCAACGGGCATCCCAGGGATAACTGGCCGACAAAGGGTTCAGGAGGCGCATCGCTTCATGACGCGCACCGAGCTTTCGTTCGGCCCGGCTCGGGCGAGATGCGAGAACCCAACGCCTTAATTCGCTGGATTCACGTTGCGTGATCCATATGTTCACTCTATGTTCCAAAAGTTAACGTAGGGTGGCACATGGGATTCGACGTCGCATTGAACCGAGACCGGAAACGATTGGCCGAGGCGAAGGTTCGCGACATGCCAACCGATCATCCTCTTCGACAGAGATATATCGACTGGATTCACGAGCTAGATCGCATCTTGGAATCTGATCAACCAGAATATCGCCCGAAACCCCTCACCGAGGAAGACACCGTCAGGTCCAGACGCCTCGCGGGGGCGCTTCCGTTGACGGGTTTCGCTCGGATGGTGCTAGCAGCGGTCGGACGCCGATAGCGCCGGATCGATCGTGCGAGCCATCACCTATCCGTCCTTTTATTCGAAAATCAGGCCATGCCGGATCTGGTGCTAACCTGGAGCGTGATCGGCTTTTCAGGGAAAACCAGATGCTGCAACATTTGCTCGCCCGATACGTGTAGCCCTGTCGCCGATGAACCCTCCGTGGTCGGACCGCGCCAGGCGCTTAGCGCCGGGCTAGGCGCCATGAGCGACCGGTAGGTGGAGGTCTGGCAAGTAGTGCCCGCCATCGTCGGCGTCTTCGCCCAATCCCGGTTTCCCCGCTCGCAACGACCCGCGCTAGTGATCACCGCCGTCTCGCTCGCGAGCGCTGATCGATTTGCACTACCTGTCCATGATAACGAGCAATTCGTCAAGTTGGTCAAACTGCTCGGGCAACGCGACCGCGCTGCCCTCAAGTGCTTCGTCAAGCGCTTCGGGCGATGGATAGATTTCCTGGAAGGTTAGAAGCGTCTTCCCGCCGTTGTCCCCGAAGCCCACGGTCGTGACCGCGCCAGCTTCTCCTTCGTCATTGGTCCAAACAATGCGCTCATTTGGTGATACCTCCAGATATTTGCCATGAAAGGCCACCGTTTCCGACTGATCGGCGCTAAATTCGAGCCGATAGCCACCGCCGGTGCGGACGTCCATGTGACAAGATGCGAGCCGCACGCCTGTCGCCGACCTAGGGACCCACCAACGCTGGAAGATATTGGCCTGGCTCCACGCTCTAAACACCTTATTCGGCGGCGCGTTGAAGGTTCGTTTCGCGACAAGCTCGCGGTCTCCCCTACGTTCGACCGGAGTCTGTATCTGGATGTCACCCGCATTTTCATCTTGCTTCATCTAGACCTCCTCGGCTTAAGGGACCATTCCTCTTATCGCCCATCCCATAAGACGTTCGGCCGCGCCGGCGTCCGACAGCGCTTCGAAAAAAAGTTCTTGATCGGCGGCCGTCGCGTTACACCGTCCAATTGTTTCCCACCGCCGGTCCGAGATAGGTGGAGCCGATCTCTCGTCTCATCATCGTTCGTTCAGCCGACGGCGGTCTCACATCCCGAACGAGAGCAACGCAATCGGCGCGCATGCGACGAAGTCCGTAAGCGCGAGAGAAGTTTAGGGCCTGAGCTCGACCGCCTGAAGGATCACCAGACGGGAAGCTAAACCCACTTTTTGGACGCCAAGATTACACTATCGCGCGCGTCGCGACATCCTCCTCCGACCGACGGCGCGCAAACCGCTTCATCTCACTATGTGCCGACGAGAAAGTTGGGTCGACCGTTTTTATCGATCCGGTATTACTCAGCTTCCGCCCCAACCAGGACTGGATCTGACCGAAGCCACCGATCGATGTTGGCTCTCATCGGACCGCGGGAACAAAATCCTGCTCGTCCGGGTTCCTCGTACAGCGCGGCATACGGTGAAAGCACGCTAAATGTCGCCTGGCAGGATCGATCAAGGAGAACAGAGATGGTGACGCGTGAACGGAACTTCCACGGACTTAAACCTGAGTCCGATCTTGAATCGCCCAACCACGCAAGCTTGGAAACGAAGGTGGCAAACGCCCTTTCAAAAGATGGGTCCCTTGATCCTTCCGACATCGTGGTTGTCGACATGAACGGCGAGATCACGTTGCGGGGCGCTGTGTCGAGTTTGGCCGAAGCGCAGCGGGCCACTGAAGTTGCCAGATCCATCGTGGGGGTTGGTTCCGTCATCAACGCCTTGGAGATCGTCGTGGGCAACGGGTAACCCGCGCGCTTGACGTGCTTTCCAATCGAGGCTTCCAAACACGCGGCCGATCCTTCGACGATGGGCCGCGTTCCCATACGCTCTCAAACAAATCCAGCCTCCGAGTTTAGTCGTGCCGTCATTCGCGCTTTTCGCTTGCCGAGGTCAGCAATCGTCGCGAACAACTCACGCGACTTTTGTCGTGGGAACAATCAGGCGGCTCCACTGTTGCATGGTCAATGTAGTTTGGAGGATGGAGAATGATCAAGATTACCAAGTACGCTTTTGCTGCGGCGATTATCGCGGCGGATTTAATGGTTGCCGTTCTGCCGGCCGCCGGCCAGGGTTTGGAACTGCGTGTCGGGCCTGGCGGCGTCGATGTACGCGATCGTGATCGATATCCTGACCGGTACCGCGACGGCTATGACAGAGGGCGCGGGTGCAGCCCCGACGAGGCTTTGGATGCCGCGCGTGACGAAGGGTTTCGACGCGCTCGAATCGCTAGCGCGAATTCCCGCAGGATTATAATCGAAGGTATGACGCGCCGCGGCCCTGACCGTATCGTGTTCGCCAACGCGCGAGGCTGCCCTGAAATTTGACTTTCGAGTGTTTGTTGGAGGGAAGCGCCGCGCGGTGCTTCCCGACCAGATGAAGCCGCGGGGGCTGCCCACTGACGGCAAAGGAACGCTTGCCTCCAAAGCTGGCGATCCGACGGCTTAGCCGCACCCTCCCATTCGCGATAGTTGGAACTTATGTGGCCAACAGGTTAGCCAACCTCACGTCGACGGATAAAAAGTATCACGGTTACCGGGTTAGCCGATATAGACGTCCTTTCGGCATTACGGAGCAGTTCATAGAAACCTGATGTTAGCTCTTGGATGTGTGCTTGCTGACCAAAAGGGTTGATAATTCGACAGCTCAAGCGACATTCACGAACAATGAAAAATTGCCGAATTGTTTAAGCCTGGGAGGTGCTTAGCAGACCCCTTAGACGGGTTGCGTAAGGCGCTTTGTTTCGCGTATTTCCGCAACTGGAAATATTGCACGGTGGTAAGCGCGCGGCCCGGGTTTAACGCGCGGGCCATCGAACCGCGATAAGGGTGTGGCACTTGCACACCCAGCGATGCCGCGTGCTTCACTTCCGAGCCCCGAGGGCGGCCGTTCAATTGGTCGCTTCACGGCATTCGCGCCTCAAAGCGGCTCTAGGATGACGCGGGGTGCTCGGATGTTGATGTGCCAGTAATGTCCGATAAATGGCTTTTGGCGATGGAAATCAAGTGATCGGTATCAAGCGAGTGGCCCTCTTTTACAAGGCGGACCAATAGAGTGGCAATCTGAAGGACCAACTTTCGATCACGCTCAACCCCAAGCTCCCGGCAGATAACCTTCAGCGCGCGGTTGATCATTGATACGTCAGACAACTCTTCCATCATTCCTTTTGCTTCCATCGCATGCCGCCTACTAGCCACTCATGGCTGGATAGCCTCGGTTCTCGAGCAGGGAATCGCGAGGCGCGACAAGTTCGCATTCAACAACCGTGATGTCCATGCGGTGGGATTGAAAGCGAATGTAATGATATCGCCGATGCTCGGCATGGGAGACGGTCAAACCACGGCGTGGCGTGTCTGTGAGATGAAGAATGGAGAGAGAAACTTGCCGCGAAGCTCGAATGTCCAGGATGGTACCATGATACGGAGGCGACTCCGAGCTCGCCCCCGATCCCTACAGTCCGCGTACCTGCGAATGCCTGAGAGAAGCCGGTGATTGTAGAATGGTTTTCGCGCCAACCCCCAGTCCTAGATAACGGAAACGCGTTCCGCTTTCGATTTTCCGGTCTTTCGATCCTGACCGTCTTCGTATTCGACCTTCTCGCCTTGGCCGAGTGAGCCTCCGCGAACAAGCGCGGAAACATGGACAAAAACGTCCGCGCCGCCATTGTCGGGCGTGATGAAGCCGAAGCCCTTCTCATCGTTGAAGAACTTAACCGTGCCTGTTGGCATCATATTACCCTATAGTTTCACCCAGTTGAACCGTAGCGCGAGATGCAGCTACATCGATACATCATGCGCACCTGAAATCAACCCGCGCTCAAGCCATGAGGAAGAGCCGCCGACACCTTCCGTGGACCTGAGGGTCCATCGAGGAGGTCGGTTGCCGGTCCACGGGTCGCTCGACCAAGTCTGGATGTCGTTTGGATCAATCCGCATGGCGACATGCGTGGGCGCGTTCAGCGAATCATTGTCAACAAGTTGTAAACCACATGGGGTGTATACTGTCCCAGACTAAGTACTGTCGCGAATGGTTATATAGTTCTCAAGGATTGATACGATGGCTGACGAAACCAACATTGCTCCCGCGGCCGAGATTGCATCCGTAGATGCACCCGCCAAGGCCAAGGAAAAGAAGACCCGCGCGCCCCGCAAACCAAAGTCCGCACCGGAAGCGGTCTCTGGCTCGTCGGTGAGCGCCCCAGTCAAAAAGACCCGCGCGCCCCGCAAGAGCAGTGCTCCCGCGAGCGAGACGGTTGTTGCCGCGCCGGCGGTCAAGACGCCGGCTTCCGCGAAAAAGGCAACCCCAGTCGCGAAGAACCAGCCGGCCAAGCGCGCGCCGCGCGGAACGGCGGCCGCGACCTCCAACACCGATGGCTTTTCGGAACTGCTGAAGCTGGAGGAAGAAAACCAAAAGCTGCGTAAGTCCCTGTCGGACAAACTGCGCGCCGAGAACGCCGATCTTCGTAAAAAGCTCGGTATGTCCTGATAGCAAGCACCCTGGGTTCAACAATCAGTTCACCCACATCTAAAGACCGGGCTTGCATTGCAAGTCCGGTCGTTGGATTAGTACAATGACCCCGACGATAACGAGTCGGGGAGTATTATCCATGCGATCGCCATGGCAGGTATTGAAAGGCTTTGCCTCGCGCGGCAAGGCGGACGGATCCCCCGGGCATCCCGACAAAGCCGAGGACAATGGTGCTCAGGCACCTGAGAAGGCACAGCCCCGTGAGAGTAAGCCTCGGACGAATCTGACCGACCCGAGAAGCGCCGATACCAACACGGTTTCGATCCGTGTCAATATCGCGGCGGAAGAACCACAAGCGCCATTGGAGGAGCGGCACGCGACGGACGAGGGCCCCCGCATCCGGCCTTTGCAAACCGAAGTCTCGTCCAAGCACGAAGAAGAGCCGATGCCTCGCCCTGTCGAGGTCAAGGCCTCGTCGACGCCAATCGCGCCGAACCCTTCGCGCGCCGCCGGCCACTTGGACAACAAGGCGCCCGAGAAGCGGACAGCCCATTCAGGAAAAAAACCCAACAAGGTCGCTTCGGTTTCCCATGACGCCAGCCGTTCCGATGAAGTCGCCGTTGTTGATCAAGCCATCGCGCTCGATACGGAAATAAACGCGCTTCGGGAGCGTTTGGCGGAAAAGCTGCATGCACAGAACACTCATATGCGCCTACTTCTCGAACGATACGATCGCTGACTTGTCAATGGCCTCTGCCTCTGGGTTGATCCGAGGAAATACACGCTCAAGCGGCGGGGCCGATCGCGTGGTCCGGCTGTACTCTGTTTGAAGCTTTCCGTGCGGAACCTCGCGCGTTTCCACGTCGGTTAAAGCTGGCGGGGCTCGCCGTTCGCCGATAGCGCCCTTATCGGCACGTGTCGACGGTCGGGAGGCAACGTCGCTTTCACCCGACGCCATCGAGTACGGTTCGGCCAAGCATTGCGTCCGCTACTTGGCCCCTGTCCTCGAGCGAAAATGGATGAGGGGGTTTAGTCGGATGGAACCTAGCCAATCAGCCATCCACGACAGATCATCAAGATCGCGACGGCGGCGGCGGCAACCACGTAGTCACGACACCGGCCTGTCCGCTTGCCCTTTCGATGATGCTCCGCACTTGTTCCCTGATGATCGAGCAAAGGCTCCTCCACCCCGTGCGGTTGAGTCTCGGGAGGCCCCGTTCCAGGTGTGGGAAAAAAGGAGCCCCGCGCGATGGCGGGGCAATGGCGCTGATCTAGAGTGCGACTTTAACGCGGCAGGACGACGTAGGTTCCATGGTCCTGGAAAATAAAGCCGGAGTGTGCCACGAAAAAAACCTGCGTAACCCCGAGTCGGGACCGTCTGAAGTGAAACACTTCCGTCCGCGCGAACCATGATTACCGCCACGCCATGTCTTCAAATGTTGTGGCCTGGCATCCAAGTCATAGCCGATCATGCCCTCAAATGATCGCCCGCCATGAGCTTCATGCTCACGGCGGGCATTTGCTGGGCCGGCGTTCATGTCAACGCCACGTAAACGAAAAGCCGATCCAGCGGCAACCACGCTACAGAGGCGTAAGTCAGTTGGGCTTACCCCTTTCGGGCAGGGCCCCGTTCCGTTCAGCAGATGTTCGTGTCCTGTCTGTCACACCCTCCAAGACTGAGCGCTATCTGTGGACCAGGGAGGAGGGGACGCGCTTCTCCGCTGCTCACCACAAGAGAATAACCAGATCCCTGAGGACCGGAACCCAGGCGTTTGGTCTTCATGGAAGAGTAGAACGGAGGGCCAATCGGCGTTGAGGGACCTCGTGCCCTCCACTTGCCAAGGTACACTGGAGACCAGCTCGTCGGATAAAAACCTGCCGCCGCGAAATATGTTCCAGGCCGCCTGGTGAGCGGTAAACGCCGCCGCAAGCCTGGACCATTCTAGACAGTCGCCATTGAACATGGAGCGCGGATTGACCTGGCGTCAGCCGAGCTTGGTCAGCTCGTGAGGGTCGGCTCCCATGCCGTTGCCTATTTCCATTCGCTGTCGCGAAACGGCTGGCTTCGGCGCGTATTCGCGTGTCCGGTCCGCCATGATTTCGCGGCGGGACACTCCCGCGGCCCCATCGCGAGGTGGAACCAAAAAGACAACTGCCTCGCAAGCGAAGGGCGATGACGGTCGTGAGATCGCAGAACGCCTACCACGAAGCCCGCCCCCCGCGAATCTCGTCGTCCACCAGGTGTTTGGCTGTACCGGCATTTCTTCACACCAGGGGGACTGGTCCGCTTCAATGAGCCGTGACCTCCGGGAGAGAGAGTTCCAGGACCAGCGACGCGAATGCCATTTCCTCAACGTCACGCAGCCTATCCTGTATGTTTTCAGGACCAGCAATCATGGACGCGATGGTGATCGCCTTTTCGCGATCGCCGTAATCAGTGACATACCCTCCAGCAGAATTCTCCTGCCGATCATGCTGACCGAGATAAACCCGCTGTCACCGCCCAGCTCAGCGGACATCGCGGTCTTTACCGTGGTCAGCTGCTCGTGGGCAAGGAATTCCGGTTCAAACGACATGACTTTCCTCCTTTGTGATGGGATGGAAATACCCGAAACCCTGTTTTGTTCAGCTCCTGGGACCAAGGTCCTAGATGCTTGCCTGGATGGCATCGCGAGAGCGCGCCCTTGCGGTGTGACCTGACGGCAGACGGCGCTCATTGGTGCCAGGAGATTAGCGCGATTGATCATTGGCAGCGTCATCCTCCGCGGCGCGGATAGGGGGCCCTATCGTGCCTCGCGCGGCGTCTGGTCGTCACACAGGGCCTAGACAAACGCGAATGGCGGCGATTGAACCAACACTGCCTCGGCCATGTCTTGGATTGCGTTACTAGGGATCGTCTACCTTGCGTCCATCGCCAACATGGCTGGAGTGAATTCTTGCAAGTTATCATGCGGCCTGGCCGCTCCCTCTAAAATCAATGGTACACATCCGGGGGCCCGACCAAACGAAAGGCGGCGTCATGGTTCGCCCGTATGGACCTAAGTCCCAGCCGTGGAACAGAAGAGCTTCCGGCGCGCTTACGAGGTATCAACCCGTGGCTTTTCAAAAGAAGAGCTTGAAGGAGTGTCGCCATGAAATTCGGTTCAGATAGCTTCAGTCACGAAGACTGCTGTTCACAGGGTCATAGCTCGGCGTCAACAATCGCGACCATTCAGGCCGCGCTCGCGGCGGACCCCATGTTCGACGGGAGCGCGATCACGATCAACATGATCGGTCCCGTAGCGGTTCTGGAGGGCTTCATCTCTAACGCTCAACATCGCGACAAGGCTATATCGATCGCCGCCATGATCGTGGGTTTCGAGAACGTGCACGACCGGATGTTGAACCGCGTTCCCGCGCGATAACACGACGGTTTAGGCCGCGTCGGACCAAGGTCCGGCGGACCCCGGACTGAGGTCCCAGGCGTGGAACGCGGGCTCCTGATGAGGGTTTGGCCTCCCAGCGGAATGGTCCGCTGGCAAGGAGGAAAGTTCATGAACTTCAGAGCAGCAGCAATCGCGGCCGCCGTGCTAATCACCTCGAGCGCGGCATTGGCGCAATCGGCCATGCCGTCGGAAAAGGTCATAACTTTTGTTCAAAAGGCGCCGGCTCCCAAGGAACGTGTGGTCGTCAAGGAAAAGATCGTCGTGGGCCAGGCCCTTCCCGAAACGGTCGTCGTGACCCCGATCCCCGATGAAACTGGCTACGCCTACGCAATCGTCAACGACGAGCGCGTTATCGTCGAGCCTTCCACCCGCAAGGTCATCCAGGTCATCCAGTAGCGGCTTCAAGTCGTGATGTTATAGGCGGCGCCGGCCGTCCATCACTCAACGCGGGCCGCGTCGCGAAATTTTGACGCGGGCCGCCTTCGTTTCAGTATTTGGAGGATATCATGAAGCACTTGCATCTCACAACCGTCATCGCCACGCTCTCGCTAAGCGTCGCGCCGCTCGCGGTCGCCCCGGCGACGGCCCAGACCGCCACGAAAACACAGTCTGACGCTCAAACCGCGGCGCAGTCTGGATCAAGTTCAACGGGCGCTGGCTCGGCGCCCCAATCCGATCAATCGGCGTCTGGTTCCAATGCACCCGTCACCGACTGCTCGCCTGGCGCGTCCGGATGTCCGCGCTCGAAGGCGGCAACTCCGCCCGCGAGCGGCGAGGAGGGTGATGCGCAAGAGAGCGCCAGCCAGCAGACGGGTGAGGGAAGCGGGTCCGGAAAACTACCCGCCGACATGAAGAAGAAGCCTGAGCCGCGGGATGCCTCCGGTGGCACGACAACGGAGCAGAAGTCCGAGTCGAGCGGTGGCGATACGGCCGCGGGGTCGAGGAACGGTGCAGCCCAGGGCTCCGACACTTCCGGCACGAGCGTCCAGAACAACCCCTCGAAGCAATCCGCCGATGAGAATTCGTCGACTAACAAGAACTCTTCCGAGACGAAGGTCAACAACACGACGACCAGCAACTCGGCGACCAACACCAAAGCCAACGTCAATGTAACGGTCCAACAGCGAACTGAGATCCGACAGGTCATCCAGGAAGTCCACGTCGCCCCGGTTAAGGAAGTCGACTTCTCGGTGTCCGTTGGCACCGCGATTCCCAAGAGGGTTCACCTTGAACGGTTGCCGCCGCGGATCGTGAAGATCGTACCGGCGTACGAAGGTTACCGCTTCTTCCTCCTTGCGGATGGTCGGATCGTGATCGTCGATCCAGACGCGCTGACGATCGTCTACATCATCGAGGCCTAGCACGCGGACCCGGCGGCGTCATGCGCCGCCGGGGGCGCTGGAGGAACGTCCATGATCCATCAAGAAGAGAAGTGCTCGGGAACTGGTTTCCCGCTCGTCGTTATTCTCATGGCCATCGCCGCTATATGCGGAGTTCTGATAATGACGCCGGAACATCCGTCGCCCGCTCGCGTGTTCGTGCCTGTTTCCAGCAGTTCTCCGTGAGGCTCCTGGCCCTCGGGGGCTCACACCCAACTTTCGCGAACCAAGCGCTCCCCGCGTTCGAGCACCAAGGGAAATTGGAAAGCGACGGGCCGTGCTGTTGGTCCCTTGAGACCCTCCGCACCGATAAGGCTATGTTAAAGGTGTCGCATGGGATGACGGGTCGCTCGTGTTATCGTTGCCGGGAAACAGGATGTCCCTCGCGGAGGAGACCGAAACATCCACCTTACCGTTAAAGTTGGCGGTTGACGGCTCGAACCTGGCAATGGCATCCGCGACATCTGGGCCGTCAAACAGCTGCTCGATGCGATGCTCAACGATGATGGTCTCGCTGCTTTCGCTCGTATCGGGCGCGTGATGGACGGAGGCGTGCGTAAAGGTTGCGTCTGAATTAAAGAAACTTGATCGACTTGCCTGATCGAGGTCCCCCGGGCGTTGCGCTCGCTAATTGTCGTCCACGGGGACATACGGATCATGCCGCGGTCCTTTCGTCTCGCGTCGACGTATGTATGGGTGAAACGAGCGTGATGACCCCCATGCCAGCCTCTTCCGCCGCTCGGATGAACGCGGCCCTGGCATGCTCAGTGGTGCTTTCTCCGCTTATCGCATCAAGGCATTCCTTCACGGCGATCACATATTCCTCACCGTCATGTTCGTCCCAGTGGGTGAGCAGTGCGTTCGCGGCGTCGGGCAAAGTCCTTATCCTGATCGTTCGTTGGTGCACGACTAGGATTAAAGTTAAAAACGTCCGTGATCTGTAGCATTCCATGACACTTCTCCCCGGCAAGTGCTGATACGCACGTCCGAAGCAAGAAGCGTACCAGTCAATGTTTCAAAAGCGCCACCGCTCGACCAGGTGCGAAACCCACCGGGCAATCGATGCGATGGCTTCTACTAAGATCGCGTGCTATCCATTTTCCACGCGAGGGGAGTTCTCGTGAGACGAAAACTCGTGACGGTGGCGGTCGCGGCTCTCGCGCCCGTGGTGGCGATGTCGAGTTTAATCCCGATCTTCCATATCGCGGCCGTCATGCGGAACTGGCGCGACGGCAAGACGAGGGCGCGAACAAGGATGGCACCGACGACGAACTGCACGCCGTTGGCGCGACATTGGACGGCCTCCTGGACGGACTCGAAGCCTGGCGCCTCCAAGCTGAACGGATCAAGGAGGAACGCTCCCTCCTCATGCACGAGCTGGCCCACCGTGTGAAGAATGGCTTCGCGCTCGTCCAGGCAATCGCGCACCAGTCCTTTAGAAAGTCCGATCCCGGGAGCTACACGACCTTTGCTCAAAGATTGACCGCTCTTGCCGAAACCCATGATCTCATCCTTTCCGGGGAGGAGAAATCGACGACCGTGGAGGCCGTCCTAGGGGCGTCGTAGCGCGCGCATGCAACGGGCGAGGGCCGTATCAATCTTAATTGGCCCGACACCGTGCTTCCAGCTGACTTGTCACTTCCCCTCCAGGGCCGTATGAGGGACCAGCCCCTTGAGATAATGTCGATGAGGCGGGCGTGATCCTCCACCGGGATATCCCAAGAGTATCCGTTGGCTCCCACGCCGACGTTGTCTACTCAAACGTCGACCCGCCCAAATGTCGTTGCTGCCACCTCGCGGATCCGCTGGACCTGCGCGTGATCGCTCACGTCCGCCTCGACGGCTACGGCATCAACCTGTCTGGCTGGAGACGCGACCGACATTGGAACGAAGGTTGGATCTGCACGCCTCCGAACGCTCTCCGTCTAGTCTCGACCACACCGGGGCACTGGCTTCCGCTAGGTGCGATACACGTTTCTCCCAATATGTGTCCGATTGATGCTCACTCTCGCGTTATCCTTGCTTGGCCAGGAACGGAACCGATGCTTGTGCCGGTTGCCACCAAGGCGCCACCTGATTCAGTCCGCCGTGTCGTGGCGCATCATCCGGTTCTGTCCGGGAAAATGCTGACGCGGCGGGGCGCCGCCGGATAATCTCGGTCACCTGATCGATCGGTGCGGGCCTGCCGAAAAGATAACCTTGACCAATATCGCAGCCTAGCTCCCGAAGTCTTTGGAGTTGCGTCTGCTTTTCGATGCCTTCCGCCGTAATCTTGACGCTCAGGCCAGTTCCCAGCGAAATGATCGCACGGACGAGCTTCTCTTGCTTCTCGTTGGTTTCGAACGTCGCCACGAAACTCTTGTCGATCTTGATTTTATCAAACTGGTAGTTGGACAGCTGCGAAAGACTCGAGAACCCGGTACCAAAGTCGTCCAGGGCGATTTTGATCCCGGCGGCTGTCAGGCCGCTGAGGACCTCGCGCGCCGTTTCCGTATCCTGGATCAGCGCGCTCTCCGTCACTTCAAGTTCGACGCGATGGGGAGAAAGGCCGACCTCTCTCATGACATCCAACAAACGCAGGCCGAGTAGCCGGTCACTCAATTGCACGGGCGAAATGTTGAATGAAAGTGTGATGTGCGACGGCCATGATAGGGCATCGCGACATGCCGTCTCGAACAGGTAGTCGGTGATCGGGATAATGAGGCCGGCTTCCTCGGCAACGGGTATGAAGTCACTGGGAGAAACGAACGCGCCCGATTCCGTCTCCCATCTGGCGAGCGCTTCGAAGCCGACGATCTCCTGCGTCTTCAAGTCAACGAGCGGCTGGTAATGGGGGCGAATCCGTCCATCGTTAAGCGCTTTCTTTAGCGCGGCCTCCATCTGTACACGCGCAACCAAGTCCTGCTGCATGGATGATGCGAACGTCCTCACGTTGTTTCGGCCGGCTTTCTTGGCGGCATACATGGCGCAGTCCGCATATTGCAGGGCGGTCTTGAATTCATCGCTGTCCTCGGGATAGAGCGCGAGCCCAACGCTGGCGCCCATGTCCACTGTCGCTCCGTTGGTAACGATGGGCTTGCTGACGATCTCGACGATATGTCGCGCGACGGCCACGAGATCCTGATCTCCCTGAATCTTGATGACAACAGCGAATTCGTCCCCTCCCACTCGATAGACGTCATTACCCGGGAAGATGGCGGATAACCGTTCAGCAACAATCTTTAATGCCTCATCGCCATGGGCATGTCCAAGAAGATCATTGATCTTCTTGAAGCCATCAAGATCGATACTGAATACCGCGTATTGATCTATGACGGCACCAGGCGCGGGACGCGCGGAAAGAGCGCCGAACATCCGTCGATTTGGTAGATTGGTCAGCGGGTCGTGGCAGGCAATCCAGTCGACGTTCTTCTCCGCCGCGATCCGCCGCTCGATCTCACGCGCCAGGTCCTTCATTCTAATCAGGGAGTAAACAAGGCCAAGCGCGCCGGCTATGCTAATGGCCGTGAAGACTTCATCGAGATCGTATTGCTCATGAGATTGAAAGAAATGGTCAAGCGCTTCATGACCGTTGAAACGCAGGGCCAACCCGAAAACAACAAGAAATAGCCCAGACCAAATGAGAAGCTCAAATTGGGCGCGGTTATACTTTATCAAGAGAATGGACTCCACCGGCGGTGCGCGGCTTCATGCCAAGATGATAGGCCTCATCGCCTCCTGAGAGAGGAGTAACAGTTGGATGTTATCAGGCGATTAAGGTGAATGTTAGCAAGATCCTGTTTTTCTTGCTTTATTTCGCCTGAACGTTGCGATTTACGGGGAATTGGCAAGATGGTTGTGTCGGCCGCCGTCCGTGGCGCGAGAGGGCGCGACCCGAACAGCATCCGGGTAATTCCTGTTATCGAGATGCCGACATTGAACGCGAGTCCACCATGAGGCAACTTCCGAGGTAAGCGTGGCATGACCCGTGAAAGGCGATCAGATCCAAGGATCGATCCAGCGACCGATGACTTCCCAAACGCAAATATTCGTAATGACTTGGAGTGTGGTAAGGTAGGAGCAGTCGCAGCGATTTGAACGCATGCGCAAGCTCCGTGCAAGATTGGGCTCGCAGAAGTCTGGCGGGTTGCAACGCTCCAAGAGGCGTCGGCCATGATCATGAGGATCTGATGAATTGTGATGTTGAAGCGATGATGGATTGGCAGCAACGCGGGATCAATGCGAGAGTACTAGGCGTTTCCGAGTGTGAAAATCCTGTGCTTCCCCACCTTGAAAACGCCTGCTCGCGGAAGGAAGTAGAAGGCTGGAGGCTGAGAGCGGAGGCTTGGTTTTTCGGCTGGCGGATTGAGGACGCGTCGCGGGTGTAGCTCGCGGCATGGAAAACCCCTCAGTGAGCTCAAGCCGCGAGCCCTTTCGAGGTCGGTCCCAGCATCGACACGAAGCCGCCCCAAAGGCGCGCCCATTGGGCCGCGGCTTTCATTGACGTTACCTCTTCCCCATTGCTATCCGGCCGAAGAAGGAACCACGCCTGGACGGTCGCATCGCGGCTTCTTTTATTCCCAAGTTTGCCGCGGCGTTATCACGACGATCTCGCTGCCAAGTAAAATCCGCCCCGGCTCGATCTGAACCTCCGAACAGACCTTCCGGGTGACGATGTCGTTGTCGCCGGTCAGGATCTTGATGGCAACGCCTCGCGATTTTAGCGCCGCTATGGCCTGGCGCGCCGATTCCTTCGGTGGATCGAGAAACGCGACGTAGCCTAAAAGAGTGAGTTCGCTTTCGTCTGCTAGACCGTAATCCTGCTTCTTCCCGTCGAACTCCTTGAACGCGACCGCGACGACCCGAAATCCGTCCGCGTTCAGCAGCTCGGTCGGCGCTTTCGAAATGGCTCGGATCCAGGGCCCCGGTCTCGCCATCCAGCGCATACCGTGCGCAGACGGCGAAGATCTCTTCCACCGCCCCCTTGCAAATTAGCACATGGCGGCCGTCAGGGCGGCTGACAACAACCGACATTCGGCGCCGCGAGAAGTCGAACGGCATCTCGTCGACCTTGGCGTATTCCTCGGTTCCAAGTTCGCCGTAGAGGTGAACATGGTTAAGGACGGCCTCGTCCAGCAAGTTCCGCAGACCCGACTGGAAATGACTGTTGAGGAAGGTATATCGCAAAACGTCGTCGGATTCCTTGCCAAGAATGTCGAGGTGCCGTTTAAGGATGATCCGGTCCTGCGTCAGCGTACCGGTCTTGTCGATGCATAAGACGTCCATCGCCCCAATATTCTGGATGGCGTTCAGCCGCTTCATGATGACCTTCTGCTTCGACATTGCCACCGCGCTCTTGGCGAGGTTTACGGTGACGATCATGGGAAGCATTTCGGGGGTCAGCCCGACCGCGACGGCAACAGCGAAAAGCAGAGCCTCCAGCCAATCATGCTTGGTAAGGCCGTCGATAAGGAGGACTGCCGGCCCCATCACCAGGATGAAGCTTATCATCATCCAAGTGAACCGCGCCACGCCTCGATCGAACGCGGTCGGCACCTGTTTGCCGGCCAAATCTTCCGCAAGCTGACCAAGGAAAGTTCCCGCGCCGGTTCGAATGATAACACCGGTGCCATACCCCGAAACAACATTGGCTCCCAGAGACTGGATATGTCGAATGGGTCCGCTCGGACGGCCGATCCGGCGTCTGAGAACTTCTCCGCTGGCATAGCTTCGCCGGTGAGGGCTGATTGATTGACGAACAAGTCCTTCGTCTCGAGCAGTCGTAAGTCCGCGGAATCATATCTCCCGCCGACAAGCGGACAATGTCCCCTGGCACGAGCGACTCCAAGGGCACATCCTCGAAAGAGTTGCCGTTTCGTGAGGGAGTGCGTCTCACGCTTGCGCGTGTATGCACCATCGCGCGCAGGTGGGCCGCGGCTTGATTGGATCTGTGCTCTTGGACGAAAGCCGTGGCGACCGCGAGCGCGACCATGACCACGATCACCATGGCGGCACGCAAATCGCCCAGGAAGTAGGAGACGATGGCCAGCGTCAGCAATAGCCCGTTTAGCGGGTTTCTGAGACGACCCCAAATTTCCTCGATGAGGGTCGCGCGCCTTTCCTGGCTGACGATGTTCGGTCCGAACCGACGCAGGCGCTCGTTTGCTTCGTCTATCGATAGTCCAGTTGATGCTGAATGCATCCACCTATAAGAGGCGGCTGGCGTCAGGCCGGCAATCAAGGCAAGGTCCTTGTCAGTCGCCGCCATGAGCACCTCTGGAGTACGGTCTGACAGTCCGTCTCGAGGCTTGCTGTTTCGAGCCAGCTCGGTTTCAGTGTCCATTTTCAATGTCCAAGCTTATGGGCGGGCTCTTTCATCGCACTTGTCTGCCCGACCGCGCCCCATGATCAACACCCCCGCGCGAAGAGGTGCCTCTCGACGGATCTGAAAATACGATCCCCAGCCGACGGCCGCCTTGATGCTAGTCAATCAAGGAGGCGTCTCCGAGGGGGACGATTTCAAGTCGGCGCGACGTCCTTGAATTGGCCATCCTTTCCGGGGCGTCGCGCGGCAATGTGCTGGATCAACGGGCGCGAAGTATTGATGACAATTTCAGCGCCGGGAAGCAGTGCGGCCCCGACTGTCAACCGGAGGCGACGCACGCGCCACGTAAACGCGCGGGAGAATATCGGTGGGCACCAAGACGCAACCCAACGGCCGCTGGGTCGCTGCGTCGACACGATGGGATTCAATCGATATCGAGCCGCGTCGTGGGAGTGTTGACCTCCTGATCGATCTTGACTTCTCCCCAGTTCCCATGGTTCCAAGAGCAACGCTTTTCCCAAAATAGTCATCAAGGCCCTCGTCCAAGTGGCTTCGTGCTTCTTGGCGTCGATCGCGGGCGAGACTTATTGATTGAGGTCAATGGCGGTGTCGCCCGATCTCGTTACGAATAGCGTATCATCCATCAAGCACCGAGAGAACGAAATGAGGGCGATGGTCTTGGAAAAAATAGGCTCGCCGTTGCGCCTCGTCGAGAGGGCCAACCCTGTGCCAATAGCTGGCCAGGTTCTGGTCGAGATTGAAGCGTGCGGCGTCTGTCGCACTGACCTTCACGTTTTCGATGGCGATCTTCCTCATCCAAAGCTGCCACTTATCCTTGGGCATGAGATCGTGGGGCGTGTTGTGGGCGTCGGACCAGGGGTATCGAGAAGCCTCGAGGGCTGGAAGGTCGGAATACCCTGGCTCGGGCACACTTGCCGTCGCTGCTCGCACTGCCTCGCTGGCCGGGAGAACCTCTGTGACGCGCCGAGCTTCACCGGCTATACACTCGACGGTGGATTTGCGACCCACGTCGTCGCTGACGCGAACTATGTGTTCACACTGCCTATTCAGTCCGATCCGGTCGCGACGGCGCCTCTTCTTTGCGCCGGTTTGATAGGATGGCGATCGCTGAGGACGGCCGGCGGCGGAACAACAATTGGTCTTTATGGGTTCGGAGCGGCGGCTCACATCGTCGCTCAACTTTGCGGCTTCCGCCGGCAAGAGGTCTACGCGTTCGTCAGGCCGGGAGACGAAGTGGCAAGGCGATTTGCGCTGGACCTTGGCGTCACATGGGCTGGCTGGTCCGATCAAAGTCCGCCCGTTCAACTGGACGCGGCGATCATCTTCGCCCCAGCTGGTGAACTCGTGCCAAAAGCACTTGCCGCGGTTCGCAAAGGCGGCACCGTCGTCTGCGGCGGTATCCACATGAGCGACATTCCTCGTATGCCATACAAACTATTGTGGGGCGAGCGTCGGGTCGTATCGATCGCCAATCTTACCCGAGAGGACGCCCGAGAGTTCTTCGCCGTCGCGCGCGAGGCCAACATCCGCACTGTCTCGACCCCTTACCGGCTTGAAAATGCCAATGAAGCGCTGACGGATCTACGAGCCGGCCAAGTCCACGGAGCAGCCGTGCTCACCATGGCCTGAACGCTGGCGGGCTTCGAGGAACAACATGTCGCCGGCCGCGCGATCCCGCCGCGTCGTCACCGGTATGGGCCTTGGCCCTCAAGCTTCTTCGTGATTTCGCAATAGACGACGCTCCGGTTCGAGCCGGACCAAACCGACACATCCACATCGACGCCACGAGCACACTCCGTCGCCAGGCGAGCCATGTCGTGTTCTGATCGCAAGAGCAGTCGCCAGTTCATGAATGTTTCCATGTACCCGTCTACATCTGTCTCGGGTGAAAAGTTCGCGAACAAGAATGTCCCGCCAGGCTTAAGCATGGTGATGCATTTCTTGGCAAGCCTGATTGCGACAGGATCAGGCAGGTAGTCATACAGGCCTGCCGCATACACAAAGTCGAACATGCCAAGGGCGTACTTCCCAGCCAGCAACGATCTCACTGAGCCGTTCACCGCCTCGACAACGGTGCGAGTGAAGTCGCGAGCGACGAGGCCGACGCTGAGAGGATCTTGATCCAGGGCGACCCACCGCGCGACACGTTTCGCTGCGAGAGCCTTGGATAGCGACGCTTCGCGAAGATGCCCCGACGCGATGGCAAGCACGTCAATCGGGCTAGCTCCGGCCCCAGCAAACTCGTCGACACGACGGGCAAGAATGTCCCGACGTTCTCTCACCGCGACGGACGACGATGCATTGACGGTGTGGTTATATATCCCTCGTCCCAATTTGCTCGCCGATGCGATGTCTGCCTGCACCTCAGGCCTCCCATAGATGAAATCCAGGAGATGCGCATCACCAGAATAGCCGCGGGGTTTCGCGAACGACCAAGCCGTCAAGGGATCTTGAAGCAGGTACTCCGCGACGGGATGAGACTGAGCCATTGGAACAATCTCATCCCACACAGCTGGGTGAAGGGCGCGACGCATGTCGTGCAGCGAACGCGCCAGTCGCGCGACAGTCATGGACGGCTCAACGCCGGATACGAACTGTTGGATAGCTAGTTGGAGAATGAGTGCGAGCTCGGCTTCCGCCGAGGACAGGCCCGTGAGATCTGGAGCTTCGACCCCGATGGCCGCTTGACGGATTGCGTTGGGAAGGACGAGGCTCTCCCCGTCCAGGAAAATGCTCTGTGCCATTACGAGACCCCATTTGCGATACGTTAATCATAATCAACCATGGAGAATAAGGCGACTGGAATCCGCGCGGTATAAGGGTAATTCTACTGTTGCGGGTATAAATTTCACCCTCTAAAAGAGCGGAGTAATCGGAAGAGTTGTCGCGAGCTGCTCTAAGTAGCTTTTGGAGGGCGCCAAGGCATGATTTACTTTATACCGGATCTGCCCCGCTATGAACCGCGGGTGTTTGCATGAGTTCGACCTACGCGGATTTTCGATCTGATCCGTTAAACGAAAAACTTTCATTTGATGAGGCCCGCAATTCTCTTGAGATCGAGAATGATGCTGTTCGACGGCGTAGCACCCGGCGAGGTCTTTGGGTCGCGGTGGCGGTGTATGTTGCTTTCGCCTTGCCAGATCAGTTGCTCATCCCTGATGTCGCGCCCGTGACCATCGTTGCTCGATTCTGCTGTCGCCGCGGTCGCGCTACTTACCTTTGAAATCCTGCGCCTTGCGAAAGCACGGACCCTCTGGCTTGACGTCACCTGCGCCGCGGCGCTCTTGATGGGCTATATCGGCTGGCTCGCACCCGCGATAGGCACGAGCGACGCGGCCGCCATGTCGTACTACATGATATTCGGTGCCATCTTCATGATGGGCGCCAACCTATTCTTTAGCTTCCCATTTCGCCTTTCGGTTGCTGCTTCCAGCGTCGTGCTGTGTGTATTTTTCGTCACGATTGAGGAATTCTTTCCATCGAGCGCGACCTATAAGATCGCCTTCGGATTGTTCTACATTTCGTGTTTCGCCTTCACGTCGTTCGTCAATTGGAGCCTGAATTCGGAGAGACGGAAGGTGCTACTAAGGGCGGCGGAGGCTCGCCACCAGCATTGGGAAGCGACCGAACGTGGAAAGACCCTGCTTGAGCTTTCACATACTGACTATCTAACGGGCATAAACAACAGGCGAGCGCTGGATAGGCGCCTCGACGAATGTTGGACAGCGTGGACGACCGAGGGTCGAGATTTTTCGGTCTTTCTCATCGATGTGGATTTCTTCAAACGGTTCAATGACCGTTACGGTCACCAGGAAGGAGACCGCTGCCTTACAGTCATCGCCAACGCTCTGAAAGTTGTCGTTGAGGCTTCTGGCGGCATGATCGGTAGATACGGCGGCGAGGAATTTATCGTGGTGCTCCCCATCGATAATTCGAAGACAGCAATGATCATCGCGGAAAGAATAAAGATGGAGGTCGAGTTTCTGGCCATCGCTCATGACGAGCGACCGGATGATCGATCCATCGTTACAGTCAGTATCGGTGTGGCGTTCACGCGCCAGCAGTCAGTTGAAAAGGTCGAAAGGTTGGTACGTGAGGCCGATCTCGCCTTGTACAGTGCAAAGGCCAGCGGACGAAATTGCATACGACATTTTGATCCAGCATTGCCGCGCCCCGACGACAGCGCTTGTAAGCTCATCCCGTTGCTGGCTGCCGCGATCGATCGCAAACTTGTCTCGCTCGTCTACCAGCCAATATTCGATGTAACCCACGAGAAGGCGAGGGCCGTGGAAGCCCTTATGCGCCTTAAGATGCCCGACGGAACGGCTGTCTCACCGAAAATCTTCATTCCGGTCGCGGAACGAACTGGCGCGATCTTGGAGCTTGGAAGGTGGGCCATCGAGACCGCGTGCCGGGATATCTTAATGACGGACCGGATGGCGACCGTCAGTGTCAACGTATCTCCGATACAGCTTCGTTCTCCGGGCTTTGCCGCCAGCGTCGCCGACATCCTCAGCAGCTGCGGTGTGAACGGGTCCCGGTTGGCCCTGGAAGTGACCGAGGGCCTGGATATGGATATGCAGCTGGAGGTCCTTAAATGCATATCCGATCTGCGGGCGCTTGGCGTTGAGATCTGGCTCGATGACTTTGGATCCGGTTTCGCGGGACTGTCTTGGTTAAGGGCCATAGAGTTCCAGACAGTCAAGGTCGATAGAACGTTTCTTCAAGATTGCTCCACCCCACGCGGGTTGACCATGCTCCGGGACATGGTTGCCCTCATACGAAATCGAGGGAACACGATCCTAGTGGAAGGCGTGGAGACCGCGGCGCAGCTGTCGTTGCTGAAGGATCTTCATATCGACCGTGTTCAAGGGTTTCACATGGGCATGCCGGTCCCAGCTGAGCTGCTCAGCGCGGCTTGATTCGACTTCTTTTGCTGATTGGGTCTGTGGCCGAAGTCCTTGGCTTCCGACGTGTTGTCTACATGTGGACCAGACCCCGTGGCGTGGTGCGGGTGGACGGTAGAACGCGAGCGTGCCCTTAGTGCGCCGTGGCGAGTGAGCGGCCTTGCGGGCGGTCATCTATATTCTTCGGTATGGTGGGTTGCTGACACTCAACCAGATACGAAGGATACATCGATGACCAACGACATAATTGACCTACGAGAGCTTGTGGAGAAGACCCCGGACGCGGATATTCCGCGACATGATCGGTTTTGCCGCTGAGCGACCCGTCGCCACAAAACCATCTCATGGGACACGATGGCTTCAAACTCTTGGCATCGACTAAGACGGATGTTTGGGCCTATAAACGACGGAAATATTGATCAGACGTCGAGCCAAGTGTTTCATAAATGGATTCAACTATTTTCGGTTGCCTGGAAAATGGCGGAGCGTGCGGAGCAGCACTTAGAGCCATCAACTGGCGGAACACGGGTTTGGGCACACCCGAGAAGTGGCCTTTAAGTCTGCGTACGGCGGTGCGGTTGATCTTGAATTCGGAGTTCCCGATGATGATCCACTGGGGGCCAGAGCTGATTACGTTCTACAACGACGCCTACGCTCCCAGCCTTGGCAACAAGCACCCTGGCAACCTTGGCAGGCCCGCCAAGGAGTGGTGGTCGGAGATGTGGGACGCGCTAGAGCCGATTTTCCAGCAGGTGCTGGGTGGTAAGCCCTTTTACGTCGAGAACGCCGCCTATCAGCCTGATCGTTACGGCGGACGCCAGACGGCATATTTCACTCACTGCCACAGTCCCATGTGGGGCGACACCGGAGAAATCGAAGGCATTTTCCTTGTCGTGAAGGAAACGACGGGCCAGGTCATCGCGGAAGCTGCTTTGAAAAAGGCGAATGACGAGCTCCGGCTCCAAGTGGAGAAGGGGCTGGACGACCAGGACCGCATCTGGAGCCTGAGCATCGATCTGCTTGGGGTCGCGGACGCGGAGGGTGTATGGTTGAGCGTCAATCCCGCATGGACAAAAACACTTGGTTGGGAACCCTCGGACCTTCTCGGACGCACTTCCGAGTGGTTGGAGCACCCCGAAGATCGCCTAAGAACAAGCTCGGAAATAAACCGCCTGGCGAGCGGGACGTCGGTCCTCTCCTTTACCAATCGGCTTCTAAAGCGTGACGGAACGTATTGTCCCTTGTCATGGAATGCTGTCCCCTCCCAGGGTCTACTTTATTGCGTGGCCCGAGACTTGACGTCTGAAGTCGAGCAACGGTCTCTCCAGGAAACGCTGAACAGAGAGCTGGAAACGACCCAGGAAAAGCTATCTGAACAACTCGCCGCTGACGAAGTCCGGCGCGTCCTGCAACAGGAGATGTCGCACCGCCTCAAGAACGCCATGAGCGTTGTCCAGGCTATCGTCAGCCAGAGTGCTCGATCAGCCGGATCCACGGACGAGGTAGTGACTGCTATCCGGTCACGGATACAAGCCCTGGCCAACGCCCAGGATATCCTCGTCCACGGTCCAGACACGGGAGCCGACATCGGTGTTGTCCTGCGGGGAGCCCTGCAACCCCATGCGGAGCTCAATCACAGCCGGATTTCGTTGGAGGGACCGTTGGCGCCCATATCACCCCAGCAGGGACTGGGCCTTGCTCTTCTCGTGCACGAATTGGCTACGAACGCCGCCAAGTATGGAAGCCTATCGGTACCCACGGGCCAGGTTCGTTTACTTTGGGCAGTGGAGCAGGGCCGCCTTCATCTGGTTTGGCAAGAAGTTGGGGGACCGAAGGTGGCCGCGCCCGAGCGCGACGGGTTCGGATCACGTCTTCTCACGCGCATTGTTCCGAGCTATTTCAGTGGCAAAGGGCGAGTTCAATACCCTCAAGCCGGACTCATATTCGAGCTTCAAGGCGAATTGATTTGAAGCCACTTGCCTCCACTGCCTCGAGACGATCGTGCTCGGATGCCTGGATTGCGCCCGGCCAAAACCAAGCGCTATGTCACCTACTCGATGAGGAAACGAAGGCAGCGCGGTGTACAAGGAGACCGGCAATCTCCTTGCTTTCCAGATCATGCTCGGTCACACTCGAATGCACCGCCCAGATCGAGTGCTAATGACCATCGACAAAGGCCGATCGCCTCCCGCGCTGCGCAAGTGGTCACGCGCGTTAAAGCCCGCTGACATCTCTCGATCGCAACCGCCAAGGTTTAGATCGAGTGGGACGTGATGACCGTCTGGGAAGGTGCTGGAAACGACGTTGGCCCTAGGTTGAGATCGGGCGTGCACAACGACCTCGTGCCCAGCACGGACCAAGCTGCGCGCGGCGGCAAGGCCCAGGGCATCTGTCGAGCGCGTGATAAATATCCTCCCAGGACACTGCTCCCACGCGCTATCTGCTTGGATTGACGACCTCGGAGACTGGCTTGTCCGTACTCTCGCCTGGCTTTGCCAAAATGATATAGCCACCCGCGATCACGATCCCCGCCGCGAAGATTATCGCACGAATCCGTACATGCGGTGGCGAGCCTTGTTGCCTGTGGACATGCGGTGAGTCACTCCTTATCACAATGCGAAAAGGAACGCGTAAACAGCGTCTTGGGTTCCCGAGCTCTAAAACTAAATTAACCAAGGATGGCTAGTGGTTCTTTTCCGCGCGGCTCGCCTGTCCGTGTCATAAAGCGAGATCGAAACTCGACTATGTCGTTCGGACCTTGGAGCAATCTCGTGAGGCTCGAACGAACAGCGCGAGCTTGCCGCCACACGATCGTAAGGAACCCAAGGGACCAATGATAAAGGTTCCGGCCAAAAACCCTTGGCCCGGTTTGAACAAATTCCCCAAAAGCTTGTCGAGGAGGGCCTTCTCACGCTTAGCATTTCCGATGCGATAGCGGTGACCTTCGACGATATTGGCGACCGCATAGAGGACGAGCGCTCCAGGAAGCGGAGCGCACGGCATGGCTATACTTTCCTCCACGGCGGAGCATGTTATCGTGACTGACCTGGCGCGGTTCGTGTCACACGCGAATGCCGCCGCCCTGACATTATGCCGACGTGAGCCTGTCGGTTCGAAGTTTGCGCCGTGTTCGAGCTTGAGTTCAAGGCTGCCACCGGATTGATGCAGAGCGACGATTTCATTTCGCTCGCGCTCTCCGGTCATTCCGTCCAAGGCGTCGAAGCATTCACCTTGAACGAGAGTAACTCGCAGCCGCTCCTGGTCAGCGCCGCACCGTTTCGGGTTGCCGGAAATGAAACCAAGGGCGCGGTCTCGACGCTGGTCGATCTTTCCCGTCACAAGGAAGCCGAACGGCAGCAGTTCCTCCTCATGCGCGAGCTTGGCCACCGTGTGAAGAATAGACTTGCGCTGGTCGTTTCGATCTCCAACCGCACCGCGTCGACAGAGGACACGGGCGACGGCTTCAGGCGTGCGTTCGCCGGTCACATCCAGGCTCTCGCGGCGTCACACAATGTGCTTGCGGACCGCTCTTGGACATTCATCCGGCTGAGCGACTTGATGGTCGCCGAGTTGAAGCCCTTTGTTGAAAACTTTCGAACGCGGTCGAGATAAAGGGGGGGCCTCGGTATCCTCCCGCGGACGGCTGTTCCGTTGGGGCTGATTATCCACGAGCTCACCACGAACGCCGCGAAATATGGCGCTCTGTCGAATGACACTGGAACGGTGACCGTTGAACTCGGCTCGGAGCAGGGCTCTGGATCGCGCGTCATCAATTGGATTGAGCGGGGGCCTCGGGTGACGGAGCCAACACGAAACGGTTTTGGCGGCACGGTGATTGGGAGAAGCTCAAACTATTCCGTTCACGGTGGGGCAGAGACCATGTTCAATGAGAGCGCGCCGACATGCCGTATCGGGGTTCCTGACGAGGATGTGGTAGCTCTTGGTTGAGTGGAAATGCTCAGCATATCCTGCCCGGTGCGCGCACGTCGACTTCCAAGATACGGTACCCAGAATAGCCGATGCTTGGAGTAGCGAATGACAGCGCGTACCGTTGACGCAGCGCTGACGGACGCGATAGTGCTCCATGGACCGCCGAGGCCTTCCTATTGCCGCGCTAGCCAGCTTTGCACCAGCTTCGGTGGTGTTGACTTGAGCCGATGGCCACAAGAGGCGTCCGCACCAGAACCGCACGTCGATAGGCGCAGTACAAGGACTTTGCCGACAAACTCCTTGCGCGGATCGAAAGGAGCTGCCTTCAAGATAGCGGCACGAAAATCTCTTTCGAACGCTTGCCGAGCGGGAGCAGGTGACCCTTTCACGGTAACGACGGGCCCGCGCACCATGGCGCCACGGTCATCGATCACAAAGTAGCCTATACCGTCAACCTTCGCCGCTCTCGTATCCTCGCTCACCAACAAGTCGAGCTCGGCCGCGACGAGTGAGAAAGGCGCGACCTGAGTGATGGACTGGGCGCGCGCATCCACGCCCGTTAACAATAAAGCCGCGGCGCAAGTCGTCGCCGCTTGGATGAACGTCCGGGCTATTTGCCGCCTATTCGATCGTTGAAACATTTCCGGTCCATTTTTTCCCGCCAGCGAGTTTTAGCGGACACAAACAGCCCCGCAATGAATGATCGTTGTCGTGGCATCGAGCCCCTCTGATTTCATCGGTTGTCGTGGCATTTTGGCAACCGAACAAGGCGGTCCTTGAAATTCCCGCCACCGTCGACATCCAAGCTGGCGACAAAGCAACCGCGCACGAGGATCGCACTTTGTTGGAAAGCCATCCAGTCCTCAATAAATGATCCCGGATCACGCATAAGCCGGGTCTCCGCTTCGTCGTTCACAACCTCTACCGCTGAGCAACTTTCAGATATTTTTCAAACCATCTCGCGCGCCAAACGTTGTCGTGGGCATCGACGTATCGATTGCATTCATACCAAAGGCCCGGATCGCATCAGTAAGAAAGATCGCGCATGTCCAGACTGACCGAGATGTCCAGCGATAACCGGGATGCGTTCGACACGAGTTCCGTTGCAGCCATTGACGCGACGCGACAACTTGTTATCGAAATCCACGCTGCCTTCATGTTAGCGCAGCTCCAGGTGACTTCGATCGTCATGGGATCGGTCAACGCTGGGTCGGTGGGCCATGCTCAAGCGGTGGCGGGTATCCACGACGTATCTTCCGCCATGGCTAAGCTAAGCCACGACGCGATCGAAGCGGTGAGAGCGTTCCGCGAACACGCCGCGACAGCACGGAAAACACGTGTCACTGGCAGCAGAATCTTGAACACCGTTTCGCCTAATCCTGGCAAGGCAATGGATGGCGCTCATCGCCATTTTCTAGAATCCGGGACTTAAAAGAGCGAGCCAGTTTACCAAGGACCACCATGGGGGGGACTTCCGTCGACCGCAATGACAACAGGATCGGCGACGCAGACACTGCGCTCGGATCGTGCGTCGATGGGTGGCTTCCATGGGTTGTAAGCCGGCGACTACGGCACGCACTCACTGAGCGCTCGCGGCCACGGCACAAAATCCAAGGAGACTGGCCAAACTCGGGCCGCGAACGCCAACACACGGGCTCATCGCCGCAGAAAGCGGCACGGATCGAGACCCTGGGCCGAGGCGCGGAGCAGACTCGCATTGGTACTAAGCCCGGCAAGACCGAGGTGGGCGGATGAGCACTCGATCAAGAGGGTTTTAACGAAATCCGCCCATGGAGCAATCGCGGGATTGAACTAAATGGCTCTACCTCGCCGAAGGACAGCTTGAGCAAAGAGGCCCATTTAGAGAGGTATCCTTACTAATGCCGCCCGGCCGTTCGTCGTTGTGTTGTTGTGTTTTGGAAGCAAGTGCGCTTGCTTTGGTCTTTCACACCCTCATCGCACTGATCGAGCAGGATCGCTACCGGGCTGCCGCATCCGTGGCCTGTAGCAATGTTGTGCTGATCACGCGGTGGTAATCGCGCACCTTGAGGGATTGAGGCCATGGGCTTCGCTCACGTCGCGGTCGTGGCTGTGCCCGCCCGTTGTGCGCGGATCGCCTGCGCTGCCGCTGCCGCGCCGCCTTCCTTGTCGTCACCGCCTACCTGTACGGTCGGTTGGGCGAAAGCGATGTCATTTGCCAGGAACGCCTCGCGAAGCTTGGCGTAGGCCTTGCGACGGATGAAAGTCTGCATGCCGGGCACCGTGGTCATGGCAAAGCTCAGGACTATTCCATAGTCCGCGAACTCCTCGACACCCTTCATCTTCAGTGGCTCGATAAAGAGCGGGCCAAGCTCTGGGTCTTCCTTCAGCTCCGCTCCGATCTTTTTGGTCAGCTTTCGGGCCTTTTCGATATCGGTGTTGAAGCCGACAGTAATTCTGAACTTGTCGATCACCCAGTCACGACTCATGTTCTCGACGGCACCGAGGTCGCCGAATGGCACCGTGAAGACCGGGCCGCGATGATGACGTAGGCGAACCGAACGCAGGCTGAAGCCCTCGACAGTGCCTTTGTAATCCTTGGCTTGGATATACTCCCCGACGCGGAAGGCGTCATCCAGCATGTAGAACACGCCGCTAATCACGTCCTTGACGAGGGTCTGCGAGCCGAAGCCTATAGCGACGCCGAAGATGCCCGCGCCCGCGATCAACGGTCCGATCTGAACGCCGAGTTGCGCCAGAACGATCAGAAAGGCCATGACGCCGACCATGACAGCCAGCGCGTTGCGAAGGATTGGAAGCAGGGTGCGAAATCGGGCGCGGCGGGCCGCATCGGCCGGCGCGAGCGAGGTCGCATCCGTCGCGCCATGCAGTGTCCGGTCGATCCAACCTTTCGCCAGTTGCCAGAGCAGATCGGCGCAGACGAGGATCAAGACACTTTTCAGACCACCGTAGAACAGTGAGACGATCACCGGATCGCGCCGACCCAACGTATCCGGATTGAGACGCCAGACCAGCGCCAGCCAGCCGACGGCCAGACAGATCACGACGGCACGAGCGCTGCGGATAATCAAGACACCGCGAAAGCTGCTCGGATCGCCGGTGAAAGAGGCCACCGCGCGGCCAACCGCGTTGAGGACGGCCGGTAAGGCAAGCAAATAGATGCCGATCCAGAAAACCCCCCGCATGTTGACACACCAGATCACCCACAGCACCACAAGGAAACCCGCGATAGCAACCTTCCAGGACCGAGGTCGCCGCGAAGTGGCCCAAACGGCCTCGATCGCCAACATCAGGCCGATAAGGGAGAAACAGTAACTGATTGCCTCCGTAACGAGCGGCGGAACCCCGAGGGGTTCCCCAATTGCTTCAGTGGCGGCCGCGAAGCAGACAAGTCCGATGACGGCCGACAATCTTGCCCGCAAGGGCGGTGCGACCTTGGCGATGGACATGAACACGCGAGCCAACCGGAACAGGATGAAGGCGGACAGGTAGGCTAGCAAGACGATGCGAGCGAGAGGCGGCCAGTCCACCGCGAAGAAAATAATCGCCATCGCGCCAGCGAAAATGACAATCGGAGCCAGGTCACTAGGAATGGTGTCACCACGTGCCACTAGCTTACGGTAAAGACCCTCGGCAATGAGGCCAACGGCAACCAGGCCGGCAAAGAGCACGAACACCGGAGCATGGCCGCCCCTGCTTGTTGCATCCTCTCGTGTTCTGGCCGCGGCAGCGACAACCTCCGTTGGAATCTCCGCTAAGGCGGCAAGGATCCCGCTAATACGGGCACGCGCCGCGAATCCCAATTTTTGAGATTCGAGGCACCGGCCGCCGAAGTCGCCGCTGGTAAACCCGATGCCTTTCGACCGTTTAGCCACGCTTGAACCTCCGGGTCCTGTAACAGGCGCAGGAGTTCATCGACCTTCTCCGGCGGGGCCACGGCGGGAGGCACTTGTGCGAAAGAACTGAGAGCGAAAAGAATTCCGGCGGCGAGAGATAGAAGCCATTTCATATTTCAGCCCCTCTCTTTCGTCATATGCGGCGCCTGCGTATGCCCATTTACCTGCAACGTCATTCAGCTTGATGCTAGCAGATGGAATGTGGGTGAGGCTTGTAGCATCGCGTAGTATCTATGGAAGGCCACCGCCGCGAACTTTCCGCCATGAGGAAGCCGTGGACTTCCGGCCCGGACCATGGGACCTCCCGAAAGGACATTTGAACCCTAGCGAGACGACCGCTCAGGCAGCCGGGCCAATCCTTCGAGGAAGCGGACGTCGTGGGAGATGTGGTGGCGGCCGTCGTCGGTACGCTCAGCTATCGGAAAGACATCGCCGTCCGCAGGGGCCTCGCGGCGAGCCCCACCTTGGATCGTGGTGGCCCTGATGGCTGCCACCGCCGCGAGCCTAAAGGTGAGCGGGCTGGCGTGAGTACTTCACACGGAAGCGTCGTTGCCGCTTTCAAGACCGGTTTGGGGGCCGATGGCCGTCACGTCACAGGACCGCTTCCTTGGTCATGTCGGGCGTTGGAAGGTTGCGGTAGTTCAAATGTACGCGCTTTCTATGTGGTTTGAGCTCACCCAAACCAACAGTGATAACAGAAACCATCACTTTGGGGGTTGCGATGGTTTCAGGCGGGATGTTCTGGAATTTCCCGGCATGAAATAAGCAAACCGGCTTAAACCTGCCACGAATCGCGCCTCCTTGGTTGATATCGCGACCGGTCGTGATCGCCGCGGCATCAAACCATGAGAGCCTGATCCACGTTCAGTTGCTTCCTCAAGCACCCAGAGTTGATCTCTTCGTTCGAACCGAAATCAATCCTGACCTGTAACAAGAAGCCCTCGGCGCCCTCGTTGGTTCTGATCTTCTCGGCGCCCTGACAAGGTTCTCGACAACCGATCCACCTAGTTCGAGACCGCCGACCGCAAGCTGTGAGAGGAAAGCGATACCTTGCGCATCGGGCGGGCCGGCGACAGCGGGCGGACGGTCAAAGCGGCGAGGCGAAGCCGATCACTGCTCGCGCGGTCTGGATGGGAAACGCCGCCCGAAGGCGACAAACCCGCTCTCGAACACGAGCCCGCTGCTTGGACAGTTCGGCGACGATTTGAAGCTCGAACCCGTGTTGCTGTTGTCCGAGGCGAACGCGCGACCTTGCCAAGCCCTGGCGACGAATGGAACCATTGACGGCTATCCAGCTTCTCCCTGCTGATCGTGACCGCGGAGAATTCACCTGTTTATTGTCCATCATCTCAATAATAGCCGCTCCCAGCGCATCCTTTGGCTCATGGAGGAGCTGGGACTGGATTACGCTATCCGCTTTTACGAGCGAAACAAGGATATGTCCGCCCCCGAGGCATTGCGGGCGGTTCATCCGCTCGGAAAGTCGCCGATCGTCGAGGATCTCGATAGCTCCGCCAGCCGCCAGGTGTTGGTGGAGACTGGTGCGATCGTCGAACACCTGGTTGGCTCGGCGGACGGCAAGCTAGGCTTGCCTGCGACGCCCCGCGAAGCCGTTCTATATCGCCAGTACCTCCATTATGCCGAAGGTTCGCTGATGCCGATACTCTTCACCAGCCTCGTCGCATCGAAAATTCTCCTTCTGGGACGGTTCGCGTTGAAGCGCATACGTCCGATGCTCGAGACGCACCTGAACTTCGTCGAACAGGAACTCCGTGGTCGCGAATGGTTCGCTGGAACCGCGTTCACCGCGGCCGACATCATGATGAGCTTTCCCCTCGAGGCGGCGGGGGCCCGTGGGTTTCTCGGAGATGACAATCGAGCAACAACAGACTGGCTCGCACGTATCCACGCCCGTCCCGCCTACCATAGAGCCCTGGAGAAAGGCGGACCCTATGCTTTTGGACCGCCGCGATCATCAAAGGAGACGACCCAATGAACCTCAAGGCAATCGCTCTGAACGGCACCCTGAAATCTAGCGGAGGCGAGCCGTCATCCACCGACCGAATGCTCGACCTCATTGGGCGCGGATTGCGCGAAATGCATGTCGAGGTCGAAACGATCCGCTTGGCCGACCATGACATCAAGCCAGGCGTCACATCAGACGAAGGGCCAGGCGATGCATGGCCCGATATCAGAACGGCGATTCTCGATGCCAACATCTTGATAATTGGGACACCTATTTGGCTTGGGCAACCCTCCTCGGTCGCCAAGCGCGCTCTTGAGCGCATGGATGCCTTCCTCGAGGAAACCGATGACGAGGGGCGAATGATTTCCCACGGGCGGGTCGCGGCCGTCGCCGTCGTCGGTAACGAGGACGGCGCCCATCACGTTTCCGCCGAGGTTTTCCAGGCCCTCAACGACGTGGGCTTCACCATTCCCGCCAACGCGGTCGCCTATTGGGTGGGTGAGGCAATGGGCAGCAAGAACTTCGTGGACCTCGACGAGATCCCGGAGGTTGTGACGTCGGCAGTCGACATGCTCGTTCGCAACACGGTCCAACTCGCGGGATTGTTGGGCAACAAAGCGCCATAGCTCTTACCGCCGACGGGTCCCCGTCTGGTTTGAATCGAGCCACGGCCGCTTCTTTATGATACCAGCGGTTTCGCACGGTTGAGCCGCCCGAACGCCCAAGGTCGCGAACTCGATTTGCCTGGGGCCGGACGGCGGATCTCGAGCGCGGTGCGGATCTCGCTTGGATCCGGCGGCCATGGCAGGCTGGTGATATCGACGTCACCAACTCCATACGAGCCTCACCACGAACACGGGAGGCGGCACATCAAACCCGAAAAGCCGGTCCAAAGGCTCGAAAAACCCGTGCCCGCCGGAGTGCGACCGCTCCTGGTCGCCCGCGACGGCGGGAACATGCCCCCTTGGGTCAGCCGCGATGGCGCGGGAGATAGCATATCCCCGGATATTTATGGGGCCATTACACCAATCATGAGATGCCGCTGACGAAAATGTCGTGGAACACAATCTAAATCAGGATCGATCGTGCGGTTGCGGACCAAGCCCTCACCTCGGGAACCGGCAACCGTCGTCGAGGTTGTACATACGGTTTGAAAAAGAGGTGCCTCATGCCCATGGTTATTGATGTCGACTTCCAGATAAGGTGGGCGGTGCCAGTTCACGTGCGGATGGCTGGCGGTAGCCGTCAACGCATTAATGGACCCGATGCCGCCCTGCTAGCGCTAAAAAGCCAATGGCCATCGAAGGACAGCGCGGAATTCAGCTTGGCGATGTCCAGGTGCCGCAAGGCTCTAATGGAGCACGGAAGCGCGGAATTGGCACGCGAAAGCTTCATGGACGCAGCGGTTCGGGCGAAGGTTCTTTCATGACAGCGATATCAGCCATGACATTCCACTGGGCCATCATCTTGGGATCCATAACGCTACTATGCTGGATGTTTGCCGGCTTCTCCGCTGTCTTGGGGACCAAGGGCGAAATCAGGAACGCGGAGCCAGGCCGATTGAGTGATTACCTCACGACGGGATTGGCCGCGGTAGGCTTTGTTTCCTTGACGGCGATGGGCCTTTTACTCGGATTTGGTTCGTAGGCCACTGGTTCGCGGTCTGCGGCACGACATGGAGGCGATCATGCCACGGTGGGCTCACCTATGTATCGATATGCAGCGGATGTTCGACGAGGAGACCGCGTGGAACGTTCCATGGATGGCGGAGGTATCCGGCCAAATCGAGGAATTGGCGGCGAGAACACCTGCACGGACCATCTTCACCCGCTTCATCCCGCCGCGCTCCGCGAGCCAGATGCCGGGCGCATGGAAGACCTATTACGAAAAGTGGGATCAGATGACCCTGAACCGCTTACCGCGCGAGCTTGTCGACCTTTTACCGGCCCTGGCTCGATTTGTCCCGCCAGCGCGGATCTTTGACAAGCGGACGTATTCCCCCTGGGTTGACGGACGGCTTCATCAATTTCTGGTCCAGGACGGCGTCGATACGCTTATCGTCACCGGAGGGGAGACGGACGTTTGCGTGCTCGCGACCGTGGTCGGCGCGATCGACCTCGGGTACCGTGTGCTGATTCCGCATGACGCGGTGTGCAGTGGGGCGGATAGCACGCACGATTCGACACTGGAGCTTCTCGGCGCGAGATTTTCCGTGCAGGTCGAGATGACTTCCACGGAAGAGCTGCTTGCGAAAGTCGTGCGATGAACCGCGCGGCGCTTTCGGTGGGCGTTTTCCGTCATGTACCCGACCATCGAACGTCCGTACAGAAGCGTACTTGGAACCGGATCCGCTGATACCGGGTTAATCATCGTCTTGTTTTCGTCAAGCATTGGACGGGGGTCACATGAAGAGAGTTGCCTTGGTTACAGGCGCGGGATCGGGCATCGGAAGAGCCTCGGCCCAAACCCTTGCATCGGAAGGATATTGCGTCGGCTTGCTTGGACACAGCCAGGACGATCTTGACGCGACGATGCTCGAGATCAGCGAGAGCGATGGCGATGCTCACGTCTTGAATGCCGATATCGCGAACCAACGGCAAATGGAGGAGGCGGTCAGCGAGCTGGCGCGCCGTTACGGCAGGCTCGACGTCGTAGTGGCGAACGCCGGGATCAATGGCGCGTGGGCTCCCATCGATGATTTGACATTGGAGGAATGGAACAGGACCATCTCCACCAATCTCACTGGCACCTTCCTGACAATCCGGGCGACTGTTCCTCTCCTGAAGGCGGCGGGTGGCGGATCGATCATCGTGGTGTCATCGATCAACGGAACCCGAACCTTCACGACGCCCGGCGCGACGGCCTACACCGCCACCAAGGCGGGTCAGGTTGCGATGGTGCAGCAATTGGCGCTCGAACTTGCTCGTCATCACATCCGTATCAACGCGGTGTGCCCCGGCGAGATCGAAACGAATATCGACTCGAACACTGCCCTTCGACAAGAGGATCAAACAGTGATCCCCGTCATCTGGCCAGACGGCCAAGTTCCCATCACCGGCGGCAGGCCAGGCAAAAGCTCTGATGTGGCGGACGTCATAGCATTTCTGGCATCAGACAAGGCGCGGCACATCACTGGATCACCAATATGGGTCGATGGGGGCCAAGGACTGTTGCGGTGAAACCATCGGGTCGAAATCGGTCGTTGTAAGGACGAGGCCGGCAGACGGAGTTGTTCCCGGAGGTAGCCAAGCATGCCGAGAGCTGGCGAGAACGCAATGAACCGGAGAAATCGTGCCGGGGCGTCAAACAACGTTAACTCACATCCAAGGACGTTGAGAAATCGACGGGTGCGTCCAAGAACGAAACTTGCTGATAGCCGCACGTGCGAACCACGGGTCCCCGCCAAATCGGACGGCATCAGACCAGGAGGCGTAAGGGGCCTCGTCCGCAACGCAATCAGCTCCAGCACGCAAGCGGCCGAGTGGTTCGCTCACGTTCGCGACTTCGCATTCTTTGGCGTCACGATGACCTTGGAGCTATCCACGCCTGCCTAGGACAGCTTTCCACGCAAGTCGGATGGATTGAAGGCGTGTGTGGACACGCTCCGGCGTCGAGGTCCCGATGCCATTGCGGAAATCAGCAAGAGCCTGGGCTTCCAACTGGGTGAACCTCTCATCGGAAGAATTTCGCAGAGCTAGTCCCGTAGTGCGATCAATGACCACCCATCGGCCGTTCGACATCTCGACTTCATAACGGGTCATCTCAAAATCTCTGCCTGACTTCGCGAAAAGGCATATCGGGCCGACATGACAGGAAACTTAACATGCACCATGTCTAACTGAACTCGGTTCAAACGTGGTGAAGAAAGCGCTACCGGGACGATGATGCTCGGGCGCTACACAGTTCCTGTCCCGCGTCATGCCCCTTGGCTAATGCCGGAGGCGACAGTGACAGCGTGCGTCCTGGCGACGCTCGGCCTTGTTGACCTTTGTCGGACCTCGCATGAGGCTCCCCGCCGAAAAGGCCGGAACGTGGATGAGTAGGAAGCATGCTTGGGGTTGTCGCTTCAGCAGGCGGCGTCCAGCGACAGCGCATGGAACGCACTCATCGCAAAGGCCAAGGGACATGCATCGGCCAAGCGGGCACTGATAGCCTCAGGCGACCATGCCGGCTCGTTTTCGATGACGCTACTGGAAAGATCGCGATCTTGCTTTCCCACGGACAGGCTGCATTGATATTACGCGCTTTCGCCTTGCCCTTCGCTTGCGACCCGCCACAAGAAGTCGGGCAATGCCTCCATCGCGGAGTACCTTGGCTAGGAAGGTAGCTCCCCGGTTTGTACATCCAAAATTGGTCATCCTGGCACTCGTTTCAAGCGCGATGATAGGATATCGTTGAGTGTGACAGGCTTGAGATCAAAAACATCGACCCCAACATCAAACTGACGGGGCAAAGGTTTGAGCCGGCCGTGTGAATGACCGTGGAGATTGATCGATTTCTTGCCCATCTGGTTCCAGGTGCGGAAGGGGTAATGGCACATCACCAGCAGAACGCCGTCAACGATGAGCTCTTTGTAGTGCTGCACCGTTTTCCACCCTCCGCAGGCGACCACCGTGTCGGGATCGTTGTTGCCGATGATCAGGTGCTTTATGCCGGTTAGGCGCTGGAGCATATGGTTGCAATCCCCCGCGCCCCTGCCCATGAAGTCCCCGAGATGCCAGACTTCATCATCCGGACGAACGACCGCGTTCCAGTTTGCGATCAGGGCCGCGTCATGCTCCTTCATTCCCGGAAAAGGTCTTTGGTCGATCCTCAGTACGCGAGGGTCGGCCAAGTGCGTATCGCTCGTGAAGTAGATCATCGAAGAAGCCTAAGCTGTCCGCGTTTGGCGAGGTCGGCGAGATTGATCACATCCACCATCCGATCCGCTTCGTCCGGTTCCAAGGTATCCAGACGGACGCCGTGATAGACGGCGGCCCAACCCGTGAAGATGTCGATAATCGACCAGTATACATCGGAATGGTTTTTACTGACTTGATATCGAAGATGTCCCATGAACGAAAGCTGGGGCTGGCGGCCGGGATATCAAGAGCCCCAAGAACGTCGAAAACGGTGGCGAGGCCGTCTGGATGATGACGCTATAAAATCAGGTTTTCGCGATTATAACCTCGTCATGCATGAGCTTGGTAAGCTCGGCCGCATCGTGAATGCCGAATTCGTGCCATCCCACAAGCGCCTTGGCAGCTAGCCTTCCGCGATCGCTGGACGGATCGCAGTCATTGTCGCGACACCAATCGATGAGAACGCCGTGCAACATCTTCAGGTCGGTTGTCGTGAGCGGCTCTTTTGGCCAGTCGGTCTTGGTCAAGCGATGTCCCTTGGCTTTGATGAGACAGCATCAAGAAGAAAGCTAGCCCGCGATTAGGCAGGGCAAGAGCTGAACCATGATTGAAGCGGCTCGAAAGCCATATTCCGGAATATCCGCAAATGATTGATATCAAAACAGAATAGTCTGTACGTTAGTGTACAATCTCGCTGCGAAACGTGGCTGTCGCGGCCGGGGGCGCCTCGGCGTCCATGATCACCGTCGGATTGGGAAATGGCGACGCAAGGCTCATGGGTCCATTTATCACGCGCTTGGCGGGCGTTTGGCTCGGCCGCATCATCATGCGCTTCTCCAGACGACGACAAGGATCAGCACAAGGTGCTTCGAAATTGAGACCCGATGCCGAGCAGCGCGCCGTCATTGTCGACGACTGGCAGGCTGCTGAAGCCGCGATCCAGCACCGAATTCGCGGCTTCCCATATTCTCGGTCGCGGCCCGAGCATGATAGGATCGGGACTCGATGGATCGCACGGTCAGCATCACAAATCTCCTTGCTTGCTCCCAGGCTACTGGCAGGGCGCTCCGGGCACGTTGACGCCCTTCAAGCCCGGCATCTCACCTGAGAGAGCGGCGGAAGCCCCTTAGCGAGAGAGTAAACAGGGCCGCGGCGATCCCTGCGAGCCACATGAACTGTGGCCAAACGACCGAAAAGCCCGCGCCTCTGTAAAGCACGGCCTGCGCCATCACGATGAAATGCGTGCTTGGGGCCGCAAGCATGATCGTCTGAATGATTTCAACCATGCTCTCGCGTGGTGTCGTCGGTGTTGCCGCCGAAGGCGGAAGCAGTTTGAGGCTAAGATGAACTAAAAAATGCGAGTGTGACGAGCGATTTCGACGAAACGAAGGATCTCGCACTGACAGGCATCAGAGGGCCTTACCCACGGTGTCAACGCGGCCATCTCTTCGATGGCCCGTCGTCATTGGCTCCCGCCTACGAGGTTCTTGGCCTCGATTGTTTTTTCGCGGACCCTGCTGATGGACCAGCGTTCTTCGCCACGAGCATTGTCGCTGTCCCCGCGCTCGCCTTCGCGCTCTCGCTCCAGAATGCCCCATTGTGTTGCGCATCATTGCGACGTTAGTCGCACCGGAATTCCTGGAAGGTGCGCAGGGTCAGTCTCCTGTCAAGCAAGCGGCTCTATCCGATGCGAGGAGAGCGGCGTCGTGAAAACGATACCGAGGTTTCTCGTACTGCTCGGCCATACGAACCTTGAGCACGAAAAACGACGGTAGGAGAGTATAGGCGACTATGGGCGATCGCGCGGTACGATGAAAAACGCTTGATAAGGATCCGCCTCAGGACAGGGTTCGAGACTTCGTTGAGGCGGTGGCGCAATGAACGGACAGGGTTCCCGCGGATGTGTTAATGCATCGTCATGTGAACTTTTCTCGTAATCAGCCCGTTTAAGCTCATTGGCATTGGCATTGAGTGTCGGTCGTACTCCACCCGAAACGCCTTGCTAGCGCGGGAACGCATTGAGGATATAGACATGGCGAAGCGTACAACGAAGTCCGATAACGTGGAGACCTCTGGGGCATTCCCATGGGGAAAATTGATCGCGGGTATCGCCGGGAGTGCCGTGGCGACTCGCGTCATCCGCAAGGTACCGCTTGGCCGGATTGTCATTGCGGCAATGCCTTTGATTGTCGCCGCCCTGCAGCGGGGCCGCGAACCGCCGAAGGATGGGCCAAAGGGTTGAATACTTTTCACGGAAGCGCTTCCTGCAAGTCGGCATACCACTCAGCGTACGGGGTGTTTCGGACGAGATGGCGATTGTAGTCGGGAGCGCCGTCGTTCCACCACGGGGTTCCCCGCTCGCCAAGCGCTACCTTCGCATCGTTGACGCGGCCACGGGCGTCCGCCATCTCGCGACTGCCCGCTGTCGCATCGCGAACGGCGCGCCGCGCCGCCATGAGCTGAGCCACCAGACGATCATGGGTATCTTGGTCGAGCGCGGGGTTGCACTGCCGCCATAGGCGGCCGCGCACTATGAAGTATCGATTATCTGGCGTGGTCGGGTAGTCTGACAATGCGTCTTTCCTAGTCCAACTGTCGTCGGACGACTGCCTTCGCTGGGAACCTCGACGATATTGTCGCCTTCCGTGATCGAATCCTATTTGATATCGCCATCAATCGCCAGTGTCCGCGCTTAGGCTCCGATCGGCCGAAGGGGCAATCAACACCGTCGAACCGAGTTCTCCGCCGAGCGCCTGAACTCTCGGCACCCTTTTTTCTGGCCGTCGGCATCCTCGGCATGCTCGATTACTCCCCGCGCCGCCGGGTCCCGCCTCCGACGCGGTTATGAACCATTAAATGGGGTTTATCTTTTCTACGTAGTACATTAACGTCCCATTAGAAGGATCAATTTAATGCGGCTGACGCTTCAAACACATTTTAACCGTGAGTGGCACCACGCCGCGACGCTCGAATTGAAGGACGATACGGCCGGCTTCAAGGGCGCGTCGATCGTCGACTACGATCTCGATTATTTCGTTACCGTGGCGTCGGTGGAATTCGCGGCCGGAAAAACGGTTAGAGACCATCGCGCCTTGTCAATCCGCTATCCTGTTGATCTCGAAAATCGATTTAGTGGCAGTTGGCCGCCGTTTCTATTGGATCTCATGCCACAAGGACATGCAAGGCGAAAGCTTGCGGAGCACCTAGGGCTCGCCGAAGGCTCGCGCGCTTCTGATCTCCCGCTGCTTCTGCGATCAGCGACGGGCGGCATAGGCAATATCCGCATCAAGGAAGCGGCTGAGGCCGAAAGGGAACGACTATATAATGTGCGGCGCCGAGGCGTGACGGAAGAGGAAATCCTCGAGCGGTCGGATCGCTTCATGGAGGTGGCTGATCGCTTTGCAATGCTTGCGTCTGGTTCAAGCGGACTGCAAGGCGAATGGCCCAAGGTCTCCATGACCCAGGCGAATGATGGTCTTTATTATCCTGATAGCTTCGTGACCGATGACGAGGCCGTGCGCCACGTCATCGTCAAGCTGGTACGCAGCAGCGACCCCGTCGATCGTCTGATCCTCGAGGGCGAAGCCATCTATTCGCGAATTGCTGAAGAGATCGGTCTTCATGTCAGCGAACCTTCGAGCCATGCCGAAGGGGTCCTGATCATTCCCCGTTTCGACCGGAAGATAAGAGAAGGCGGCGGAACCGTCAGGCTGGGGCAGGAAAGCCTCGTGTCGGCGATCGGCGTCGCGGATTTCGGCCATGTTGGCACACACGAGGCGTATATCGACCTGCTGCGCCAATATTCAGCCGAGCCATTCTCGGACATCGTCGAATATGTGAAGCGCGATATCGCCAATCTGGCGCTCGGAAATCCTGATAATCACGGTCGGAACTCGGCTCTAAGCAAACATCAAGATGGCACGATCCGTCTTGCTCCATTGTTTGACTTCGCGCCCATGCGGCTGGCCAAGGAAGGAATCGTTCGCTCGACACGATGGGCCATGATGCGTGATGGAGGCGTCGATCACCTCCCTGACTGGAAGAAGATCTGCAAAGGAGTGATGGCCGTTCCCGATGAGCAGAAACGTATGGCGAGTGCACTCTACTCTTTCGCTGAACAACTGCGACGGGCGCCGAACCTTGCGAGGCACGGGGGCGCTTCTCCCGAAATTCAGCAGCGAGCGATGACGCGCTGCGTCGAAATAACAAACAGCGTTCTCGAGGCCTGCTCATGACGCGGAGGTCGAACTGATATATGGCCCGCTGGAAGAAGCCAACAAAAGAACAAGTTCTTGAAAACCGCCGGACATTGGCCGCGCGCGCGCGCAATGGCGATTTGCCTTTACCCGAAGCAGTCGGGGATCTCCGCAAGGGCATCGGCATGACCCAAGAAGAATTCGCTAAATCGCTAAGCCTCACTAGGCGGCAAGTTGCCGAGATTGAAGCTGGGACCGCGAATCCTACACTGGAGACGTTGGAGAAGATTGGTCGCCTGTTTGGGTTTGGAGTCGGGTTTATTCCGAGATCACGATCATGAAATAGCAATATCTCCGGTTGCGAAAAGCGTGATTGACGTATCCGCCCAGGTGCGCTGCGGGTCGCTCAAGCTGGCGCGGCGTGCCGCCGTATCGGGAAATTCAATGGCGCCACGATCCGACCGCGGTGGCTGCGTCGTAACCACGACGCGAGTCGGGCGTGACTTTCGTCCCTCTGTCCCTGCGCGGTCGTTCAATGTGCCGTTGCGTTTGACGACGCCGGGCAGCATCGCCTCCCAGCGGTCGGGCGCATCCTGCCCCTCGCGCAGCACCGCCTCGTCGGCGCTCTCGCGCTCGCACCAAGGCGCCAGCATGCCGCCGGCGAGCCATGACGCGGCCGCCGAAAAGCCGGGGTGCGGATCGAAGACCGTGATCTCGGCGCCGCGCGCGACAAGCGCATGGACCACCGCGAGGCCGGCAACGCCGGCCCCTTTGACGGGGCAGGGTAGAACGCAGCGCAACATTGAGCCGATCAACGCGTTTCCGCTAGGCATGGTGCTCAAAGCTAGCCTTCAAATCATCGATTACGGGCCCAGCGGCAGGATTGACCATTGGCGCGAGTTGATGGGAGCCGCGGTGGTCGTCCGGTCAATGCTTGGGTTAGCCCGTCTGCTTAGGAGGAGGCGTGCGGAGCGATGGGGCCGGAGAACCCTGCGGTGGCTATGGCCTGCATTTTGGAGATCGAATATGATCGACTCGCCAGGCGGGTATCTGCGTGACCACGCGAAGCGGTCGGAGCGCGGTGAGTTTTCGCTCGGACCGATGCTGATGGCGTTCTTGAAGGTAAATGGGATGGAAGGACGCCGCGCTGGCTGACGGTGCCCGGTTGACTGACACGCCAGAGGGCCTGAGAGCTTGACGCAAAACTTGACGGCCGTTTTATTCTGGTCTTTTTTCTTCTGAAACAACGCATTAGTGGGTTTGAAGATCCTCGCGTCGCCGACTTGGCGTCCAACATGCATCGAGAGATGGGCGGGAGAGTAACGGCTTTTGCGCTTGCATTGCTTATCGGATGGTCGCAAAGCCATGTTGAAGGGCGCCACGGTCGGCTCGAAACGACGCTGGCAAATTTAATCGGAGACAAAAGGTCTATCATGACTCGCCAGCTTTCTCTCTCCCGGGACCGTATTTCTGTACTTCTGCTCGAAGGCATCAACCAAAGCGCCGTGGATTACTTTGCGGCGTCTGGATACACGAATCTCACTCACCTGCCGAAGGCGCTCGATGACAAGGATCTCGAGAGCCACATCGCCGATGCGCATATCATTGGTATTCGCTCAAGAACGCAGCTGACAGACGAGATATTCCAATCCGCCAAAAAGCTGATTGCCGTTGGTTGCTTCTCGGTCGGCACAAACCAGGTCGATCTCGAGGCGGCGCGGCGCCGCGGGATACCTGTCTTCAACGCACCCTACTCGAACACGCGCTCGGTGGCGGAACTTGTGATCGGCGAGATCATCATGCTGGCCCGACAGATCTTTCCGCGGTCGGCGTCCGCACATCAGGGCGGATGGGAGAAATCCGCTGTCGGCAGCCGCGAGCTGCGGGGTAAAACGCTAGGGATCGTCGGTTACGGCAATATCGGTTCGCAGCTCAGTGCTCTTGCCGAAAGCATGGGGATGGTGGTGCGCTATTTCGACCTTTCCGATCGGTTGCGCCGGGGCAATTCGGAATCGATGGCGTCGCTCGGCGAGCTCCTCGAAATCTCGGACTATGTGACGATGCACGTTCCCGAGACAGCATCGACCCAAAACATGATCGGCGAGGCCGAACTGCGCCGCATGAAAAAGGGCGCGATCTTCATCAACAATTCGCGCGGCACTGTCGTCGATCTCGATGCGCTCGCGACCGTATTGAAGGAAGGGCATCTAGCCGGAGCTGCCGTAGATGTGTTTCCCGTGGAGCCGGCATCGAACAAGGATCGCTTCGAATCGCCGCTTCAGGGTTTGAGCAACGTCATATTGACACCCCATATCGGCGGCTCCACCGAAGAGGCGCAGGAGCGCATCGGCCGCGAAGTCTCCAGAAAGCTGGTCGAATATTCCGACGTCGGCTCGACGATGGGCGCGGTCAATTTTCCTCAGGTTCAGCTGCCCGAGCGCCCGAATGGCACGCGGTTCATCCACGTCCATGAAAACCGCCCCGGTACGCTCATCAAGCTAAACGAGATATTCTCTTCGCGCGGGCTCAATATAATCGCAGAGTTCCTGCAGACCCATGGCGACACGGGCTATGTGGTGATCGAGGTTGAGGGCGTTTCCGAGACGTCCGATGAAATTCTACAGGCGCTGCGCGCGATACCCGGCACGATCAGAGCGCGACTGCTCTATTGACGGTGCGCCCAGGGGATGCGCCAAACAGTCTTTCGGCGAAAGTCGTTCAGCCCGGTCCGCCGATGACAGGTCTATTCGTTTACGAGCTCCCCGAGGACGAGATACGCTATATGAAGCTGGTGCTCTCGAAACAATATGATCCGCAGCTCAAGGACGAGATCAGCGTGTCGCTCGAACCGAATGATGCTGCCCCGCAAGCGAGACTGGCGATCCGTAAAGATGGCATCTAATCGTGTGAAGTGGACATGGTGACTCTCGCTCGCAAGCCTGCCGTTTCTGATCGCGGCCGCCATTGTGATCAATGCATGGCGAAACATTGAGGATTACAGCCGTCGGATCGAGACCGATGTCGTGGAGGGATCTGGTCAGCTCGACTATGCCGGCGCGACGTGGCGCCTCGAGAAGGTCAGACTGCTTGGCGATGGACGCGACACGCAACTGCGTCTTCCCGGCAAGATGGCTCGCTCGCCAGGCTGGCGGCCAGCTTGGAGCGGCAAAAACAAGCCCTAGATAACAGCTTGGAGCGTTCAGGCGTTTCAGGCATTTACCCGCGCCTCTTGGTTGAGGTGAATTTGTACATGGGGGCATCGTGAGCGATACGCAAACCAACACGCTGACACTGAACGACGTCACTGTCATCGAGGACTCCAAGCTCAAGAAGGCGATCACCGCGGCCGCCCTCGGCAATGCGATGGAGTGGTTCGATTTCGGCGTCTATGGGTTCGTCGCAGCCACGGTTGGCAAGGTATTTTTTCCTGAAGCTTCGCCAGCAGTGCAGACCGTTGCCGCACTCGCAACCTTCTCCGTACCGTTTCTCGTGCGGCCATTGGGCGGCGTGTTTTTCGGCTCTATGGGTGACAAGTTCGGTCGGCAAAAGGTTCTATCGTTGACGATCGTCATCATGGCGGTCAGCACGTTCTGTATTGGCCTGATACCGAGTTATGCGATGATTGGCTTGTGGGCACCCATCCTGCTGCTCATGTGCAAACTTGTCCAAGGGTTTTCGGTTGGCGGTGAATACACCGGCGCCGCCATATTTGTCGCGGAATATTCGCCTGATCGCAGGCGCGGTTTTCTTGGAAGCTGGCTCGATTTTGGCTCGATCGCCGGATTTGTTCTCGGCGCTGGACTGGTCGTCGTTCTGACCGCGGCGATGAGCGAAGCAAATTTCCTCGCCTGGGGTTGGCGCCTACCTTTCTTTCTCGCTGCTCCCTTGGGTCTCATCGGCCTTTATCTGCGGCATGCGGCCGAGGAGACGCCGGCCTTCACCGAACGCCTGAAGCGGACCGAGAAGGAAGATAAGCAGACGTTGTCCGAGCGGCCCATGATCCCGATAGCGGAGATCATCCAGAGGCATCCAAGGTCCCTGGCAATATGCATCGGCATGGTGCTTGTTACTAACGTCACATATTACATGCTCTTGACCTATATGCCGACCTATCTGGCGAAAACCCTCGGCTATACGGAGGACCATGGCGCTTTAATCATCATCGCGGTCATGGTCGGAATGTTATTCGTGCAGCCGCTGGTAGGATTTTTGAGTGACCGCATCGGCCGTCGGCCGTTTCTCGCGGTTGGAAGCATGATCATCCTCGCCTTGTCGTTGCCGGCATTTCATCTGATAGCGAGCGGCAACACGATCGGCATCTTCTTTGGTCTGTTAATCCTCGCGATCGGTCTGAATTGCCTTGTCGGCATCATGGCTGCAACTTTGCCCGCCTTGTTTCCTGCGCGAATTCGCTACAGCGCGCTCGCCATATCCTTCAATATCTCGATTATCGTCGCCGGCCTCACACCCACTGTGGCGGCATGGTTGGTCGAAGCGACCGACAACATCTATATGCCGGCGTACTATCTCATGATTGCCGCAGCCGCAGGTCTTCTGACGACCTTTTTCCTGAAGGAGACGGCCAATCGGCCCCTTTATGGAGATACGCCCAACGCTTCCAGCCGCAAAGAGGCAAGTGCGCTTCTGGCGGAGCATTATCTATACATCGAGGAAAGCGTTGAAAAGATCGATGAAGCGATGGCGGAGTTGGCCGAGCAGATGCAACTTCTTCAGCAGAAGCGTGAAAAGCTCGTGGGCCAACACCCCGAACTGAATTGATCGCCCACGAGGTGTGCGAAGCAGGAAGATCGCCCCCGAGGGCCCTGCCCCTGATGTGCTTCGAACGAGATTTTTCGGGCCAATTCGAGTTCCGACCCCTCGCTTGATAACTCGTCGCGTTTCTTCACCGACAATTCCTCCGCAGTGTACACGTAGCGATTGTCTTTGAGGTTACGCGAATAGGAGCACGCTTTGCGACGATCGACCCCAAAAAAATCAGATAACGGTTTGCAAGCCGAGCTCGACCACGCGTCCTGTTGGAAGACCGAAATAATCGGTAGCATTACCTGCGTTCTGGGCGAGTACGATGAACAGGCGATCCTGCCAGAAAGGCATGCCGCCTTTCTTGGATGGGAGGATCGTCCGGCGCGACAGGAAGAACGATGTCGACATGATATCGAACTTCAGACCAAGCTTGCGAACAAGCACAAGCGCGCGCGGGATGTTAGGCGTCTCCATATATCCGAACGTGATCACCAGCCGGCTGAACAGTGGGCTGAAGCTCTCAAGGAAAATCTTCTCGTGGTCAGGAACGAACGGCTCCGTTGCAGTCACGACGCTCAGAATGACATTGTGCTCGTGAAGAACTTTGTAGTGCTTGAGGCTGTGCAGCAGGGCTGTGGGGGCACCCTCGACGTCGCTTGTCAGGAAGACTGCTGTTCCAGGTACCGTCGTCGGTGGCCTCTTCGTCAACCTCTGTATGATCCCTTCCAGCGGTACCTCGTCCGCACGCGTTCGAGACGCCAGTAGCCGACGGCCTGCCATCCATGTCTGCATGATGAGGGCCATCGTGCATGCAACCGAGACCGGAACCCACCCGCCTTCCGGAAATTTGGCGATGTTTGCCACAAAGAACCCGGCGTCGATCAGGAAGAGTGGCACGATGATCGCCGTGGTGGTGAGCGTCGTCCATCTCCAGATGTGTTTCATGACGACGAACAAAAGGATGCTGGTGATCAGCATCTCGCCCGTAACCGCGATGCCGTATGCGGCAGACAGTCCGCTCGAGCTTCTGAAATACAGAACAAGTGCGATAACGAACACGAATAGGAACGCGTTCACTTGTGGCATGAAGATCTGCCCGGAGTGCGTCTCGGAAGTGTGCAGGATCTGCAGGCGTGGCAGTAAGTTGAGGTGCATTGCCTGACGCACAAGCGAATATGCCCCCGAAATGACTGCCTGGCTCGCGATCACCGTTGCTGCGGTTGCCAGACACACGATTGGCACACGCGCCCATTCAGGATGCATGCCGAAGAATGGGTGGTCGGTCATGCCAGGATTTGCGAGAACGAACGCGCCTTGTCCGAAGTAGTTGAGAAGCAGGCATGGAAATACGAGCGAGAACCACGCCACCACGATTGGTCGTCTGCCGAAATGGCCGAGGTCGACGTAGAGTGCCTCAGCGCCGGTGACAGCGAGGAAGACCGCGCCTAGGACGGCGATAGCGTGACCGATATTGTTCGATGCATACAAAACTCCGTGAAGTGGATTGATGGCGCTAAAAATCTCCAAATCATCGAGAATATGGACGGCGCCGCTTATTCCAAGAACCAGAAACCATACCGCCATGACGGGTCCGAATACTGACGCGACACCACCTGTCCCAAAACGTTGAACGAAAAACAGTACGGCAATGATCGTAACGGTGATCGGAACGATCCATGCCGACAGGCCGGGCGCGACCACCTGGATTCCTTCGACGGCGGACAGAACCGAGATTGCTGGGGTAATAATGGCGTCGCCAAGGAAGAGGGAGGCTCCCGCGACACCCAAGACGAGAATCCACGCTGGCTTGTCGGTGAAGCTCTGCCGGGCAAGCGTCATCAGGGACAGCGTTCCCCCTTCGCCCCGATTGTCAGCCCGAAGAACGAACATCACGTATTTAACGGTGACGACGATAGTCAGGGCCCACACGATGAGTGAAAGAATGCCGAGCACGTTCTCCCGGTGCGATCCCAACCCCGCCGTGGCGTGAAGTGCTTCGCGAAACGCGTATAGGGGGCTTGTCCCGATGTCACCGTATACGACCCCAAGGGCAGCCAACACCAGTGACGGCAGACCGTTGCGCGATTCAGTTGCCAGTTCTGGGTCTTCAGAGCGAAGTTGGGGGTAGGTCACCGAGCAATCCTGACGGAAGCGACTTTGTTTTCAACATTGTAGGTGATGATATCGCTGAACGCTCGAACGTTCGATTGGTTCGATCGGATGAACCACAGCATTTAAGACTTGCCAAAAAGGAAAAGAGGCCGCGTACGGCTACCCTGTTTCGAACGGTCTGCCACACGACATCAGGGCAGGTCCTTCAGCATCCGGATCCGGTTTGCGGTTGTGAAGGCAATAACCTTGTCCTGCTCGATTGCCCGCAACACCGCTAGGATTTCATCATGCGTAAACCCGCTCTCGCGAAGCGGGTCGCTGATATCAAGCAAACTGATCGTTACCTTGCGCTTCGCCTTGAGTGCCCGAAGCCTTGCGATGAGAGCATTCTCTGTTTCGCTAAATCGACTCATGTGATGCTTTCGTTTGTTGCGTGTCCTCGCGTTGCTCTCCGCGCCGCGTATCGACCTGGAGAGATACCACTCTCGAGGTTGTCACGCTAAAGTTCCTCGACGTCACACAAATCCCGTATGTCCGCCAAACGCAACCTCTTCATCATCAAGGTTTCCCGTACCAATCCTCTTGCTTTCTCCCGACAGTAATTCGACGCCTTGGTCTGTTTCACCTTGAGCGTGCCCTCGGCTTTGTCCCCCGCGAGCTTCCTCCTCGCCGTCAAATGCTCGATCATCCTCACCGGTGACCAATCGGTCAGTCTTCGCCTCACAGAATGCGGCGTCGATCACGGACTGCCGGTTGGCCACCCATGCAATGTCCGGTTCGGCGACAGAAACGCTCTGATCGATCCGCGTCGCATTTGATGGCGCTGTTGGCGAAAGCTTGGAAATCTTCTCGACCATCGGTTCTTTCTTTAATTATGCCTTCTGGAACGCTTTTTTGCCCTCGGCGTCGAGTGCCCTGAATTGATCGTCGGTCAGCGTTACGTCCGCCGCGCGGACGTTCTCCTCCAGATGTTTGACTTTTGAGGTGCCCGGAATCGGGAGCATGACCGGGCTACGCTTCAGGACCCATGCAAGTGCGATTTGACTTGGCGATACGCTGTGTTGCTTTGCAACCGTATCCAGAAGAGATCCAGGCTTCGCCAATTCTCCGGCCGCCAGTGGATACCACGGGATGAAGCCAATTCCGTGTTTCGTGCAATAGTCGAGGACGTCCTCGCTCGTGCGATCCACCAAGTTGTACCTGTTCTGCACCGTGGCCACCTTAAAGACCTTCGATGCAGCCTCGATATCAGCCACCGACACCTCGCTCAGCCCCGCATGGCGGATTAGGCCCGAGTCGATGAGCGACTTGATGGCGTCAAACTGCTCTTTAGCTGGTACCCTTGAATCGATCCTGTGCAATTGCCATAAATCAATCCTTTCAACGCCCAGGTTTCGAAGGCTCTTGTGTACCTGTTGAATTAGATATTCGGGACGCCCGACAGGCAGCCAGATATCCGGGCCGTGACGGGTGAGGCCACCCTTGGTGGCGACGATTGATCCATCGTTATAAGGGTGAAGCGCTTCCTTAATCAGCCATTCGGAAACATCTGGCCCGTATGAATCGGCGGTGTCGATGAAGTTGACCCCAAGCGAGGGGAGACGCTTTAGCGTTCGGATCGCTTCACCATGGTCTGCGGGAGGGCCCCAGATGCCGGGGCCGGTCACGCGCATGGCGCCAAACCCCAAGCGGTTCACCTCCATGTCTCCGCCGATCTTGAACGATCCTGATTTCGCCGCACTGTACTCGGTCATCGCCAGGCTCCGCCGTCGCATGTAGTTGATCGATATCGTGAAGGTAGTGGCGCGAGGTGGTTGTTAAAGTGGTCTTGATGACATTCTTACACACGCGCACGGAAAGGACCAACCTTACGCACGGCGGTTTGTCGGTCCTCGGCCTTACCTGCCGTGGATCATGCGCGCGCCAGATGGTCGAACAGGTCTTTTACAATCGGCGGGACACCGCGGCTCGCGGCGATGCAGACCGAGAGATGCCGGCGTGCCCAGGTATCGGCCAGCGGCGTTACGGAGAGACCTGATGTGCGCGTGCACCTCCTGGCGACGGTCCCTGGAACGATGGCAATACCAACGCCAGCGCCTTCCGCGGAGCATATGCTTTCGAGTGTCCGCGGCCTGATCCGGTATCGCAGCTTTATCGCAAGCCTGTTCGCCTGCGCATCGATATGATCTTGCAGTGCGCCGCGCTCCAAGCCGACGAAATACTCTTCACCGATCTGCGCGAACCGAACTTCCTTTGCGGTCGCGAGCCAATGTGCCTGGGCCGAGACGACAGCGAGCTTGCTCACGGCGAAGGGCTTGAGAAGGAGTTCCTCGTTGGTGGCCGTGTCCGACAATACGCTTATATCTGCAAAACCTGCCGCGACGCTGCGTGCTATCTCATGGCTTTGGCGCTCGCGAAGCTCAACGTCGACCTTAGAATGCGCCGCAAGCCATGGTGACAGCCGTGTTGGAAGCGTATCAACGACAGCCGCCGTGTTGGCAACAATACGAATGGTCGCCCTTATGCCCTTTGCAACGAGGCTCAGTTCTCCACGCATCAAAGCGGCCTGGTTGAGTATTTCGCGGGCATGGTGGGAAAGTGCCTCGCCCGCTTCCGTTAGCACAACACCTCGGCGGCCTCTTTCCAAGAGGAGAACCTTTCCCGTCGCCTCCATTTCTCGTAAACGGTCGCTGGCCGCAGCAAGAGAAAGACCGACATCGGCTGCTCCATGGGTAATGCTTCCGGCATCTGCTACGGCAAGAAAGAGACGCACTTCGGTAAAGTCAAAGCACATCGAGGGATGCTACAAGCGATTAGCCTTCAGTCTAGGCGAAGGCTTGATACGGGAACGCCGCATTGTGCATGCCGCCGCATAACCTATGAGAGAGGTTATGACCGGCCTATCAACCTCGACCCTGTTCGCCCTCTTCGCAACGTTCTTTGCCGCCGGAGCGGTTAAAGGGGTGACCGGCATTCGCCTCCCAACCGTTGCAATGGGATACTTGGGAGCCTGCTATCACCGCTCGCAGCAGCGTCGTTGCTCATCATTCCGTCCTTTGTGACGAACGTCTGGCAGTTGTTCGCGGCACCACGTTTCATGGGCATGCGTAGGCTCTGGACAATGATGGCGGGTGTGGTGGCCGGAACACGCAGCAGTGACCGGTACTGGTGGAGGGCGCAAAGTGGTCGCCCATCCTGATGATGCCATCTTACTTCGTCGGTTGAGACCGCGCGGTCAGTTTATTTCCATCAGGATCGCGCAGATATGCAACGAACGCCCCGTTCGGACGCTCGGAGGGCGGACTCTCGATTGCTGTGCCACCGTTCGCCGTGCCCGCGGAATGCCAACTTAAAACATGGTCTGGGCTCGTGGCGGCGATACCGATGGTCCCGCCGTTGGCGGCAGTTGCCGGATTGCCATCGATCGGTTTCGAGATCATCAGCCGACCACCCTCGTGGGCGTAGATCAGCCTGCCTCGTGCATCCATCTCGCCCGGCTTGCCTCCCAGTGCGGCGAACGTGGCGTCGTAAAAGCGTCTCGCTTGCTCCAGGTCGTTGCTGCCAATCATGACGTGGGTGAACATTGCATCATCTCCTGGAATGGGGTCTAACCCGCGCGAGCGGGTATTCCACCGTGCCAACCAAATCCGGACAAAGTTAGGTCAGATAGCGCCAGCCACCAGTAGCATCGCTCACCCGGTTCAGTTTCATCAAATCAGCAGCCTGTCGATGCAATGGCGAAAAGCTGGCAGCAAAAGCCGTCAGATTGGCGCATTCCTAGTCGCTAGGAGCTTGGATCAATCCGAGAACCTAACAATGACCCCACGCTGGCGAAAATAAGCCTTCATCCGTTTCCGACCCTCCCGATTACTTTGCACGAGCTTGGTGGGATCGAACACGGCATCTTTCTGGCTTGCACGCGTCAGCGCTGCCTTGAGCTCTGCGATGCGCTCGTCGATGTCGGCGTTGTCGGCCTGAAGCGATTCATAGATCCGCTTCGTTGCATCTTCTACGGTCAGTTCACTCATTCTCATGCTCCGGCTTTCCGTGTAGCCCTCGGCTTTACGCCGCCAGCTTTAGTTCGAGCTTCCACGTGTCCTGGGGATTGTGCTTGGACTCGTGGATCGAAAGCCCGCTGCCTTCCATATCGATTTGCATCGTCGCCAGGAGCCAATCGGCGGGCATGACACAGGGCAGGGCTTCTTTACCGATAATATCGAGGAGCTCGTTCTCAGTCGCGAGGCCATTGCGGGACTGCTGACCAGTGCGGTCGAGGGTCCATAGGTAGCGTATGGTCAAAGTCTGTAGTCCATGCGTTATTCGAGCGCCTTCTCTACAGTCCGGGTCCACCAAGATCAAGTTCGGCGCTTTGTCACAGTTCACCGAGATCCGGATGATCAGCGTAAAGACTGCAGGAAAAAGCGTCACCCTTGTTCACCCCTGCCGCGACGTAGCGTTGGTTGAGCGGGCGGTCCTACGCTGAGCTCCAGAAAAATTAGGGATTGATCTTTCGGGCATCCAGGAGTTCACCACGGGATCCGTAGGAAAACATCGCTCGCCGATTGGCTCCACGCTCTAACTGGAACCAATCGAGTTCGGAAGCTGAGGAAAACTATGACTCCGAAGACGACCTTTCCGCTTTCATCGCCAGCATTCGCTGCGTCAGACCTCTTACCTGTAGGCGGGTCGCCCGGTGGGCCGCCAGCGTAGGTCGACCGCGTCCATGGCGACAGACGATCCCACGCATCTGCTGCTACCGGACTCCTGGTCCATTGCGCTCCGCTGTGCCACGTAACCGAAGTTGCTGGCCCCGCGCTGGGTCAAACGCCAAAAGCGTTACTGATGGATTGGCGCCAATCTTGCGCCATTTGTCCGATCTAGTATCCGTGTGAATCTCGATCGTGCGCTTTTGCCCATTCGCAGACCGCAGGACGACCAGACGAGCCTGCGGACGCCCGTCGGAATCTACCGTGCACAGGTTCACATGGCGGAGGCCGGAGTTCGGATCCGTGCCTGCAAGTTCGAGATCGATCCAAGCGGCTTCATCGAGCTCGGTTAGGTTCATGCCGGCTTCCAATGAGATGGCCAGATTTCAGAATCCTGCTCCCGGCTGCGCCAAGTATTCAAGCTCGGCGGCCGTCGACTGTCGGCCAAGTGACCGATTTCGATGCGGGAAGCGGCCGTATGACCTGATCACCTCTCGGTGGCGGATCGCATAATCAAGGTACTCGTCATCGCCCAGTTCGGTGAACAGCGCAACAGAGCGATCCTGATGCGCGATATCCTCCGCGTGTTCGAACGGCATGTAGAAGAAAACGCGGAGCTCTGGCGAGACAACTTTGTCGTGGCCAGACCTAAGCGCCAACTCGGATTCGGCCAAGGCAAGGCCGTCTGTCGCGAATGCGAGTGCTGTTCCGCGGTAGATGTTGCGAGCAAACTGATCGAGCACGACAATCAGCGCGAGGTGGTTTACGGCGTTTTCCCGCCATTCGGGGCTCGGACCAGCCGCGAGCGCAAGATGGGTGTCGCGGAACTGACTTTTGATTTCAGCGTCGAGTTCAGTGGCGCCACGGAACCAGTCGTCGCGGCCGCACTTCTTGAACCAGAAGTGATAGACGTCCTCAGGTGTACAGATCGAACTCACGTGTCCTCCTTGCGCCGCAGGTAGTTTTTGCCATGCGAGGCTCCCTAAAGCCTAAGCGCCTCTAGCGCTTCTTCGCCACTTCAACAAGAGGCCGATCCATCCAACGAAAAAAATGGCGTCCGCCCTGGAGATCGCGCAAGCCGCGCTTTTCCTTTTATCGGACCGATCCCAATTCAGGACCGGCAGCCCGATGATCGTCGATGGAGGCATGTCAATCCGCCTCTTGTAGCAATCGGATGTGGCCGCCGCGACAACCGGACGTCGCGGCGGCTTTTCGCCCTAAAGCGATTGCACTGCGAGCTGAACTATCAGCCGAACGCGACGTCAGGCCGTGCTACTTATCCAGATCACGCGGCGGTCCCCGACAGTCTTGAGACCAGCACAACACCAGCAGGTCGGCGGTTCAGCCACCTTGCAACAAGCCGGTCGCAAGCCTTCAGCGAGTGGATAAAGGCGGCGGGCGAGGGGATGTGGTCGAACCGGTCCCCAGCGAACGCTGCACCATGACACTGTCGGCCCAGCGGCCGTAGCGATATGCGACGGCTGGCATTAGGCCGACGCGCACGAAATCGAACCTTTCGTGCAGGTCAAGCGACGCCGCGTTGTCGGCGTCGATGTAACCGATGATCTGTCGGAAACCTGCCGCCGCACAGGCGTCGATCAGACCGCGTAGGAGCTGGCTTCCGACGCTTGCTGATGTGGTCGTGATGCACATAGATCGAATGCTTGACGGTATAGCGGTAGGCAGGGTGTTTGCGGAACAGCACGACATATGCATAACCGACCACGGTCCCGTTTATGGTCGGGACAAGTTGCGGAAAGCGCCTGCTTTTAAGGTTCTTGCGTCGATCGCCCAGGTCATCCGGCTCCGGCGTATCGCTGTCGTCAACGCCCTCTTCGACGCCTCGGCAATCGAACGCAAGATCTCGCCTGATTTTATGACGGTGCTGTGACGATGGCGAGAAGTCCATCAGGAGGGCGGGAAAGAATTGTTTCAACACCACCTCTGCCGCCCGCTCGGTGCCGCAGCGATCGTCGGCGTCATTGGAACTTTCATTTTATTGAGCAGGTTCGAATATAGTCGCATGCACAAAACAAGCGTGCGTTTGCCGTCACCCCTTTGGACGGATAAAATTCGAGCTCGCGTTCTCCTGCGAGGGCTTTCTTTTACCGGCCCTGCCAAGAGTCCGGCTGAAGTTACTCCGCCGCGTGACGCAGCGAATAGCCCTCCAGCGGCTCGACGAGCGCAATGAGCTCGAAATCACTGATCATGTGATGTTGGTCGGAGCCGAGGACGGCCAAGGTCCAGAAGTCCGGATCCTCACCGAAAATCGTCGACACCTGTACGATTGTCGTCCGGCCATCGGTGTGTTTGTCGGACCGTGCCCAGTAAAATGCGTCTGGAACCAAACTCTTCATCACGTCTACTCCCCACACAATGAGGCCACGATATCACGAAATTGTAATATGACCATCTCTCGTCTTCGCCACCTACAACGAGGATAAAGACGATACCGTAGGTTATTCCGCGGCGGCTTTGACCGCGGCGTTTGCCTGGTCTGCAAACTTACCGAGTGCAGCCTTCGGTCCCTGATAGTCGATCCCCTGGACAACGCTGACAGTCGTGCTCTCAACCTCGATGCACTGTGCGATGAAAGCGCCGCGGCCTTCATCACCGCCTCGGACGAGCACGAGCTGCCCTGGGAACGTCTGTACGTCGGATGCGAGCCCCGATTGTTCCGCCGTTTTCTCGATCGTGCTCCCGCGGGTCTCGATGCTCAACTTTGCCTTCGGTGTGCGCTCCACGTGATAGGTCAGATTGAAATTGCTATCTTGCGCAAGAACAGGAACCGTAAAACCAAACACGCTCGCTGCGGTGAGCAGCAGGGCAGAATACTTCATTGAAACGTCTCCGCTGAAAGGCTGGATGTCGCCGGGGAATTGGCGCTCGGTCGACGAAAGGGAAGAGATGGATGTGCGCTAACCACCCGCTCCAGCTCGAAGGGTTGTTCAGATCGGAGCATTTGCTCGCTTCCACGTTCAGTCCGCGGCGAGTAAGCGAGCCAACGTTTCCTTGAGCATTTCCGGAATAGCTGGCTTTCCAAGCCACAGACCCTTTTCGAATGCGTGCTTTGCATCGTCATCGACCTCGGCGCCGGAATACACGACGAAGGGCACGTTCGCGTCAGCCAGCGCTGCTACGACATCGACGCAGAGGCCATCATTCAGTCTTGGATCTACAACTGCGACATGAGGCTTGTTGGTCTCGAGCCATATTAACGCCTCTGATTGGGTGTCAAAAGAAGTGATGGAAGATGCGCCGTAGCCTCTAAGCATGTCTTCCATGTCGAGCGCGATGAACGGCTCGTTTTCGAGAACGAGTACGTTTCCAAGTTTCATTGCTGCGGCTCCCTCCAATCAATACGTTGACCGAGATCTCCGTTCGGACAACCAGCACTTTATCGTGTCGAGGGCCGTTGCGCTGTTTTGTACGCTATCAGACGGTAACATCTCGTAGTCCTCCGCGTTCTCCGCCCGAACGGGAGAATAAATACATGACAGATATCACGGTGAAGAGCCGGGCAACTTCGAACCTTGCAAAGAAGATCGAAGCGCGCGTCCGGACGGATGAAATTGCGCGCGAGACGATCACTGAAGAATGTGGGCGCAGGGATGCCAAGACCGCGCGGCTGCGGGCCGCGCGGATCCAGGCACAACAACAAGAGAGGCAACTGTAATTCGGCGCGCGACATTCACATGAAGCGCCAAACGCGGTCCTGCATGATCGCGTCAACGACTAAACTGGCGATTGAATAGCGGCGCCACGCTCAAGCTTTGCGAATGCAGTCATGGCGGGAACAATCACTAAGATCGTCAGTTTTCTCACTAGTTGCCGGTTTCTTTGGAAAATGCCCATGACCTATACCGTCTCTGCGCCCGCGCTGCGGGCATTCAAATCACCCTTCCGCTCAATCCCCCTACATTTCGCCGCTGCCTGTTTGATCGGCGCGCTTCTTACCGATATCGCGTATTGGCGAACGATGCAGATGATGTGGACCAACTTCTCCGCGTGGCTCCTGCTCGCCGGGGCCGTGCTTGGTGCCGTCGGATTGCTGGCCGGGCTGATCGATGCGGCGCGGGGTCTTCTTGCGCTGAGGACTGCGGCGGGTTGGCTCTATGGTGTCGGGAATCTCATCGTGTTTGGCCTCGCCATCTTCAACTCCTTCGTTCATAGCCGTGACGCCTGGACATCAGTGATGCCGCTGGGATTGGCACTCTCTGTGGTGACTGTCTTGCTGGTGTTGATCGTTTCGGTTCTGGGCGCGCGCGTCCGACGCCTCGCTGCGGGAGGATGGTAAAATGAAGTTTCTCTCTCAGCGATATCGCATATTCACGGCCGGCCTGTTCGCGAGCGCCGGTCTATTGGCGCTAGCCGGGTGCAGTGACAGTGAGCCGGAGCCGACGGAGATCGGCCCTAGCCCGAAACTTCCGGCCCAGGCCGAATATTTCGTGCCGCCGATGAACGTCGCGAAGGTGGTCGGTTGGAAAGATGGCGAGACGCCGAAGGCGGCGGCAGGGCTAAAGGTCCAAGCTCTGGCCACCGGGCTTTCACATCCTCGTTCCGTCTACACGCTTCCAAACGGCGATGTTCTGGCCGTCGAATCCACGGCGCCAAAGGGCGAGGCGATCACACGACCCAAAGACCTGATCGTAGGCTGGGTGCAATCCCTGGCGACAGGAGGTGGCGGTGGCGGAGGCGAGGCCAGCAACCGTATTACGTTACTTCGCGACGCCGATGGAGATGGTGTGGCTGAGACGCGGGAGGTGTTTCTCGATCATCTGAGTTCGCCTTTCGGCGTGGCGCTGGTTGGAGGCGATCTCTATGTCGCCAACACTGACGCAATTGTCCGCTACCCCTACCGCGAGGGCGATACCAAGATCAGCGACCCCGGCACGGTTCTGACCGAGCTGCCGGGCGGCCCGATCGACCATCACTGGACAAAGAGCCTCGTGGCTAGCGACGACGGTAGTCTGCTTTATGTCGGCGTGGGCTCCAACAGCAACATCACGGAAAACGGGATCGAAGCGGAGAAGAACCGAGCCGCGATCTGGGAGGTCGACCGTCAATCGGGCCGCCACCGGATTTTTGCTGCCGGCCTACGCAATCCGAACGGATTGAGCCTAGAGCCGCGGACGAAAGCGCTCTGGACGGTCGTGAATGAACGGGACGAGCTCGGCCCGAACCTCGTGCCCGACTACATGACCTCGGTTAAAGATGGCGGCTTCTATGGCTGGCCATATAGCTATTACGGGCAGAATGTCGATCCGCGCGTGATGCCGCAGCGTCCGGATCTGGTCGCGAAGGCGATCGTCCCGGATTATGCGTTGAGCTCGCACGTCGCCCCGCTCGGCATGACATTCTATACCGCCGACAATCTGCCCGAGGCCTATCGAGGCGGCGCGTTCGTTGGTGAGCACGGCAGTTGGAACAGGCATGCTTTCAACGGCTACAAGGTCGTGTTCGTGCCGTTCAAGGATGGAAAGCCTGATGGTTTGCCGCAGGATGTGCTTACGGGGTTCCTCAACGAGCAAGACCAGGCGCGAGGTCGACCGGTCGGCGTGGGCGTTGACGGTAAGGGGGCCTTATTGGTCGCCGATGACGTCGGCAACACGATCTGGCGGGTGACCGCGCAGTGAACCGCTACGATCGGCCGGTGCGAAACCAGGGATTAGGCGGCGACGCGTCACAACAGGGGCAAGCAATTCGCTGACCGTCCTCGGCATTTATTTCCGGCTGAGGCCGAAAAGCGCACGATCGTTGTTCGAGATCAGAAGACGGCCAGTTTGCGGGCGATCGGTTGTGTTTTCGGCCGGCCGAGCGTAAACATCGTCGAGATGTCAAAACGATCAGGCAGCGCCGACTTACCGCTTCACGGCGGACGCGTTCCTCCATGGCTGGGCGAGCGCATGACCAAACTTGGCGTTCTTATCGCGGAGGCGATTATCCACCACTATGGCCGTGATGAGTTTTTGCGCCGACTATCTCACCCGTTCTGGTTCCAGTCGTTTGGATCCGTCATGGGCATGGACTGGCACTCTTCCGGTATCACCACCAGTGTGCTGGGGTCGCTAAAACGCGGTTTGAAACCGCGGGCCAGGGAGCTTGGGCTCCATGTCTGCGGTGGCCGCGGCTCCCATTCGCGAAAAACGCCGGACGAACTTGTTGATGTCGGGCATCGCGTGGGTCTCGATGGCACCGGGCTCGCCAATGTCAGCCGCCTCGTGGCGAAGGTCGATAGCGCTGCGGTTCAGGACGGATTTGATCTCTACCTGCATGGGTTCATCGTTGCCGACGACGGCAAGTGGGTTGTCGTGCAGCAAGGGATGAACGACGCGACCCGCCAGGCGAGACGGTATCATTGGCTGTCCGAGGGGCTGGAAAGCTTCATCGATTCTCCCCACAGCGCGATCGAGGGGCGAACGCAGGGCGATATCATCAATCTCGCCGACAAGCGCGCGGAGCGTTCTCGCGTCGGACAACTGGATATCCTCGCTTCGCTCGGACCGGATAGAATTGTTCGGGAAGCGTCCGCGCTCGCCCGCAAAGTCGAGGCAGTACCTGCGCCGGAACCGGCACAAATGTCGCTGCCACACCTCGTCATGCCCGCTCATCACGATGTCCGCGAGACGGATGTGAACATGAAGCGGCTGCATGGCAGCCTGGCGGCAGCGGTGGATCGCGGTCCGGTCGACTTCCAGGAGCTGCTGATGGTCCCAGGCGTGGGAGCGCGAACGGTCCGGGCGCTTGCGATGGTGGCGGAAGTGGTCCACGGCGCTCCCTGTCGGTTTTCCGATCCGGCGCGATTCTCGATCGCCCATGGCGGTAAGGACCGACACCCGTTTCCGGTGCCGCTGAAGGTCTATGACGAAACCATCAGCGTCATGAGATCAGCCGTTGCGAAGGGGCGACTTGGGCGCGAGGAGGAACTTGCAGCCCTGCAACGCCTGGATATCCAGGCGCGGCAGCTTGAGCGTTATGTCACGGGGCCTGATCTCAAGGAGATCCTCGCGGGCGAATTCCGAGATAGCGCGAGCTTCGGTGGCCGCAGCGTGTTCGGCTGGGAGGAATGACCGGTCACATCTTGGCTGGTCATTCTCAAAGTGCCCTTGATGCTAGATCATGATCTCGCCGCCGGTCACTGGAATGACCGCGCCGGTCATGTAGCTCCCTAGCTCAGATGCCAGGAGCACATAGGCGCCCGCCAATTCCGCCGGCTGACCTGCGCGGCCGATCAGCGTTTGCTCGCCGAACCTGGTGGTCTTCTCCGGTGGCATCGTGGATGGGATGAGCGGCGTCCAGATTGGCCCTGGCGCCACGGCGTTGACCCGAATGCCTTTCTCGGCGACCATTTCCGCTAGCCCGGCGGTGAAATTCGAAACGGCGCCCTTGGTTGACGCGTAGGCAAGCAGGTGTGCCGACGGTTGTCGAGACTGGATTGAGGTCGTGTTTATGATCGAACTGCCTGAGCGCATGTAAGGGATCGCGGCCTTCGACAGGAAGAATGGCGCGTAGATATTGGTGCGGAACGTCCGATCCCATTCTCCGTCGGTGATGTCTGCAATATCGGCATAGGTCCGCTGAAACGCGGCGTTGTTCACAAGCACGTCGATGGCGCCAAGTTCTCGCACGGTGTGCTGGACGAGATCCTTGCAGTGATCTTCCGACGTGATATCGCCTGGGACGACGACCGCCTGCCGACCTGCTTCGCGGACCCACTTTGCCGTATCCTCGGCGTCCTCGGTCTCGTCAAGGAAGGAAATCACGATATCGGCGCCCTCACGGGCAAACGCGATCGCCACTGCCTTGCCGATACCCGAATCCGCCCCCGTGATTAGGGCGACCTTTCCATCGAGCCTTCCGTTACCGCGGTAGGAACGCTCACCGTGGTCGGGAACGGGCTGCATCCGTGAGGTGCTGCCGGGCGGCTGTTGGCGCTGTTCGGGGTAAGGGGGTGCTGGTCTGCGGTCATCGCTCATGGTCGCCTCCTTTGGCTGTTCAGGAGGCAAACCTACGCGAGCGGCAACAGTTCCCACTGTGGTCATTTCCCCGTCGGCGACTTTGGTCGTGATGGAACCTGTCTCCGAACTCCAGGCTTGCATTTGGAGATCGCGCTTGTGTCAACCGGACGCGACAGGGATGGTGAACGCTGCGGTTTTTCCGGTTTCTCGCTGCGGGCAACGAAACGCCAGGCGAGCATCCGACCTGTCCAAGCTGCGATTTCGCCTCAAAGCCACCGGGCCTGCGGTAGCACGAGGAACAAAGCGCGGTGGCGACGTTAGGGTTTGTAGCTAAGGAGAATGCTAATGGATCACACGAATCACGTGCGCCTTTCCGCTGCCGAGTTGACAGCGGACAATCTTCAAGGAGCGACCGTCTATGGCGCTGACGACCACAAGGTCGGCTCCGTGGATCACATCCACGGAACGAACTCGGTCGTTATCGATGTCGGCGGTTTTCTCGGGATCGGTGCGAAGCCCGTAGCCGTGCCGTTTTCGGACCTCGACTGGATGCGCGACGAAGATGGCGATGTTCACGCGGTGACAAGCTGGACGAAGGATCAGCTAAAGGCGATGCCCGAGCATCGCGATTGAGAAGGCTGGCTCGGTTCAATGCCGGGCCTTTTCATGGCCTATTTTTGATCCCCGCCCGGCCCGCCTGTGCAATCCACATTCGGGACTCGTCGGTCACAAGCGAAGCTTAGCCTGACTAATGCCGGGTAACGTTTGTACGGTGGTGCCCGAACCAGCGCGCGCTGGAACCCCCGAGTGGAGCGATGTTTCTTGCATCCGCAGGGAGGAAAACATGCCGATCACCAAGTGGGGAAATCCAGTTATCATCGTGAATGGGTTAAGCCGGAGACTGTAGCGGGCCCTTTCGAAGACATGATCCATCTGACGGATGGCTGGCCGGAGCGCACCAGCGCGTTATTTATCGAGGCTCGAAACGCGTGCCGTGCCGCGGTAGCAGGCCTCATCGACGGCGATGTCGCTCAAATCAAGTTTTTGGCTGCGGTGGAAGCGGCCAAGCCGGGTGTCAACTGACATTCATTTTCGTCGGGTGACTTTAGGAGCCGCTGCTTGTCGGCCTTCCAACTGCAAATGTTCATCTGTGCGCTACCGTACAAAATTCGGCGGACGACTGCGGCTCGTTTATACTCGTGGAGCATACGCGCGGCCAGCCATTCTCTAAATCGTCGTCAGCTTAAGCCTGGCGCGACGTGTGTGCGGCTATCCTTGCCTTCCGCCGCTTCCTTCATATTTCCCAGGGACAAGCCCCTTGGCGACGAACTTCCAGGAACACACCTTGCCAGCAACTCTTTCTTCCGGAAACAAAGGCCTTGATATCATCCTGAAGGGTGGACTGCCGTCGCGGCGCCTTTACCTCGTTGAAGGAGCGCCAGGGTCGGGGAAGACCACGCTGGCGCTGCAATTCTTGCGAGAAGGCGTCCGTCAGGGTGAGCGGGCGCTCTATATCACGCTTTCTGAAACGGAGGAGGAGTTGTCCGCCGTTGCAAACTCGCATGGGTGGGACATCAAGGAGTTCGACGTTTTCGAATTCAACTCCGCGTCAGACGTATTTGGCGAAGGACGAGAACAGTCCATTCTGCATCCATGGGAGATGGAACTCACCGAGACGATCCGGCTGATCCAGGATGAGGTTGAGCGGGTCAAACCGAAGCGGGTTGTGTTCGATAGCCTTTCAGAGATGCGCCTGTTGGCCCAGGACCCGTTGCGTTATCGCCGGCAAGTTCTTGCATTGAAGCAGTTCTACTCGGGACGCGACACGACGGTCCTTCTGATTGACGACATGACCGGCAACGCCGAGGAGCGGGATGCTCATCTCCATAGTCTCTGTCATGGTGTCATCACCCTCGAACGGCTGACGCTGGATTATGGCGCCGCCCGCCGCCGCATGCAGGTGCAGAAGCTGCGTGGCGTCGATTTCACCGCCGGATATCACGACTTCACCATTAGGAAAGGTGGGCTCGAAATCTATCCGCGCCTCATCGCCGCCGCCCATCACGCGGATTTTTCCGGAGAAGTGACGGCGAGCGGCGTGGTCGAGCTGGACCGTCTTTTGGGCGGTGGTCCGCGACGGGGAACCAGCACGCTTCTGACGGGGCCGGCTGGCTGCGGCAAGACTACGATCGCCCTGCAATATCTCTTCGCAGCCTGTGAGCGCGGCGAGCCCTGTATTGTTTATGAATTCGACGAACGGATCGGAACGCTGCTTGCCCGTGTCAAGGCGTTCAGCCTCGACCTGCAACCCCATATCGATAGTGGCCTGCTTGTGGTCGAGCAGATCGACCCGGCGGAAATTTCCCCCGGCGAATTCGCGACCCGCGTCCGCGGTGAGGTGGAGGCGAGAGGCGCACGGGTGGTGGTGGTCGACAGCCTGAACGGCTACATGGCCGCCATGCCGCAAGAGCAGCATCTAATCTTGCAGATGCACGAACTGCTTTCCTATCTCAGCCAGAAAGGCGTCGTGACTTTCCTGATCAACCCGCAGAATGGTCTCGTTGGAAGCATGTCGACCAACCTGAATGTATCCTATATCGCTGATACCGTGGTGTTGCTTCGTTTCTTCGAGGCGGAAGGGCGTGTCAGAAAGGCAATATCCGTATTGAAGAACCGCAGCGGCATGCATGAGGATACCATTCGCGAACTGCGCATTGACAGTGGCGGCATCAGGATTGGCGAGCCGCTTTCGCAATTCAGGGGAATTCTGACGGGGACACCCGAATACATGGGCGCGCGGGGTCCGCTGATGGAAGATCGCGAACGTGATGGCTGAGCGACTGCGAGAAGGTTGCCGAATTCTCGTCAGCGCTCCGTTCGGGCGCGATGCCGACAGCGTCGCGACGCTTTTACGCCAAGAAAACTACGACGTTGTCGTCTGTCTCGATCTCGCCGAGGTGGCAGAAGCGATCGACGAGAGTATTGGCGCAATCCTCCTCACGGAAGAAGCCCTCGTCAAGGATGTCGATAAGCTCAAGTCGGCGCTGGACGCTCAGCCTTCGTGGTCTGACGTTCCTTTCGTGCTTCTGGCAGCACCTCGCACCAGCCGAGCGCCGAACGGGCGTCTGTCTCAGTTGGCGCTGTTTGATCTCGCAAGCAATAGCGTGGTTCTGGAGCGGCCGCTCGGTAGAGCCTCGCTTCTCAGCGCCGTCGCGTCCGCAATGCGGCTGCGCTCCAAGCAGTTCCAGATGCGTGACCGCTTGGCGGAACTAGACGAGAGCGAAACGCGGCTGCGTCTTGCAACCAGCGCCGCTGGTGTCGGAACATGGGATTTCGACCTCATCACCGGTGAGCTGAGATGGGACAAACGCTGCCGAGCGATGTTCGGAATTCTCTCCGATCGGCAGGTTTCCTACGAAGCGGGGTTCTTGGCCGGACTACACCCTGATGACCGCGAGAGGTCAGACCAAGCCGTCAGGGATGCGCTGCGGCCCGGCGGTTCCGGAGAGTATGAGATCGACTATCGGACCATCGGAATAGAAGACGGTGTCGAACGCTGGATCGCGGCGAAAGGCGGTACAATTTTCGTTGACGGCAAGGCCGTTCGGTTCGTCGGCACGGCCATCGACATCAGTGAACGCAAGCGGACGCAGGAAGCACTGGCTAGGTCGGAGGCTGCATTGCGTCTCGAGCGCGAAGCGCTCGATGATCTCAACCGAAATCTCGAGGCGCGTGTCGTGCAGCGCACTGCGGAACTTGAAGAGGAAATGGCCGCGCGCAGCCGGGCCGAGGAAGCGCTTCGTCAAGCGCAGAAGATGGAGGCAATCGGCCAGTTGACTGGAGGGATTGCTCACGACTTCAACAACATGTTGACCGGTATTATCGGCGGTATCAATCTCGCCAAGCGCCGCATCGCTTCCGGTCGCGTTGAGGAGGTTGGGCGCTTCATGGATGCCGCCACGGAGTCGGCACACAGGGCCGCCGCGCTCATTGCCAGACTTCTTGCCTTCTCGCGCCGGCAGACCCTCGACGCAACGTCGCTTGACGTGGCAGCTCAGCTCCTCGCTACGAAGGAACTCCTGGAACGAACCCTTCCTGAAACCATCGCAATAGAGCTGAAAGTCACGGCTGACGTGGGATATACCATGGCGGACGCCAATCAGCTTGAAAGCGCTCTGCTGAACCTTGCTATCAACGCGCGCGACGCCATGCCTGATGGCGGGCGTCTTACGATCACCGCGGAGCAATGCCGGGTCGCGGCATCGGAAGCCGGTGGGCTTGACGCGGGGAACTACGTGATGATCGCCGTAGAAGATACCGGCGTGGGGATGCCCCCGGAAATCTTGGAGAAGGTATTCGATCCTTTTTTCACGACAAAGCCGATCGGGCAGGGCACCGGTTTGGGCTTGTCAATGATTTACGGCTTCACGCAGCAGTCGGGCGGTCAGGTTCGCATTGACAGTTCCCCCGGACAAGGCACGTCGATCAAGCTTTATCTGCCGGCCGCATTGGGCGCTGAGACGCAAGAAGAGCAAGGTGATGCCGAAAGCCCTTCGGAGGGGAGCGGCCAGACCGTGCTAGTCGTCGAAGATGACGACGCTGTCCGCCTTTTGATTTGCGAGGTGCTCATGGACCTCTCTTATCGTGTTCTTGAGGCCGAGGACGCCGATGCCGCGCTTCGTACGCTGACCGCAACGGGGAGGATCGATCTTATGGTGTCGGATGTTGGCCTGCCAGGGATGAACGGCAGGCAGCTTGCCGACGTTGCGCGTCAGCATAGGCCGGATCTGCCGGTTCTCTTCGTCACAGGATATGCGGAAAACGCCGCCACCAAGGCAAGCTTCCTTGGGACCAACATGGCTATGATCGGTAAGCCCTTCGCTGTTGAAGTGCTTGCATCGAAGATCAATGAGATGGTTAACCCTGCCCATGGGGTCGAGCAAGCTTAGCTGCTTGAGGCGCATAATCGGACACCACAGGGCCCGCTTCTGCGGGCCCCGGTAGCCGTGTCACCAGCCGGGCGACCGAACGCCTCAACTACTTGCAGGTATTTGCCGGGTCGGTGCCGGTTGCATTGTTGTTGCTCGATGGATTGGTCGTTCCGCCAGCACCGCGTCTTGCGCAGTCATTGGCGTCGCCCCCGGATGCGCCGGAATTCTGGCCATTCATGTTGGTGTCGTTGTCCATTCCATTGCCAGTGTTCTGACCGTTGCCACTGTTCGAGCCGGCACCGTCCGTGCCGCTTGTTGCGCCGGTGCCGGTGCCGCTTGAGGCGCCAGAGCCTCCAGAGCTGGTACCGCCACTTCCCGATCCTCCGGATGACTGGGCCATGGCGGATGTCGCCAAGCCAATCGACAGGAATGAGACCGCGAGAATTTTCATGAGCATCGGGATTTCCTCCATTTGATTGCTTACCTGGACCCAACTTGGAGAAAAGTTAGTAGTTCCCGCGAGAGGGACAAAGTCTGTCTAAGGGCGAGGTACCCACGCCATCCCGCAATGCATCTGATGTAGAAATGTCTGCCAGCGTACCCAAGAACATGAAGAACGGCAGGATGTTATACAGCCGACATTTTTCAGCGTGTGAGGAATGCTCCGCATGCCTCATCCGATACAATTGAAGTCTCATGTTCGCCTCTGACCAATCAACCATGCACAACCGGCTACTGGCTCGTCTGCCTGATGCGGAATTTCAGGCTATCCTCGGCAGTCTGGAAATGATCGACCTTCGACAGGGTCACGTTATCGTCAACGCGAACGGGCCCATCGACCACGTCTATTTTCTGTGTAGCGGTATCGGTTCAGTCATCACCGTGTCGTCGGATGGAAACCAGGCGGAGGCCGGGATGTTTGGTCGCGAGGGATTTTCCCCGACATCAGCGGGCGTCGGCGGGACTGTGAGTGTCCACGAGGTGCTGATGCAGGTCGCCGGTTGGGGCTACAGGATGACGTTGGGCGCAACGCTCGAGGCAATCTCGTCCTATCCCAACTTCGCAAACCTCCTTGCGAGGTTCATCCAGACTTTTGCATCGCAGATCTCTTACACGGTGCTGTCGAACGTCAACTATCAGATCGACATACGACTGGCCCGATGGCTTCTCATGTCGCATGACCGCGTCGATGGTGACGAGATAGCGCTCACCCATGATTTCATTTCCCTGATGCTCGGTGTCAGGCGACCGAGTGTCACGACTGCTTTGCACGTCCTTGAGGGAGAGAAATTCATCCGCTCCGAACGAGGTCTCATCACCATTCGCGACAGGCGTGGGTTGGAGGAGTTTGCCGGCGATTCCTATGGCAGGCCTGAGGAAGAGTATCGGCGCCTCATTGGACGATTCTAGCGCGGCAGATCAGACCGGTCATGCGGGTGGCAACATTTCCGCATGGGAACCTTTCGTTCGGCGGTGTTAAAAGAGAGGCGCGTATTGAGACGTTCCGTACGCTGGCAGACGATCGATTGCCTTCCGCTCTTCACGCTATACTCTAAACCGCATGCAAAAAGCAGAGAGCCCACAGCTTCGCCGGCGCGAGTCTATCAGCGCTGAGGAGCGGCAGAGACGACGTGAAGCAACGTCGCAGAACGCACTGGCTGCAACCAAGGCCGAGGCGGAAGCGCGGCGCCTGAAGACAGAGCGCCTTCGGGCCGCGCGCGAGGCCGCTCGGCCTCAAAACGACGGCGATGTCGTTGATCAAGCATGACGAAGCGGTCGGTCAGCAAGGGACCTAGTCAAATTTGATGACGTCTCGGAATGGAACTGTACTGAGAACGTTTCCCTTTTCGTCGGTAATTTCAAATTGCATTCCGTCGATACGCTGATCATACAAAATAAGTTCGGCGACCATCTCGCGCGCGGATTTCGTTGCTTCCCGCCTCGCTGCTTCGAGCGATGGAAGGTCGATCCCTTCGTCGTCGGCATCGAAACTTTCGTCTGAGCGAACATTGAAAAAGAAAAGCATTCTGTCCTCCATAAGCGGACAAAACGAATGCTGGTGGTCAGCGGTTCCATGGAAAGTGAACGGCATCAGCCGCTTATGAGAGGTTCTAAAGCTCAACCTTCGAGCCAGCGCCAAGCAAGCGCTCGAACTCGCGTTCAGGCAGCCCATAACAACCGGCCGCAAATCGCTCCAGACCCCCGCGGTTGACGACGATGATCGTTCCGCGGTTCGAACGAATAAGTCTGTGGCCTTCGAGAATGTGAAGCGCTGTCGTCACACTCGGTCGACGGATACCGAGGAGGAAGGCGATGTATTCGTGCGTGATCTCAAGGACGTCCGCTTTCACCCGGTCGTGGCACATGAGGATCCAGCGGGCCAACCGCTTCTCGACGCGAAATTTGGCGTTTGCGAGCGCGGTGTAAGAGACCTGCACCGCGAAAACGTGCATGAACTTGATGAAAGGAATCTGAAGCGTGGCGCTTCGTTCAGTCGCCTCGCGCATTCTGTCCACAGAGATACGATATCCGCGGCCAGCAACCTGCATTTCTATGAGGTATGGCACCACCGTGTCGCCAATGACCGTCGATGTCGGCACAAACCCCTCGCTGCCAAACATGCCGGCCTCCGCCTTCTTCCCGTCGGGCAGCACGCTGATTACGGCGCCGATACCGCTATCTGGAAAGTAGACGTACTCCAGCAAGGTGTCAGGGCGAGCGATGGGAAATCGGGAAGGCATTTCAACTTCTTCCAGATATGGTGCCAGAAGCTTAAAATCCTGGTCGCTCAAGGATCGCAGAATCCGGTTGGACATCTGTGCTTTTTGCATTCGTTCGATCAACTCCGCCTGTCGATACGCGCCACGGCTCTGACGCACGCACTATCAAATTGTCAGAACAATTCGGACGACAAGGTCGCAGGGACGAAAATGCTCGCTGGTGTCACGCGTAAGGTCGACGGTTACTCGCTTTCACTGAGCTACACTCTTGACATAATAGTTGGTGTGTCCGGCCATTGGGCCGGGCACACCGTGTTTCCGCAAAACGCCAAAGTGTGGCGCCTATGATCGCCGGCAGGGACCCGCAGACACTGCATCAGTTTTCAACCACTTCCCGGCGAGACGCTGGCGTCGTCCTTTTCGGGCAACGAACCTGTCCCTGGGGTCTTCGTCTCGTCGGTGAGATGATCTTGTGCATGCGGACCGGCGGCCGGGTGATCCTGAGGTTTCGCGGGCTTTCTGTCCGTTTCCTCGATGTCGCGTCGCGCCTTCTTGTCCTTGTCCATGACCCACTCCCTCGATCAAACCCGAGGAATGGGCTGGTCCAACCGGAGCCCACCCATTTCACGCTCTTCGGGAGACTTCTCACCCTCAGCGACGTCGCGTTGATGGCCCGTAGGCAAAACGTCGTCGCGAATGTCGTCGGGCAGCTCCTGATCCAGTTCGTAGGCGCGAACGCGGGGTGAGGTTTCATGGGTGCTGCGCGCGTATTGGTTTACGCCTGCCGCTTGCGTGGCTGCCCCTGCCTCATTGAGACCTGGCTCGCCGGTAAAGCTCGGGGCCGGCGTGACTTGCCTCGCTGTCCAGCCTTCTTCTCTCCATAGGTCAGCGCGCTCGTCCATGTCGATGGCGCCGTGCTCGTCCAGAATGTCATGGGCTGTTTCGTATGTCGCATCGTCTACCGAGGCCGATACCAGGAAGCCACCCCGGCGGAGGCCTTCCGCGTAGATGGAGCGGTCCTCGTCAGGAAAGAACCAGTCCTTCAGCGCATCGAAGAAGCCGCCGCGATCGTCTGCCGCGACATTGGTTTTCTCGGCATCAGCTTCATAGCCGGCCATGAGGCGGGCATTGGCGACGCCTGCGTCGCTGAGACGCTCGACAGCACTTTCTGCTTCGGATCGGGTGTCAAAGAATGCGGTGAGGGTGCTTTTCGCGATGCCGTGCGAGGCGTCGCTTGTGTTTTCGTTATAAATGTTGGCCATGGTTTCCTCCATCCATTGATATCCGGGCAACTCGTATGGTGCGCCAATGTTCCGTGTACTGCTGGAAGTTGACCCCCTTTGGCTCTTGGGAACTGTATCTGGTTGGCTCACCCGCGCGGTATGTCGACCTGCCCGTTCTTCTCACCGTCCCAATAATACACGGACGATGCCGAGACCTTTATCAGAACGAGGCCAGGCGTTTGGGTGCCCTCAGGGAACCAGCGGTCGAGGCCCGAAACCCAGTGAGCTTCGAAGGATGCCTTATCCTTGACGATCGACGCCATCCCTTGGATCGCAATGACGATGCCCGGTTTGCCCAGAAGGCTCGGAGGCTCCGTGAAGGTGAGAGAGACATCATCGATGCCGTTGATCTCGCTGATCTTGCGAGTGTTTTCATAAGAGAAGAACCAGGAATCGCCGTCGTATTCGACGTCGCCGTTGTTGCTCATCGGGCGGCTGGAAATCCTACCCGACCCGCTCTGGGTCGATAGCATGCAGAAGTCGATCTTCCTGATCTTGGATGCGAGGTCTTCGAAAGTCATCGCGGACATGGCTGATCTCCCGTTTTCGTGTGCGGGATATCGTCCACGAGACCCGATTGTTCCGATACGCAGCAAACCTTTTGCGCGGACCGACGTTGTGTTTGTGAGCAACGAGGAGATCAGCAATGACCCAATTTGAAAGCAGACAGAGCGAAAAGGTGACCGAAACCGCGACTGAAGCCAGACAGGGCAGCTACGGCCGGCCAGTCTTGATGGTGCTGGTCTGCAGTCTCATTCTGGCGCTGCTTGCGTGGGGTGGCGTCGAAATGTGGGGTGAGCGTCAGGACACCGACACCAACCCGACGGCGTCAACCAAGCAGGATCCGATCAATTCTCAGCCATCGGGACCCGGCGCCTTCGACAATAACGCGGCCGATGGTAGTGGCCGCCCCCCCGCAGGCGACTGATCGCGCCCCCAACCCCTAGGTTATGGCGGCATACCAACACAGGTAACGACGCCAAACGCTTCGCGGTAGCTCTGCTCGCCATCACATCGCCGCGGCAGGGAGCCTGCTGCCGGCTCTACGGTCAAAGTTTTAGGGGAGGATCCTCTTCATGTCGTTCCGTCCCAGGAATAGCCGGCAACCAATTCTCTCGCCGTTTCGTCCAGACTTCCATTTCGGGAGTCAGTTCGCTTGGGACGTTGTCCAGCGATCCAAAACGAATCTCGACGTCATCATCGTTTAGGCAAAAAAGGCGTCCTCCGCAGCGCGGGCAAAAGCTCCGACCTGCGAATGTCGATATCTCACCGGAATAGGTGAACGCATCGCGACGCCAATGCGCGAAGGAGGTGAATGAAGATCCGCTTTCCTTGCGGCAGTCCGCGCAATGACAAATTCCTATACGAAAGGGTTCGCCATCAGCCTGGTATCGTACCGCGCCACAGAGGCAGCCTCCCAAAAAAGTCATGCCTGTAACCTCCTTGACTTTGCCTGCGCCCCGATTGGCCAGGCAACCAGCTCTCCGCACTTGTCGGCGATGTGCTGGCGTGCGCGGTTGACGCGGCTTTTGACGGTCCCCGCCGCGCGATGAAAGTGCTCGGCAGCCTGTTTATAGGTAACGGGCAGCCCGACCAGCGTCTCATCGGCATCGAGACCAATGAGGTCGGCCAAGGCAGTATCCGCTTAAAGAACATTCCTTTCCAGGCACACGTCCAGATGCCGGGTTCAGCCGTCAATTGAGTAGAATTCATCGTGTTGTGCGCCTTTCGAGTTCGTTACCCCGGTAAGCGGCCACTCAACCCAAGGGTGGTTCAGCGAATAACTGGTGCGAATGGCTACGGTTTGCCAGAGATGGTCATGAAACGTACATTCTCGATCGCGAATTTAGCGAGTTTCGAATGGCGCCATGGCAAGGCAATAGCGTCAGGCAAGCACTTTCGCTTCGATCGCCGCGGCGATGACTGCCTCTTTAACTGCCTCGCGGGCATGCCGAAGGCTCGATCTTCGAGGCATCGGCGCCGTGCAGTATCGAGCACAAGCGAATCCGTCAGTGGCCAGCGGTGGCGGAAGTAATGCAATGCCTCGTCTGGACCGTGGATGAGTTCGGAGTGGCCGTTGCCGATCCGTACGGAGATAGGCGCTGCCCGGTGAGTTTCCACGGGCTTTGCATTGATCGTCATGTTGCACGTCCAATCCGGGACACCATCGTCCCTCACGGTGATCGTCGCCTCCACCTTGAACAACGACCGCGCGGCGGAGTTCCCGTTTGAGATCGCTTTCTTGGTTGGTGGCTTGGAAAGCTGTCAGTCAGTTGATAGTCGAGCGATTTTCAAACCCGATCACCGAAAATCGCTCCCTCAACCCATCGGCGATCGCGGTCGCATCGCGACCTGAACGGCCGGATGTCCAGCGGATTTCGAACATCAGAGCGTCGCCGTCATCGATCTCCCGCAGAGTGGTGAAGCAGGCGGTGGAACCTGATGGGAGGGCGGCCCTGATGTCAGGTATGGGTGAGCCCTTAGGCACCTTGATGGTCACCGAGCTCTTCTCTTCGCACGACATCCATTGCTGAATGTGTCTCAGCGGCGCGAGAATGAGAAGGGTGAGAACCGTGGCGGCCGCGCCTATGACAATCTGTCCGCCGCCGAAACAGAGGCCGATCGCTGTTATCACCCAGAGCGTTGCAGCGGTCGTCACCCCGGTCGCGATATCGCCGCGACGCAGAATTGCGCCGCCGCCGATAAAACCGACGCCCGTCAATATTCCGAGCGGAAAGCGCAGGATATCCATCGAGCCGTTGACGCCCTGGCTCGTGGCCAACAGCATGTTAGCCTGGATCATCGGGATGCAGGCCGCGAGCCCGACAAGTGTGGTTGTGCGCAGCCCGGCGGCGTGACCGCCTTGTTCCCTGTTCGCACCAATCAAGATGCCGGCCAGCAGGGTCGCCCCGATACGAAGGGCGATCTCCGGCCAGCCGGGGGTGATCGGCATCAGGTCAAGCACGGCGCGATCCTATTTTTCAGCGCGGCTGAGAAGGACACGCATCTCTTCGAAGCGGCGCTTGCGATCCCCGTCGTCGACGGTCGGTGAATAGCAGGTGCTGGATACGCAGAAGCGCGCCAGGTTGTGCGGTTTGTCCGCCTTGTCGAATTCGCATTCGAAAATATCGGTCATCTCGGCCGGCGCCGTACCCTGGCGCGTCGAGTAGGACATTCGGACACCAGGCGGTTTCAACTCGGGAAAGGACTGGACCGTGCCGATGGAAAGCTGATCGGTCATGAAAAAGCTCTTGGCAACGGATTTACAGGTATCCTCGAGCTCGCTTGATTGCGCCCTTGCCGTTGCGGGTAGGGTAAATACGACAAATGCAAATAGAATAATCGGCTTGCGCACGGGCACTTCCTCCACTGTCTCTGTCGATGGAGGTAGAGCAGCGAGGCCAAAAGCAAATGGCGGTCCGTGCGACGACGACGATCAAGGAGCGCCAGGCGGCCCATCGGCTAGGTACTGCGTGGAGTATGTTTTCGCAACCCGTCCATGATCAGGCGAACGATCCTGTGTGCCCGTTCGCGCCAGTCGGGCGTGTCCGGGATCGAGTAAATGCCGAACAGCGTGTAGAGAACGTCGCTTGCCTCGAGATCGTCCTTGACCGTGCCCGCCTCTATCGCCGCACGAAGAAGCTTGTCGAAGGCGGCTGTCACGCGCGTCGTTCCCTCCGTAAAGAGAGCGGCGTTTGAGGTGAACAGCAGCTTCAGGCTGCTGGCCATACCGCGCTTTGCCGCCATGTAGCTGACGAAACGGTGCATCCACTCATCGAGCGCGATATCGGGTGCCTTTTCGGCCAAGAGTTCGACCGCGGCGCTAGCGAGCAATTCGAGTTCGCGCCGATAGACTATCTCGACGAGATGTTCGCGGGTTGGAAAGTGTCGATAAAGCGTACCAATGCCGACACCCGCCCGCCGGGCAATCTCTTCAAGCGAAACATCCGTGCCCCGTTCAGCAAAGGCTTTCGACGCGACCTCGACCAGTTTGGCGCGATTGCGCTGCGCGTCAGCACGTAACCGCGGCTGTTCCTGCGCTTGCGATGCATCCTCTTTCGGTAACAATTTCCCACCCCACGACAGGGCTTGACGAAACTTCGTCAGCCACTACCTATAAACGGAGGCTCCTCCGTTTGTGTCGGGGTGCCATCCAATTTCTAGTGAGGATTGGGATGGATGTCATGTCCAAACTGGTGGGCCGGGTCGCGAAGTCAACCTGTGATGTTCGCGAGTTCCAGGTCTTCTTGATATTTGAGGCTACGCACGCCGCGATCGGTGGGAGCGTTTGATTATGATATCGACACACCGATGGGATCGTAACCCAGAAAGTCGAAAGGCGTTCCCTGAGAGGCTAAACGATCGACAGCCACAATTCGAACGACCTTTCGGCGAGAAGATATCGCCCGCGCCGGCCAAAGCGTTCTCGACGGATTCTACGGTCGAGGTTCTCGATTTTGCTGTGAAGGCAACGCTCGCCGGCCGACAAGTTGCGTTCTGCACGCTCGTCGAAATTCGCGGCGGTTCGTCACGTGCTTTGGGCGCTCATATGGCGGTGGCCGATGACGGCTTGTACGGCGGTTACGTCTCCGGCGGCTGTACCGAGGCGGCAGTTGCTGCCGAAGCCTTGCAGGCGATATCCAAAGGGTGTGATCGGTTCGTCATGCTGGGCGAGGGTTCCCCGTTCTTCGATATTGTCTTGCCGTGTGGAGGCGGGATTACCGTTGCCGTTCACGTTGTGCGAGACATTCGACCGATCCGAAATGTGATCGAAGGGCTGGGCTGCCGGCGCGATGTTGGCTTGGCTTATGGTCCGAGCAACCAGTCGCTTTCCTTCGTGTCCGGAAAAGCCGACACCGGTTGGGATGGTGAGGCGTTCCTGACATTTTACCGTCCGGCTGTTCGAGTTCTCCTCTCAGGCCGCACGCTGGAGGTCGAGATCGCCTCGAAGGTGGCGCGGGCGGCAGGTTACGATGTCCTTCAATATGATGCGGCCGCCGGCGAGCCACCTGACGACACGCTGATCGACGCGGACACTGCCGTTGCGCTTCTACAGCACGATCTGGACCTTGAAATGCCGATCCTGGAAGCCGCCCTGCGTGGCCAGCCGTTCTATTTGGGCGCCTTGGGCAGCAGCCGAACACACGAGAAGAGGATGGAACGGCTTCGAGAACAGGGACATTCGCAGGAGGCGATCGACCGGATCAAGGCGCCGATTGGCCTGTTCAGCCGTGCCCGTGACGCCCATTCGCTGGCGCTTTCGGTGGTCGCGGATATCGCCGCTTGTCGCCAAACCGTACTGATGCGGACTTGAGCGAACTTCATCCGGGTTCGTTTGTTCGGCTCAACATCGCCAATGCTTTTCAAGCCCCAATGCTCTTCAGTCAAAGGAGATGTCTCATGCATTTTATCATCAATGGAGAGGATATCGAGGTGGAGGCGGACATCCGCACCTCATTGCTCGATCTCATGCGCAATTATCTGGGTTTGATGGGAACCAAGAAGGGTTGCGATCAAGGAGCATGCGGCGCCTGCACCGTGTTGGTGGATGGCGAGCGCATCAATTCCTGTCTGGCACTGGCGGTGCAGTATCAGGGCCGCGGCATCACCACGGTTGAAGGGCTTGCGGTCAATGGCAATCTCCACCCGATGCAGCAAGCCTTCATCGAACATGATGGCTTTCAATGCGGCTATTGCACACCGGGCCAGCTCTGTTCCGCCATCGGGATGGCGGGCGAGATCGAACGGAATATTCCGAGCGCTGTGACCAGCGATCTCACCGTCGCCGATACTCCGATCGACGATCGTGAGATCCGCGAGCGCATGAGCGGCAATCTCTGTCGATGCGGAGCCTACAACGGCATTGTCGAAGCAATCTCAGAAGCGTTGGCCCACCAGACGGCTGCTCCGACCGAGGAAAGGGTGAGGGCATGAATATCTTTTCCTATCAGCAGGCGTCGGACGCCGCTTCCGCGATCGCCTTGAAGAAGGCCGGTCCGGCCGCGAAATATTTGGGCGGCGGCACGAACCTCGTTGATCTGATGCGCGAAACGGTCGAGCAGCCAGGGATGCTCGTTGATGTTACACACCTTCCCGGCGAGATCGAACATCGTGCCGACGGCAGCCTCCTGATCGGCGCTGCGGCGAAAAACACATCGCTCGCCGCGCATTCGGCGGTTCGGTCCGATTTCCCGTTGCTTTCGCGCTCCATCCTGGCGGGTGCAAGCGCGCAGATCCGCAACGTCGCGACGGTCGGCGGCAATATTCTGCAACGCACCCGCTGTCGCTATTTTTACGACAACGCGGCGCGCTGTAACAAGCGCCAGCCACAGGCAGGATGCGACGCGCTTGAAGGTTTCAATCGCTACCACGCTATTCTCGGTGCATCCGCTAGCTGTGTCGCCACTCATCCGTCGGACATGTGCGTCGCTCTCGTCGCGCTTGATGCGGTGGTTCATCTGCAGGGACCGGCCGGTGGCCGCGGCATGCCGCTGTCCGAACTGCATCGGCTGCCGGGCGATTGTCCCGAGATTGAGGCGGAATTGCAGACAGATGAACTGATCACGGCGATCGAAATCCCGCCGCTCGGCTTTGCACGCAGCTCGACTTACCGAAAGGTTCGCGACCGCGCCAGCTACGCCTTCGCGCTCATATCTGTCGCGGCCGCTCTCGACATCGACGACGCGGGCAAGGTGCGTGACGTGCGCCTCGCGCTCGGCGGCGTTGCCCACAAGCCATGGCGAGCCATGAAGGCGGAGGCCGCGCTGAAGGGACAGCTAGCTGGCACGGAAAGCTTCCGCGCCGCCGCCGAGGCCGAACTCGCCGATGCCGTCGCTCTCAGCGAAAATGGGTTCAAGATCGAATTGGCGAAACGCACGATTGTCGCCGTGCTTGACGAATTGAAGGGAGACAACGTATGAGCGTCCAACCTGAAGCCGATAACAATAGGCCCGGCCGCTGGCAGCCTGCCGTCACACCCGATCCCATGCTGCGCAAACATGGCGCTCTCGGGCAGCCTGTCTCGCGGGTCGATGGTCCTTTGAAGGTACAGGGAAAGGCGCGTTTTGCCGCCGAGTTTGCCTATGAAAACATAAGCTATGCGGCACTAGCCTTCAGCAGCATTGCGCGCGGTCGCATCACCGAACTCCAGACCGCGGCCGCGGAAGCGGCGCCGGGCGTCATTCTCGTCATGACCTATCACAATGCGCCGCGCATGAAGGCGCCGTCGTTGATGATGTCTTCTCCGACGGCTGCCGGCGCCAGCGACCTGCCGGTGATGCAGAATGACGAGATCCACTGGAATGGCCAGCCCATAGCCCTCGTTCTGGCCGAAACGCAGGAGCAGGCGGATCATGCGGCCTCGCTGATCAAGGCGAGCTACGCGAGCCTGCCTGCCGTGACTTCGTTCGATGAGGCGAAACAAACGCCGCGGCAGTTGGAAACGCTGCTTGGTCAGCCGCCGGTGCTGGAGATCGGCGATGCCGAAAAAGCGCTCGCAAATGCCGAGGTCAAGGTCGATCTGACCTATCGGACCCCGCGGCACAACCACAATGCCATCGAACTGCATGCGGCAACGGTCGCCTGGAAGGGTGATGCGCTGCACTTGCATGATGCCAGCCAGTTGATTGATCTAACCGCTGGTCAACTCGGCGATATTTTTGGCTTGGAACCCGGCAAGGTGCGTGTCACCTCACCCTATGTCGGTGGCGGTTTCGGCGGCAAATGTCTGTGGGATCACCAGATCCTCGCCATCGCGGCCTCGAAACTCGCCGAGCGGCCGGTGCGCATTATGCTCTCGCGGGAAGGCGTCTTTCGGATCGTTGGCGGTCGCACGGTGACGGAACAGCGTGTGGCTCTCGGTGCGCGGGCGGATGGCACGCTCGATGCGCTCATCCATACCGGCACCGCGGCAATGACACTGCACAATTCCTGCCCGGAACAGTTCACCTTCCCGGCTCGCCATCTCTACGCGGCCAAGACATTCAAGCTCGCGCAGGATGTCGCCGACATGGACATGCTCGCCAACACTTTTATGCGCGCACCTGGTGAGTCCGTCGGGACCTTTGCGCTCGAATGTGCGCTCGACGAGCTGGCGGAAAAACTCGACCTCGACCCGATTGAATTGCGTCGCCGGATCGAGCCGGAAAAGGACCCGACCACCGGCAAGCCGTTTTCGTCACGCTACCTTATCGAAGCCTATGAACAGGGCGCCGAGCGTTTCGGCTGGCGGAACCGCAGCCAGACGCCGCGGCAGAAACGCGAGGGCGAATGGCTGATCGGCATGGGCTGCGCCACCGCGACCTATCCCTACCATCGCTTCCCCGGTGGCGCGGTAAAGATCAGGCTGACGTCGGAAGGTCACGTAACCGTCTCGACCGCGGTGCATGACATGGGCATGGGTACGGCGACGGCCCAGGCTCAGCATATCGCGGCCCGCCTCAGGGTGCCGATGAAAGACGTCACCTTCGAATATGGCGACAGCAGCCTGCCGCGCGGGGTGATTGCCGGTGGATCAACCCAGACCGCATCGATCGGCGGTGCGGTGATCGCGGCGACGGAAGTCTTTGTCGAGGAGTTGATCAAGCTCGCCGGCAACGACTCGCCTCTCGCCGGCCTATCGCTCACCGATGTCGAGCCACGCGATGGTGGTCTCGGTCATCGCGACGATCGTGGCCTGTTCGAGAGCTACAAGTCCATTCTTAGCCGCTCCGGCCGCGATGAACTGGTCTGCCAGGCCGAGGCACCGCCGCCGGCGGAGATGGAGGCCTTCTCCATGCACTCTTACGGCGCCCAGTTCTGTGAGGTCAGGGTCAGCGCCCTGACGGGCGAAATCCGCGTGTCGCGTTTTCTCGGTTCCTTCGACGCCGGCCAGATACTGAACGCCACGACGGCAACCAGCCAGTTCAAGGGCGGCATTGTAATGGGCATCGGCCTGGCGCTCACCGAGGAAACCAATTTCGACGAAAGGACCGGCCGAGTGGTCAATGCATCGCTTGCCGAATATCATGTGCCGGTGCAGATGGATGTCCCAAAGATCGACATCCTCTACACCAACACACCCGATCCGTGGGCGCCGATGGGTGCGCGCGGTATTGGCGAGATAGGCATTACCGGGGTCGGGGCGGCCGTTGCTAACGCCGTTTACAACGCGACCGGCATCCGAGTGCGCGACCTGCCTATCACTCTGGATAAGGTGCTACGGGAACTGCCTGTTTGAGGGTATGGAGATTGCGTGCTTTGACGGCTGGGGCACAGGCAGCGATGAAGTTTTCGTGGCCTGCGCGTCGCCAACGCGAGAAGGGACGGGATCAGTATCTCGTTAGTAAGGAAAGAGCCGACTTCGCCCGAAGCTTTCCTTTCGCAAGGCTCCGTGAGCCTGCGACTGTGCCGTTCATGTTAACGAGGTGCGCCAGCAGCCGCCTAGATGCGCCTCTAGATCTTGCAACAGCTCGCTCACGGATGCTCGGGGCAAGTTCATTATGTCAACGGCCTTCAAGAAGGAACCGGTTACGGCAACCCGGACGAAAGTGCGAATAGCGAGTATCTGATCTGAGAAACGTCCTATGACTAGGTGGACGATGATAGCTTTCCACGCTCACTGGATAAGCCGGACCATGCAAGTTCTTGCGAAACGTGGGCAAACTTGCGGTATTTAGAGGGACTTCAGCCTAAGTAGCTGCAGGTATACAAGATCGGCGTACTGGACCGCACTCCTGATCAGATGGCATCGGTTGTCGAGGAAATTCCGGCCGTTGAGGCGACGCAATCCGCTCTTTGCTGTATCGCTGTCGAAGGACACATGTCTGCGTCCGTGACACGTGTTGTGTCGACGGCCCATCGCAACGCGGCGGGACAGGCGCTGTTCAGGGCTGCGGGCTTCCGTCCCACGATAATCGAGATGACGCTTTCCTGAACTGCGAGGCTGGCTAGAAAATAGCCGGACGCTGGAGGCGATATTCCCTGCAAAATGTTCCATGTTTATGCTTACCTCGCAATGTGGAAATTAGATATCCAGCTTGTTTCGCGATTCGGACGCCCATAGTTCTTATCTGCCGATTGCCGCAGTTCATCGATGCCACGTTACGGCGAGGCCAGAGGGCGCGGGCCGGTTTCATCGCTAGTAGTGTCGTCGTTCGGGCGGTATTGCCGCCACCGACGAGCGAGTCCGGGATTATCACTTACCGGTCGGCGGCATTGCGAGGAGACGCACGTGAGTTGCTACTCACTGGTTTTGCAGTGCGATCCACTAAAGATCAGCCCACCTGGAACAGTGTTTGTCAAAGACGATCTACGTAGGAGGTGATGCGGGCCACGATCTCTTTCAGGGTGGGCCGGCCATGATAATATAGGGCCGACGTCCGCTCGTAAGCGCGCTCGTAGACTCCGAACGTCTCCGGATCGGATAGGCTGAACGCGGGATTGCTGCCGATGTCCTGATTGTCGGCCTTCGGAAAGCGTTTCTGCTTGTGGGCACCATACGCGTCCGAGCCGAGGAAAGCTTGCACGTCCGGTTGGTCTAGCAAGCAGTAGACGTCGTAATAATGTCGGAGGAAATTGGCGGGGAACTGGCCGGTTTCCTGCTGCTTGCGATATTTAGTGGAGATGGTCTGGAGCTTCTCGACCAGCGTGTAGCCGGGCTCGTAGCAGGGAACGGCCAGTGCGCGATTATTGATCAGCTCGACGCGCGATACAGCGTAATCATAGGCCCAGGAGCTGATATCCTTATCGATATTGGGAGCCACCGTGTCGAAGCCGGCCTCGAGCAACACGCCATTCTTGAGATCCGTTTTAGTGCCGGTCGTCTCGCGGTAGTAGAGGCGGATGCCGCCACTGCGGTACGTCTCGTTGTCGAATTCGGTATCGCGCTCGATCTTTTGGATACCCTCGATCGTGATCGTCTCGGCCAGCCAGTCATAAAAAGCCTTCCGGCTTTCGCGATGTGCCACCTTGTCGTGATTGGGGCCGGTTTTTACCTCCATCGCTTTCGGCGGTTCGATACGGATATCGATATCCTCCGAGAAGCGGTTGATGATGCGGTATCCTTTCGAGAGCGAGGTGCCTCCCTTCAGCTCGAATGCCATCTCCAACTGCTGCAGGCCGTATAGGCAATGCATGATCCAGTAGTCTTTTTCGACCAGCACCGGCTGCACCTTCATCTGGTCCGCTACGATGCGCAGCAGGGATGCAAAATCCTTGTGCCTATGGAGGAAGTCAGCTGGCATGCGTATCCGCGGCGAGGGTGTTGAAGAATTTCCGCGTGCGCACCATACCGTATTCTTTGGCGGCACGGGTGAGAGCGGTAGGATTGTCTTGCAGGGCACGTTCCTTCACGCGGGCCAGCACGTGATCGCGGTCCTCGGCCAGCTGGTCGAGATTGTTGACCAGATCGACCAGTAGGAATTCTTTGGTCAGGATTTTGGGGAAGGCCGGCTTTTTTCGGAACTCGAACTCGCGACCGCCCAGCATGAAGTTGCCGTGGCGCTTATGGTTATAGACGACGGTTTTGTTATAGAGCTGTGTCACGCCAACACCCAAGCTGTTATAGGCATTGGGCGAGGTGACGAGGTAACGGTCATCCTTCAGAAAAGCCTCGACGAGCGCATCATCCTCGGCGGGGGCTTTGCCGAACGCGGTTTGCTTCGGCCGGTGATAGACGCCGGTTGATAGCTTGGTCAGGTATCCTTCTGCCAGCATTTGCTGCAAATGCCGATCAACAGACGACGACCATTGGGCGAGATCCTGCCGACGGTAGACCTTGCCGGACCGCAGATGCTTTTTCAATTCCTGTAACTTCGTCATGGGATAGCTCCTGCACTCACTATAACGACATATGGTGGTGAATGCAATTTTTTACAAATTTCATGCAAATTTTGGCATCTGATCGGGGTCAGTGTTTAGCCTGCTCTTGCCAACCACGCCTGCTTGAACGCCAAGGACGGCCTCACGCACCTGCTCTTCTTGCTGTTACGACGCAGCCACCGGAGTCGGATCGTGGCGCCATTGAAGTTCACGATACGGAAGCACGCCGCGCCGGCTTGAGCGACCTGAAGCGCTGCCGGGTTATGGTCACGAGTACAATCATGATATCGCCGAGCCGCCCAGTCGCGCCCGACCTGCGTCGTGATCTCGGTCCGCTACCCCAGAGATACGGATAGGCGATGATTTATCCGGGAAGGAATTCACGGCTCATCGCCATAACCTTCGCCGCGCGCTAGACGATCGATTTCCGCTTCAAGCAAGTCTATATGTTCCGCGGGCATTTCCGCCGCGCGATGTACTTTACCCGTATCGCCGCCCGTGCGCCGACGCTCGTCATGATCGTGGCTCATTAGGACAAAGCGCGACTTCCCATGCTTGGTCAGGACGACCGGCTCCCGGCTGGCGGCATCTGTGACGTCACCGACCTGCTTATTGAGGTCACCGGTCGTGAACTGGCGCATGAAACGAACTCCGATTGAAGTTTCCAGAATATCCAGATTTTCTGCATTTGCGAGAAAAGGTTGTTCGTCGCGGGTTTGCCATCGCGACGCAGGCTACCGCATGGCTGTCGTCCCGCGCTTTCTCTGTCCATCAAGCACAAGATGTCAGCGACTGCGTTATCACAAGCGAAACAAGCAATCAGGAGAGCACCCGGCGCGCATGCGTTTAGCTTGCATGCTGGCGTGCGTCGAACATCGTCGCCCACTCGGCGGCCCACGGACCATCAAGGTATCTCCATAGATCAAGCCCCGTGATGCTGATGCCGTGCATCTGGAAGCCCTCCGAGAGCTCACGATAAAGCTTGTCCGCCCGCGCCGGTGCCACCTTGTTTTGTATGGTAATGTGCGGTTGCCACGTCCGCATGTCCTGAGAGCCCAGCCAGTTGATAAAGACTTTCCGCAGTTCATCCCTGATCGATATCAGCTCGGGGCTTTCGATACTGAACCCAACTCCCATTCCGAGGTGGCGAACGCCAGTGACTTTCGCTGTAAATGGGCCTTGGTGGTCCGCGACGGACTGAAGACTTCCCGTGATGCGCTTAACATATTCACCCGGCAACCGGTGAAACATTGTCAGATGCGCGCGGAGAAAATTTCGCTCCGGCGGGAAATGCGTTTCGCGGAGAAGATCGAATGGCTGGAGATCGACCTCGGCGACGCGCGCGGTGAGGATTAGAGGCTTATTCGTCTTCAAATCGGCGCTCCGCTCCTCATACCTTAAATGGCTCCGCGATCCTATAGGAGAATCCACCAGGCGCGAACATCCCGTCATTGGCGTTGGCCAAGAACCGTCCAATCTCAACTTCGGCTTAGCGCCATGGCTTCGTAACCTCCAACCATTGTCGGGTGCGGGCCACGGGATCGGCATTGCGCGTAATGTCGGTGACCACGGCGGCGCTGTCGGCGCCGTGAGCGAAGACGCCGTCGATGCGGTCGATGTTCAGCCCGCCGATCGCCACCAATGGCAGGTCGCCGATCTTCGATTTCCAGGCGCATAGTCGCGGCAGTCCCTGCGGCGCCCATCTCATCTGCTTGAGGATCGTCGCGTAGACCGGGCCGAGCGCGATGTAATCCGGCCGGGCAACGAGCGCGGTCCGCAGTTCCGTTTCGTCATGGGTGGAGAGGCCGAGTTTGATATCGGCGGCGCGGATGGCGGCGAGGTCGGCTGTCTCCAGATCCTCTTGGCCGAGATGGACGAAATCGCACCCCTCCTCGATCGCCAGCTGCCAATAATCGTTGACGATCAGCTGGCAGCGGTGCTGGCTGCAGATCGCCCGTGCTTGGCGGATCTCCTGGCGCAGATCGGCCTCGGAGCAATCCTTGACGCGCAGCTGCACCAGCTTGACGCCAACGGGCACCAGCCGTGCGATCCAGTCGGCGCTGTCGACGATGAGGTAGAATGGATCGAGCTTCATGCGAACACCGCCTGTCCAATTACCGGCGTCGACGGCACGGCCATGTCGCGGGGCTCCAGCATGCCCGCCTCGAAGGCCTGTCGGCCGGCTTCGATGGCGGCGGAGAAGGCGGCGGCCATCAAGACAGGATCGCCGGCACCGGCGACAGCGGTGTTGAGCAGCACGGCGTCGAAGCCGAGTTCCATGACGGCGGTCGCGTGCGAGGGCCGGCCGATGCCGGCATCGACGATCAGCGGCACATCCGGGAAATGTGAGCGCAGCGATCTCAGGGCCGTGGGGTTGAGCGGGCCGGCGGCGCTTCCGATCGGCGCGCACCAGGGCATCAGCACCTGGCAGCCCGCTTCCAGCAGCCGCTCGGCGACGACGAGGTCGTCGGTCGTGTAGGGGAAGACCTGAAACCCTTCGCCAACGAGAATGCGGGCCGCCTCGACGAGGCCGAAGACGTCGGGCTGCAGCGTGTCGTGGTTGCCGATCACTTCGAGCTTGATCCAGTCGGTGGCGAACAGCTCGCGCGCCATCTTCGCCGTCAGCACCGCCTCGGAAACGCCGTGGCAGCCGGCGGTGTTGGGCAGCACCTTGACGCCCAGCGAGCGGATCGTCTCGAAGAAGGCACCGCCATTGCGCCCGCCAGCCGTCTCGCGACGAAGCGAGACGGTGACGATCTCGGTGCCGGAGCGGCTAACGGCATCGGCCATGATCGACGGTGACGGGTAGCGCGCGGTGCCGAGCAGGAGGCGTGAGCGCAGTTGCGTTCCATGGAGTTCAAGCATCGGTCAACCTCCCTGCATCGGCGACAGGATCTCGATCCGGTCGTCATTGTTCAGCGAATGGGCCGGCCGGTCCTCGCGGTGCACGAGTTCGCCATTGACGGCGGTCGCCAGCCAGTCGCCTTCGTAATCCATCAGCGCCAGCAACTCCTCGAGCGTGGCGGCGGCGATCTCCTTGGCTTCGCCGTTGACGATCAGTTTCATGATGCGTGTCCTCCCGCGGTATCGGTGTTGAAGACAAGGTCGGCCGCCCGCGCCGCCATGGCGGGCGCGAGCAGAAAGCCGTGGCGGTAAAGGCCGTTAAGCGAGATCAGATTTCCGTGTCGCTCGACGCGAGGAAAATTGTCGGGAAAGGCGGGGCGACGGCCGGCGCCGGTTTCCACCACGGTCGCATCGGCGAAGGCCGGGTGAAGCGTGTAGGCGGCGTTCAGCAGTTCCATCAACGAGCGGGCGGTGATCAGGCCCGCGAAGTCCGTCTCGATCATCGTCGCGCCGACCATGAACAGGCCGTTTCCACGCGGTACGATATAGACGGGGATGCGGGGATGCAGCAGCCGCACCGGGCGGTCGAGGGTTACCTCGTCGGTCCCGAGATAGAGCATCTCGCCACGCACGCCGCGCAGCGAGGCGGCCTCGCCGATGCGCGCCGCGCCGGTGCAATCGACGAGGTGGTCGAAGTCCTGCTCGTCAGGGAGGGTTTCAAAGAAGACGGCGCCGTGCGCGATCAGCTTTTGCCGCAAGCCAGTCAGCGCCCGGCGTGGATCGAGATGGGCTTCGCGCGGGAAGAACAGTGCTTGCCGGAAGCGACCGGCCAAGGAGGCCTCGAGCGCCGCGATCCGCTCTTCGTCCAGCCACTCATACCCCGTCGTGCGACCGGCGAAGCGCTTGAGCTCCGCCTGGTCACGGGCGGGGGCAAGCACCAATGTGCCGTTCCGTTCGACCTCGCCGGGCACCATCGCCTCCCAGCGGTCGGGCGCATCCTGCCCCTCGCGCAGCACCGCCTCGTCGGCGCTCTCGCGCTCGCACCAGGGCGCCAGCATGCCACCGGCGAGCCATGACGCGGCCGCCGAAAAGCCGGCGTTGGGATCGAAGATCGTGACCTCGGCGCCGCGCGCGACAAGCGCATGGGCAACCGAGAGGCCGGCGACGCCGGCCCCCTTGATGAGGACGCGCATCTCAGCCGGCCACCTGCCCCTCGGCATCAACGGCCATGTAGAGATCGCCGCCGTCGCGATACTTGGCCGCCATGGCGTCCAGCCCCTCCTTCCGCGCCTCGGCGCGGATATCGTGGGAAATCCGCATCGAGCAGAATTTCGGGCCGCACATGGAGCAGAAATGCGCGACCTTGTGCGCCTCCTTCGGCAGCGTCTCGTCGTGAAAGCCGCGGGCGGTTTCCGGGTCCAGCGAGAGATTGAACTGGTCCTCCCAGCGGAACTCGAAGCGGGCGCGCGACAGCGCATCGTCGCGCAGCTGGGCGGCCGGATGCCCCTTGGCGAGATCGGCGGCATGGGCGGCGATCTTGTAGGTGATGACCCCGGTCTTCACGTCGTTGCGATCCGGCAGGCCGAGATGCTCCTTCGGCGTGACGTAGCAGAGCATCGCCGTGCCGAACCAGCCGATCATCGCCGCACCGATGCCGGACGTGATGTGGTCGTATCCCGGCGCGATATCGGTCGTCAGCGGCCCGAGCGTATAGAACGGCGCCTCGCCGCAGACGGCCAACTGCTTGTCCATGTTTTCCTTGATCTTGTGCATCGGCACATGGCCAGGGCCTTCGATCATGACCTGGCAATCCTTGGCCCAGGCGATCTTCGTCAGTTCGCCAAGTGTTTCCAGTTCCGCGAATTGCGCGGCATCGTTGGCGTCGGCGATCGAGCCGGGCCGCAGGCCGTCGCCCAGCGAGAAGGAGACGTCATAGGCGCGGCAGATGTCGCAGATTTCCTCGAAATGCTCGTAGAGGAAGCTCTCGCGGTGGTGATGAAGGCACCACTTGGCCATGATCGAGCCGCCGCGCGAGACGATGCCGGTGACGCGGTTGACCGTCAGCGGGATGTATTGGAGCCGCACGCCGGCATGGATGGTGAAGTAGTCGACGCCCTGTTCGGCCTGCTCGATCAGCGTGTCGCGATAGACCTCCCAGGTCAGGTTCTCGGCGATGCCCTCGACCTTTTCCAGCGCCTGGTAGAGCGGCACCGTGCCGATGGGGAGCGGCGAGTTGCGGATGATCCATTCGCGGATGTTGTGGATGTTGCGGCCGGTCGAGAGGTCCATGACGGTATCGGCGCCCCAGCGCGCCGCCCAGACCATCTTCTCGACCTCTTCGACCATCGAGGAGGTGACGGCGGAGTTGCCGATATTGGCGTTGATCTTCACCAGGAAGTTTCGGCCGATGATCATCGGCTCGGCTTCGGGGTGGTTGATGTTGGCGGGAATGATGGCGCGTCCGGCGGCCACTTCCTGGCGCACGAATTCAGGCGTGACGTGATCGGGAATATGCGCGCCGAAGCTCTCGCCGTCGCGGATCATCGCGTCCGCCTTCGCCTCACGGCCGAGATTTTCGCGGATGGCGATGAATTCCATCTCCGGCGTGATGATGCCGGCGCGGGCATAGGCAAGTTGGGTCACGGTCCTGCCGTCTTTGGCGCGCAGCGGCTGGCGCTTGGCTGGGAATTCCGGCGTCAGGCGATCGCCGCTGGCAAAGCCGTTATCCTCGGGGCGCACCTGCCGGCCGTCATGGGCCTCGACATCGCCACGGGCGAGAACCCAGTCGCGCCGCAATGCGGGCAGACCGCGCTCGATGCTGATGTCGGCGCCTTCGACGGTGTAGATGCCGGACGAATCATAGACCGTGACCGGCGGCTCGCCTGAGGTCGGGTGGACGCTGATCTCGCGCATGGGCACGCGGATATCCGGGTGGATCTCGCCCGGGATATGGATCTTGCGGGAGGCCGGCAGCGGGCCGGTGGTGACTGTGGGGGTGATGGTCTTTGCGGCGATACTCATGGTTTGAGGCTCCAAGTTTTCGATTGGAGACCCAGTCCTCAGCCGGAATGATGAAAAGACGCCGGCATGGAATCCACGCGGGAATCCCGGCCTTCGAGCGCTTGCACCGTCCCTACGCCAGTATGAACTGGATCAGGTTCAACGGGTCACTGCGCACGATAGCAGAATCTCAGCCCCTTGACGGGACACCCCTGGTGAATGACGCAAGGTTATTGCTGACTAACGGTCTGCGTCAAGCCGTGTGTCGGATTATTGGTCTGGACAGCCAAGTCCTCCGTAAACTTGCCTGATATCTCCTAGGTTGTTGGTTCGTACCCCATCAATGCGTACAGCTACTACCAGGCTGATATTCAGGCCGCCCGATATGGGTCGTAACGCGCGTTACGCTTTCCTTGGCCGGGATCGGCTGGTGCGATGCGGTTGAGCTTAATCGGCTCGGTAATAACGGCCGAGACTGCCTGATATTCGAACGGCGCTCAGCCACTTCCCGCGGGACGCGCATCGTCGCTTCCTTGGGAACCCGGTTCGTGCCGTGAATCTCCCATTCCCGGTAGACGGCGTCACGTATTCCATGGCCCGCTTCGCGACGGCCAGGCTCCTCCTCGTGAAGCATGAGCGAGGTGCCGGGCAGGAGGCGACCGAACGCTTTTTTCGGGCGTGGCGGGACAGATGCGCTTTGCCTTCTCCAGTTTCGAGATCTGGCAGTTCGAAAGCGGAATCTGCTCACTTGTACGCTCCGCGTCGATCCTCGAGGAGCGGTATCCAGAGCGCCGGTCCGTACTTATGCGGCGTTGGCGCGAGCAAGATCGAGACTGGCGCTCGTTCCTGACAGTTTCTGACGGAGCGACAGGCTAGACTTTCCGTAGGCGTCTCAAGGACGCTATTATGAAAGGAAAGCCTAATGGTCGCGTTTTCGCCCGACGTCTTTGCCAAGTTCCTAGCTGAAGAGGACGACGCTCCTGTCGTGATGCTGAACCTTCTACGGTTCGTCCCAGATGGCGGCCGTGAACGGCATTTGCAATACCTGAGACTGGCCGAACCCATTCTTGCCCGCTTTGGCGCACGGATCCTATTCCGTGGCGACGGCCTCGACGTTCTGACGACGGGGCAGGTGGAAGGGTGGGACGCGGTGCTGCTAGTGCAGTATCCCCGGCGGACCGCTTTCCGTGAGATGGTGGAAGACGCCGAGTACCAGAAGGCGTTCGAGGTGGGAAAGGCGGCGCTTGCAGATATCGTCCTGCAGCCTCTGCAGATCTCGAAAGGACTTTGAACAACCTAGGCTGCCGCGCCGTAAAGCTGCGGCAGCCCTCATGCGCTTCGCGCGTTCGCACTGGAGGCGTGGCAGGGCTCCTCAAGCGGAAGTGGGTTCTCGATTCAAGATCCTCATCGTCCGTATCTGAGCCGCAAGCGCGAGCATCGCCTTCTACACCGTTTCATCCGACATCTGTTCGATGTTGCTTGCGATGTCCGGGATGACGCTTTCAGCGGCGTCGTCGACGGGTGCGACCTTTGCAGTTTTTACAAGCAGACCCCTCAGCGCCCCGGACGCTGACACTCCCTTTTCGAGAAGCAGACGCCGGTCGGCAGGGGCTAGCGTCTCCACACGGTTCGCCGCTCGTACGAACTCTGAAATCATGTCGGTCGTCACGGTCAAAGGGAGTTCACCTCCGGCATAGGCTTGCCCGCGAACTTGGAAGAGTTGACGTCCCGAGACACTCTGCGAGGAGTGCCTTTCTCCCTGATCGTTTTCGTCACGGAACCGAATCGATGTTCACGCTTTGATCTCGCTGAATGTCAGGAGAGTATCGCGTCATGAACAGCTCCCACGTCCAGGTTCCTATCCGCCCGCTCCATGTCGAAATCGAAGGTCTCGCGCGATACCGCCAGGCCTATACCGTAGACGAGCTTGCGGGCCTGCTGCTCAGCGTGAGCTGGCCCCTCAGCGGAAAACAGACGTCCGAGTTCCACTACGCGCTCGCGACCTCGCTCGACGCCTTGGAATTTTATATCGATCCGGAGGTGGCGCGCGCGGCATTCGTAGACGCCGCGCATGTCGCAGGGCTGCACGTGCTGCCGGACGACATGTCGGCAATGAAGCTCGCGGGTTGAGAAAAGAAGCCCCGCCTCGGGACGGAGCAGGCTGAGGTCATGCTGCACCCAGTTAGTTGAAGCCAGACGAAACCACCATCTCCCGCTCGTACGACGTGTTCCTTAGATCAGTGTAAGTAGTCCTCATGAGTAGCCGCCGACCACGTTCCCAGCCGCTTCTAGCCGACGACGCGCCAGTCAGGAGCCGCGCGAGAAAGCCCCGCGATCCCAAGCAGCCGCAACTGCCTTTCGACGCGATGCCGGAGAGAGTCGAGCCCTGCCTCGCGCAGCTCCGTCCGAAGCCGCCCGGCCGTGACAGGTATCTGTATGAAGTGAAGCTGGACGGCTACAGGCTGGCCATACATATCGAACCGAAGCGTATCCGCATCCTGACCCGCGGCGGGCACGACTGGACGCACCGATTTCCAGCCATCGCGGCCGCGGCGAAGGAACTGGGGGTGGCGACCGCCATCCTCGACGGGGAGGCGGTGGTCCACGACGCCGAAGGACGGACCGATTTCGGAGCGCTGCAGCAGAGCCTGGGCGGCCGCGGGGGAAAGCGGTCGTCGAGCGAGGCAATATTCGTCGCATTCGACCTCCTCTATTTCGATGGACATGACGTCCGGGGCATGGAGCTTGCGAGCCGACGCCATCTGCTGGAAAGCCTGCTGGCCGACGCCCCGGAAGCGATACAGTTTTCCGAGGAGATCGAAGGGGACGGCGACGCCATCTTCGAAGCAGCCTGCGTGCACGGTCTCGAAGGCATCATCGCAAAGGACAGGGACAGTGCCTATCGATCGGGCCGTCTCGGCGACTGGTACAAGATCAAATGTATCCAGTCCGAGAGCTTCATGGTCGTCGGCTACGAGCGGTCGGCGTCCGCGCGCGGCGGGATCGGCAGCCTTCTCCTCGCCGCCTGGAGCGGCCACGACCTCGGCTACGTCGGATCGGTCGGAACCGGATTCAAGGAACGCGACGCCCAGGAGCTGCGCGGCCTTCTCGACAAGCTGGCAACGAAGAAGGCGCCGGTCGCTTACGAGGGTCGGCGGAAAAACGTCGTGTGGTGCCAGCCGACTTTGGTCGCTGAGATCGAATTCAGGGCATGGACGCACGACGGGAAGCTCCGCCATGCGGCTTACAAGGGGCTGCGCGACGTCCAGGACAATGCCGCCGTCTACCGGATCGAGAGCTGACATCCTGCACTTCAGTCCTCACGCGGACGGCGCGCAACATTTTGGAATCTCGCGCGTTTCAGGTGTTCCGAAGAAAGGAGACAGTCATGTCGAAACGCGAACTCATCGACACCGGAACCGACAAGCGCTACGATACTGATCCCGAGCATACTCTTCGTCCGCCGGCATCCTGCGTCTGCCCGCCGCGACAAGCGTCTCGAGCATCGCGCTCATCGACGCCACGTCATCCTTGGTGGCCGTCCTGATGTTCATTCAGGAAACTCCGCTCGATCTACGTCAGGCACCACGGACGTTCTCGGCTTTCGACTTGCCGGTCTTTCGATCCTGACCCACGTCGTACGACACCTTCTGCCCTTCGCGGAGCAGCGTCGAATCCTGGACCGCGCTAACATGGACGAACACGTCCTGTCCGCCTTCGTCTGGCGTTATGAATCCAAAGCCCTTGTCCTGGTTGAAAAACTTGACCGTACCGTAAGCCACTGAAAATCCCCTGGTTGGTATCCTGCGGTCTTCATAGCGGCTCGGCGGGAGGCCCGCAACGGCTTCGCCGCCCTTTTGGGCGTGGTCGGGGCCAACCGCCGCTCGAGGGTTATTGCGAGAGGGGAACTGTCTGATGGAACCCACGCGCAATGCCGCCGTCAGTGGAACTATTCGGGCCGCCGGTCATTCCGCTCAGGATCAGCAGGGGCTGCCAGATAATGACAGCAGTCAGAGCGACGCTCGACGTGCGGGCAAGCGCCTCGCAGGGACGCGATTCGGCCTGACGAGCCTCAGGCCAGGCAGTCAGCTTAATGTTCTGCGGAAGTTCACATCCACCTTTTATATCGGCGCGGAGTATGCGAAGGTCCGCTACCGTATATGAGGGCATCCTCATGCAGTCGAAAGGACCGCAGTGGTGCTGATAACCGATTCCACCGAATTCAGGACGCCGCTCGCCAATCTGACGAAAGCGACCTCCGCCATTTCACGTGCGCGCACCCTCGACGAGGTGGTCGCGATGATACGCGCAAGCGCGCGGTCTCTCGTCGGATGCGAAGGGATAACCGTCGTTCGGCGCGAGGGCGACCTTTGTCACTACGTCGAGGAAGACTCGATCGCACCGCTCTGGAAGGGCGAGAAGTTTCCCGCGTCCGCATGCATTTCTGGCTGGTCGATGATCAACCGCCAGACGGTTGTCGTCCCCGACCTCCGGCGGGACGACCGTATCCCGCACGAACTCTACGACGGCACGTTCGTCCGGGCTGTTGCAATGGCTCCTATCCGTCGCGAAGACCCCGTCGGCGCGATCGGCGCATACTGGTGGCAGGCATACGAGCCTACGCGGTGGGAAGTCGAAACGCTGGAGGCGTTGGCCGAGGCAGCGGCGACTGCCGTTGAGAATATCGGCTTCACAGCGAAGTTGAGGTTGGGCAGATCTCCGGCTTCTTTATCTTCAGATGCCGTACCGGGCGACTATCGAGCCGACATCGAGGCGATCGCCGGGATCGCGGCGGTTCCCACCATGCTCGACGTCGCGCTCCGAATGACCAAGATGGGCTTCGCAGCCATTGCTCGGGTCACCGAGACGCGGTGGATCACCTGTAGCTCCCTCGATCATGTGGGCTTCGGGCTGAAGCCTGGTGACGAGTTGCCGATCGAGAGCACGCTCTGCAACGAAATCCGCGATCACCGACAGCCGATCGTCTTCGATGACGCGTCCGCGGATGATCGCTACCGGGATCATCACACGCCCCGTATCTACGGCTTGAGAAGCTACGTCTCCATGCCGATCGTCCGTGCGGACGGCACCTTCTGGGGCACGTTGTGTGCGATCGATCCGAATCCCGCGAAGGTCGACAACCCGCAAGTCATCGGAACGTTCAAGCTTTTTGCGGAATTGATCGCACATCATCTGGACGCTGGCGACCGCCTCCGGACAACCGAGGCGTCGTTGGAGCGCGAGCGCGAACTCTCGGAGCTCCGGGAGCAGTTCATCGCAGTGCTCGGGCACGACCTTCGCAATCCGCTCGCAGCGATCGACGCCGGGACGAACCGTCTTCTCAAGGAAGGTTGGACCGAGCGAAGCCCGCTCGTCCTCAACCTGATGAAGGCGAGCATTTCACGGATGACCGGACTCGTCGACAACATCATGGACCTTGCACGCGCGCGTCTTGGCGGCGGAATCTCCCTTGACTTGGCGGAAGCCGACCTTGTCGAGACGCTGCAAGTTGTCGCCGACGAGATCCGTTCGGCGCATCCTGACCGCGAAATTCATCTCGAACTGGACTTCCCGCAGCCGACAGTCGTCGACCGTCTCCGGGTCGCACAGTTGTTCTCGAACATCGTGTCGAACGCGGTCACCCACGGATTGGAAGATCATCCCGTCCACATCACGGGGCGCCATGGCCCGGACGGCATCGAAGTCAGCGTGCGCAACTCAGGTTCTGCAATCCCCGAGGAAGACCTCGAAAGGCTGTTCATGCCGTTCAAGCGCGGCGCTGCCTCCCGCGGCGGGCAAGGGCTGGGTCTCGGACTCTACATCGCGCTGGAAATTGCGAAGGCTCACGGCGGCACCATCGACGTCTCTTCGGATGAGACAGGAACCTGCTTCACCTTCAAGATGCCGAAGGGACGCTAGAAAACGTAGCGTCCGACCCTCGGTGTGATAAAGCGAGGAAGCGTTGGCCGATACCGGGTCGATGAACGGATCATGTTCGATCTTCGTCGAACTGCTCGGCACCTGCGATCGGAGCCAGCCATGATTCCCGGCGCTTCACCCAGAGTTCGTATGTCGGCTTCAGCGGCGTCGGCGCGTCGGAAAGAATGCCAAGCTTGATCTCGGCCTCCTGCTCATCGGCCGAGAACAGCCGCGATCCACAATTCGGGCAGAAAGATCGTCCGCGAAACTCGCGGGTCTGACCTGTCGTCTCGAACTCGCTCGCTGGCCATACTGCGTAGAACGTAAACGCTGATCCGCTCTCCTGACGACAGTCCGTGCAGTGACAGATGCCGATGCGCAGAGGCAACCCGCGAACCGCCACCTTCACATCACCACAAGAGCAAGACCCTACCAGCGTGGTCATGCCGACTTCTCCGCCGCATCGTCGACGACGTCGGTCTCCGGACGGTCTCCGCCAGAAGCATGTTCCGTCTGCCAGCGTCCATCGGCGAGCTGATAAGAAATCTCGGCGTCGCGGCCTTCCAGGTGCTGCCGCTCGGCAGCCGATCTTGCCGCGGCAAGCGCGGCGTCATGGTCGAGAAAGGACTCGGACCATACGTCCCCGAGCCGATACGCGAAACCTCCGTCATGCTCGGCAACGTGATAGGTGATCTTTGTCATGTGACCTACTCCTGAACTAAGAAAGGGAGTGCTCGATGCGCTCCCATGATGCGGCGCGAAGCGCCGGGGGGAACCGACGCTTCCTTGTATATTCCATTAGGCGCTGCGTGCCTGTTCAGGATGTCTGCCTTCGCCAAATTCCTCGACGATCTTCGCACAGAACGCTGGCAGGTCATCGGGTTTCCGGCTTGTGACCAGCCCCTGATCGGTCACGACCTCCTCATCGACCCAGGTAGCGCCCGCATTCTCAATATCTTTCCGGATCGAAGAATAGGACGTGACAGTGCGTCCCCTCAGAACGTCGGCCTGAACCAAAAGCCAGGGGCCGTGGCAGATCACGCCGACCGGCTTTCCCTGCTCGAAAAAGGAACGCACGAACGAAACGATATCGTCATCCGCCCGAAGCTTGTCGGCGCCGACGGTCCCGCCGGGGATCACCAGTCCGTCGAAGTCGCCAGCCGAAACATCCTGCACGGTCTTGTCCACGACATAGCTACCGCCGGGATCGAGATCGCCATTGTTCGTCTTGGCCTCGCCGGCCTCGATCCCGACGACGGTCACAGTCCCGCCTGCGGCTTCGACTGCTTCCTTGGGCTTCTTGAATTCGGGCTCCTCGGTGCCGCGCGGCGCGATTAGAACGGCGATCTTCTTCCCTTCGAGGGTCATGTCATCTCTCCAATTTGGATTGAGGTTGGAACGGAATGTCTAGGTTGAAACCCGCGTGTACCGTCGAAGTTCCGGCCAAGTGTGTCGTGTCGTTCTCAGAATGTACGATAGAGGACGGTCCGCCCGGCGGCGGAACAACCCTGCACGCATCTCGTTCCCCGGTCTCCTCAAACCCAGCAAGGAGAACGATATGGTCACGATGGTTGGCAACGAATACGACATCAAAGGTCTTGTCAAAAATCTGCTCTACTTGGAGCACGATGCGATCGCCGCATACGATTCCTGTATCGAGCGGCTCGATAGCCGTGAACTCGCAAGCCAGATTTCAGCCTTCAAGGAAGACCACCTGCGGCACGTCGCTACGTTGACCGAGATGGCCCGCGAACTCGGTATCGAAGCCCCGACCGACGGCGACATGAAGCAGATGCTGACGACCGGCAAGATCGCGCTCGCCGACCTCATGGGTGATTCGGCAATCCTAAAGGCAATGAAGACGAACGAAGACGATACGGTCACAGCTTACGAGCGCGCGTCGCGCCACGAGGACGCGATTCCTGAGTCGAAGGCGTTCTTCATGAAGGCGCACCAGGACGAGGAACGTCACCGTGCCTGGATGAGCACGACTGCCGACACGCTGTCTTGAAACCGAAGGCCCGCATTAACATCTAAGGGTCACCACCGAAAAGCTTGGCCGAGTATCGCGACATGATTGTCGCCCTGCACGGCCGCGCGGTGAAGAGGGCGCTCCGTCATGAAGACGTCGAGCGCCCTCTGTGTGTTTAACGAGGAGTTTCAATGATCCATGGTTCGCTTGTCATCTTTCTGCATGGTTTTGGCGCGTCCGGCGCTCAGCTTATGCCGATGGCCTCTTCCTGGCGCGCTGGTCTTCCGAACACCCGGTTTGCTGCCCCGGACGCTCCGGTGCATCACTGGCGCGGCCACCAATGGTTCTCGACCGAAGGCAACCCGCTTGATCCGGCGAGGGTAATGGCTGCCCGAGAAGCATTCGACGGACTGATCGACCACGTCGTCCGGCGCGAGGGCTTCGCCGAAAGCCACGACAGGATCGCCTTCGTTGGCGTCTCACAGGGTGCGATAGTAGCCCTCGACGCGGTCGCTTCCGGCCGATGGAAGGTCGGCGCGCTCGTGTCCTTCGCGGGGCTTCTCCCGCCACAGCCCATCTCGCCGTCCAGCAAGGACACGCCGATCCTGCTCGTACACGGTCGGGCCGACGCGACGATTCCTGCGGCTGCCTCGACGCTCGCGGCGGCGCGGCTTGGAGCGGCAGGCTTCAAAGTTGAACTCGATGTCGAACCCGGCGTCGGACATACGATTTCTAGCACCGGCGCTCGGACGGCGTTATCCTTCCTGCAGAAATCGCTTTCGTAACCGAAACCCGACGATCACCTGACCGTTTTCTTGTCATGACCGAAGACAACCACGAAGAGACCAAGGACCCCGACCCTCCGCGGAGAAGGTATCCTTCCCCTTTGACCGGATGACTGTCGCGCGCTTTCGCGAGACCTTTCCGAATGCCCGGTGGTCGGACAGTCTTCAGGCCTGGACGGTTCCCGGCAAGACCGCTCGAAAGCGCATCGATCGATGGCTCGCCTCCGAAGCGGATCGAAGGGCGCCCTACGAAGAGGAGCGCGGCCGCGACGCCTACCAGTTTGAACCCATCCTCAGCCCCTATCTGCAGGTCTACGACCGCGGCTTCCGCATCAAGACACCCTTCTCGCGGACGGTCGTCGACGAGCTCCGGCAGATCGCTTTCGCCCGATGGGACGGCGACGATAAGGTTTGGGAGGTGCCGTACGCATCCTACGACGACCTCCAGCAGCGATGGGAAGCAATCGAGGAGGCCGCGAAACGAGCCGAGCCTGAGGAGCGCAGGAAACGTGCCGAGGCCCGCAAGGGTACCGAAGAGGAGGCGAAAACCAAGCGGCGGCTGTCCGAGCGCAGGAAGAAGCGACTGCCTGTGCCGAGCGACGATCTCCCGCCGCTCGCTCGGCCTGTGGCGACAGTCGCTTTCGGGATTGTCGTTATCACGGAGATCACCGGAGAACTCGTCGACCCCGAAGAGGTTGCCGAGCACCATCCGGACGCCGACGACGAGTATGTCTGGGCGGGCTGGCGTGCCGCCACGTTGGAAGAACTCGTCCATACCTGGCCGGCTCGCGCGGAACCGGGAGGATACGAGCGGGTTCGAGGGTGGTGGCAGCCGACGCTCGAGGAGTTGCGTGTCGCGAGGAGTTCCGCGAAATCCAGGGAACGGCGACGGACCAATCGCGATGCCGTTGGACCGTCGCCTTGATATCGACGGATTGCGAGACTAGAACTTGTTCATCGGGATTGCTGATGCGCTTCAGAGAGTGCCGCTCGCGATACCCCGTCTACCGGCTTTGACCACGGATGTACTGGCAGGGATAGGAAGACGAACGAAAGGTCGGTGCTATTTCGCCCCGGCCTTTTTTGTTTGCCGCGGTCAGGCGAGACGAACCTTCCGGAACGTCCCAGGGATCGCACCGCAGTTGTCCCATGCATGCGCTGGGACGATCCTCCGGCTGTCCAATCACGCCGGGAGTAGATCATGGATTTTGCACTGTTGTCCCATCGCGAGCTGGCAGCTCGCCAGGGTTGGAAAGTCGACACGGCTCGCAAGACCGCGCATCGGCAAGGGTGGGACAAGTCGACATCGCCGGACGGGACAAATGTGCTGGTGAAAGTGCCGACGTCTTTCTTGCGTCCGGAGGGCAGGGATGACCCAGCATATAAAGGAGGCCGGAGCGTCGTTCGAGGTCGCCGACAATCCCGCTCGTTTCAAGGGCGTCGAATCGGCGACGAAGCCTTGCTGAAGGGGAACGAGGGCCATCTGGAAACGATGGGCTTCACAGGAGGTCTGGCGTACAAGTCGTTCGACCTGCAGAGGCCGGGCCTCCTGCTAATGCATATGAAGCCGGCGCTCATGGCTTCGATGTTTGCGGATGCGGTTTCCGGGCGAACCGGCTGACCGGGAGCAGGGCTGCTCTAGCAGGTTTCCCGCGGTACTTTGTCCCGCACCGCGCGTCGATTGCTACCGCAGCGCTGCCGGACGGATCGCCTCCGGGAAGTCCTGGTAGGACACCGGTCGCAGGAACCGGTAGATCGCAAGCGTACCGACGGAGGTGGATCGCCCATCGGCTGTCGCCGGATACGGGCCGCCATGAACCATGGCGTGCGAGACCTCTACCCCGGTTCCGAACCCGTTCACCAGCAGCCGGCCGGCGAGCATCTCAAGTTTCGGGACGAGTCGGCGAGCGTCGTCGAGATCGCCGGCGTCGACATGCAACGCGACGGTAAGCTGGCCCTCGAGGGCGTCGATTACTTGCTCCAGCTCTTCGAAGTCCTTGCAGCGCACCACCAACCCTGCCGCGCCGAAGACTTCGTCCTGCAGTTCGTGATGTGCCAGGAGCGAGGCGGCCGACGTCTCGAAGAGCGCGGCCACTCCGTCGTAGTCCCCGCCGGTCTTTCCCTTGGCGAGCATCGACACCTCGGAATGCTGTTCGAGGCGGCCAACGCCCTCACGAAACGCCTTGGCGATCGACGGCGTCAGCATGGTCTGCGCTCCTGTTTCCGGAAGAAGCTCGCTGGCCTTGGTGATAAAGACCTGTAGCCCTTTGCTGTCGACAGCCAGTATAAGGCCGGGGTTCGTGCAGAATTGTCCGGCGCCTAGCGCAAGCGATGATACGAAGGACGTCGCGATGTCCTCGGCGCGGTTCTCCAGCGCACCCGGAAATAGGATGACGGGATTGATGCTGCTCATCTCGGCATAGACGGGGATCGGCTGCTTGCGTTTGGACGCGATCTCCATGAGTGCCGTGCCGCCTCTGCGCGAACCGGTGAAGCCGACCGCGCGGATCTTCGGGTCGGCGACGAGCTGCTGCCCGATGTCGAAGCCCGTGTCGAACAGGAGAGCGAACGTACCTGCGGGCAGGCCGGCCTTCAGCACGGCGCGTTGCACTGCGCGTCCGACGAGCTCGGAGGTGCCCGGATGCGCGGAGTGTGCCTTCACCACGACAGGGCAGCCAGCGGCCAGAGCGGAGGCGGTGTCCCCGCCGGCCACGGAGAAGGCGAGGGGGAAGTTGGAGGCGCCGAAAACCGCGACGGGGCCGACAGGGATGTTGCGAAGACGAAGGTCGGGTTTCGGCGCCGGCTTGCGCGAGGGATCGCCCGCGTCGAAGCGAAGTTCCTGGAACCTGCCTTCGCGGACTTCCTTGGCGAACAGCCGGAGCTGGCCGGTCGTACGGGCGCGCTCTCCCTCCAGCCTTCCGCGGGGAAGGCCCGTCTCGGCCATGGCGCGTTCGACCAGCTCCTCGCCGACGCCCTCGAGCTCGGTGGAGATCGCCTCCAGGAAGGCGGCCCGCGTTTCAAGGTCGGTCTCGCGATAGACGTCGAAAGCTTCCCATGCGAGACGGGTGGCCTCCTCGACGTCGGCAGCCGAAGCTCCACCGAACGAAACGGGCAGGGCGGTTCCTGTCGCCGCTTCGATACCTGTAAATTCGCCGTTAGAACCACGTCTTTCCGATCCCGCGATCAGCAGGCTGCCGTTGATGGTCATGATGGAATGGCTCCGATGAAAAGTAATACTTTTCGAAATGGGTGCTCTCTGTGCGGATTTCTACCCGCTCCGAACACAGGCGTTCATGTATGGGGCGAAATGCACCGGTAACCGGCTGGTTGCCTTTAGGCTTTCAGGTGTGAGACTGCGCGGTAGCCAAGCTCTCGACAGCCTCCCGTACCAGGCGCAATCTCTCAAGTTCCAGTGCGGCGTCCGGAAGTGCGCGGTGGGCAGGCACGGCAGGCTCGGACCGGGCGATGGCATTGGCGACGAGCGCAGCCGCGTCCACGCCACGAACATCGCGGTCTTCAGTCAACATCAGGGCAACTTCGACGAAGAGGTCGTCCGACTTACGGACTCGAAGAGCCTGTCGTGGAACCCCTCCGGCCCGAAGCAGGACGCCGAGCCATTTCCCATCCCATGACGGCGAGCTCGCGAAGAGATCATATTCGAAAGCGTGGCCATCATCTCCCGCACAACGATTGATATCGGGACGCCTTCATCGGCAAGCTTTTCGCGAGAAATGCCGTGAAGCCCTTCTGCGTCCGCCGACCAGTCCGTCCAGTTCGGCGGCCGGCCGCAAGGCCTCGACTGAGAAGCCGTGGCTCGGCGGCCACCACCGGCTCGTTTCCGGCTGAAATCGACAGTCCACCCCAACAACGCGGGCTGGCTGAAGACCAAGCCTGGAGGCGAAAAGCCGCCGAGTGGTGGCGCGGCTTCATGCCGATCGAATATCCCTCGACCATGCCGCACATATAGGTGGCTTGCCGCCTTCGCGCGTACGTGGCTTGTCAGTCAGCGGACGACGGTGCGGGGTATGCTTGTTCCGCTGGCTCTCCGTCCCGGCGAAGCGTTTCAGTGTGATGGAGTGAGGATCTAGCTTTGGTCGGCGGCGAGCGCGTCAAGCCAAGGGGGCCGCACATATCAAACTGCTCCAGGGGGCAGGAATGTTGTTTGATGCTCACCGGCACGGCGTCCGTGCACGAGGGGGCCGCCTGATCGCGGAACGGTGACCATGATCTCCCGGCGGCCCCTTCATCTCCACGCGCGGATGCCGCGTCGCGGCACGGAAAATTTGGAAGCCGTTAGCGGCGGTCTGGAAACGACCAGCACTCGAGAGAGGTAACGAACCATTGGCGCGGGTCTAGGGCGTTCCTTGTGGGCTTTGTACGGTCCCATACCAATTCCTTGCCGAACGCTAGCGACCTCACAAGTTAACGCGGATGACTGACGATAAAGAGATCAATCACCGCTCCAGAAAGTCTTTCACCAATCAGGAGCGACGCGAACAATTCCAAGCCACGCACGAGACCGCCATGGCCGCGATCGAAGCCGAGGCCGAGGCGCGACGAAGAAAGACCGAAAAGCTTCGGGCGGCGCGGGAGGCCTCGACGCCACCACGCTGACGCTAGATTAGTCCCGCGCGGCAAGGCTGACCGGCGGACGCCGAAGGGGCGCGACAGACAGCGTACGTTAGGTTGGGGCTTTTAGGTTCGTACCGCCTCGGCGCGTGAAACCGATGGCCTGTATCTTGGAATGGGGACCTTGGAGGAGTTTGGTGTTCGAGGGATCTGCGCTTGATTTCATTGATGTTGGCCCCGGCAAGCTGAGGGTGCGTCACGGCGGCTCGGGGCCACCCGTTATCCTGCTTCACGGCCATCCTCGAACGCACATGACGTGGGGGCAGGTCGCCGATATGCTTGCCCCGAATTTCACGGTTATCTGCCCGGACCTTCGAGGCTTCGGACAATCGTTCTTGCCCGAGGATGCCGACGACCACGTCAATTCGGCCAAACGCGCGAAGGCGAATGATTGCGTGGCGCTGATGCGGAGCCTAGGCCACGAACGCTTTTCCGCCGTCGGCCATGACCGCGGTAGCTACGTGGCGTTTCGCTTGGCGATGGATCACGGGGATGCACTCGAAAATGTCGTGGTGATCGACGGTGTTCCCATTATCGAACACCTGGAGCGGACGGACTGGCGCTTTGCTCGAGATTGGTATCACTGGTTCTTCTTCGCGCAACCCGACAAACCGGAAAGAGCTATCAGCGTCGACCCGCTGGCTTGGTACGGCAAACTGTCGCCGAGCTTGATGGGCGAGGACGCTTACCAGGACATCGTCGCGGCGGTATCCGACCCGCGTGTCATCCATGGCATGATCGAGGATTACCGAGCCGGGCTTACCGTGGACAGACGCGATGAGATGGACGCCCGTGCATCCGGCCGGAAGATAAACTGTCCCTTGCTATGTCTCTGGTCGACGAAGGACGACTTGGTCGACACCGTCGGTGATCCATTGGAGATCTGGCGAAGATGGGCGAAAAACGTCCAAGGTTTCGGGATCGACAGTGGGCACCACGTCGCTGAGGAAAATCCAGGTGACCTGGCGGCCGCGATATCCCGGTTTATCGGATGAGCGGAGAACACGTCCCGGACCCTCGCGGGATTGTCCACGTCAGCGGCGCCCGTGCGGGCACGACCGTGTCAGGCCGACCCAAGACCGCACGTGAATACCTTGGGGCGGGCGGAACCATCCTCGCCGACGCAAATTCTAGGTGTGTCTCATTAGGAAAGGTGTCCGCTCATGGCTTCCGCCAACCAGTTCGATATTCAAGATCCCCTTACTCAGTATCCGCGCCCCGAGTTTGCGAAGCAGCCGCAGCCCGTTCCGGGCCTCGCCAAAAAGATGCAGCCCGTCCCCGACCACGGGGAGCGGACCTATAAGGGTCTTGGCCGCCTGAAGGGCCGAAAGGCACTCATCACGGGCGGCGATTCCGGTATAGGTCGCGCCGCGCGCCATTGCCTATGCGCGCGAAGGGGCCGACGTCGTCATCAACTATCTTCCCGAGGAACAGTCGGACGCCGATGATGTCGTTAAACTGATCGAGGCCGAGGGTCGAAAGGCCGTGGCCATTCCCGGTGATCTGAAAAGCGAGGAATTTTGCAAGGAGCTGGTATCAACGGCGCATCGCGAACTCGGCGGCCTCGATCTGATTGCAAACGTCGCCGGACGCCAGAAGGCGATCGACAGCATCGAGGATTTGACCACGGAGCAATTCGACGACACGTTCAAGACCAACGTCTACGCGCTCTTTTGGATTTGCAAGGCCGCCTTGCCGTTGTTGCCGGCCGGCGCGACGATCATCAACACCGCGTCGATCCAGGCCTATCAGCCGTCGGAAACGCTCCTTGACTATGCGCCGACCAAATCCGCCATCGTGGCGTTTTCCAAGGCGCTCTCCAAACAGGTCTTGCCAAAGGGCATCCGGGTCAACGTCGTCGCCCCAGGGCCTTTCTGGACGCCTCTTCAGACCTCGGGCGGCCAGACCCAGGACGTGATCCAGAAGTTCGGAAGCGAAGTCCCGATGAAGAGGCCCGGACAGCCGGCGGAATGCGCGCCGATCTACGTCTTCCTCGCCTCGCAGGAATCGAGCTACATCACCGGCGAGGTGTTCGGCGTGACAGGCGGCAACACGCTGCCCTGATGCTGACGTCCCTGACCCCTCGACGATCCGACGACTTTCTCCCGCTGGAGCACTACGCCGCCATTGGAGACGGCCGCTCGGTCGCGCTCGTTGGAGCGGATGGATCCATCGACTGGTGGTGCGCGCCCGACATGGACTCACCGCCTCTCTTCAACAGACTGCATGACGCGTCGGGGGGCAGGTTCTCGATCACGCCAACGGAGCCTTTCCGCATCGAGCGGCGCTACCGTGAAAGCAGCAACGTGTTGGAGACGGTTTTCGTCACCAGGACCGGCTCGGCGCGTGTCACGGAATCGCTGAATAGCGGCGTGGCCGGGCGTCTGCCCTGGTGCGAGTTGGCGCGCCGGGTGGAAGGCCTTTCTGGTCATGTCGACCTCGAAATACGTCTTGAACCGATCCGCGCCGCCGGGCCAGCGCGCCGCGTCAATCATCCGAATGCCGACATTCGCTATATTGGCGATCTCGTGACCACATTCCGCCACGATCCGGAACTCGAGATCACCGTGGACGAGGATGCACGCACCATTGCTCGATGGACGGCGCACGCTGGCCAACGGACGTGCCTTGCGCTTCTTGTGTCGGATCGAGCACCGCTGGCTATCACAGCCCTATCGGACATTGACGCCCGTATCGATTTAAGTGACCGGGAATGGCGTCGGTGGGCGGGCCAGCTCACCTATGACGGGCCTTTCGCCGATGACCTTAGGCGATGCGCCTTGTCCTTGAAGTTCCTCGTGTTCTCGAAGACGGGAGCGATCGCCGCGGCCGCGACCTCGGGACTACCCGAGCAAATTGGCGGCGACAAGAATTATGATTATCGCTATGCCTGGGTCAGGGACGCCGCCTATACCATCAAGGCATTGCTGCGCGCCGGCTCTCTCGAGGAACCGATAGCCGCGTTCGGTTGGCTCGTCCGGACCCTTGGCAACGACGGGCCGCGGCCCCGGGTCGTCTACACCTTGGATGGAGCCGAAGTCCCCGACGAGAGGATCATCGATGTTCCAGGCTACAAGGGCTCTCGCCCTGTCAGGACGGGCAACCGTGCCAAGGAGCAGGTTCAACTGAGCTGTTATGGCGATATCCTCGAGACCGCCGCGCTATTCGCCAGGATGGGGCATGTCATCGATCCCGATGCCGCCAGGCTGCTGACCAAGCTCGCCGATCAATGCATGGAGCGATGGAAAGTCAAGGATTCCGGCATCTGGGAGCTGGAGGACGAGCAGCATTACACCTTCTCCAAGATCGGCTGTTGGTTGGCCCTGTCAAAGGCCGCGCAGCTCGCTCAAGACGGTCACATCGCCGGAGACGCGGACAAGTGGAAGCGCGAGAGTGAACGCGTGAAGGCTTGGGTGGACGAGAATTGCTGGTCGGAAAGACTGCAGGCGTATACATGCCACGCGGGATGCGAAACGCTTGACGCCTCGCTTTTGCTCACCACTCGGTTTGGCTTCGAGCATGACGGAAGACTTTTTAAGACCCTTGTCGCGATCGAGCGCGATCTTGCCGTGGGTCCCTTGGTGTACCGCTTTACCGGCGCCGACAGGCAAGAGGCGCCTTCGTCGCGTGTTCTTGCTGGCTGGTGGAGGCCTACGCGTTCCTGGGCAAGGTGGACCACGCCGAGGCCTTGCTGAATACCCTCTTGGAGAAGCTCGGGAATAATTTCGGCATCCTCACGGAGGAAATCGATCCGGTGACCGGCGAGGGATTGGGCAACCTTCCGCAGGGGCTGAGCCATCTTGCCCTGCTTCACGCGATATTCTCGATCCAGGAAAACCGATGATCGGTCTCCTGGGGGCGACCAGGACGCCGTCCCCAAGATAAGGTCTGAAGCCAGTCAAGGTCCCTCGGTTTTTCGAACCTTTCTCCTGGCCGATTCCCGGCCAGTGGTGATCTCCACGACTGGCGCCGGGGATGAAGTCGCCTGTCGATCAGCTGGAGCATCGCGACGCTTGACCTCATCCTCGCGGTCATCCTCGTCGATCAGTTCCTGGAAGGTTTCGTGCGTGTCCTCGCCGGCAAGCTCGTCGGCGGCTTGAAGCCAGTGTCGCAAGTCCGCGCCCTCTGGCTGTCCCTCGTCAATCCAGATTTGATAGGCGCGCGTCCTGATTTGCTCTTGCAGGTCCTGTCCCATGAATGCTTCCCTTGGCTAGGCTAAATTTTCGCGCGGCGACAGGCTAAACATCGCCACGAGGCAGTTTTCCGGACGCGTCCTTCATTCCCTCCTTCGTGTCCTTGGCGACCTCGGTGTCATCCTCCACCGATTTGCCTCGCCCGGCTCCGCCTTGATGCCCGCCAGCCTGCGGCACGGGTTCTTGCTCGCGCGATGGAGTTCGGTCCGAAAAATTCTTGTCGCGTTCCATTGTCTTCTCCATGCTTGCGCCGCTTTCGCGGCTATCCGGCCTTTCGGCCCTTGATTTCAGCATTAACGCTCTTTCGAAGCGCGTCCATGATGTTGACGACATTGGACGCTGGCGCCGAGGCTGCCTTGCCCTTCGTTGCCTTTCTCGGCTTCAGGAGTTTCTTCTTTTCGGCGATGAGCTTCAGCAAGGCCTCCTGTATGGGATCGCTCACCATGTCGGGCGACCATTTGGCGGATTTCTTCTTGATCAGCTGCTGGACCAACGGAACAAGGTCGGGGTCGGCTTCCTCGTCAATGTCCTCGAAATAGCCTTCCTCGGGGCGAACCTCGTCACCAAAACGCAGTGTCCAAAGAACAATCCCCTGGTCGCGGGGTTCCAGGACGACGGCGCGTTCTCGACGGCCGATGACAAGTTTCGAGACGCCGAGAACCTTATCCGCCTTCATGGCATCACGAATGACCGCGAAGGCCTCGTTGCCGACGGCGTCGTTGGGCATCAGGTAGTGCGGCTTTTCCAGATAGATCCATTCGATGCTGTCGGCCGGCACGAACTTCTCGATATCGATGGTCTTGACGGTGTCGAGCGCGACGGCGTCAAGGTCATCGTCCGTCAGGATAACATAGTCGTTCTCGCCACGGGCATAACCCTTGGCCTCGTGTTCGTCCTTGACCGGTTTTCCGGTGACGGAATCGACATATTGTGAAACAACCCGATTACCCGTCTCCCTGTTGAGGGTATGAAAGCGAACCTTCTCGCTCTCGCTCGTCGCTGGCGTCATCGCGACCGGACAGGTGACCAGTGAAAGCTTGAGATAGCCCTTCCAATAGTACTTCTGAGCCATGATGGATGTCCTCAACTAGCCTTTCGATGGGAAGCGGATTTCGCCGCCCCGGCGTTTGACGCCGATCCGCGCGTGGCGCGCTGACGACCCGCGCCAGCATTGGCATTGGCGGCCGTGCGTTTGGGCTTGTCCGCCGCCGCCTTCAACAGACCGGCGCTCTGGCGAAGTGCGGCGAGCAGGTCGTTTGGCTTGGAGACCGCGACCTTTTTCGGTTTTGGAAGCGATCGTCCCTCGAGCTTGGCCTTGACGAGCTCGGCCAGCGCCGCTTCGTAGCGGTCCTCGAACGCCGCCGGATCAAACGTGCCCTTCTTCGTGCCAATAATGTGTTTCGCTAGGTCAAGCATCTCGCCCTCGACCTTGATCCTGGGCATCTCCTCGAACGCCTTTTTGGAGGACCTGACCTCGTAATCGTAATTCATCGTCGTCGCGATCAACCCACGACCATGGGGCCGGATGAGGACGGTTCGCATCCGTCGAAAGAGGATCGTCCTCGCGATCGCCGCGACCTTGGACTTCTTCATGCCGTCGCGCAGCGCCGCGAAGCCTTCTCCGCCCATCTTGTCGGGGGTCAGATAATAGGGCTTGTCGAAATAGACGTCGTCGACGTCGGAGCAGGGGATGAAGGCCTCGATTTCCAGCGTCTTGTTGCTTTCGGGAATGGTCGCCGCCACCTCCTCCGGATCGATGACTATGTATTGGCCATTTTCGATCTCGAAGCCCTTGGTCTGTTGTTCCTTGGCCACGAGCTCCTCGGTCTCGCTGTCGATGAAGACGCGATTGACCCGGTTTCCCGACGCCTTGTTGATCGTGTTGAACGTGATGCGGTCGGACGTGGAGGCCGCGGTGTAGAGGGCCACACCGAACGACACCTCTCCGAACTTGATGAAACCCTTCCACTGGGCACGGTGGCCAGCTGCCATGACGCATACTCCGAATCACCTGATTGGCGACTCAAGCATTGAGCGCGTGATTCGTTCCCTGCCGAAGCGAATCATTTTCAACGGGTTATCCCGGCTTTTGAAGAAGATGATTCAGGTCGAGACGTTCACCGTCGGTTGGGGCGCGAGTGGGGACCAGGTTGGCGACGATGCATCCATTTGCCCGTTCCAACGTTGAGCTGAAATGGCAAATGAGAGGAGGCTTACCATGAACGAGATGGCTGGGAAATTGCGGCTCAAGCTGGAGCAGCTGGTCGACGAGTTCGTCGTCACGGGCGTCGAGGCACCCGAGGTGCTATCGATGGTCGAGGCTGAAATCGCAAATATGAAGGCGCATTACGATCGCGACCCTGATCCCGTCGACGACCCAGATGTACCGGAAGAACCATCCAATGACTGGCCGGCCGCTTCCTGAGGCGGGCGCCATGCGGTCAGCCATGGACACGGTCTCCGGCTTCTCCCCGGGGATCGCTGCTCGCGACGAGGCTCGCTTCCGTTTTTCTCGAAAAAAGCCCCGCTTGTTGGGCGGGGCAAAACAAACCCATGAGTTCGAAGCGGCTTGAAAAGCCAGCTTCATTTTCACCTGAAAGTCGTCAATTTTCAACATTGATCCGTGCGCGCTAGCGTACCAAAGATCGATGTCGGCCATCCCTCGGCCTTGTGGCATGGTGGTAGGCAGACAGAGCCCGGTCATGGGCCATGTCCCGCCGCGATAAATCGGCCATGACTTGATGACGAACTCCGCCAATCCTTCAGTTGCGCTCGCGGTGGAACGTCCCTGAGCTTCAACGCGGCGCGTTCACCCAAGCTTGGATCTCCGTTGAGGCGGTCCCGAGTGGCTCGGAGCCGCGCGTGGCGAGGATCGTGAAGGCGCCACGCTTCACAATCGCTTCGCGCGGCAGCCAGCCAAACCGCTGCCATGGCTCGGGTGACAACGACAACTAATGTTGCCGCCATACGCCCAACGGGCAGGAGGTTCTCCCGGCCAATATAGGACCTTCGTCCGATGGCCGTCGGCCCATGTCGCTTTAGATTACCGCCAGCACCAGACGAAAGGAGATCCAATGCTGTGGTGGCTGATGATGGGTTATCTCGCGGTGACCTTGACGACAATGATCTGTCTACTTCTCATGGTCGCGCGCCACGTCTTGAACCTGAGGAAATCGAACCCTCGGGACGTCACGATCGCCGAGCAAGAGCATCGTGATGCGGAATCGATGACGCCAAACAGGTAACGCTTGGGCACACGGTTCACGCGATCGACCCCGCGAATTCGATCGTCGCGGGGTTGGAGCCAATTTGTGGCCAATGAAACCAGAAAGCCGCGCCGTGCCCGTTGGGATCAAATCTCGGGCGATGGCTCCGCGGGGTCGGCTCTATTACTCCCTAGCCAAGCACCACCCAGGACATCGATCAGTGTCGAGTGCTACGCTGCGGCCGGAGCGAGGTCGGAGAACCCGAACATGGACATCTGAATGCCGTAAGGGAAGAGGATGTCATTGACGAGGGCCAGGGCTTTCTCACTACGGTGATGCGACAGCGAATAGTAGATCGTCTGTGCCTCGCGGCGTGTCTTCACGAGCTGATGGCGTCTGAGGATGTTGAGATGCTGCGAGAGCGCCGGCTGGCTTATCCCTATGCACTCGGCCAAGTTGCTGACCGATGTTTCCCCGGCCGCCAACGCGCGGAGTACCGCGATCTGCCTGGCGTTCGCGAGCGCGGAGAGATACTCGACCAGTTCACTGTCGTCTGCGATCATCAGGAGTCCTCCAAATGGGATGACCGCGACATTAGTCGCATTGAAACTTTGGTCATTGATATAGCGCAAATTGCATAATCCGGCGGACTAGCGCAAATCGGGCGCTGTCTGGCCGCTAGTCACGTCAATACGCTGGTCGCCGAGACGGCGGAAAACGCCCAGAGGACCGATGAACCCAACCTCCTTGCGATCTCGGCTCGGCGGGCGCCAGTCCCGATGATCAGCCGACCCAACGCGAGCCAGATAGTCGATGTGCCGGATACAACGATCACAAGCAGCGCCAGGGTCAGCGGGAAGCGCCCACCATGAGCCGCTGGGATCATAGTGAGACCCATGACGAGCGACTTGGGGTTAAGGAGTGTCGTCACAAGAAGTCTCCGCGGGCCGACGATGCATGTCGTGGGAGTCTGCTGGTGGATCCAAAGGCGATATCCAAGGTAAACCACCCAACCTGCTGATACTAACTTTACCGCTTTTTCGATGATAGGATGGTCTTGTAAAATGGGAGCAGCCAAAAGCGCGATGGGAGCTGCGATTACCACGTACCCAAACACGACAATCGCGACGCGTTGAAGCACTCTCGCCGCTCCAAGTTCATCTGAACTCAGTGCCAGAACCGTGTTGGTCGGCCCCGGAAGAACGAGAAGCGCGAATGCTGTAAAGGCAAAAGCTAACGGTTCCATGGAATACTCCTCGTGATCTTTGCTTTCTCGCATCTGCATGCTGGCTGGTAATTGATCCAGATCAGTCGGGAACCATCCCAAGGAAGGTTCGTTTTCCAAGGTTGGGACAGGAGGTTCACATGCCGCCGCTCATCTCGTTCATCATCAGTCGCCTTGCCATCGGTTTTGCTCTTGGAGCCGTCACCGGACTGGCGATCTGGTGGGTTGGTTTCTCCGCTCAGTTCTCCGAAGGCGCTTCCGGCCATTGGATCGCTCAGCTCTTGTTCGTTTACGTGTTTGGAAGCTCGATGGCTGCTGGCTATCTCGCCACGGCGCTTTTCCAGGACGATTGAAGCCGCGAAATGTTCGTTTGTTGATATGTGTCATATGAGCATGGCGTGGTCATGGGCACAAAGTATGTGTTCGGCCCATTCCCCAATCAAAGCCGTTCCTTGGCCCGCCCTGGCAGGAGAGGGCGGACTAAGATCCGCCACATATATACCGTTGCAAGGGCTATCCTGGTGATCGTACTGACTTCTTAGGACGCGAAGGTCCCGAGAGGAGTGCCCGGGAAGATTGTTGCGGCCGATTGGTTCAAGCGAAACGTCGTAATCGAGTGGGAGCTTCTGAAGCTGATCCTCGCGACACGCCGCGTTTGCCATCCGGACAATTTGGAAAATGAGTGTTGGATGCGGGCGCGGCGCCAATTTGCGGTCAGATAGGAGCGCCATCGCTCCATACCAGTCTCGGCTGTTGGCGATCTGCCCCTGAAGTCGAAGCCGCCAGCCATACCGGCTAGTACCACTAGCCCGAACATGCCGTTCGGGAGTGTGAGCCCGGTCAAGACGGGTGTGAACTGGAGCAGCGCGCCAAACATCAGCAAGCCAAGCCAACCTATCGTCGTCGAGTGGACAGCAATCAAGGCGTTTGGCTCGGCGAAATCCATTGTCGGTACCCATGCCCCGACTGCCAACAGGCCTTCCGCGATCAGCAGAAAGGCGAGCGCGGCTGCGAAGTAGGACATTGTCCACCGCGACAGGCTCGTTCCTGTTGGCATCATCGACTTTCTCTTTAATGGCTGCCGCGGCAGCAGTCGCACCCGGCGTCCAGTCTGACGACCTCGACCTGCCAGACCTCGGGGCCCTGTTCGAGATACTCCCAGGAAACTTGCCCGGCAGGCCGGTTTCAAGCTGATACTGGAGCGGGCGCGGTTCGTGGTCGCTGGTGATGTGCAGCATGCCGCCAGGCGTCAGCGTGTGGAGCGTTCCAAAAATACGCGGGTGCCGCTCCGCTGGGGCAAGGTCCTTACATCGATGTGGTGGACTTGCCCTGCATTCGTTGCCGCGTCGGTCATTTGGCCGGATCCTTTTTGATCGCCGCGATTTCGTTCGTCGACGGCGGCTCGTCCAATGTTTGCGGAACATAAACCTGCGAGCGAAATCGGACTTTGATGGCGAACAAAGACGAATGAGCTTTCCGACAATCTCCAGCAAGCTTCATTGACATAAGACAAGGAACCCAACCGCTCCCGCGTGCATAAGGAGGCATGACCACCGCAAGGATTAGGTAATGTCAGACGCCTTGGTGAAAAAATACGGCGACACCCGGCTCCCCCGGTATACGAGCTACCCAACTGCCCCGGCGTTTGCGCCGACCATCGGTCCATCGGACTATGCGCGGGCCCTTGGTGAGCTTGACGTCAATGATCCTGTCTCATTGTATCTGCACATACCTTTTTGTAGGTCCATGTGCTGGTACTGCGGTTGTCACACGACGATTACCAAGCAAGACGCACCGATCCTCGACTACCTTGACGTAATGATGCGCGAGATCGAGCTCGTCACGGGATCGTCCAGGGATGTGCTGCCGGTTCGCAATGTTCACTTCGGCGGTGGTACGCCCACCATCATGCGGCCCGAAGAGTTTGCGACTTTGATAGAAAAGCTGCGCAGTGCGTTTCGCTTCGGATCTGACGCCAGTATCGCGGTTGAGATCGATCCACGGACGCTGTCCAGGGAGATGATCGGTGCGCTAGGTCGCAATGGGGTCAACCGAGCAAGTCTCGGTGTTCAGAGCTTCGATCCGATCGTGCAGAAGGCGATCAATCGCGTTCAGACTTTCAATGAGACAAAAAAAGCCGTGTTTGGGTTGCGCGCTAACGGTACCGAAAGCGTCAACTTCGATCTAATCTACGGTCTACCGTTCCAGACAGTAGCGTCATGCGTGGAGACGGTCGAAATGGCCGTCGAATTGCGACCCGATCGGTTTGCGGTCTTCGGGTATGCGCACGTACCTTCGTTCAAAAAACACCAGCGGCTTATCGACGAATCCTCGCTCCCAAACGCCGAGGAGCGAAATCGACAAGCTGAGGCGATCGCGCGCGCACTCGTTTCGGCGGGATACATGCAAATCGGTCTTGACCATTTTGCCTTGCCGGAAGACGGACTCGCCACAGCGTCCGGAGCTGGCGCCCTCCATCGAAACTTTCAAGGATACACCACTGACGATTGTCAGACCTTAATTGGTCTCGGAGCCTCTTCAATTGGCAAGCTTCCTTCAGGGTACTACCAGAACGACGTCGCGATCGGACGATACGCGGCAATGGTCTCGGAGGGCATACTGCCGACAGCAAAAGGCTATCGCCTGACTGAAGAAGATCGTTTGCGAGCCAGGATCATTGAAAGGCTTATGTGCGATTTCGAAGTCGATCTCGCCGAAATCGTCGATGGTTCGGGGTACGAGACGTCATTCTTGACCGAGAGGAACGAGCAACTCGCGAAGTTGGTTTGCGACGGCGTTGCCCTTGTGGACGGTACAAGGATCAGAGTTCAGAAGGATTCGCGGTTTCTCGTCCGGGCAGTGGCTGCGGCGTTCGACGCCTATGCTGGGGCCTTCGGACGTACACATAGCAAATTGGCTTGAGACGGATCGGGTGGCGTGCCAGATCCCGCCATTCAGCCATATGTCAGGAATCGCTACTATGTCATGTTCGCTTGGGGATTGGATGGCTGAAATAACTCGTGCCGCCAAATGGGAGGGAAGATATGTTCGTAGTTGGAGTGCTCCGCGATAACGGGGAAGAAGCGAATTTCCTGGCTAGCGCGCTCGCGATCGTCGCTGGTCGCCTTGTCGCTACCATCGAAAACTCACTGGCTGATTTCGATCTTTCCTCGGTTCTCGCGATAGCTTTGGTCGTCGACGAAAATAGACCTGTCATTGGCGTGCACTCGCACGAGGCTGCCTAGCAGAGCTCGGTTCGAACCGCCGTTGCGAGCCATTTGCAGCTGACACTGCACGTGGCTGCCGGGCGAGCTGGATCGAAGACGATCGAAGGCTTGCGTATCGATCGATCTACATCAGGTCGTAGCGCCAGCCGTAATGCTTGCACAGGGTCCCGGCAAAGAGTGGTGCCACCGTTATCAGGAGGTCAAATTCCTATAGATCGCCGGAAGCGCGACTGGTAGCCGTGCGACGTTTGCGACCAGCGCGGATCCTTGGCGTTCGAAGATCGCTGGAAGATGATCCTGCGCGTCTCTGTCGACCGTGACCGCAAAAACGGCTTGCCCGCGCCCTCGTGCCTCCATCACCGCCTTTCGGCAGTCTTCAAGAGCAAACCTTCCCCTCGGTCGACAAGGACGAGATCGATAACGTCCTTGATAGCAAAGCTTTTTGTGCAGTCACCGACCACTGCGAGAAGCTGGCCGTTGACCAACTTTAGATCTGTCGTCAGAAAGTTTCTTTCACTTCCGCTCTCGGCGATGGATAGTACAAACACGATGTTATTCCCAGTACAGAAGGTGATAATCAGGATATCATTGAGTAACTAACGTAGTCCTAAGTGCTTTCCTACGGTTTTCCATGATGTAATTTCCGCCTAGATTTTGTCGCATAATTGCTTCAGAGGCGCTGTTGGAGAGTTAAGTGAGGGGCTCGGTGACTATTATGCCTCGTTCCCAACTTCAGCGCTCTTCACGGTTTGAGCTCAGTTTACCTTCGAGGTGCACGGTCGTGAAATCATTAATCAGCACCTGTAGGTCTCGCATCGACAATGATCGGGCTCACGGTTTCAGAAATCCAATCCGGCAAGCGCTTGCGGACCTCGCTCGACCAGCGCTTCTCCTCGCTTCTGGTTTCCGGCAACGCCTGCTTGTTCTCGCCCACCAGATCGCGAGTGAGTTCGCGGATATCGTAGGTTAGGTCGACATCTTCCGAAAATCTGCGGATGGCGTTGTAGGCTTTCGAGAGGGACGTGCCCCGCCTTTGAAGAGGAGGTGGTCACCGAGCGCCGTTCCATAAAGGGTTTGAAGCGCCCAGACGACCCAGGCGTCCTTTTCCAGAAGATGGATCGGCCGCCCGGTCTTCTCCGCGGCGATCGCAAGAAAATCTCTCCGATCGTCCCGGGACAGCTGCAAATACTGTTCAGCCATAAGCGGCCTTTCCTACACTGCGGGCAAGCCAGCTGGGGAACTGAGGGGCGGCGGCAACGAGTCCCCCGAACGCCTCGGCGGAAAGCTTCCGCTTTATGCTCGGAAGTGCCTCTTCGGCCTTTTCCGAACCAAGCCATGCCATCGCGGCGAGACCACACTGCAATGCCCCACGAAGAGAAAAGAGGCTGAGGCGAGCGCAACGGCGATAGCGGTTCCTAACATTCTAGCCAGGCGACGCGTTCGCGACACGGCTGCAGCGACAGATATTGCCGCGAGGGAGAAGAGGCCGGCCATGAAGACGTTCGAGCCCAGCTCGGCGCCAAACGGTCGAAGCCCATCGAAGCTTAAGGATTCTCCAAGTTGGTCCAGACCGTGGTGGTAATATCCGGCGACGAAAAGCCCGCTGCCGATGATGATCAAGGCGACGGGGCGCTTAACCGGCGGGGATGAGGGGTCGAAGACCATGTTGAAAAAACCGCCACCGATAGCAAAAGCCACAACAAGAACCGGAGTTACATGCACGGCCCAGATCGCGATGTCGACATCATGCGTGTCTCCATGGCAGGGATTGCCTATTCCGCCATCCGAACGGGCGCGTTACTGAACCTGTGCCAAATCGGCGTCGAGACGCTTGCGAACCGGGTTAGGAACCTTGGCGGACTTGATTGCCTCGAGGTTCGCAGGCTTATCACCGACTTCGATCAGGGCGACCATGCCCATTCCCGCGTGGGGGGTGCACTTTACGACGTATGCGCCGGGTACATCGAACTTCGCCTGATACTGTTCGTTCGGCTTGGACTTGAATTCCGTAGCGCCTTCAGGAATGAGACCCTTGTACGTCTCCACATTGTGGCTCTTGTCCGTCGGGACGAAAGTCACGGTATCGCCCGACGCGATTTTGACAAAGCCGGGCTCGAATACCATGACGCCGTCGGCACCTTTGTTGAGAAGTTGGATCTGGTGATCAGCAGCCATCGAAGGGGCCGTGGAAGCAATCAAAGCTGCCGCGGCGGCGATCAGGCCAAGTTTCAAACGCATGGAAAGTCTCCTGTTTTCGGGGCCCACTTGGCCTCGGGAACAGTCTTATGCCATGTGCGGTTGTTGCTCTTTGACCCTCGTCAAATTGGAGGGAATGATCTTAAGCGAAGGGGAGAAGTCTGCGCCGGACAGGTAACAGACAGGAAACAAGCCTTACTGATCAGTTCGTCGCCCCAAGGGGTATGAAAAGGATCGAGACAAAATGATGAAATTGATTGTGGCAGCCTCACTCATCGCTTGCGCTCCGGCACTGGCGTTCGCGAGCCCGAGTTGCACGACGGAAGCCAAGTCGAAGTGGATGTCGCAAGATGCCATGAAGGCGAAGATCGACGCGCTCGGCTATAAGGTCAAGACATTCGAGATCACTGGGAACTGCTACGAGATCTACGGCAAGGACAAGGATGGGAAGCGGGCCGAGGTCTATTTTAACCCGGTCTCCGGTGACATCGTTCAGAAGGGCGACTGAGCCATGACGTCGGTCTCGTCGAAGAAGGAGGGCGGACCGCCCTCCAACATGTCGCCCGACACCGTCAAGGTATGGGATCCAGTGGTCCGCGTTTTTCACTGGACGGTGGTGGCAGCCTGCACACTGAACCTCTTTATCCTCGAAGAAGGAAAGTACTGGCATCGTATGACGGGATACGTGGTCGCCGTCGCCCTGGCTATCCGTTTAGTCTGGGGCTTCATTGGCACTAAGCATGCACGGTTTGCCGACTTCTTCCCGACGCCGCGAAAGGTCGTCGCCTATATCGTCGGCATTGCCAAGGGCAACGAGAAGCGGCATCTCGGCCACAATCCGCTAGCGTCCGTGATGATGCTCTTGCTCATGGGGCTGCTTGCGGCGACAGCGGTTTCGGGCTGGATGACGACGCTGGACGCCTTTTGGGGTGAAAAGTGGCTAGAGCAATTGCATGGCACGATCGCCAATAGCATTATGGTGCTTGTCTTCATCCACGCTGGCGCGGCGATAGTCGAGAGCTGGAGGCACCGGGAGAATTTGGTCTTGTCCATGGTAACTGGTCGAAAGAAGGCATGAGGATTCTGCTCGTAGAGGACAGCGCCAGGCTTCGAGACCTTCTGAGCGAGGCGGTCCGAAGCGAGGGCTGGAGGATTGACGCGTTCGAAACCGCACAAGAAGGTCGGCTGGCACTTCGAGACAGCGAATACGACTTGGTGCTCCTTGATTGCCGCGCGACGATCAACGTGGAATTCGAGCGACAATCAGGATGGGACTTTGCGGGTGGTGGGCGTAACGGAGTGAGGGCGTAGCCCGATCGAAGTTATGCCCACCACCCGTGGCGCAAATTCAGGCATGCCCTGCGCCTGTGATCGCGGTCAATCTGGCGATTTTCCATAACCGGAGAATCACTTTGTGCCAGGTCGCCATGTAAACGATCATCAAATGAGGCTTTTCATGAAGTTACGTCAAAATCATTCCGTCACGGTTGCTGCCGCAAAAGCCGAGATCGGCCGCACGACAGCTTTCCGGATCGAGAAGGATCCGCGTCTGCCATCTCAAAAAACAAAACCGCGAGAGCGCCGGCGTCCGGATCCACTGGCCCATATCTTTGACGCCGAGATCGTGCCGCTGCTTCAGGCTGCGCCCGGAATACGGGCGGTGGCGATATTCGAGGAGATGTTGCGCCGCCACCCGGAGCTTGGGGACGGCATTCGTCGGACGATGGAGCGGCGCATTCGCTCCTGGCGCGCTGTGCATGGCGCAGAGCAGGAGGTCATCTTCCGGCAGGTTCACGAGCCCGGCCGGTTGGGCCTTTCGGATTTCACCAACATGGATAGTCTGGAGGTCACGATCGCCGGCCAGTTGCTCGATCATCTCCTGTATCACTTCCGCCTTGCCTATTCCGGCTTCGAACATGGTCATGTCATCCTCGGCGGCGAGAGCTTTGTCGCCCTGGCGGAAGGGCTACAAAACGCCCTGTGGTCCCTTGGCGGCGCGCCGCATGACCATCGCAGCGACAGCCTGTCGGCGGCGTTCCGCAACCTGACTGCCGACGAGCAGGAGGATCTGACGCGTCGATACGAGGAACTTTGCGCTCACTATCACATGAAGCCAACGCGCAATAACAAAGGCATCGCCCACGAGAACGGCTCGATCGAGAGCGTGCACGGGCATATCAAGGCAGAGATCCGTGATGCGCTGCTCATGCGCGGCAGCAACGACTTCGACGATCTTGCCGCCTACCGTGCCTTCATCGATGAGATCGTTAGCCGCCGCAATGCACACAATCTCAAGCGTATCGAGGCAGAAAGACCTCATCTTCAGGACCTGCCGCAGCGCAGGACGACAGACTTCGAGGAGGTGGTTGTCAGGGTGATGCGCACCGGCGGCTTCTCGCTGCGCAAAGTCTTCTACAGTGTGCCTTCCCGCTTGATCGGTCATCGGCTACGGGTGCGCCTCTTCGATGACCGACTTGATGTGTTCGTCGGCGGCACCTATCTCATGACGCTTTCCCGAGGGCGGGGACATCCAGATGGTCGCCACAGCCAGGTCGTCAATTACCGGCACGTCATTCACTCGCTCCGTCAGAAGCCGATGGCGCTATTGCGGCTCGTCTACCGAGACCAGCTCTTCCCGAGGCTGGAATATCGGCAAACCTTCGAGGTCTTGCTGGAGCGGCTGACCGACAAGCAGGCCTGCAAGACCATGGTCGAGATCCTGGCGCTGGCCCATGAGCGAACCTGCGAACGCGAACTGGCCGAGCAACTGGCCAGAACGTTGGATGCCGGCGAGCTTCCCGATATGGCTGAGTTGCGAAAGCACTTTGCGCCCGACCCCGCCGCCTTACCCGTCGTCTCCGTCCATCTGGCACCGCTAAGCGGCTACGAGGTCCTTGTCAGCGCCGACCAGGTGGGAGAACGCGCATGACCAATCCCAATGATATCGATGCTGGCCGTCTGAGCATTATGTTGAACGAGCTTCGCTTGCCGGCGATCAAGATGCTTTGGGCAGACTTTGCCCAACAGGCCGACAGAGAGGGTTGGCCCGCGGCCCGCTTCCTATCGATTATCGCCGAGCATGAGCTTGCCGAACGTGACAGACGCAGGATCGAACGCCATCTGTCCGAGGCCAGGTTGCCGCCGGGCAAAACGCTCGACAGCTTTGCCTTCGACGCCGTGCCGATGATCTCCAAAGCGCAGATCATGGCGATGACGGCGGGAGATAGCTGGCTGGCGAAGGGGGCTAATGTTCTCATGTTCGGGCCGCCGGGGGGCGGTAAAAGCCATCTTGCGGCAGCCATCGGCTTGGCGCTGGTCGAGAACGGCTGGCGCGTGCTCTTCACCAGGACGACGGATCTCGTTCAAAAGCTCCAGGTCGCGCGACGCGAACTGCAACTGGAATCCGCCATCAACAAGCTCGACAAGTTCGATCTGCTTATCCTCGACGATCTTGCCTATGTCGCAAAGGATCAGGCTGAGACCAGCGTCCTCTTCGAGCTCATCTCGGCACGCTATGAGCGGCGATCTATCCTGCTGACCGCAAATCAGCCCTTTGGCGAATGGAACAAAGTTTTTCCAGATCCCGCCATGACGCTCGCCGCGGTGGATCGCCTCGTTCATCACGCCACGATCTTCGAGATGAACGTCGAGAGCTACCGTCGCCGCTCAGCTATGGAGGCAAAACGGCAACGCGGGCGGCCTCCAATCTACGCGACAATCAACGAGGCTACACAGATTGACGCTCCGCGACAATTAGAAGAGCAATGACCGCTTGCCAGCGTCAATCACGCTGCTAAACTCCCACTGTCCGCGACACAACAGTCCCATCTAGATTGTCGCGCGAGTTCCTTCCAGATTGCCGCGCTATACCTTGATCTCGGATTACCCGATGAAGATGGGATCGACGTCCTCAAGTCCCTTAGAAGCGCGGGCATTCAAACGCCGGTACTTGTTCTGACAGCAAGGGGGGCGATAGACGAACGCATCGCGGGGCTGGACGCAGGTGCCGACGACTATCTCGCTAAGCCATTTCACAATGGAGAGCTCACTGCCCGTATCCGGGCACTTATCCGCCGATCGCCTACCACATCCATGCCAATCTTGGAGTATGCGGCGCTGAAACTCGACGTCGCATCGCGGCGGGTGACCTGTGCAGACAACGAAGTTCCTCTCGCCCCCTCGGAGAAAGCATTGCTCGAATTGTTGATGCGCAATGGCGGTAAGGTGATTCCAAAGGCTAGAGCCTCGGGCGATTAATGTGCAACGCATCCGGCCTGGCGGAAATAGTTCCAGCACTCTTGCGGCGTGAATAGGTCGCAAACCTTTCCGACGGCTTTCCAGAGATCGTCATAAGTCCTTGCTTTCATTTTTCGCAAGAGTGCCTTGAGCTTCGAAAAGGCCATTTCAATCGGATTGTTGTCTGGCGAATATCGCGGCAGGAAGAGTATCCATGCCTTCCGCTCAGCGATGGCCGCCGCTGCTCGGGGGCTCTTGTGGACGTTGAGGTTATCCCAGATCACCACGTCGCCTGGTTCAAGCGTCGGTGCGAGTTGAGTTCGCACATAGGTGTCGAACTTGGCTCCATCCATGGCCCCATCGACGACAAAGGGTGCCGTGATGCCATCGCAGCGCAGACCGGCGACAAAGGTTTGGGTGTGCCATTTGCCGAAAGGCGCATCCGCCTGAAGGCGCTTGCCCTTGATGCTACGGCCACGCAGTGGTGTCATGTTGGTCTTGACCGAAGTCTCATCTACGAAGACGAGACGTCCGGGGCTCTGTTGCATAGCGGGTTGGCGACGTTTGCGCCACTCATCGCGCTCCCGGCGCACATCGGCGCGTGCGCGTTCCGATGCCAGCAGTGTTTTTTTTAAAGCTGAAGCCCGCCCGGCAAAGAAGCTTCGACAGGTTCGAAGGATCAGCTTTCACACCATGATGCTCTACCAGCCAAGTCGCCAGGTCGGGCATGGTTATATCCGGTTGCGCCTCTACCTTGGCGATAATGGCATCCCGGACCGGGCCCAATTTGCCGCTGCCGCTGGGCCGACCGCGCCGGGAGGGCTCGACCGAGCCCGTTCGATCCGCCCGCTGCTTAAGCCGAACAGCCGTGGCGGGCGAGACTTTGAAAGCAGCAGCGGCTGCCCGACGCGTTTGGCCTTGCGTGATCGCATCAACAATCCGTTGGCGAAGGTCCGAAGAATAGGCGCGAGACATGGCAAGTCCTCCTGCCATGTTGAATCATAAAATCGAAGCCAGGGGAATCGTCAGATTCAAAGAAACTGCCCGACGCTCTAGGATCGAACACACATTCTCGGAATTCGGCGACGAGCGAAGCACGAATGCCGTCGAACTGGCGGTGTCGCGTCTTCGCAAGAAGCTGGAAGCCCACCCGACTGGTTCATCGATCGAAACGATCCGGGGGGTCGGGTACATGATGCGCGAGGTTCGCGTTTGAGCCAGTCACGTCCTACGCTAGGGTCAATTCTGACGAAACGGATCGCTTTCTTCGCGATCCTTGCAATGTTTGTGCAGCTCGCTGTTGTCTTCTCTGATTATTATTGGAACGTCGGGGAGCTTTCCCGGTTGTTCGTCGAGCAGGAGACTGAGCGGCTTGCCGCCGGGATCATTGTGGAGGATCGGGCACCCGATATCTGTTGCCCGACAATGTGCACCAACGCTATGACCGAGGTGAAACCGGTTATATCGCCGGGATTCGCTCCGCGGGTGGTGCCGTAATCTATCGGTCGTGCGACACGGCTTGTGAGGCGCACTTCCTTCCGGTTGATGTGAACCCACCTGACTTTTGGCTGCGATCCTTGACTTCCGGAAAGCCGTTGTCGCTAGTCGGGGGGCGCGCCTTCGTCGTTGCCGGCCAGCGTTTTCTCGTCGATATCGCATCGATCGGCGATCCTGATGACGTGATGTCCGAGGTTTTGTGGAACGAAGTAATCGAACATCTGATTGTCCCCATGACGATCCTTCTGGTGCTCGTACCGGGCGGAACACTGCTGTCCGTCCGACAAGCGTTGCGGCCAGTCGTCGCCGCGGCAAACGAGGCCGATAGGATAGACCCACTGGACTCCCGTTCGCATCTGGACTTCGACCAGATGCCTCGGGAGGTGGCCCATCTGGCCCACGCCGTCAATCGCGCCTTCGAACGTGTCGGAGAATTGATGAAGGCCCAAAAAGTCCTGACATCGGGGATAGCACATGAAATCCGCACACCGCTTGCTGCTTTGAAGCTGGAGCTTGGTCACATTGATCACCCACGCGCTCGGAAGGCAGAAACTGACCTTGATGACTTGGTGAACTTCGTTTCGCAACTTACAGCGCTAGCGCGTCTCGATAGCGTGGATCACAGCATGTTCGAGGATATCGACCTGGTCGAGCTATCGTCTTCCGTCGTGGAGCAGCTCGCGCCTTGGGTCTACGAAAACGCGCACGCGCTGGAATTTTCCAGCCAGGTCGAGAAGGCGTCGCTGCGAGGTGCCCCATCTCTGTTGCGGGACGCGCTTCGTAATCTAATCGAGAACGCGGTCAAGCATACTCCCGATCGGACACTGATCGTCGTTCATGTTGGCTATGGTTTGATCAGGGTAGAGGACCGGCACCCTAAAGAGGTTTCACATAGCCGAGCCACGACTGGCTCTCCAGACCACCTAGGGATAGGGCTTAAAATCGTTGGACGAATCGCCGAAATGCACGGCGCGAGGTTTTCGCGGGCCGTCGCGGAGACGGGACATGTGTTTGAATTGGACTTTCGTTGAGTTTCTGGCTCTGGCCCGCATATTGGTGATCCGCGAAGCGTAATTTTCACACCGAGTGTCCAAAACGGTTGCTATGCGAGCAAGCCGCCCTGGATCACCCGAATTGCGATAGTCGCGGGTTTTTCGGGTGCAATTACGGAAAGTATCGCACCACCTCGGCGCCGATAACCTTGTTCGACCAATTTGCGTCACTGCAATCCGCCTCGGGGTGCGGATGGCGGTCGCGGTAGGCTTTCGCCATGTCCGCGAGCATGGTGTCGCTTCGCGCCAAGACGGCGCCCACGATTGTCATCACATGGAAGTGAGCACGCATGCGTGCTTCGAGAACCTCCATGCGCTTTACGAGCTTATCATATGCGGTTGTTTCGTTGGTCTGTGCCCACCCGCTCATTTGCCGCCTCTAGGTGGTCGCAGCAATCTGCTTTGGTCTGCTGTCGCAACCCCGAAAATGGGGTGGAATGGTAAATTTAGCATTAAGGTCGCGCAAGCCATCGGGGCCGGTTTCAATGATGTTCGGAGGTATCAAGCAACGTGCGCAGTTTTTCCGCAAGTTCGCGAGCCGTGTACGGTTTGCGCAACCACAGAGCGCCCGCGACGACGTTCGCCGACGCCAGCGCGGGTTCGGAGTAGCCTGATGTGAAAAGGACCGCCAGATTTGGACGTAGTCCCCTTGCTTGCGATGCGAGCTCATCGCCATTCATGCCGCCCGGCATGACGATATCGGTAAACAGCAGTGCGATGTCGTTCTCCTCGGCGAGGACATTAAGTGCGCGTTGGCCGTTCTCTGCTTCCAACACGTCGTAGCCCATGTCGACCAACCTAGCGACGGCCACACGCCGTACGCGCGGATCGTCCTCGACCACCAGAATCCGCTCGTTGCCTCTCGGAAGTGGAACTTCGACCTTGGGGGCGGAGTCTGTTTCGGAATTTTTGTGACTGGGTGCAAGCGCCGGGAGATAGATCCTGATGGTAGTGCCACGTCCAGCCTCGCTATAGATCTGGAGATGGCCACCGGATTGTTTGACGAAGCCATAAACCATGCTCAATCCGAGACCAGTGCCGGATCCAACCTCCTTGGTCGTGAAGAATGGCTCGATCGCACGCTTCTTGACCTCGTCGGTCATCCCGCTACCAGTGTCAGTCATTGAAATAAGAATGAAGTTGCCGCTTCGCACCTCAGGGTACATCTTGGCGTAGTCCGCGTCCAAACTTACTTGAGAAACCTCTGTCGTAAGGCTTCCTCCTTTTGGCATAGCGTCTCGTGCGTTTAGAGCAATGTTCAAGATTGCATTCTGCAACTGGGAGCCATCGACGAGTGCATCAAGATGAGAGCCTGACAGTATCGTTGAAAGTTTGATATCTTCTCCGAGAATTCGACGCAGAAGATCCGAAAAGCTCATGGTGAGATGGCCAAGGTCGACTTGCTTTGGATTGAGCGGCTGCCGTCTGCCAAATGCCAACAGTTGTCCGGTTAGCTTCGCTCCATCGGCCGCGGCGTCTTGAGCCTCTCGGAGCATGTCGCGCAGAGAACCAGGCTGGAGCTTGCCCTCGATCATCTCGAGGTTGCCGCTGATGACCGTGAGAAGATTGTTGAAGTCGTGTGCCAGCCCCCCTGTGAGCTGGCCGACTGCTTCCATCTTCTGAGCTTGCCGTAGGTCTTCTTCAATCTTCATGCGGCTTGTCAGGTCTCGGACGAATCCCGTGAAGATCTCGTTCGCCGTTCGCCGTTGCTTCGCCTACATGGAGTTCCATTGGAAAATGAGAACCGTCGGCGCGCTGTCCCGTAACGACGCGACCGTATCCGATAATACGCTTCTCCCCGGTGTCTAAGTAGTGGCCGATGTAGCCGTCGTGCGCAGCGCGGTAAGGATTCGGCATGAGATTGCTGACGTTTTTTCCGCATATCTGGTCCGCCGACATTCCAAATAGCTTTTCAGCAGCCTTGCTGAAGGAGATCACCGTCGCCTTTTGATCGATTACGACCATTGCGTCTGGGACCGTGTCGAGAATCGATGAAAGATGAGCTTCGCGTGATCTGACAATCTCCTCGGCCCGTTTTAGGGCGCTAACGTCGCTGTTCGTCTGAATGACGGCCATATCACCGTCCGGAAGATTTACGAGGACGCAGCGTGTGGCGATGTAGATGTCGTGGCCGCTCTTGTGACGGTGGGTGATTTCGCCTTGCCAAGAGCCGCGAGCCCTAAGATCAGTCAGTATATCCTCTTTCGGTCGAGGATAGCTCGTGGCCAAGAGGTCGTGGATCTTCTCTCCAACCGCCTCTTCACGAGTCCAGCCATACATGTTCTCGCAGCCGATCGACCAGTGGGTGATCGTTCCTTCGAGACGATGTACGATGATATCGGCGCCATCTAGGACGTGCACCAGCGCGTCAAGCTCCTGAGAAGATGCGGTGCGCGGTGAGATCAGACGGTGAGGCATGGCTTTTCCTTGGATCAGTGCAGGCTGATCCTATGGCAGGTTTTATCGGGAAAATCATCAGCGCTTCCCGAGAGAGCCGTGAGCTTCGACATGCTGATGATCCGCAAATCATGCCGCCCCTGGGCAACGACCACGTTGCGCGCGGAAAGCTTCGAGATTGTTCGCGAGACCGTCTCGATGGTCAGCCCGAGATAGTCCGCGATGTCCTGTCTATTCATCGGGATCCGCAACAGGCCGCGGCGTTCGGCGTCCGAACGAGACACAAGTTTCAGGATAAAGCTGCAGAGGCGTTCCTCGGCATTTTTTTCGACAGTAGCACCATTTGATCGCTGGCCGCCGCGTTCTCGCGACAAAGCAGCCCAATGTAAGCGGGGCGAAGCTGGTCGCACCGTGCGACTTGTTCATGGAAGTTCTTGCGAGAGATACGGCGGATTTTGCAGTCCGTGACCGCTTCCGCGGTGTACAGAAAGGCTCCAACGAGAGATGCGCCGACGACGTCGCCCGCGAAATGAAACGCGGTGATCACCCGGCGGCCTTCGCCGATGATCCGATGGAGGCGTACGACTCCTTCGATGACTTGGAAAAGGTGATTGGCATCGTCGCCTTCCCAGCAGATGGCTTGGCCGGCGTCGACGGTTTCCGTCGCGCTAGCATCGAACACGGATGCGAGCGATCTGGCACCAATCGCGTCTTTTGCGAGTTCCGCATTCTGAAACGCTTCGTGGCTCTGCATGAACATGTTGATATCCCCTCTATGACAGTGGGGCCATTAAAAATGTCCCTGGTCACGCCGGAATGATCGCACGGTGCGAATTGGTGAAAGAGTGTAACAGTTTGTAACACCGCCTCGTTGCCCGCGGGTTTGTGAGGGTTCGTTGATGTAGATCAAGGAGCCCGTCGCGGTGCCGTGACAGTCCTTTTCCCAAAGTACGACTGAAAGACGCCCGCATCGCGGTCGTCTGCGCACTGGGGACGACATTATGAATTACACAACTGAAACGATATTGGTCGCGGTCGCCGCGTTCCTGGCATTGCTAGGAGCCGGGTTCGCTCATGACCAACTTTTCGCCACCCACATGGGAATCCTTTGCTTCTGTCTTTTCGCGGGCACGTTGATGCTCGTTCGTCGCGTGGACTTTTCCCCCGCTGGTCGGGCCGTGAAAGTGGATACTTCCGCGTATTTCGACGAAGTCATACGATACGGATTGATCGCGACGGTTTTCTGGGGGGTGGTCGGGTTTCTAGTTGGCGTAATCATCGCCGCTCAGTTGGCCTTCCCCGATCTCAACATTGCTCCCTATTTGAACTTCGGGCGCCTTCGCCCAGTGCACACGTCCGCGGTCATCTTCGCGTTCGGCGGCAACGCACTCATCATGACTTCCTTTTACGTCGTCCAGCGCACATGCCACGCCCGTCTGTTTGGTGGAAGCCTCGCCTGGTTCGTATTCTGGGGCTATCAGCTTTTCATTGTGATGGCCGCGACAGGCTACGTTCTCGGCATCACGCAAGCTCGTGAATACGCCGAGCCCGAGTGGTATGTGGACCTATGGCTGACCGCCGTGTGGGTCGCGTATCTGGTCGTCTTCCTGGGTACCATCCTAAAACGAAAAGAACCCCACATCTACGTGGCGAACTGGTTTTATCTCAGCTTCATCGTGACGATCGCGCTTCTGCATGTCGTAAACAACCTCGCCGTGCCCGTCTCATTCCTGGGCTCGAAGAGCTATTCGGTGTTCTCGGGCGTTCAGGATGCGCTGACTCAATGGTGGTATGGACACAATGCCGTCGGCTTTTTCCTGACCGCGGGCTTCCTCGGAATGATGTATTACTTCGTTCCCAAGCAGGCTAACCGTCCGGTCTATTCCTATCGCCTGTCGATCATCCACTTTTGGGCTCTGATCTTCATGTACATCTGGGCCGGCCCGCACCACTTGCACTACACGGCGCTTCCCGATTGGGCGCAGACCCTAGGCATGGTCTTCTCAGTGATGTTGTGGATGCCGTCGTGGGGCGGCATGATCAACGGTCTGATGACCCTTTCGGGCGCTTGGGACAAGATTAGAACAGACCCCATCATCCGCATGATGATCGTCGCTATCGCCTTTTACGGGATGTCGACCTTCGAGGGCCCAATGATGTCGATCAAGACGGTCAATTCCTTGAGCCATTACACGGAATGGACCATCGGCCACGTGCATTCTGGCGCCCTGGGCTGGGTTGGCATGATCACGTTCGGTGCAATCTACTACCTGACCCCGAAGCTCTGGGGCCGCGAACGCCTCTACAGCATGCGCATGGTGAACTGGCACTTCTGGCTCGCGACGCTCGGCATTGTCATCTACGCCGCCGTGCTTTGGGTCGCGGGCATTCAGCAAGGTCTGATGTGGCGCGAGTACAATTCTCAGGGCTTCCTGGTCTACTCGTTCGCCGAAACGGTGGCTGCGATGTTCCCATACTATGTCCTGCGCATCGTCGGCGGTGGCCTCTATCTGCTCGGCGGCCTCGTCATGGCCTGGAACGTCTTCATGACGATCAAGGGGCATCAGAGGAAAGAAGCGGCTATTCCAACCACGTACGCGCCACGGGCGCAGCCTGCTGAGTGAGGTGAACCATGGCTTCGATACTGGACAAACATAAAATCATCGAGAAGAACGCCACGTTGCTGCTCGTCGGTTCGTTGCTCGTCGTTTCAATCGGCGGCATCGTGGAAATCGCACCTCTGTTCTATCTCCAGAACACAATCGAGAAAGCGGAAGGCATGCGACCATACACTCCGCTCGAGCTGGCGGGCCGCAACATATACATCAGAGAAGGCTGCTACCTTTGCCACAGTCAGATGATCCGGCCCTTCCGCGACGAGGTCGAGCGATATGGTCATTACTCGCTGGCGGCCAGATCCATGTACGACCATCCGTTCCAATGGGGGTCGAAGCGCACGGGGCCAGACCTGGCACGTGTTGGTGGGCGCTATTCCAACGAATGGCACGTCCAGCACCTGTCAGATCCGAGGGCGGTTGTGCCTGAGTCCGTGATGCCGAAGTACGCCTTCCTCAAGGACCATGAGATTTCCGTGAAGGATATAGGCATGGACCTCAAAGCCAACGAAGACGTGGGCGTGCCCTACAACGACGATATGGTCGCGAACGCCGAGGCGGACATGAAAGCCCAGGCCGATCCCGACGCGGACACGACAGCGTTGCTGGCCCGCTATCCGAAGGCAAAGATCGGTGACTTCGATGGGGACCCCAAGAAGCTCACGGAGATGGACGCTCTTGTCTCGTATCTACAGATGCTCGGCACGTTGGTCGATTTCTCGACCTATGACGACGCTACTGGCTACCGATGAGGTGAAGGATGGAAACGTACACAGCAATGCGGCATTTCGCCGACAGTTGGGGACTGCTTGCCATGGCGGCGTTTTTTGTCGGAGCGGTTGTCTATTCGCTTCGACCGGGCAGCAAGCAGGCAGCGCGGGACGCCGCTAATATTCCGTTGAAGGACGATTGAGATGTCGGAAAAACATATTGACGAAGTCAGCGGCGTCGAGACCACCGGACACCAATGGGACGGTATCCGGGAATTGAACAATCCCATGCCCAGATGGTGGGTATGGACGTTCTACTTCACGATCCTCTGGGCCATCGGATATGCGATTGCATATCCTGCCATCCCCATGCTTACTTCGGCCACCAAGGGTTACCTGGGATTTTCCAGTCGGGCCACGCTGCAGCAGGATCTTGAAGTAGCGAAGGCAGGTCAGGTGAAGTTCCATGACCTCATCGCGGCGAAAACCGTCCAAGAGATCGACACCGATCCCGTCCTGCGGGAGTTTGCCATCGCCGGTGGCGCGTCCGCCTTCAAGGTAAATTGCGCGCCGTGCCATGGGTCCGGTGCCAGTGGGGGACCGGGCTTTCCCAATCTAAACGACGACGACTGGATTTGGGGCGGGGATTTGGGTGCGATCCAGACGACGATCACCCACGGCATACGCTTCGACGGAGATGCCGATACCCATGTTTCGGAAATGCCGGCCTTCGCGGAAATCCTCGATCTCACCCAAACGAGGCAAGTTGCGGCCTATGTATGGGGTCTGACGAACACGCCGTCCGACCCCGCGCTAGCTGAGGCTGGAAAGCAGATATTCATCGACAACTGTGCCGCGTGTCATGGGGAAGACGCAAAGGGGAAACTCGATATGGGTGCTCCCAATCTCGCGGACGCCATCTGGCTCAAAGGTAAAGGCGAAGACGCGATCGCACGTCAAGTCTCCGCGCCCAAGCACGGGGTGATGCCAGCCTGGGGCGCGCGCCTTGGCGATACGACGGTGAAGGAGCTGACGGTTTTTGTCCACTCGCTCGGCGGCGGCAAATGAGGGTGAAAAAATGAGCAATCGAGATCACGATCCACTTCTGGCACTCTACGGCGTGCCAAGAGCCGTCGTCCATTCACGCGTTTCGATACGAGCAAAGCCGGCCTCGGCGGATAGTGAACGAGACGAGCCTGAGAAAATCGGAACGTCGATGGTTTCGTTGACATCGCTCAAGGACCATCGAACCACCAGCAGGTAAGGGTGACCTCGTCGATGGTCTGGCAATCTCTTCGTCCTCGCTAGGACGCCAGCGTCGATCCGACCCCTCCGCGGGCGGTGGACATTAGGTCCAAGCATACGCCGGTGCGGGTTTACCTGCGAATGAATGGCTCCCCGACAAGCTGACTCCATAAGGCCGCGTCTCCTGTCCAGGGCGCGGCCTCTTTTTGTAAAGCAACCCATCCTTGATTTGGATCAAGGATGGGTTGGCTAAAACGTAGGACAAGTGCACAAGAAAATCAGGATTGTGCAGATGAACCTCTTTACCGCGCCAGATCCCAAATCAGTCGAACAACTGAACGCTGAACCCGTGAACGCGCGGCGTAATCGCGAGCCGTTGTACGCGGCTCGTAAGAAGGTGTTTCCAAAACGAGCCGAGGGTCGTTTTCGGCGATTTAAGTGGATCGTAATGCTGATCACACTCGGCATTTATTATCTCTCGCCTTGGATTCGATGGGACAGGGGCGAGTATGCGCCGGATCAGGCGATCCTCGTCGATCTTGCCTCGCGGCGGTTCTATTTCTTCTTCATCGAAATCTGGCCGCAGGAATTTTATTACGTCGCGGGTCTTCTCGTGATGGCAGGCTTCGGTTTGTTCCTCGTTACGTCAGCGGTCGGCCGCGCCTGGTGCGGATACGCTTGTCCCCAGACGGTCTGGGTGGATCTCTTCCTAGTGGTGGAGCGCGCGATCGAAGGCGACAGAAACGCAAGAATGAAGCTCGACGCCGGACCATGGACACTGGACAAACTTAGAAAGCGCATCGCGAAACATGCCATCTGGTTGATCATCGGAATGGCGACGGGGGGTGCGTGGATATTTTACTTCGCTGATGCACCGACGCTCATCAAGACGTTTTTTGTCGGAGGTGCTCCCGCGACGGCCTATGCGACGGTCGCTACCTTGACCGCCACAACCTATGTCTTCGGCGGTCTGATGCGCGAGCAGGTTTGCACATATATGTGTCCTTGGCCCCGAATTCAGGGCGCCATGCTGGATGAAAACTCACTGGTAGTAACCTACAACGACTGGCGTGGCGAGCAACGCTCGAGGCACGCCAAGAAGGCGCAAGCGCTTGGGCAACCTGTTGGAGATTGCGTCGACTGCAACGCTTGCGTCGCGGTCTGTCCCATGGGGATCGATATCCGAGACGGCCAGCAAATGGAGTGCATCACTTGCGCCCTTTGCATCGATGCATGCGACGGCGTGATGGACAAGCTTGGAAAGCCCCGCGGTCTCATAGCCTACGCGACTTTGAGCGAATACGCGGACAACATGTCGATCGCTACCGCGGGCGGCGGCACGCCCGTTAATCCTTCGAACGTTCGTACCCAGGATGGGGCGTTTGTTGACGCCATTCGCCACTTCAACTGGCGGATTATCTTCCGGCCTCGCGTCGTCTTTTACGCCGCTGTCTGGTGCCTCATCGGTGTTGCGATGGTTGTGCACCTCGCAGTGCGAGAAAGACTTGAGCTCAACGTCGTTCATGATCGCAATCCTCAATACGTAATGGAAAGCGATGGTTCCATCCGCAACGGCTACACTCTCCGAATCTTGAACATGGTCCCACGGCCGAGAAAGATCCAGCTCAGCATTTCCGGCCTTGATGGTGCAACGATGCGGATCCCCGAGCAAGGCATGAATGACGCTCGCAGTTTCGTCATCGACGCCGCGCCAGACGTGGCGACAACGATCAAGGTGTTCGTGACAAAGCGAGATGCCGGCAACTCCGTCAACGAATTCCTCTTCAGCATCGAAGACGACAAGCACAGCGACCGCGCCACGTATCGCGCGGCCTTCAACTCTCCAGGAGATCCGAAATGAGCGCCTCGACCAAGGGATTCACCGGCAGGCATATGCTCCTGACCACATGTGGTTTTTTCGCTGTCGTGGTCTCGGTCAACGTCACGATGGCGTATCTCGCGAACTCGACCTGGAGCGGCTTGGTCGTCGAAAACAGCTACGTTGCAAGCCAGCAGTTCAACGAGAAGACCGCGGCCATCAAGGCAATGACCGCATCTGGGATTTCGAGCAACATATCGTTGAACGGCGACGTGTTCCTGTACTCGCTGCGCAACCGCGATGGATCACCGGCGGATGCTGACGAAGTGACCGCCAATTTTCGACGCCCAGTGGGCGATCACGAGGATTTCGTCGCAACGATGACAAAGATCGGCAGGGGACGGTTCGAAGCCGACCGGCACGTCCCGACCGGCGATTGGATCGTGGAATTCATCAGTAGACATGACGGCGCGGTCATCATGCACGAGGCCCGGCGTTTCGATACCGCGGAGTTTGGCGAATGACCTGCTGCATGGTGAATGCCGAGGCGATGCTCGCGATGAGCGGCACGTCTTTCAGCGCCGAGGAGATTGCGCTCTCCAGCCATCCGCTTGGACGCGGTCTCCACCAGTTGGATCTGAGCGTCCCAGACGTTCATTGTGGCGCCTGCATCATGACCGTGGAGAAGGCGCTGGCCGCGTTGCCATTCGTCACGAGGGCGAGGGTAAATCTGACATCGAAGCGGGTGAGCTGTGTCTATCTTGAGGCAGTTGACGGGGTGCCAACCGACACGACGAGGATACTTTCGGCGATCGGCAAAGTCGGATATCGCGCGCACCTCTCCACTCCCACCCCGTCAGAGACAGACAAAACCCGCAACCAGCTTCTTATCGCAGTGGGTGTCGCGGGGTTTGGCGCGGCCAACATCATGTTGCTTTCGGTTTCCGTTTGGTCTGGAGCGGATGCAGCCACCCGCGACATGTTCCACTGGGTGTCAGCGATGATTGCCGCACCAGCATTGGTCTATGCGGGCCGGTTTTTCTACAAGTCGGCTTGGAACGCTCTCAAGCACGGGCGAACAAACATGGACGTCCCGATCTCTCTCGCTGTAACACTGTCCTATGCTGTTTCGCTCTGGGAAACGATGCACCACGGCGAGCATGCGTGGTTCGACGCCACTGTGGCTTTGCTTTTCTTCCTCCTGATCGGCCGAACTCTGGATCATGTGATGCGTGAAAAGGCACGGGCCGCGATCAACGGTCTCGCCCGTATGGCACCAAGGGGAGCGTTGTTGCTGTCCGGCGATGGATCGCGCCGGTATGTTCCAATCGAAGAAGTCTCAGTCGGCGACGAGATTGCCGTCGCCGCAGGTGACCGCATCCCAGTCGATGGGGTTGTCGCTCGAGGTAAAAGCGATCTCGACATGTCAATCGTGACCGGTGAGAGCAGCCCGGTTTCCATACAAGAAGGCGCTGTGGTCAGCTCTGGGGCGATGAACCTGACAGGATCGTTGGTCGTGCGAGCGACTAAACTTGCGCGCAACTCGCTTCTCGCTGAGATCATCGCGCTGATCGAGGCGGCGGAAGGCGGCAGGGCACGATATCGTCCTATTGCCGATCGAGCCGCGGCATTGTACTCGCCGGTCGTACATCTCCTTGCTTTGCTGTCGTTCCTTGGCTGGGGCGTTCTAGGTGGAGATTGGAAGCAGGCTCTACTCGTAGCTGTCGCCGTTTTGATCATCACATGCCCTTGCGCTCTTGGACTGGCGGTCCCCGTCGTGCAAGTTGTCGCGGCCGGCGAATTGTTTCGCCGCGGCGTCATGGTGAAAGATGGTTCGGCGCTTGAACGGCTAGCTGAGGTGGACGCGGTGGCGTTCGATAAAACCGGTACGTTGACCCTCGGACGGCCACGCCTTGTGAATGTAAACACCGAGGGTTCGGATTTCATCGGTATCGCGGCCGGGCTCGCGAACCACTCGAAGCATCCTCTCTCGCAAGCCCTCGCACGAGAATATGCTTCGGATATTCTTGCGTGTCAGAATGTGGAAGAGGTTCCCGGCGGCGGTCTGATCAGCATCTACGGTGGTGCCGAATACCGACTGGGAAACCGGGCGTTCGCCTGTCGCGACCTGGAAGCAAGGGTTTTTGAAGCCGACAGCCCATTTTCCGAAGTCGTACTTGCCCGTGACGGGGTGATCGTTGCCTCGTTTGATTTCGACGACAGCATGCGGCCCGGCGCGAATACGGCTGTCGAGGAACTGCGCACGATGGGCCTCAAGACGGTTATTTTTTCGGGTGACAGGCAAAGCACCGTCGAAAATGCCGCTCGGCAGCTTGGCATTGATGTTGCCTTGGGAGGGCTGACGCCGAAACAGAAAGTCGAAGAGTGCGAGAACCTGAAAACGCGGCTCCACCGCGTGTTCATGATTGGCGATGGCATCAACGACGCGCCTGCTTTAGCGGCGGCACATGTTTCGATGGCCCCTGCCAGCGCGTCCGACATCGGACGCCAGGCTTCCGATCTTGTTTTCTTCAATGATCGCCTAGATGCCGTACCGCTGGCAATCAGTGTCGCTCGACGTTCGGCGGGTCTCATCCGTCAAAACTTTGTCCTGGCGATCGCTTACAATGTGCTGGCTGTACCGATCGCTATCGCTGGGTACGCAACACCGCTCATTGCCGCGGTGGCGATGTCAACCTCTTCCATTATCGTCGTCTCCAATTCCCTCCGACTGAATACATTCGGACGTGGCAGACAGGTGGAGATGGCGTCGCCCTTGGTCGGGCTAAATACGGAGGCTCGTTCCGCATGAATATGCTGATCTACTTGATACCGATCGCCTTGGTGATGGGAGGGATGGGACTTGCCGCGTTTCTCTGGTCGTTGAAAAGCGGCCAGTACGATGACCTCGAGGGCGCTGCTTGGCGCGCGATAGCTGACGACGACCTCGATTGACCCTGAAGCTTACTCGGGAGGAGAAAAGCTCATGTGTGTTGAAAATGCGCTTTTATTGGGAGCGGACATCTTCCGTGGTCTCGACCAGGTTGCGACCGACGCGCTGATGGAACTTGTGGAGCTTCGCCAGTACGAGCCCAACGAAGTTCTCTTTTCGGAAGGCGACGTGGCCGTCTGCGCCTACTACTTGATCCATGGGCATGTAAGATTAATGCGATCGGAATCGGTCGATCGCGAGGCGGACATCTTCGTTTGTGAGCCGGGTGACATGTTTGGTGAGTACATGTCCGCGGGAGAGCGGTTGCCCCATGCGGCAAAAACTGTCGATTCAACTCAAGTGGCTGTGTTCGATCTCAACGCTTTACGGGACCTTGCCGCAAGAAACTCACGGTTACAGGAAAACCTCACCCGTATTTTATCGGCCACTCTCGTCCGTTCGATGAACTGTATAGCAGCCGATCGCCTGCATACCGCCGCTCAGAGGGTCGGAAACTACTTCCTCAGTCGCTGTCCCGCGAGCGCGACGGAGGCAAGCTTTCGGCTACCTTTCCAGAAATGGGTACTTGCTGGAAAGTTAGGGCTCGGCCCCGAAGCGCTCTCGCGAGCGTTTGCTACCCTCGCGAACGCTGGCGTCGACGTACGCGGGCGCACGGTCACCATCGACAGCGTCTCACGCCTGAAAGAAGCCTGCCTCTGAACTCTCCATGAATGGGGCCGAAGAATAAACGTGAGTTAAACCTGTTTTAATGAGTCCACACGGTTGCGCTTCCCGTTCGACATCTGTCTGAAACAATGCGTCGACTTGCCGAGGGCCATTTTACCGCCGCAGTTGCGGATTCGGACCGACGAGACGAAATTGGAGCGATGGCCAGGGCAGTACAGGTTTTCAAGGAGAACGGCCTACGAGCTATCGAGCTTGAGCGTGAAGGGCAGAAAATGCGCGGTCGCGCCGAGGAAGAACGCGCGCGCAACGCCGCGAGTGAACGTCAGCGAAATGACGAAATGTCAGTCGCCACCCAGAAACTTGCATTAGGCCTAAAGCATCTGGCGAACGGGGACCTCCGGTTCAGCATCGACACACCCTTTGCGTCGGACTTCGAAGGCCTTCGAATGGACTTCAACAGTGCGGTCTCTCAGCTAGCTCAGACCCTCGTTGCCGTGTCACAATCCACCTCCGCCATCGATGCCGGTTCGCGGGAAGTCAGCCAGAGCGCCGACGATCTATCCAAGCGGACCGAGCAACAGGCCGCCTCACTCGAGGAGACGGCCGCTGCGCTCGATGAGATCACCGCCAACGTTTCCAACGCATCAAGACGGACCGAAGAAGCGCGGTCTGTCGCGGTAGAGGCGGAGGAAAGTGCTGAGCACTCGGCGCGGGTGGTGGCCCGAGCGGTGGACGCAATCGAGAAGTTCGAAGATTCGTCGAAGCAGATCTCCAGCATCATTGGGGTCATCGACGACATCGCGTTCCAAACCAATCTGCTCGCCTTGAACGCTGGCGTGGAGGCCGCTCGAGCCGGCGAAGCAGGTAAAGGGTTTGCAATCGTTGCGCGGGAGGTGCGTGAGCTGGCCCAGCGCTCAGCGCACGCAGCGAAAGAGATCAAGGACTTAATCCGCACATCTGAGAATGAGGTTCAAAGCGGTGTTGCGTTGGTCAGGGAAACGGAAACGGCGCTGGAGGCAATCCAAAAGCATGTCTCCAAAATCAACCAACACATGGATGCCATCGCGATATCCGACAAGGAGCAGGCTGTTGGTCTCACCCAAGTCAACACGGCGGTGAACGAAATGGACCAGGTCACGCAGGAAAACGCGGCCATGGTGGAAGGGGCAAACGCCGCCAGCGCCACATTGGCACTCGAAAGCGGCCGGCTGCGCTCCTTCGTGACCGCTTTCGCGCTGCCAGGATGGGTATCCGAAAAGAGCCCAACCCAGGCTGTCGTGGCACCTTCGAAACTGACCACCCTCAGACCGTCGGCAGTCAGAACCTCGGCGGCCCAAGCCGTGGCGGAGTGGGAAGACTTCTGATGCGACATTGACCCTCCCTGGCGCGCCTCTGTAGCATTCTCAACGCTTAACTGTGGAGCGTTGAAACTCAACCGGTGGCGCGCGTCGAAATCCTGCGTTATGTGTTAACCGCGGAACGCAGTGGGGCTGAGGAAGATGGATCCGGATCGCATTCTGGTGGTCGATGACGACGCCCGGATCAGGCAAATGCTGGTCCGATATTTCGAGGACAACGGCTTTCGTGTCGTGGCCGTGCCAAACGGCGCTTCAATGCGGTCGGAGTTATCCAAGGGCGATTTTGTCGCAATTTTCCTGGACCTCATCCTACCGGGTGGGGAAAGTGGCCTCGACCTTCTCAGGGAGGTGAGGGCGCGGTCAAACGTGCCCGTCTTGATGCTCACTGGCCAAGACGACGTGACTGACAAGGTAATCGGCCTCGAATTTGGCGCGGATGACTACGTCGCGAAACCGTTCCACCTTCGAGAGCTGCTGGCCAGGCTCAGGACGGTGCTTCGGCGTCGCAACGCCACGCTTGAAGGCGACAGAGCACGGACCCAAGAGGAACTCCACCGGTTCGACGGCTTCGTCCTCGATGTCGCCCGTCGACGACTGAGTTCTCCGGTCGGCTTGGACGTGCCGCTCACGACCGGGGAATTCGACATGCTTCTCGTCTTTTTACGTAGCGCCGGGAGGGTCCTTACGAGAGAGACACTCATGGATCAGACCAGGAACCGAAGCCTGGAGGCTTTCGACCGGGCCATCGACGCCCAGATCGTGAGACTGCGGAAGAAGATCGAGACCGATCCGAAGGCACCCGCCTTGATCCAATCGGTCCGTGGCGTCGGCTACGTATTCACCGGACGGATCGATCCAGCTCCGTAGTTTGACCCGCATCAATGTCGGATCGCCCCCAATGGCTATGTTGCCCCAACAACAGAGTGCCCTTAGAGATGTTGATCTGGATTATCTTCGCGGTCCTGACGACCGCTGTCACCGCGGCGCTATTGCACCCTTTGTCCCCGGAACGGCCCGCCACTGCCGCCGATCGCTTCAACAAGGGAAGGGTGTACCGCGATCAGCTCGCTGAACTCGATCGAGAACTGGCAAGCGGCCAGATAGCGGATAGCGAGTTCCAGCTGGCGAAAGCTGAAACAGCAAGGCGCCTGCTGCGCCTCAAGGATCCGATCTCAACCGCCGCGCCTTCAACGCAAGCATCTTCCCCATGGCGAGTAGCGATCGCGGCATTCCTTTCCCTGGCTAGCATATCGGTCTACCTGACATTGGGCTCACCTGAGCTCCCGGCGCGGCCGCTGCGGCAAAGGCTTGATAATCCTGGTCAGGATATCGCCATCCTGATTAGGAAGACGGAGGAACATTTGGCGCGCGATCCGACGGATGGGCGGGGATGGGAAGTAATCGCTCCTATCTACCTTCACGCGGATCGAGTCGCCGATGCCTTCCAGGCTTATTCCAATGCTATCCGAATCCTTGGTCCCAGTCCGGCTCGGATGGATGGCCTCGCTGAGACGCTGATGGCCGCTTCGGGGGGAGCCGTCACCGATGATGCTCGTCGTGCGCTTGAGCAATCGCTGGCGCTCCAAATCAACAACCCGCGCGCCCGCTTCTACATCGCGCTCGGCCTCGAACAGGCGGGCAAGGCCGACGAGGCCCGCGCCGGCTTCGAGGTGATCGCCAAGCAGTCTCCGCCCGACGCGCCATGGATGCCGCTGGTGAGCGAGCATATCGTAAAGAACGGCGGCACGCCGGCTGCGGGCAATGCTCCGGCCACGGCAGCCGCACCGCTCGGCGGACCGACGCAGGCTGATGTCGCGGCGGCCGATCAGATGAACAGCGGCGATCGTCAGCAGATGATCCGCGGCATGGTCGACAGTCTCGACGCGAAGCTGACCGAGAACCCCGACAATCTCGACGGATGGCTGCGGCTGGTCCGCTCCTATATGGTATTGAACGACAAGGACCGCGCGGCGGCGGCGCTGAAGCGCGGGCTGACGGCTTTCCCCGCTGATGGCGAGAAGGGCAAGCAGCTTGTAGCGCTCGCCCATGAACTCGGTCTTCCCGCGGACGCAGCGGCGACACAAGGAACGATGCAATGACGCGCAAGCAGAAACGCCTTGCGGTAATCGGCGGCGGAATGAGCTTCATTGTCGCGGCCGTTCTGCTGGTGATGTTCGCCTTCAGCAATTCGGTCGCCTATTTCTACATGCCGGCCGATCTCGCCAGCAATCCGGTCCCTCCGGGAACCCGTATCCGCCTCGGCGGTCTGATCGGCGAGGGCAGTGTGGTCAGGGGCGCTGGCTCGACGGTGCGCTTCGCGGTGACCGATGCCTCGGGTGATCTGGTTCACGTCCGCTTCACCGGCATCCTTCCCGATCTGTTCCGCGAGGGGCAGGGCGTGGTGACAGAGGGCACCTTCGAGAGCGGCAGCGACGTCTTCACCGCCGATACCGTGCTTGCCAAGCATGACGAAAAATACATGCCCAAGGATGTCGCTGACAGGCTGAAGCAGCAGGGGCTCTGGAAAGACGAACAGGCGGCGAAATGATCATCGAAATCGGCCACTACGCTCTCATTCTGGCGCTCGCCACCGCGATCATCGTGTCTCTGGTGCCGCTGATCGGCGCTCGGCGCGTGGATCAGGCGATGATGGATGTCGGGCCGATCGGCTCTGTCGTCCTTTTCGCGCTGGTCGCCTTCTCCTTCGGCGTCTTGACCTATGCGCATGTCGTCTCTGACTTCTCAGTGAAGAACGTCTGGGAAAACTCGCATTCGCTGATGCCGCTGATCTACAAATATTCCGGCGTCTGGGGCAATCACGAGGGATCGATGATGCTCTGGCTCTTGATCCTGGCTCTCTTCAGCGCGCTGGTCGCCGTCTTTGGCCGCAATCTTCCCGAGACCTTGAAGGCCAATGTGCTCTCCGTGCAGGCCTGGATTTCTGTGGCCTTCATCCTCTTCATCCTGCTGACCTCCAACCCCTTCGCGCGCCTCGATCCGGCGCCGGCCGAGGGCAAGGATCTGAACCCGATCCTGCAGGATATCGGCCTCGCCATCCATCCGCCGCTGCTCTATCTCGGCTATGTCGGCTTCTCCGTCTGCTTCTCCTTTGCCGTCGCCGCCCTGATCGAAGGCCGCATCGATGCCGCCTGGGCGCGCTGGGTGCGCCCCTGGACGCTCGCCGCCTGGACCTTCCTCACGCTCGGCATCGCCATGGGCTCCTACTGGGCCTATTACGAGCTCGGCTGGGGCGGCTGGTGGTTCTGGGATCCGGTTGAAAACGCCTCCTTCATGCCCTGGCTCGCGGGCACGGCGCTGCTGCACTCGGCGCTCGTCATGGAAAAGCGCGAGGCGCTGAAGATCTGGACGGTGCTCCTCGCCATCCTGACGTTCTCGTTGTCGCTGATGGGCACCTTCCTGGTGCGCTCGGGCGTGCTGACCTCGGTTCACGCCTTCGCAAGCGACCCCTCGCGCGGCGTCTTCATCCTCTGCATCCTGCTGCTCTTCATCGGCGGTGCGCTGTCGCTCTTCGCCTTCCGGGCGCCGAGGCTGACGGCCGGCGGCCTGTTCGCGCCGATCTCGCGCGAAGGAGCGCTCGTCGTCAACAACCTGATCCTGACGGTCGCCTGCGGCACCGTGCTGACGGGGACGCTTTATCCGCTGGTTCTGGAAACGCTGACCAACGACAAGATCTCGGTCGGCCCGCCCTTCTTCAACATGACCTTCGGCCTGTTGATGGCACCGCTGCTCGTCATCGTGCCCTTCGGCCCGCTGCTTGCCTGGAAGCGTGGCGACCTGCTGGGCGCCCTGCAGCGGCTCTATGCGGTTGCTGCACTCGCCTTCGCCGCCGCCGTCCTGTTCTTCTATCTCCAGCATGGCGGCCCGGTCATGTCGGTTCTCGGTCTCGCGGCCGGCCTCTTCCTCGTCTTCGGTGCCATCGCCGACCTGTGGTATCGCGCCGGCGTCGGCAAGCAGCCTCTCGGCATTGCCTGGCGCCGCCTCAAGGGCCTGCCGCGTTCGGCTTTCGGCACGGCGCTCGCCCATGCGGGCCTCGGCATTTCGGTGCTTGGCATCGTCGCCGTTTCCACCTTCCAGACCGAGCACGTGCTGCAGATGAAGCAGGGCGAGGTGACCGATGCCGGCGGCTACACGCTGCGCTTCGACGGCATGAAGAAGGCGACTGGGCCGAACTACACCGAGGATCGCGGTCATTTCACCATCGCCAGGGGCGGCGTCGAGGTGGCTGACGTCTGGTCGGCCAAGCGCATCTACACCGCCGGCCAGATGCCGACGACGGAAGCCGGTATCCTGACCTTCGGCGCCAGCCAGCTTTACGTCTCGCTCGGCGATCCCACAGATGACGGCGGCATCGTCGTGCGCATCTGGTGGAAGCCCTATATTCTCTGCATCTGGGGCGGCGCCCTCGTCATGGCGCTCGGCGGCTTCGTATCGCTCAGCGACCGGCGCCTGCGGGTCGGCGCGCCACGCCGCAAGGCAAAGGCGCTGCAGCCTGTCATGGAGCCGGCCGAATGATGCGTCGCTTCCTTCTGGCTCTCTTCCTGATCGCGTCCGCAGCACCAGCCTTCGCCGTCAACCCGGACGAGATGCTGAAAGATCCCGCGCTTGAAAGCCGTGCGCGCGCGATCTCGGCGGAATTGCGCTGCATGGTTTGCCAGAACCAGTCGATCGACGATTCCAACGCCGAACTGGCCAAGGATCTGCGTCTGCTGGTGCGAAAGCGCATTACCGATGGCGATAGCGACAAGCAGGTCATGAGCTACATCGTCTCCCGCTACGGTGAGTTCGTGCTGCTGAAGCCGCGCTTCGAGGTCGGAACAATTGCCCTGTGGCTGTCGCCGGTTCTGCTTTTCGCGGCGGGAATTTCACTCCTCGCAACGCTTTTCTTCCGGAGAGACGCACCACGTGCTGTCAATCCTCTTTCGCCAGAGGAGCGTAAGCGCCTAAACCAATTGCTCGACGGTCCCGATTGTTGATCGATGTCAATGCGGCCTCTTGGGACACCGCGTAGCGTTTACACATCGTAATTTGTGAAATGGGTGAATTCTATGCAAGCCAAGGACATCATGACCAGGAAAGTGATTTCGATCAGCCCCGCGGTCGGCGTCAGGCATGCAGTGGCAGTGATGCTTCAGAACAATGTGAGCGGCCTTCCAGTCGTGGACGACCAGGAGCGTGTCTGCGGAATGCTGACCGAGGGCGATCTGTTGCTGCGCCGTGAAATCAGGCTTAATCAAAGGCCCTTCCGCGCCCCGGAAATCGTATCGGAGGCCGAACTCGAAAGATACATAAGCAGCAACGGCTGGGCGGTTGCCGATGTCATGTCCCCGGACGTGATCGTCGCCCGACCAGATAGCGAAATTGCGGATATCGCTGAGAGCCTGCAGGCGCATCGGATCAAAAGGCTCCCGATCGTGGAAAACGGCAAGCTGGTGGGCATCGTGAGCAGAGGAGACATTCTCGGGTTGGTTCTCGATGCGCCCACCACGGCACTCCCTCGTGCGGACGAATCCATCAAGCTCGCCCTAAGGACCCGTTTGCGGTCCGATTTGGGGATCACACCTCAGAAGGTTCAGGTAGCCGTCAAAAACGGCGTCGTTACTCTTGACGGGAATGTAGAGTCGGAGTTGAAGCGCAGAGCAATACGCAGCCTGGTCGAGGGGCTGGGGATCGGCGGCTACAAGGACCTTCTTGCGGTAACGGAGGCGGGCAGCGCGTTGTGAGGCTTGGGCTTCACGTACTGTGCATAACCTGTGGACAATTCCTGTTAGCAAATGGGATGCGTCCGCGTTCGTTTCCGTAACGTTCCCGCTCTTCAATCCTAGGATCGCCTATTCAGGGTTGTGTCGCTGAAACTCCGTCAACTGGGAACGCTGACTTTCCAAGGGTGGTTTCAACTAGAAGCTCAACCAAAAGTGGGTTTTCCGCTCCGGCGCGCATTTGTTTGGACAAATGGAGAACGGCTTGGGCCTGTCGTTGCAAAGCGTAGTGGAAAATGATCGCGAGGAGGCTTGCACCGAACCCACTCAGCGCATGCCTCTGCCAAGGCTCCCTCCTCGGCACGGGGACTGCATTCCCCGACTCGCGAAATGAGCTTATCTGACCAATCTTCGCGCGTCGTTGAGGCAAGTCAAATTGCCTCGTCCTTGTACGCTGTTGAAACCTAGCTCTTCGACCAGTTATGACGCATACCCGCCAGTCTATCTGGTGTAACGCTAGACGTCGCCAACGATTGGTCGAGGAGCGGTCGGATCTTCGTATCCAGGACTTGTTCGTCTATCGGTCCAACTTGTTTGAACACGATCGCGCCGCAGCGATCAACGATGAACGTTTCGGGAACTCCGTCAACACCCCATTCCATCGACGCCTGGCCCGTGGCATCGGAACCTGTTGCTATGAATGGGTTGCCGTAAGCGTCTAGGAAAGACACGGCGTTTTCTGGAGCGTCCTTATAGTTGATCGCAACCATTGAGACCCGCGGATCCTTGGCAAGCCGCATCAGATAGGGGTGCTCAGGGCGACATGGAACGCACCAGGACGCGAAGACATTGACCACGGTCAGCTTATCATTAAGCACTGCATCGCTTAGACCGCCTGTCTTGAAACCGTCGATGGAAGGCAAGGCTACCTTCGGATGATGCTTGCTAATCAGTGCTGACGGGATAGTCGCGGGCGAGTAGCCATCCGCATGTTCCTTGTAGAGCGTGCTCGCGACTGCTCCAGCGAAGCCCAGATATACAAGGAGGGGGATGGCGGCCAGGGCACGGTGTTGCATGTCATTCGCCAATCGACCGCCGAGATCTCATAGGGATAATAGCCTCGACACGGCGTCGATAGGCTCGGCCAGTCGGCCATGTCGTTGTCGCGGTGACCATAAGCACCAGGAAAGTAGCGGCATAAGCCGCTAGGACGTAGGTAGCGTGCGTCATTTTATCTCTCCCTCTGGGAGGCTGTCCTTGCGGCCATTCTCTGATGTGACATGAATTTCCGCCGCCAGATTCCATTTTTGATGGACGCTACGTATAGCGTTGTGAAAAGTGCCGAGAACGCCAGCCCCATCGTTGTGAGCGGCCGTAGGAACTCAACGTCTAGCGCGGGACCTCCCGCGCGCATGATACTCGCCGGTTGGTGGAGAGTGTTCCACCAGTCCACTGAGACCTTTATGATCGGAATATTGACGAACCCGACAATGATGAGCACTGCCGTGACCCGTGCGGCACGAGTAGGCTCGTCAATGGCTCGATTGATCGCCAGAATTCCCAGGTACATGATGAAAAGCAAGTCTTTGATCCGTTCATGAAGCAGCAATATCCCTCAATCCATCCGAGATAATTGACACGGATCAATGAGGTGGGATTTCGTGGGTCCAACAAACGACTGGACATGAGATCTGGCAAATCGGGGCAGGAAGCGCCATGACCCGCGCCTGCTCCCCACGGGGTGGGCTTGGGCGGCTCGGGCCGACGCGGTTCCGGTGGTACGTTTTCTAGCAGTAAAGAAGCAGACATTAGCCGGACCAACGTCTTCGCCTCTCCTGACAGCGCGCCGTCGCTGCCGTGGATTCGTCGACCATCGCGGCACTGTGCTGGGGGTTGATCAATTTTGAGAGACGGCCTTGCCGCTCTCATTCCGTTTGCTTGATCACGCGCGCCAATGACGATCTGGAGACGATCGACAGGATCCGCTGCTTTGCGTCCAACTTGATTGAAATCAAATACGACGGCGCGGATGTCGGTTATCCATCTGGGCAATCAAGGAGCGCGCAATGGATTTCGAAGCATTCTTCAAGAGCGAGCTGGAAGGCCTTCACAACGAAGGTCGTTACCGCGTGTTCGCCGATCTTGAACGTCACCGCGGCAATTTCCCGCGTGCCACGCGCCACACCCCCGAGGGGCCGAAGGATGTGACCGTCTGGTGTTCCAACGACTATCTCGGCATGGGCCAGAACCCCAAGGTGATCGAGGCGATGAAGAACGCCATTGACCACTGTGGCGCGGGTGCGGGAGGCACCCGGAATATTTCTGGCACCACCCATTACCACGTTCTCCTCGAGCGTGAACTCGCTGATCTGCACGGCAAGGAATCGGCCCTGGTCTTCACCTCGGGCTACGTCTCCAACTGGGCGGCACTCGGCACGCTCGGCGCCAAGATCCCCGGCATGATCATCTTCTCGGATGCCCTGAACCACGCCTCGATGATCGAGGGCATTCGCTACGCCAAGTGCGACCGCGTCATCTGGAAGCACAACGACCTGCAGGATCTGGAAGCCAAGCTCGCCGCCGCCGATCCGAAGGCGCCGAAGATGATCGCCTTCGAGAGCGTCTACTCGATGGATGGCGATATCGCGCCGATCAAGGAAATCTGTGACCTCGCCGACAAGTACGGCGCCATGACCTATCTCGACGAAGTTCACGCTGTCGGCATGTACGGCCCGCGCGGCGGCGGCATCGCCGAACGCGAAGGCCTGATGGACCGCCTGACTGTTATCGAAGGCACGCTCGGCAAGGCCTTCGGCGTCATGGGCGGCTATATCGCGGCATCCACCGCGCTCTGCGATTTCATCCGCTCCTTCGCCTCCGGCTTCATCTTCACCACGGCGCTGCCGCCAGCGCTCGCCGCCGGCGCGGTCGCCTCGATCCAGCACCTGAAGGTCAGCCCCTTCGAGCGCGCCCGTCACCAGGACCGCGTTCGCCTGCTCCGCGCCCAGCTCGATAAGGCCGGCATCCCGCACATGCCGAACCCAAGCCACATCGTCCCCGTGATGGTCGGCGACGCCGCCAAGTGCAAGTGGATCTCGGACCTGTTGCTCGACAATTGCAACGTCTACGTCCAGCCGATCAATTACCCGACGGTTCCGGTCAAGACCGAACGCCTGCGCATCACGCCCACGCCGCTGCACACCGATGCCGACATCGAGCACCTGGTGGAAGCGCTTCTTTCGCTGTGGTCGCGCTGCGCGCTGGCCCGGCACGTCGCCTAGGCGATGTATCGGCATGGCATAGGTGCCGGTTCAGTCCGGGCAATCTACCGCGATATCCCGGCCGATGGATTTGAGATAACCTGATATCTCCTCGATCAGATGTTGGCGTTCACCAAAGTCCCTAAGAATGGCGTGTACTTCGTTGGCGGACGGCTCACCGATCGGCTCGCCAACGCAGTATCCGGAGCCGACAGCCCACATGTCGCAGCCTGCACTCAGAAGGCTCTGCACGAGTTCAATGACGCGTGGCGGGAACGCTGTCATCTAACCCTCCAGTCGCATGGACAACCTCGTCCGTGAATATTGAGGACAAGTCCAGGAAGCAGGTCATGCTTTTACCCTGGGCAATGACCCCACGAGCAAAGCGGGATCCCACCGCGGTGGCAATGGCCGGTACGGGCCGAATATCGTTTGCGTTGATGGTGAGGATGTCCGAAACAACCAGCCCGATCATGGAAGACTCCAGGTCGGCCACGACGATGGCACATCTCTCGTTGCCAGGATTTGAGCCCATTCAAAGCAAACCTGCGACGAAGTTCGCGGTTCCGAAGGTTGTACCCACGGGAGTGGCCTTCGCGTCGTTGAGTTTGATCTACGTCAAAATGTTAAGCTTCGGTTAATACCTGAAAGCCATAACTGGGGTTGAAAAACAACCTGACGCGAGTCGCACATGCCAGTTAGCGCCCTATCTGTTCTCGACCCTGAAGCGCTCGATGAGTACATCGATCTTCGCTCCGTGCCGAAACATAGGTACTTCGGCCGCAATGACATGATCGACCGGCTGCGCAAGGCGGTCCCGTTCGATTACATCTTCATTTCCGGTTTGGACGTGGATCACTATCGCTTCGGTCAAGGCTATTCAATCGACACGGACCTTCCGCCCGCGTTCGTGGAGGCGTACATGGATGACGAGGTTCTGCGCCAAGATCCTTTCATCAAGGCCACCAAGGCGTCGGGCACGGTTGTCACGGAAAGCGAGGTCTACAAGGACCACGAGCCTCCGCAGCGATTGCTATACCTCCAGCGTACTTTTGGCGTCCACAACAGGACGATAGTCCCCGTGCTACGTGATAGCACGGTTTACGGAGCGGTTGGTTTCACACGGATGACATCGTTTGACGCCGATGAAATCGCGTTTCTGTCATTGGTCTCGGAGTCCATTCATACCGCTTTCACAAAGCCGCTTCTTGAGCGCTTCGCGGCTGACCAGATGCGATTGACGAAAGGCGAGATCGCTTGCCTTGCTCAAGCCAGCTTGGGGCTGACCAGTGAAGGCATTGCAAAAGCTACCGGATACCAGGTCGAGACGGTCAACAGCTACATCAAATCCGCTACGAAGAAGTTGGGCGCGTCGAACCGCACCCACGCTATTGCCGAGGCGATCCGCCGCCGTTTGATTGGCTGATAAAGGAAGTCGCGCCCAAAGGGTGCTGATTGACGATAGGGCGAGAGCATCCGAGACACTCCGCAATCCAATGTCGCTCAGCGTGAAGATCGCCTTGGATGATTTCGGTATGGGGTCGCTGTCTTACCTTCAGACATTCCCATTTGAGAAGTTGAAGATCGACAAGTGTTTTAGTGGTGGCCTGACGGAGCGGGGACCGTCGCGGGAGATCGTGCGCGCGATCGTCGGTCTGGGGAATGGTTTGACATTCCGGTTCAGGCGGACGGTGTCGAAACCCGGGAACAGCTAGATCTACTTGCGAAAATGGGATGTCAAACCGTGCAAGGCTATTTGATCGGCAAGTCGCCGCCAGCCATCGAATACGTCCGTGTGACGCGGGAGTGTGGGAGGACTTGCCCGCTCGCTGACGATAGGCGCTCATCCGGTTCGATCATATGTGTAGCAGCCGTTGGCCACGCATCTCCACGCAGCAACTCCAGCATGCCGCGCCCCTGGAAACCAAGCGTTTACCGTAATTTGCGGGCGGGTCCCAAAAGTAAGGTTCCTATTCCATTTTGCTGTTTTAGATTCATCTGCTGTGAAGGATTAGACCCTAAATTTGGGCATCCGGACAATATTGTCGAGGCTGACATGACGTCGGCTCTGATCGGTGGCGGGTGACCGCCATGCTCATCGGACGGCCGAAAGGCATGTTGTTCTAGCGTCCGAGCACCGCCGGTGCCGACAGATTTCAGGATATTCTCCGATGCGTAAGTTCTTGAGCGCGGTGGTGCTAGCCACCGCGATGGTGCTGCCCGCGGTTTCTCATGCCCTCGACGCCCCGAAGGGTGACGTGGTTTTAACGGTCAAGGGCAAGCTGGACCATCCCAACGTCGACGGCACGGCGCAGTTCGACATGGCCATGCTGGAAGGCTTGCAGGGACGCAAGGGAGCCATGGAGACCCCTTGGACGACGGGGAAGGTCGAGTTCTCCGGGCCGCTGTTGCGTTCGGTACTCGAAGCGGCCGGCGCTCATCCGCGGAAGATCAAGGTCGTCGCTTTGAACGACTATGCGGCTGAAGTTCCCGCGGAGGATGCGAGCAAGATCGACACCATGCTCGCCACCCGCATGGACGGTCAGCTTATGTCGGTCCGGGAAAAGGGGCCTCTCTTTCTGATCTATCCCTTCGACAAGGATACCTCGCTCTACAACGAGAAGTACTTCTCTCGGTCCGTCTGGCAGATCAAGATGATCGAGGCCGAATAAATGAACGAAGCCGCCCGGAGGAATGGTAGCGTCATTAGACGGGTCAGTAAGGCGACGGCCCTCTTACAGGCCTTTGCCACGCTATTGATGATTGGTCTGATCTACCTTCTTTCGGGCATCTACGGGAAGTATGAGGCCTTGCAGGACGGCATCCGAGAAAACGCACTCTGGTCCGTTTACCAGCTTGACCGGGAAGCGCGCCAGCTTCGCGAAGTGGCTACCGTGATGGTGGCGACGAATGACCTCTCGAAGCCCGCGGTCAAAGCGCTATCCACTAGGTACGATATTCTCTATTCGCGAATGGCGATCCTCAAGAAGGCAAATTTTGACCTTCGTCTTGAAGACAGCCCCGAATTGCAGGCTTTGGTGGCGGAGATCGAGCCGGTTGTCATTTCCAAGGCGCCTTGGTTCGACGCCGTCGCTACCGGAAAGGATATCGACGCCGTCCATTTACAGGCGTTCGCGAAAAGTCTCGACCCGCTGGTCAAGGATACGGAACAACTGCTGACCAGCGCCAACAACAAGGTCAGCATGGAGCGTGCCGACGCCAGGATTGATCTGCAAAGCCTCCAGATCAAGTCGGGTGTCGTCACCGCGTTCCTTGCGGTCGCGGTCGGCGTGCTCGTGATAACGCTTAGGCGTCAGTTGAAATCAGTTCGTTCCGCAGCGATGGCTTTCGAGGTAATGGCGCACGAGCTAAACGAGGCCTATGCGGCCGCGGAGGCGGGAAACCGAGCGAAATCGCAGTTCATGGCCACGATGGGTCACGAGGTCCGCACGCCCCTGAATGCGATCCTAGGTACCGCGGAACTGCTGGAACTCGGCGAGCTCTCCGAAAGAGTGCGCGGAAGCGTCCAGACGATCCGTCGTTCCGGAGAGTCCCTCCTGGAAATTCTCAATGAAATTCTCGACTTCGCGAAAATGGAAAACGGTCGGATTGACGTCTGCCCGGCGCCGACGGATATCCGTGCGTTGGTGACCGGGGCAATGGAGATGATGCGCGACCGGGCGGCTGAACATGGCGACACGCTTGTTGCCGACGTCGGGGACAATCCACGTTTCGACACCATCATGACCGACGGTATGCGTGTCCGCCAGATCCTGGTCAACCTTCTCAGCAATGCCATCAAATTCACAATCAACGGGGCCGTCGTTCTCAAGATGTCCGAGGGCTTATCCGATGGCCGGCCAGTGATACGATTTGCAATCAGCGACACTGGCATAGGCATTGACGAAGAGGGGCAGGAGAAGCTCTTCAAACCGTTTTCCCAGGTCGACTCCAGCATTAGTCGGAAGTACGGCGGAACTGGGTTGGGGCTAACTATTTGCAAGGAGATAGTCGACTCACTTGGAGGTTCGATAGGCGTCTCTAGTGCCAAGGGACAGGGAAGTACATTCTGGTTCGAGATACCTGCGGAGCCCGCGCAAACCGATAGTCCCACCATCGAGGCCGAGGCCCAGACCGTTGTCCAGATCGACGAGCGCAAACGCCATGGCGTCCTTCTAGTGGAAGACAACTTGGTGAACCAGCAGGTGGCACTTGGGTTTCTTCGCCACCTTGGTCAGGACGTCGTCGTGGCTAATGATGGAAACGAGGCGGTCGCGGCTGTTGCTGGCCACCAGTTCGACCTCATTCTCATGGACATGCAGATGCCGAACATGGATGGCATCGAGGCAACGCGCAGAATACGGGCAATGGGTGGACAGTTGGCGTCCGTGCCGATCGTCGCGATGACCGCGAATGCGTCGGACGAGGACCGCCGACTTTGTATCGATGCGGGAATGTCCGCGTTTCAATCGAAGCCGATTACCGTCGCCCGGCTTGCGGCAATTCTTGAAGGCCTGGGCCGCGGCCTCCCGCTGCTTCACCAGTACAGACCACCCCTGCCGGCCCGAACCAACGCCAGACGGAGATTATCGAAGTTCTTGGTCAAGATACCTTCGATGAGCTCTTGGACACCTTTTTCGCGGACGCCGTGCTCATTCTGTCCAGCATCTCCAACGCGCTCCACGACGACGACACAAGGAACCTTGACCGCATGCTGCACTCGCTGAAAGGCGCTGCGAGCAACGTGGGCTTCCAAGACATCGCGGATATGGCGCAGCGTCTGCGCCAGGCACCGCTGATCAACCCAGGCGAGCTGCTCGTCATCATGAGCGCGGTCGATGAACAGCGGCGCTTGCATGCCGCATGAAGGAGCAATGAATGCGTATCCTGCTAGTTGATGACAATCAGACCAATCTTGTCCTACTGTCAAAATTGGTTGCTAAACTCCCTGGTTGCGAAGCCGTGACCTTTTCAGATCCAGCCGCCGTGTTGGCTTCCATGCCTAAGCTGGATTTCGATATCGCGGTGATCGACTATCAGATGCCCAACTACAACGGCGTCGAGCTGTTACGCGAGATCGAGATGTTCGATCGGTACAAGGGTAAGCCAGTGGTAATGGTGACTGCGGACACTGACATGGCAACGCGAATGGCCTGTCTCGACGCTGGCTCGATCGATTTTTTGAATAAGCCGGTAAATCCCCTCGAATTTCAAGCGCGCATGAAAAACCTTATCGCTCTCGTCGACGCGCGCAACAAGCTCGCCGACAAGGCGGAGTGGCTTCGCGAGGAGGTCGAGAAGGCGACTACCGAGATACGCGAACGTGAAGAAGAGATCATTGACCGTCTGACTATCGCCGCAAGTTTCAAGGACGCTGAAACGGGGCTTCACACAAAGCGAGTAGGGGAATATTCGCATCTCATCGCGCAAGCCATGGGATTGGACGCCCGCGCGTGCTCGGACATCCGACTAGCCGCGCCAATGCATGACATCGGCAAGGTTGGAATACCAGATGCGGTTTTGCTGAAGAAGGGTAAGCTGACCGAACAGGAGTTCGCATCCATGCAAAAGCATGCAATGCTCGGCTGCGACATCCTGCGAGAATCGAAGTCTAGCCTATTGCAGCTCGCGGCGACGATTGCGGCTACCCATCACGAGAGGTGGGACGGTCAAGGCTATCCTCGGCGTCTCCGGGGTGAGGAAATCCCACTCGCCGGTCGCATCGTTGCGGTTGCTGACAATTTCGATGCCCTGACAACTGCACGCCCATACAAAGAGGCATGGTCGATCGCGTCCGCTGTCGAGCACATCCGTGAAAGAGCCGGCTCCCAGTTTGACCCGGAATGCGTCGCGGCCTTCGAGGTTGCCTTGGCCGAGGTGCTGGTCGCGCGATCGACGCTTCAGGATCAGGTCGAGCCAACCGTTCAAAGATTTGGGTGACGCGGAAGAAGAGCAATGCCGGACACCAGTTCCATGTCGAGCTTGAGTTGAAAAACCACCGCTCGCCTGGTGGCGTATTGACCGCTTCTGAGGAGCACTTCCACATTGATCGCGGTCGGCGTCGGTTTCCTGGGGCGGCAGCGATGCCAATCGCAGATGAAGCCTTGTATCGGCATATCGACGACGTCCACATTCAAAAGTGCTTCCTGGGCGTGGCTATTGGCAAAGACAATTAAATCAAGATCGCTCACCAGCAGCACCGGTGCACGAAGCTTCTCGAACTCGGCGAGCGAAGATCTCATGCGGATTTCCGAATAGAATCGGCGAACTTGCGCATATTAAGGCAAGTATTCAGCGCGCAAAATCCCGCCCGAGTGGCGAGATTATGTTTTTTATTGCTAAGCGGCGCTCGACCATGACGCTCGTTCGGATTTCCGAGATACTTCAGTCATCGCATTTTGATCAGGTTCGCGGATTGTCTTGCGACGATTCAATTTGAAGCGGCTTACGAGATGCGTGAGACGCTGTACACCGTCGGCCAGGGAATGGCTGACCGCGCTTGTCTCTTCAACCATTGCCGCGTTTTGCTGCGTCATCTGGTCGATCTCGTTGACCGCGGATGCGATCTGCTGAAGTCCGACAGCTTGTTCGCTCGCCGCCGTCGCGATGTCATCGATGTTTCTGTCTATACGGGCGACGAACTCCTCAATCTGATCGAGAGCACGGCCCGCATCGCCTACGTGTCTCACACCGGCCGATACTTCGGACGTCGAGTTCACGATAAGCGCCTTGATTTCCCTGGCCGCACGGGCGGAGCGTTGTGCCAGTTCGCGAACTTCCTGGGCAACGACGGCGAACCCCTTGCCAGATTCTCCCGCGCGGGCCGCCTCGACGCCCGCGTTCAATGCGAGCAGGTTCGTTTGGAACGCGATCTCGTCGATGACGCCGATGATCTGCACGATTTCTTCCGACGCACTCTCGATCCGGTTCATCGCGGCCACCGCTTGCTTGACGACGAGCCCGGAGGTCGCGGCGTAATCCTTTGCTTCCTTGGCAAGCTGCCGAGTTTCAAGCGTTCTCTCCGCCGACAGCTTCACCGTTGAGCTAACCTGCTCCAGCGACGCCGATGTTTCCTCAAGCGCCGCGGCTTGCTGCTCGGTACGTCTTGAAAGGTTATCCGCCGCGGCGCGCATCTCTTCGCCGTTGTTGCTGATCTGGCTTGTCTGCCCCAATACCTGTTCAAGCGTCGCCTGGAAGGTCCCGATGGAGGTGTTGAAATCGTGGCGGAGCCGCTCGAACTCGCCCGCGAATGGCTCGTCAATTGTCATGCGGACGTTGCAGTCCGCAAGCCGGGCGAGACCCGCGCCTAGACTGTTCACGATTTCCTCTAGTTCAGCCGCCTCTCTCACAGTCCGAACCTCGCGCTCAGCTCTCTCCGCATCGGCACGTGCTTGCTCAAGGCGGGCCTCTTCCTCGAGCGCCATCTTCTCGATCGCCGATTGTCTGAATACGGCTAATGCGTCGGCCATCCGGCCGATCTCGTCCTTTCGGCCAGCATAGGGGATTGATTGCTCCAGGTCGCCGGCCGCCAGGGCCAACATACGCGCCGTCATCGCGGTAATAGCGCCAATCGCATTAAGCCGGAGGTAAAGAACGCCCAGTAGGAAAAGTACCAAAGCGCCAATTCCGAAAGCCAACGCTAGGCGGGTCTTGCCGGATACCTCGGCTTCGGCGGCGTTTTCGGTTGAAACCGAGTAGTTGTTGGAGACCTCGACCAGGCGTAGTACGCCCGCCTCGTGTGCGTGGTATCGCTCAGCAAGCCGATCGAGTGACTTGTTGATCAAGGCGGGATCGCGTTTTGCAAGCGCCGGCAGGTAGCCGGTCTCCACCTCGTTCCAAAACCCGTCGCCGGTCCGAACGACGTCGGTTGCCAAGGTAGCCTTGACCGCGACCGGGAGGCTGGAGTGCTGCCAATGGTCTTCTCGAGTGCGGTAGGCATCCCGTAGAGCGGCTATTCGAGAAACGGCAGCATCGGCGAACTCAGGTTGGACTGCCGCCTCGTTGACGAGCATGTAAGCTTCGACGAGGAAAAGCGGCGGTGGAAGGATGTCGGCCACCAAGTCCTTGCTCTCCACGACATTATCGTAGACCGGGCCCGTGACCTTCAGTCGGCTGATAGTCATCGTCTGGAAGGTGAGAGCGCCGGCGATCCCCAGGCTCACCACGATGGCAAACCCCATAAGCTTCCGAGATATCGTCAAATCCATCGATCCGTTCCCCAAAGTCGCGCATTCAGCCGGCGCCGTCCTCGGTCGCGAATTTCGGGCAGATCTGAATAAGCTGTGCGTGATAGACATCCCAAATCTAGGGGGGAGGCGTTAACAAACTATTGTATGTGTTAGGGATCGACTCCCAAAAATGTGACTTCTGTCAAATGCCACGCGAGAGGTGGAGGGCTTGTCAACATCTCTGCCCTATTTATGAGGTGTCAGGTCCCAAGGGGGACTGCTTGCGCCGTGATGGTGTAGGGCGGCGTTGACGTCGCTGATCGCGACAAGCGCGCTAGATCACCCCTTGCCTCCGATTGGAGGTCGGGGCGCCGAAATGAAAATCCCGAAAATACTCAAACGGCGCGGTATTTCCGCGGCTCGGCTTGGCGATGATTTTTCGTATTTGACGGAGGCGACATTGTCGCCTGGGCCGTGGATTGGACCAGCGCGAAAGACCGGAGGGATCTTGGCCCTGTCGGATACACCTCTTACAAGGGTAATCTCGTTCCAGTGCACGATTTGGCCACGGTGGTTGGAAGGGGACGCTGCGAGGGCGACAAGCTGATACTTGTGCGAACCGACAACGGTTGCTTGGCATTCGTCGCCGACGGATTGACAGGCGATCATGGCGGCGATGCATGGTTGATCGACCTTTCCGCGTATCCAAGCATACGAGAATATGGGCGCGTCTGAAACGATTGGACCGCGCATCGCACCGGCCGCAAGACCGCTCACGTAATGGACCTCCGGGTTACACCTTACGTAGCGTGAGTTTGAGCGAGCGTCGGATTCATTTGTGATTTCATTCAACGCCATCCGGGACCGCCCCGCGCGGTTAAACGTTATCGTTGCATGAGTTAAGACTTATTTAGGGATGTCACCCTAAATTTGGAGTTGCCGGTTGCCGCGCGCTTCACTCAATGAATGAGGCCGGTGAATCTTAAACGAATGGTGTGCGTGATTGGCCAGGTGCGTCTGGGCCAAAGGAACGATCACGCCCGAAATCCGCGGGAGAACCGGCAATGATCAGCAAGACAACATCAAATGGACTGAAGGAGCGACTGGAATTCGTTGGTCTCGGGTCGTCGCAGGTTGCGGCCATGACCGCGTTGTCGTCGACGATCGTGGCATCATTGGACCACGCGCTGGACAAGTTCTACGAAAAGGCGGCCACTCACCCCGAAACAAAAAAGTTCTTTTCAAATGCCGCGCATGTCGCCCACGCGAAGCAGCGTCAGATGAGCCACTGGGAAACGATCTCATCCGGTCGTTATGATGATACCTATGTTGATGCCGTTTCCGCGGTCGGAAGGACGCACGCACGGCTGGGCCTGGAGCCGCGGTGGTACATCGGTGGCTACGCGCTCATGCTGGATGGGATCATCCGCGCGGTGATTGAAGGCGAATTGAGCAGTGTTATCGTCCGCGGCAAGGGGCGTAAGCTGGCCGACGGCCTCACCGCGGTTATCAAGGCGTCGCTGGTGGACATGGACTACGCGATCTCCGTTTACCTGGACGCCCTTGCTCAAGAGCGTCAGAAGGTTGAGGACGCCCAGGCGGCACAGAAAGCAGAGCAAGAAAAAGCCTTATCGGCTTTGGCTCGCGTGCTCGAACAGCTCGCGCAGGGAGACCTCGAAGCAAACCTTCGGGTTGATCTCGCTCAGGCGTTCGATGGTCTCAAATCCAACTACAACGACTCCGTCAACGCCCTTCGCGACGCCATGAACAAGATCGGGGAGACTTCACGACACGTCTCGGCTCACGCGGACGAGATTGCGAGTGCCACGAATGATATGGCGCGACGCACAGAGAAGCAGGCTGCCGCCTTGGAAGAGACCGCGGCCGCACTCGAGGAAATCAGCACCATTTCTCGCGAGGCTCGAGGCCGTACGGAGGAAGTCCAGGCCATCGTGGCATTGTCCGCCGCGAAAGCCGAGGAGTCGGCCGGGATCGTTGAGCAGGCCGTTCAAGCCATGGTGGATATCGAGCAGTCCTCCGCGCGAATGACGCAGATCATTGGAACGATCGACGAAATCGCGTTCCAAACGAATTTGCTTGCGTTGAACGCCGGCGTCGAGGCAGCTCGCGCGGGCGATCAAGGCAAGGGATTCGCAGTGGTCGCGCAGGAAGTGCGAGAACTCGCGCAACGCGCCGCGACGGCGGCGAAGGAGATCAAGGGGCTGATTGGTCGCTCGTCCGCCGACGTCGCCACTGGTGTCCGCCTTGTCAACACGGCCGGTTCGGCACTGCAGGAAATTGGCGATCAGGTTCGCTCGGTTAACGATTTCATGAAAGCGATCTCAAGTTCATCGCGTGAGCAGTCGACCGGCATTGCGTCAATCAACGCGGCGGTCAACGAAATGGATCAAATTACGCAGCAGAACGCCGCGATGGCGGAGCAGTCGTCCGCGGCCACCGCCAGACTGTCGGCCGAGACGGGGGAGTTGGCTCGCCTCATCGGTCGCTTTCAAGTCAGTGGCCCTGGAGATGCGCGTCTTGGACAGCCATTCGGATACGACTTCAACGGTGACGAGACATCGTTCCAGCAACGGCGGACCCGCCACGCATGAACTTTGAACAAATGGAGTTGCTTGACGGGGATCAAGGACGTGACGCAGGGATGTTATAGGGTGTTCCCGTGAGCTTTGCACTCACATTGAGCATGGGAGCTTGCGGGGTGGCTGTCCGACGAGGCGCGGTTCGGACGGCCCACTTCCATTTGCGATACCATTGTCGGGGGCCTTGCCCCAACGCGACCAGCGGCGCCACATTCCGCCATACGACCGAATGCATGATCTCCAATGCAATATTAAGGTTTCAACCCCATAATTGGGTGCGCGCCAGCAGGCGTTTTCCACATGGACATGGAGTGCGAGATGCCCGGATCAGTGAAACCCGAGACCAAGACGAATTGTCCGAGTGACGGAAACTCAACGCAGACCGCCGTCGAACTGCGCCTCGGTATCATCGAACTCGCTCGGAAGACCCAGGCGACCGTCGCTCTGCTTAAGCGGGCCAGACAGAAGAAGAAGCCGGCGCAAGACCGCTCTGCGTGACGCACGGCGCCGGAGGCGCGCAAGCTTGAAACCAGGCTCTGCCGCGGCACTCGACTTGCTGCCCTATCGAGTAAGAACCGGTGGACCACCGGTCGTCGCTTTTGCGATCGCCGCGATCTCACGAACGCTCGATCTAGGGGGCTCGCTAAAATTGTAATTCCATCGAATACGCGAATTTAGCTTGCTCGACCTATGCTGACCGCGATTTGCGGAGGCCGATATGCTGTCAGAGTTCGAAATCAAACATCTCCAGAGCCGGATTGATGATGTTCTTCGGCAGCGGCGTGTAACGCAGTGGCAGCGAAACTTCCTCTTGGACATGCGTGTGAAGATAGAGCGCTACGGAACGCGAACGCGGTTCAGCGAAAAGCAGCTCGCTACGCTCAAGGGACTGACGTCGGTTAGATTGGTCCACGGCAGTCCAATATCAGCAAAACCGCGTCGGGCGCGCTACTGGGGGCTCAGCCACCGAGAACAGAAGTTTCTGATATTCGCGACGATCATGGTTGTTATCGCCATCTCCTCCTTTAGTCGCCAAGTTTGGGAGACTTACGCTCTCACCTACAGGTCAACAGGAGAGGACGCGTCGTCGTTCTCGCGCGACTTCTCCGTTACCGACGGCGACACGATCAGAATGGACGATGGCACCCGGATAAGGTTGGTCGGCTTCAATACACCCGAAAAGTTCGAACCCCGGTGTGAAACGGAACGTCAGCTTGGCATCCGAGCAACCAAGCGGCTGGTCGAGATCGTTTCCTCCGGGCGTTCCGCGGTTACCAAGGTTGCCTGCTCGTGCAAGCCGGGGACCGAAGGAACAGACAAGTGTAACTACGGCCGAAGCTGTGGAATTTTAAAGGTGAATGGTCAAGATGTGGGGCAGACGCTGATTGCTGAAGGGCTTGCGGTTCCCTTCGTTTGCGCCCCGTCTGGCTGCCCTCCCACTCCGCGACCATGGTGTGGCTGACCGCGGAGCTGCCGCGCGGCCAAAGGCGTGCCAAGTGAGCTCTCCGTCACCGATATCAAACTGGATCTCGAAGTCCCTTCACGTGGGCGCGGGGCCGGAGTTGGATATCGAGCTTTCCGCCTTGCGCGAGAGGATGCGCCCGCTCGTCACCGAGCGGTGGCTGCACGATGCAACCGGCGCACGGCACTCAATTCGGCGGTTCACATCCGGCCCGCGGCCTCTGGAGGGGAAGGCGACCTACAAGCGGACAATCACCGTGACGACGGCGGCACACTCGGTCGCGTTTGGTGCGACGGACCCTCGGCTGTGTCAGGCGTAATCCGCTCCGCCCGGCATCGACGGCTGAAGGGGGAGGCGAAGGGCTTCGGAGCTTTGGGGGAACGAACCCTTCGCCTGTCACTCAAGCGTATTCAGAAACTCCCAAGCGACCCGGCCATGGTAGCCGATCTGATGGCGACAGCAAGATCGACCCGATCTTAGGCAGCTCAAAACTGATACTCCCGCGCAACGGAGGTGAATTGCCTGGCAGTGAAGCCGCGCGCGGGAAACAAGCGCGGCCGCCCGCGCCCGCTCAAAGGGGCGGTCGACCTTTCTGAAACCATCGCTGATAATTGACGGCAACAATGCGCCAGAAGCGGTCATCACGCTCCCTGGCTAGATCAGGCTTATGACATACGCTATCAACGGAGCATCGATTTTTTAAGACGGGTAAGCACGTGTAAGGCTACGTCCGCCCACACTACGACGGGATCACAACGGCAAAGGCGGACAGTCTGATGATATGCTATGCCTCCCGCACCCCGTGCGGCAGTGATCCGCTCTTTTGATACCTTTTGCGCGAGGAAGAATGAGACTCTATCTCGAAGAGATTATTTCGAGGATGTGCCTAAAGGAGCCTGGAGTGAGCTCGGCAGATTCGAAGTCTTGGCATGCTTATCGCGAGGCGGAGCGCTTGTCTGACGCCAAAATAATCCAGGAAATCTCTCATTACCTCGGAAAGAAGCGAAAAGCGCCTGAACGCAATAGCGCCTATTTCATTCTCGGCAAGGTCGGTAAAAACATCGCGAACTCGGATGCTACGCGGCTGCTGCTCGCATGCATTGCAACCGAGGTCGACAAATATGCGCTGTCGACGGCGCTCGAAATGATTTCGGAGCTTTCTTTGACCGCTGACGAAGATATTTCTATGATCATCAATCTGCTCCGGGATGGGCGATGGCTGGTCCGTCACGCGGCTATTCGCGCTCTGAAATCGTCGAAGTCAGTACGGGCAGAAGAAGAACTCATCGCGCTTCTCAGCGAGACCAATGATGTATATGACAAGATATATTGCCACGCCACGCTAGGTGTCATTGGGACTGCGCAGGCTCTTCCAGCGATCCAGATAAACACAACTTCAAGAAAACAGGACCTCAAATTGACGGCTATGTATGCTATCGAGAGCATCAGAGCTCGATTGGAGTTTTCTGATTGACTTGCGAGTGCCAGAAAACTGCTGCTGGCAAAAGAGCGCATTCATGATCTGGTCTGCCCTCTCGTTATCCAGCGGGAAACCAGCAATATGTCTTCATTTTGGGGAGTGGCTAGGGAATGTTCTGAATGGGTCGAATGCCGTCTTTCGCATCGCACCGCTAGGAGACATGACTTTGTCGCCGAACTCTGATTTCTTTAGACGATGAAAATCCCGGACCTCCCGCCCGATCTACGGTTTCCATTACTAGCCGCATCCGACTATGAGTTTTCCTTCATGGTAAAAGCCGATGCCCTGGGCCCATACATCAGGCATCGATGGGGATGGGACGAGCAATTTCAACGGGCAGTTCACCAAGAAAAGATAAGGTCAAAGCCCTTATCGCTCATCATGTTGGGCGGAAGGGCCGTGGGCACCGTCTCGCTCCAAAAGCATCCCGGCCATCTACAATTCGGCGAATTTTATATTCTTTCGGAACACCGAGGGCGGGGTCTCGGGTCGCGCGTGTTGCAACACTGCCTTGCCGTTGCTGACGATGAGCTTCTGCCAGTCCATCTTGAACATTTGATCTGGAACCCTGTCGGCTCGCTGTACCGCAGAAACGGCTTTATCGAGACGTCAGCAACCAAAAGTCATTTCATTCTGAAGCGGCCATCCCCGGTCGGTAACGAAAGAAACTAAAGGCAGGTTTGGGCCGACTGCTGTCATGGCGCAGAAGCGCCACAAGCGGTCATCGAATGTATGCGATGCTTGACCAACGCTATATATCCATTATTCTGGATATATGGAATCAAAGAATGCTATCGCGGCGCTAGCTGCCCTCGCGCAGACGACAAGGCTCGAAACCTTCCGCCTGCTTGTCAAATCCGAGCCGGATGGCATTCCGGCTGGTGAACTCGCACGCATAATGGACGTGCCGCAAAATACGATGTCGGCGCATCTCGCTACCATGTCACGAGCCGGAATCGTGAAGAGCGAGAGACAGAGCCGCTCCATAATCTATCGGGCGGATCTCGAGGGCTTTCGCGCCCTAACCCTTTTCCTACTCAAGGACTGCTGCGGTGGAAGCGCGGAGCTTTGCGCGCCACTGATCGCCGATCTGACGCCGTGCCGCGCGCCGGGAGGACCGGGGACATGCGTGAACTGACGCTTCGGCTTGTCCCCGCGGAGATCGACCTCGGGATGGCGCTCGTTGCCGCTGGACTTCCAGTTGACGACCTCGCCGATCCGGGACGGAAATACTTCGAATGCCGGGATCGTGACGGCGTGCTAATCGGCTACTCGGGGCTGGAGGAATGTGGACCGGATTTCCTTCTCCGCTCCATGGTGATCCTCCCGGAATTCAGATCGCGAGGATACGGGCGCGAGTTGGCCATGGCGACGATTGCCCGGACGCCATCGGCAGCCGAGATCTATCTGGCGACCACAACAGCGTCGGCGTTCTTCGCGGCGCTGGGCTTCGAAGCCGTGCCCCCCGGCAGCGTGCCGGAACCAATACTTTCCACCCGTCAGCTCTCGGGCATCTGCCCAGCATCGGCGACGATCATGAGACTGAACAGGCCGCCGACCGAACACGGAACGCGACCATGACCGACAAGACCTATAACGTGCTCTTCCTGTGCACGGGCAATTCCGCACGCTCCATTCTCGCCGAGTCCATCCTCAACAAGGAAGGTGCCGGACGCTTCAGGGCCTTCTCCGCGGGCAGCCAGCCCAAGGGCGAAGTGAACCCGCATGCGCTGAAGGAACTTGAAACACGCGGCTATCCGTCAACGGGCTTGTCCTCGAAAAGCTGGGATGTCTTCGCTAAACCCGGAGCACCTGAGATGGATTTCATCTTCACCGTCCGTGACAGCGCCGCTGGCGAAGCCTGCCCGGTATGGATCGGTTACCCGATGACCGCGCACCGGGGCGTCGAAGACCCGGCCGCCGTTACGGTAAGCGAAATCGCAATCCAGCGCGCCTTCGCGCGGGCCGCTCGCTTTCTCAGGAACCGCATAACCGCCTTCATCAATCCGCCGCTGGCCTCCATCGACCGCCTGGCGCTGGAACAGCATGTCCGCCAGATCGGCTCGCTCGAAGGTGCTTCCGTCAAACCCGCAAAGGCCGACTGATATGTCCACCTTCGAACGCTACCTGACCATCTGGGTCTTCCTCTGCATCGTGGTCGGCATCGCGCTTGGACATGTGATGCCAAGCGTCTTCCACGTCATCGGCACCGCCGAGGTCGCCAAGGTGAACATTCCGGTCGCCGTGCTGATCTGGCTGATGGTCATCCCGATGCTGCTGAAGATCGACTTCGGCTCGCTGGCGAAGGTCGGAAGCTACTGGCGTGGCATCGGCGTGACGCTCTTCGTGAATTGGGCGGTGAAGCCGTTCTCGATGGCGCTACTCGGCTGGCTGTTCGTGGGCTGGCTGTTCCGCCCTCTATTGCCTGTAGAGCAGATCGAATCCTATATCGCGGGCCTGATCATCCTGGCGGCCGCCCCGTGCACCGCGATGGTCTTTGTCTGGAGCAACCTGACCCGTGGCGAGCCACACTTCACGCTATCACAGGTCGCGCTCAACGACGCCATCATGATCGTCGCCTTCGCTCCCATCGTCGGCCTGCTCCTCGGCCTGTCGGCGATCACCGTCCCTTGGGACACGCTGACGATCTCGGTGATCCTCTACATCCTTATCCCGGTCGCCATCTCGCGGATCGTCCGAAAGCGCCTGACCGCCGACGGGACGACCCGCTCCCTCGACGGGTTGTTGGCGAAGCTCCAGCCGCTTTCCCTGCTGGCGCTGCTTGCCACCCTGATCCTGCTCTTCGGCTTCCAAGGCGAGCAGATAATCGCGCAGCCCGTCGTCATTGGTCTTCTCGCTGTGCCGATCCTGATCCAGGTCTACTTCAATTCGGGCCTGGCCTATCTCTTGAACCGAATGTCGGGCGAAAAGCATTGCGTCGCCGGACCGTCCGCCCTAATCGGAGCCAGCAATTTCTTCGAACTCGCCGTTGCCGCCGCGATTAGCCTGTTCGGCTTCCAGTCCGGCGCGGCGCTCGCCACCGTCGTCGGCGTCCTCATCGAGGTTCCGGTGATGCTGTCGGTGGTCTGGATCGTGAACCGAACCAAGGGCTGGTACGAGGCCGCGCCCGCCGTCTCCCGAAATACGGTCACCGAAAGGACATGATCATGGATGTCACGATCTACCACAATCCCGCCTGCGGGACGTCGCGGAACACGCTCGAATTGATCCGAAATGCTGGCATTGAGCCGGACGTAATAGAATACCTCAAGACGCCGCCATCCCGATCAGAACTCGCGAGGATGATCGCCGACGCTGGCCTGACGGTACGCGAGGCGATCCGGGAAAAGGGAACACCCTACGAGGAACTCGGCCTCGACAATCCGGACCTAACCGACGATCAGTTGCTTGACGCCATGCTCAGGGATCCGATCCTGATCAACCGTCCGTTCGTCGTCACGCCACTCGGCACCCGCTTGAGCCGTCCGTCCGAGGCCGTCCTTGATATCTTGCCGGACACTCACAAGGGAGCGTTCGTCAAGGAAGACGGCGAGAAGGTCCTCGACGAGAAAGGAAAACCCATTGTCTGAAGCATTCCCAGCGCTTGAAGAGCGACATCTACGCCAACCCGATCTCGATGCCCTTCGTCCGCCCTTCTCGACCCACAAGCCACGTATCCTGATCCTCTATGGATCGATCCGGGAGGTCCCCTACAGTCGGCTGCTCGCCAACGAGTCCCGCCGCCTGCTAGAACATCTCGGATGCGAGGTCCGGGTCTTCGATCCCAAGGGGCTGCCCTTGCCCGACGACGCGCCCGCCAGCCATCCCAAGGTTCAGGAACTCCGGGAGCTGTCCGAATGGTCCGAGGGTCAGGTATGGGTCAGCCCGGAGCGCCACGGGGCGATGACTGGCGTGATGAAGTCCCAGATCGACTGGATTCCGCTTGCTGTCGGCTCCGTGCGGCCGACACAGGGGAAGACGCTCGCGGTGATGCAGGTGTCGGGCGGCTCGCAATCATTTAACGCCGTCGGCCAGCTCCGCATCCTCGGACGGTGGATGCGGATGATCACGATCCCCAACCAGTCCTCGGTTGCCAAGGCCTATCAGGAATTCGACGCTGACGGTCGGATGAAGCCATCGTCCTACTACGACCGGGTTGTCGACGTCTGCGAGGAACTGGTGAAGTTCACGCTGCTGACCCGCGACGCCTCGTCCTATCTCACCGACCGCTATAGCGAACGGAAGGAAGACTCGGCCAAGCTAGAACAGCGCGTGCGGTTGAAGTCGATCTGAATTTAGCCAGAGGCGAGGAGGCTCCGTTTCGTCGCCATGGCCACGACGACAAAGGCGGCCATGCCAACGGTTCCAAGGCCCGCGGTGGCGAATAGGGAGACGCCGATCCCGAACTGCTCCATCTCCATCGCGAAGACAAAAGGTGCTGCGGCTCCCAGTGCGAGCCGGGCCGCCGCCATCTTGCCCGTGATCGCGCCATAGCCATCGCTGCCGAACAGATGGAGCGGTAGGCTGCCTTGCGCGATGGAATTGATCCCCGATCCCAGGCCAAGGCATATGGCAAACGCCACGGCGCCGGGCAGCCAGGTTCCGCTCAGGCCCAGGATGACGATACCGATCACCATGAGCGCAGCGGAGATGACGGCGAGCACGGGCGGCGACAGGCGCGTGCCGAAGATCATGTTGATCAGGCGGCTCAGAACCTGGGCCGGACCGAATACGGATCCGATCACGACCGCGGCAGTGCCGAGACCGAGATTGCCGAGCATGGGAACCATGTGCGCCAAAATGGATGTCAGCGTGAAGCCCAGGAGCGCGAAAGCGGTGGACACGACGATCATCGCGCCGCGCCGTCCTTCCGGTGGGATCGCTCCGATTACCCGCGCGCGTTCACGAGTTGCTCGGTTGGCGTTTGCCGCCTTTCCCTTCCGCATTATCCAGAAATGCAGTGGCATGCACACGAGCAGATTGAGCGCCGCGAATGCCAGATAGATCTCCCGCCACGACAAGTAGCCCATCAACGCGGCTGAGATCGGCCAAAAGATCGTGGAGGCGAAGCCGCCAACGAGCGTCAGATAGGTGATGCTTCGGGAAGCCGTCCTCGGATCGCTTTCCACGAGCGCCGCGAAAGCCGCTTGATACTGGACCATCCCCGAGGATATCTCCAGCAGGACGATGGCGAGCGCGAACACGGCGACGGATGGCGACCATGAACAGAGTGCCAGCGTCAGGGCGCAGAGCAGCGAGCCGACGGTCAGAACGGTCGCCGCACCGATCCTGTCCATTTGCCTCCCAATGACCGGAGCCGAAAGCCCGCCCACCAGAAGCGAAGCGGAAAAGACACCGAACACCTGCTCCAGCGAGATGCCCAAATCCTTGGCCATGGCGGGCGCAAGAATGGAGAACGAATAGTAGAGCGTCCCGTAGCCGATGATCTGTGTGAGGCCGAGCGCGGATATCGTCGCGAGAGAAATCGCGTTCCTGGCTTCAGGCATCCCGGTCCGCTTCCGACGTTTCAGCGCCGCGGCAAGCCTGCTCGGCTTCGGAAACTCCGGGGACGCGAGGATGACCAGCGCAGCAATCATGCATGAGAAAGGTCACCAATCCCGACAGCGCATCGTAGTTGGCGTTGTAGACGATCGAGCGGGATACCCGCCTCCTAGCAATCAATCCGGAGCGCTCAAGCTCCTTGAGATGGAAGGAAATGTTCGACGGGGAGACGCCCATCTTCCGCGCGATCGTGCCTGCCGCCATGCCCTCGGGGCCGGCAACAACTAGGGTGCGAACGACCCTTAGACGGGTCTCCTGCGATAATGCCGCGAACAACGTGAGGACTTGACGTTCATCCATAATTCAACATTCATTGAAGCTTTGAATTGATTATCCGAGACGACATCGATGTCAATAGTGTTTTGACGGCTCACGACATGCCGAGAACAGTTCTAACGCTTTATCGCCGTTTCCGGCCCGTGCTGCGCATCGAGCCAGGAGGCGTGGACCGAGCGACCGCTTTGGGCCTCGGTTTTCGCCAGTATCGGCCGACTACAGCCATGGCCCAGAAGCGCCATCGCGGTCATTCGCGAGGAAAGCTTCTGCATTCCTTGAAACTGCGTGGCGGTAACACCCCCCGTGAGCGTCGGCATCTCCCAACCGGGGAAGACCTATTGAGATCGCGAGCACTCGTTGAAGTTCAGCGGGACTTGTCCGGTGCGGTTCAATTGCTGCTTGAACCGACACCGAGCCACCTAGAACTCATCATGTCGAATGGCTCATTAAAGATTAGGCGATTAGCATGATAGAGCGTAAGGTTCGCTGTCGGCCTATTCTTCCGGGCAGAGCCGATTGGGAGATTCCATGTGCTCTTGCCTAAAGGTAGGAGTACCTATGATGAGTGCCAGTTCGAGCAACTATGTCGCGCCAACGATTTTTGGTCTTCAAGCCGTCACGACATACGCGAAAATCTCCAATCCTCCACCAGCGCAAAGCAGGCTGCATAAGTTTGCAATTAGCGGTGTGCCCGCCGGTGAACGCGTCCACACCAAGGTTTACTCGATGAGTGATTTGCGGCGTGGGTCGGAAAAGCACGCTTGATCAGTACCCGAAAATACGCGTGGGAGAAATTCATGACTACCCCACCACCGTTCGAAAGTATGTCTGTCGAGGAGAGGACGGCCATCCTCGGGGCACTTGCTCATAGGCTACGGATTCCGCACGTGTCGCTGAGCGTGATTGCGATCCAGTTTGCCAGTTGCTGCTGGCACTCAGTGTTCGACTAGCAGGATGCTGTGAAGAGGTGGCGGCAGACCCACTTCGTGGCGAGGACGTTGTTGAAAAAACCCTCAGGTTGCTCAGTGAATTCGCGCTACGTCGTCCCGAAGGCACCATTCATGAATTCGCGATCACGTCGCTACACTGATCTTGGGGCCGATCGATCAATGCGACGGCAAAAGGCGATTGGTCCAACAACGCCAAACGCCGTTTGCCGCCGAATTCTCATCCCCGAGGTCTAGTTTTCGCTGCATGGGAGCATGAATATGACGGAAGTTCCAAAGACTGGATTGCCTGGTGCGCCAGGGAAACCAGGTAAGCCTGGTAAGCCTGGTAAGGGTCAAAATCCTGGGAAGGGCGGGTCAGGTGGTGCCGGTGGAAAGCCGGGCGCACCCGGAAAGGGAAACGGGAAGACTTAAATCAAGGAACCGTTCTCTCAATTGGAACGGCCGTCGCGGATGATGGTGTCGCATCAAGAGCCATCAGCCTATCACCTGAGTATCGCTCCAGTGAAGGGAGCGACCATCGGCGGATCGAACCTCAAGCCGAGCGACTGGCGCATGTCCTTGTCTGTCCACCAGCGATGAACGAGGCTCGCCTTCGGCGAACAGGTGATCTTCACCCCATTGGCGCAGCGCAACGATAACCGGGAACAGACCGCGCCCTTTCTCCGTGAGGATGTATTCGCGGTACGCGGTACCATCCGAGGCGGGCACGGTCTCGAAAATTCCTCGCTTCGTAAGGTCGCGCAATCGGGTCGACAATACCCCCTTGCTTATGCCCAGCCCGTTCTGGAACTCGCCAAAACGACGCTTGCCATCGAATGCGTCGCGAATGATCAGAAGCGACCACCAGTCGCCTATCGCATCAAGAGAGCGCGCAACAGGGCAACCGGCATTCCATAGGCTAACCCGTTTCACCATTGGTACGGACCTCGATTTCGAATCTGGTTCTATCTTAGAACTAGATTTGATGTGAGCCAAGTGGTTTCAACATCGGGCCGAGTTGAGATCACGAGGAGCCGCCGATGAGCGAAAATACCGCGAATGCCGCGAATAGGGGCGTGGCACGAGGGCTGTCGAGAGCGCAAACGCTGTTGGTCGCGGCTGCAGCAGGCATGAGCGTGGCCAATATCTATTACGCCCAACCCCTGCTTGATCTGATGTCGAACGACCTCGGCATTTCGCCTTCCAGTATCGGTCTTGTCGTCACGCTGACGCAGGTCGGATACGGGTTGGGATTGATCTTTGTCGTGCCGATCGGCGATCTCATCGATCGCCGAAAGCTCATCATCGTCCAGGGATTGCTGTCGGCTATCGCTCTTGTCGTCGTCGCGACGGCTGGAGCGAGAACGACACTGCTCGCCGGTATGGGGGCGGTCGGATTGTCGGCGGTTCTCGTCCAGACACTCGTTGCACATGCCGCGGCGTTGGCGACGCCAACTCAGCGCGGCGGCGTGGTCGGCACGGTCACCAGTGGTGTCGTCACAGGCATCCTCGCCGCGCGATCCGTTGCCGGCACGATTGCCGACCACGGCGGATGGCGGACGGTCTATCTGACTTCCGCGCTGCTCACGATCGCGATGGTCGGTATCCTGGTCAGGGCGCTGCCACGGCAAGAGGTGGAACGCTATTCGGAAACGTATCTCAGTGCTCTCCTTTCGGTTCCGTATACGTTTGTGAGTGAGCCGGCCCTGCTGTTTCGTGGCGTGCTCGCGCTCCTGATCTTCGCATCCTTCAGCACATTCTGGACCGCGTTGGTGCTTCCGCTCAGCGCTCCGCCGTTTTCCTACTCCCATACCTTGATAGGTCTTTTTGGATTGGTCGGACTGGCGGGGGCGATTGGAGCGACGTGCGCCGGAAGACTTGCCGATAGAGGCCATGGTCGATGGACGACCGGGATTTCCCTGGCACTCCTGCTGGCATCCTGGGGCCCGATCGCTTTCCTGCCCAGCTCAGTCATACTGTTGTTGATGGGCGTCTTCCTGCTCGACCTGGCGGTCCAGGCTGTCCATGTGAGCAATCTCAGCGTCGTCGTGAGCCTGCATCCGCGAAAGAGCGGGCGCCTGATTGGTGGCTACATGGTCTTCTACTCGGTCGGCAGCGCTGTCGGTGCGATCACCGCTACCGCGATCCACGCGCGGTACGGCTGGCCGGGAATTTGCGTCTTGGGAGGAGCTTTCAGTGGTATTGCGCTCCTGGTGTGGATCGCGAGCCGTTTTCAACGCGCGCGGATCGAAAGACCCGCCTGGCCGGATGTCGCCACGACTGATGGCTCGAATGTCTGAAACGAGGGTTCGTTGTCGCGACGACTCATTGGATAAGGCGAGCAATAACACTGTGCGGCGTGCAAATTGTACTTCCGATGCCGTTGCCACGGTCTTGCTCGCAACATGTCCTCGCGGATGAGCGACGCGCGTCAACGGAACTCAGACAGCCATTTGTGCTTCCGTGCCGCCTTTTCCAGCTCTGGGATAGTGATGTTGCCGGCCTGAAAAAGACTGACAAGCACCGCGCCAGCAAGGACGCCGTCCGCCGACGTCGGGTCAACCTGATGCTCGCCGCACCAGCCACCAAGCACCGCTTCGATTACCTTGAGCTCCTCGGAGCCAAATGTCCTATTCAATTGAAATGTCATGATGTTATCCCTTGGTACTGCGCGGATGCGACGCCATAAATGGTCGGGGCCTCGAGAATTTCAAGCTCGCTCCATCATTATCCTCGCGATAACCGCTCGGCTCCTCTCGACCATCTTGGCGGTCTCACGGGACTGATGTTTTTCGACACATGGATCGACCCCGCCCTTCGGTGGCGGATGAGGCAGTCTGGCGTGCTCGGACCCGGATTGGATCTCGGCACGACCTGAACATCCACGGAACTCAGTGAAGCGTCGCCCGCCGTGCCGCTCTGCCCACCGCCGCCTCCACCGTGCCGATCAGCCCGCTGGCCTTCCGGAGCATGATGCCGCCACGCTTGTCCACGACGAAATCGTCGGCCATTTCCTCGATGAGGTCAGCCACATCGGTCAACCTCTTTGCAAGCTCTTGAAGATTGAGATAACTCGCCTGTCTCGCCAGCCGGCGCAGGCACTCGGCGTAGCGCGAGGCAACCATCATCCGCCCGCCAGCTTGGCATGCTTCAACGTCACTGAGACGGGGAAGCTCCTTGCTCCTCGTGGTCATGATCTTCTCCTCGGCCGTGATCGCCCACCGAGGGTTTCGCCTCCAGCGAGGTCTTCACCTTCGTCGAGACTGCGCAGCGCGTTGAGGATGTCCTGGCAGCGAATGGGACAAAGGAAGCCCGGGGGTTTCCTCAAGTGTGGACGCGAGTCGACAGCGAAAAGGTCGGAGGCCCACGACGCCAGGATCGCCCGCTTTTCCTCATGGTCGAGCGCCGTTGCGAGCACGTCGCGTGGGTGGTCGTAGCGCTGCCGCCTTTGAAAAATTCGTCCCGCGGAGATGGCGTCGCGGCCGGACGAGTTCCCGAATTGGTTCCTTTCGATCGTCATTGTCTTGTCTCCTGAAAACCTTCAGCAATGGTGTGAAAATCTTGAGGCACCAGATGAGATTGTTCGTCCATTTCCGGTGTTCAAGATGTACGAGCGGAGCTTGCGAAAAAAATTTGAACACCGCTCTTGAAACCAAAAAAACGCAAAACCAGATCATTTCGCGTCAGTCGCCAAGGAGGGGCCGACAAGTGGCGTGGACGCTGGTTTCCGCGTCTCTTCCAACTCGCTTTACGGAGGATTTGGTCATGAGAAACGAATTCGACTTCGCACCCCTGTTCCGGTCCAGCATCGGCTTCGACCGCGTGTTCAACCTGCTCGCCAACTCCCAGCGGCTGCAGGCCGTCGAGACCTGGCCGCCCTATGACATCGTCAAGACCTCGGAAGACGGCTATCGCATCCAGATGGCGGTCGCGGGGTTTGGTGAAGACGATCTCGATATCACGCAGGAGCGCAACGTGCTCGTCGTGAAGGCGCAGAAGGCCGAGGAACCGAACACGGGTGAATACCTGCATCGCGGCATTGCCGCCCGCGCGTTCGAGCGCCGCTTCGAACTTGCCGACCATGTTCGTGTCGAGAACGCAAGCCTCAAGAATGGACTGCTCAGCATCGAGCTGAAGCGTGAAGTCCCAGAGGCCATGAAGCCGCGCAAGATCGCCATCGGCGGCGAGGCGTCTGTCGCCCCGATCCAGATCGAGGGCGAAAAGCAGGCCGCGTAGGATCATAGGGTAGCGGAGGCGCCGTGCGTCGGCGCCTCCGCTTCAAGATTGCCCGCAACCCGGTTACCCGGGTCCGTCGAGGTGGGTCGCCGAGGTCTTGACCAGACCGATGATCGGTTCTCCGACACCCGCGTGCGCGGTCCCCGAAGACATGGTTCAATGTGGCGGCTTACGACGCTCCTATCAGCTCTTCGATGGCTCCGAGTCCCGGTGGCGTGGGCGGGAGGGCTATTTCCGTCGATCTCATTGCGCGGACGCGGTTCAGACCTTTCCATTGCCTCTGAAATTGCCGTATGCCCAGACGCTTGTGAAGTGCGGAATGAGGAATGTCGAGGATCTTGCCCGGACTTCGGATGCGAGCGCCTACCTCTATATCCAACGCGGCCGCAGTTTCTCATAACCCGAAGGTCGCAGGTCGAGACTCGATCCAACCCTCTTTACTTGCGACCGCGCTGCCAATGCGGCTGTGAACGGGTTTGGTACGGTCGCATTGGCGCTTCGCGCTACAAGCCACTATTCCTCGCGAAGGCGATAAGCCATGGCCGTAACCGTCGACGCAAGGAATATCCGATCTCGATGCGCCTGCCTGAAGCGGACGTCGTGGTGATCGATCTTGCGGCAAGCCTGCGCGGACGCTCGCGAACGGATTTCGTGCGGGAGGCCGCTGTGCGCGCTGCGGAAGAAGTCCTTATGGATCATGGGCTCATCCGTATGAGCCCGGAAGGCTTCGCTGATTTCATGGGTATCTTGTCCCCACCGGCGGCTCCTGTTCCCGAGATGGTTGAACTGGCCAGGCGGCCCACCCCCTGGGAAGCCGGTTACGAGCCGAAGCAGTAAGCCGTGGCATTATCGGCTAAAGAACGCGTTTGACAATGGATCACGAAGACGACGTTCTCACTTGAAAATATTCTGAATACCGAAAGTTCTCTGAGGCTTCCAACCACGCGTGTGATTTATGCCATACTGAAGGTTCCGGCCGCCGAAAACCATTCAGCTTCGTCTGGAGCGCAGCCGGCAGCGGATGGTCTATCGGGACTTCGCGGATGACGCCGCACGAGATCTTGCCAACGGGATCAATCAGCGTATCGGTCTCACGATGCGTCTGGAGGCTTGGAAGGAGGTTATCGAAGGGCTTGATGTCGGCGACAGGAACCTGCTGCTGCACGAGCCCGTGCAGAATATTGCTGCCACGTCGCTTATCAGTCCAAACACTCTCAAAGCCAGGTTTTATTTTGCGGTCGCGCATCTGTCCCACCAAGCCAACTGCATAGGCAAGTTTTCGGAGAGAACCGGCCTAATTGCGCTGGAGCCCAAAGGCGACGGTCTTCAATTCTGCCGGTGCTAAAACGAGCCGCGTGGTCTTTCAATTCCAAGCCAACCTTTTCGCGTCCAGCGCTTGAAATTAAATGGATCTAAAAGTTCATCGTTTTACGGCCTTGCGACCGGGCTTCAAAGGTTTCGGCCGTGCATCACCGGGGTCAGGCTCCGCGAGAAGGAGTGCGACATCGATGTCGAGAGCGCCAGCGATTCGATCCAGTAGGTCCACTGAAGCATTATGCTTTCCTCGTTCGATGTCACTTATCACTGTTCGATCAACGTCGGCGTCAACGGCCAAGTTCTCCTGTGTCACCCCCAGTCTCGACCGGTGGTGTCTAAGGTTCCATGCGATGCGGGCGCGTGTGTCCATAGGGGATCGGCACCATCTTGCATTGCATTAATCCATCGGATATAACCGACATAAAACAAATTCTTATGTTTTACCTCTCTGCTGCGATCGGCGACCCTCATGGAACTGCGTCAACTATCTCTTTTCCGGGCCGTCGCTGAAGAGCTCCATTTCGGTCGGGCTGCGATCAAGATGAACATCGCCCAGCCAGCGCTCAGCAACCATGTCATGGCGTTGGAGAGGGAGCTCGGCTGTCCATTGTTCATCCGGTCGACACGTCGGGTCGAACTAACGAGGGCAGGGGAGACCTTCTACGATCGTGCTGTTCGCATCCTCAGCGAGATGGAGCTGACGACCGAGTTGACGCGGGCCGCCGGTGGCAGTCGCATCCGCCAGATCAAGATCGGCACCGTCTATCCAGCCACGATGGGCATGTTGCCCCTGTTTCTTGGCAAGATCGCCCGCAAGTTTCCCGACGTCCGCATCCATATCGCTTCAGGCAACACAGGGGACATTATACGCGGACTGGAGACCGGACAATTGAACCTCGGCTTCATCAGGCCGGTCGAGAATATTGGATCGCTGCGCTTCTTTTCCGTTGCCCATGAACGCTATCTGCTGGCGGTGGCGGAGAGCAATCCTCTGGCTTCGCTCAACGAGATCTCGATCGAGGACCTTCGCGATCAGAAGATCATTGCCTTCAACCGGCAGAACCTCTCCTTCACCGAACGGTACTTCAATGAGAAGTTTGAGGAATACGACCTGACGAAGAATGTCGCCTATAGCTGTGACGACACCTATTCGCTGGTCTCTCTCGTCTCCGCCGGTCTTGGGATCGGTTTCGCACCGGAGTGGACGACCGATATCCCGAACCGCAGCTTCGTGCTCAAGAAGGTGAGGGGGATCGACTTCAAGATCGGGCTTGGCATTGCCTGGTCGAAGGAAGATCCGACAGCGTCGCGTGATGATATCGTCGAGATCGCGAAGTCGATGGTGCGCCGAGACTAATCAGTCGCGGCGGGCGTTGCTCCCGCCTGTCACCGCCATTTTGAGGCCAGCATCACCGCGTCCTGCCCCGGCTTTGGTCCTGCCAGGCTCGCGCCGGCCGCAACGGCCTTGCCGTCCTGCTCTTCGGTGACGTTGCGAATTGGATATTCGCTGGGTCCGGTGGTGACGAGTGAAACCGAAGGGCCGCACCTGATGGCGAGAGCAAGATCGGCCCGATCTAGGCGGCGTAAGACCGATCCCACCGCGCATCGGAGGGGTGAATTGCATGCAAGTGAAGCCGCGCGGGAATACGAGCGCGGCCGCCCGCGAGCATCGCGCGTCGTACGCTACCGAGCGCTCGATTAATTTCGCGTCTCGTCTTCCTAAGAAGTCTTCGCTGCAACGCGGATTGCCAAATTACACCCGTTCGATTGCGACTTCGATCGAGGAGATAGTCTGGGCCAGTCGCAGAGTTTTCGAAAATTTTCATGCATCGCCTCAAATGACCGCCAGTAAGTAAAGCAGCGCATAAATCGCAATACCCACTGCTAAAAGTAGTTTGGGTCTGAGCATTTAGAGGACCCGCCACATGATGGTTTCCGCATCATTGTTCGATGTCATGACTTGGTATTTGTCGTCGAGGTAAGCACGAACTGCTGTCTTTTGCTCGTCGCTGAGAGGGTGGTTCCCTTGGATGGCGACCTCAATTTGAGACATGCCCACCGCGCCGCAAATCTTTCCCGCGCCAATGAGGCTCGAAAGCGTTGCCACGGCCTGTGCTCTCTTGCTCATGAGATTCTTCTCCGTTTGGAAGTACCTTCTCTTGCATGATATCCGGCACATTTCAATCTGCAGCAATTGTCTGATCTGGCCCTTTAGGAAAAGATTTCGCATCAGATGCGTATGTCATCGGGGTAGGGACTGGCCTTCAAGATGGGTCTTCCCTTGCCGTGGACGGTGGCTCCCGGTCAACCGGTCAGGCATTCCGACAGCCCATGTGCAGTGGAATAGGCGCAGATGAGAACGTCTGGCCGCCGGGGCGAAGGCGGTCTGTCCTTTGTCATTTCCTAGGAGACGACGTTTGCGAACTCCCAGCGTGAGATCGCTTCAATATCTCTCAAAGCTGCGACGATCGAATACACATCATCTTGATAACGGCGATCATTCTCTAGACTTGCTTGAGCAAGGCCAGGGGCATGAACGATATCGCCGGCGGTAAAGTCATCGGTGGCCGGGCATTCCCTATGGTGCTTCTGCATCATCACCTTTGCCGTCCGCAGCAAGCGGTTCCGTCACACGACGGCGCGGGCGGGTAGACTTTCATAGGACAAACTCCTCATGGGTGTTGAAACCGGCTGCCGGGCCCGAGGGCCTTCCAAATGCCTAGAATGCAAGGGGTGCATTCCAACGAGATGGCACATTTGACATTGAAAGCTTACCAACGCGTGGATCAAGAACATTTGCGTTATGTCTCGGTTCCTGCACGCTCTCGGACAGCCCAGGAATGGCTACCTTTAACCCTTCACGTTCTCTAGGGCGTAGGCTCATAGCGACCTGATCCAGATGCGGGTGGCGAGTAGTTTTACGGCTGCCAGGAAGTTTTGAGGGTCCTTGTCATATCGAGTGGCAATCCCTCTGAACTGCTTGAGCTTGTTGAAGAATTGCTCGACGAGGTTTCGCTGCCTATAGACCCATGAGCTGAATGGAAAGCTCTCCTTGCGGTTTCGCTTTGCTGGCATATGGCCCACGCCCGTTTTGTTTTTGCCAAGGTTCGAAGGGCGTTTGTATCATAAGCCCTGTCTGCCAAAAGTATGGCACCCTTTTACACCGAACGATATTTCAATGAGAAGTTCGAGGAATACGATCTGACGAAGAACGTCGCCTACAGCTGTGACGACACCTATTCGCTGGTATCTCTTGTCTCCGCCGGTCTTGGCATCGGCTTCGCGCCGGAGTGGACGACCGATATCCCAACCGCAGCTTTGTGCTCAAGAAGGTGAGGGGGTCGACTTCAGGATCGGGCTTGGCATTGCCTGGTCGAAGGGGGATCCGACGGCGTCGCGCGATGATATCGTCGAGATCGCGAAATCGATGGTGCGGCGGGGATAACCAGTCGCGCCCAGCGTTGCTCCCGCCTGTCACCGCCATTTCGAGGCCAGCACCGCACAAGCCTCGGTCGGACGGCCTCACTCGACCGTGACCGACTTGGCGAGGTTGCGCGGCTGATCCACATCTGTGCCCATGAAGACCGCCGTGTGATAGGCCAGAAGCTGGATCGGCAGCGAAAAGATCATCGGCGCGATGATTTCGTCGACATTGGGAAGAACGATCGTCGCCATGGTCGGCAGCTTGGAGTGAGCGGCACCCGCTTCATCGGTGATGAAGATGATGCGGCCGCTGCGGGCTGCCACTTCCTGCATGTTGGACACGGTCTTTTCGAAGAAGCGGTCGTAGGGCGCGATGACGATGACGGGCATGTTCTCGTCGATCAGCGCGATCGGGCCGTGCTTCAATTCGCCGGCCGCATAGCCTTCTGCGTGGATGTAGGAGATTTCCTTGAGCTTCAGCGCGCCTTCCATGGCGAGCGGATAGCTGGTGCCGCGGCCGAGGTAGAGTACGTCCTTGCACTTCGACAGCTCGCGCGACAGGGTTTCCATCTGCGGCTGGATGGCATTGAGCACGCGGCTCATGATGCGCGGCATCTCGGCGAGATGGCGCACCAATTCCTTTTCCTGATCCGGGCCGATCGTGCCCCTCGCCTTTCCGGCACCGAGCGCGAGCGATGCCAGAACGGCGAGCTGGCAGGTGAAGGCCTTGGTGGAGGCGACGCCGATTTCGGGACCGGCCATGATCGGGAAGATCGCATCCGCTTCACGGGCGATCGTCGATTCCTTGACGTTGACGACGGCGCCGATCTTCAGGCCGTTGTCCTTGCAGTAGCGCAGCGACGCCAACGTATCGGCGGTTTCGCCCGACTGCGAGATGAAGAGTGCCGCCTGCGTCGGCGACAGCGGCATTTCGCGGTAGCGGAACTCGGAGGCAACGTCGATCTCGACAGGCAGGCGCGCATAGCGCTCGAACCAGTATTTGCCGACGAGACCGGCGAGATAGGCGGTGCCGCAGGCGGAGATGGCGAGACCGGTCACCGACTTGAAATCGATCGCGGCAGCATTAGCGCTGATCGTGTTGCTGGCGAAATCCACATACTGGCTGAGCGCGTGGGAGATGACCTCCGGCTGCTCGTAGATTTCCTTTTCCATGAAGTGGCGGTGGTTGCCCTTGTCGACGACATAGGCGGTCGTCTGCGAGATCTGGCGCGGACGCGAGACTTCGTTGCCGTCGAAGTCGAGAATGGTCGCGCCGTCCTTGGTCAGAACCGCCCAGTCGCCGTCGACGAGATAGGTGATCTCGCTGGTAAAGGGCGACAGCGCGATCGCGTCGGAGCCCAGGAACATTTCGCCCTTACCGTAGCCGACGGCGAGCGGCGGACCGGAGCGCGCCGCCATTATCGTGTCGGGGTCCTTTTGCAGCATGACGGCCAGCGCGTAGGCGCCGGTGACACGGTTCAGCATCTTCATCATCGCCGCGCGCGGCTCAAGGCCTTCACCGAGATACTTCGCAACCAGGTGCGCCACGACTTCGGTGTCTGTCTGCGTTTCGAAGACGGCGCCTTCGGCGGTCAGTTCGTCGCGCAGTTCGGAGAAGTTCTCGATGATGCCGTTGTGAACGACGGCGACGCCCTTGACGAAATGCGGGTGGGCATTGGTTTCGTTCGGAACGCCGTGCGTTGCCCAGCGGGTGTGGGCGATGCCCGTCGTGCCGGGCAGCGGCTCGGCGTCGAGGCGCTTTTCGAGATTGAAGAGTTTGCCTTCGGCGCGACGGCGGTCCATGGCGCCATCGTGGATGGTGGCGACGCCGGCAGAATCATAACCGCGATATTCAAGCCGCTTCAGCGCATCGACCAGACGCACCGCTACCGGGCTGTTACCAACGATACCAACAATACCACACATAAAGAAATCCCCAGAGCCAGCAATCAATTGCAGGCAGTCGTAACAATTTTCACTTTTTACTCAATCGGCCCGGCGGTCACTTTCGGTGACCGCGCGTTACGACTGGATCCTTGCAACAATCTGCCAATTTTATTATCGAAAACGATAAACCCGTTCTCCCCTGTCCCCTTTCGTTTCGGGAGTGTCTTCACGGATGGATCTTCGCATTGCAATAAAACGACAGGAGAAGCAATGAAAAGCGTCGCCAGTGGTGCGACTCCTGGCTAGAGGCGGACGTAAACCCGCAAAAGATCAACGAGAGCAAGTTGTAAACGTGCGCCAGACGATATAAGCGAGAGAAGCTAGAGCGCATCCTAGCGCAACTAAAAATGCAAGGGTCATCGTTTGCAACGCTAAGACGTAGATATGGGTCACCCAAGACCGTTTATTCGACAATTACTCCGTGACCGCAATTGAGCACGCTTTACGAATCGAGGAGAGCTCATCGCCATTCTCCCACTTGGCGGAATGAAAAATGTATCGATAGCACCATGCGTATTCTGATTGTCTCACAGTATTTCTGGCCCGAATCCTTTATCATAAACGATCTGGCTCGGTCACTCGCTGACAACGGTCACAAGATCACCGTTGCGACTGGAAAACCAAATTATCCGACGGGAAAATTAGCTAGCGGCTATCGGCGCGGAGGTATGCTTGTGGAGCGCTTCGCCGAGAAGGTGGAGGTCATCAGAATTCCGTTACGCCCACGCGGTTCCGCCAGTGCAGCCGGATTGATATTAAACTACTTGTCGTTCCTGGTTTCCGGGCTTCGACACCTTCCGCGCGTTTTGCGTGACAGCGAATTTGACGTGGTGTTTTTTTTCGGCGTCTCTCCGATGACCTCGGCCATACCCGCCGCATTGATAGCGAGGCAAAAGAAGGCCCATCTCGCACTTTGGATCCAAGACTTGTGGCCCGAAAGCCTTTCAGCAACAGGTTTTTTAAATAATCGCTGCATGCTTTGGCTCGTTGGGCTTCTGATGCGAGGCATCTACAGTCGTGCTGACACTATTTTCCTCCAATCACCGGCGTTCGAGGATTCTGTCTCGTCGTACGCAGATCGGGAAAAGCTCGTATACCTTCCTAACCCTGCGCCCGAGGATAGCGATGCCCGATCTGAGGTTTCTCCGGAGCTAGCGGCTGAGTTTGAAAATTGCTTTTCTATTCTTTTTGCCGGAAACTTGGGGCGAGCCCAGTCGGTAGAAACGATTGTCGGCGCTGCAAGGCTGCTCAAGTGCCAGCCTCAAATTCGCTTTATTATTGTTGGATCTGGCAGCGAGAGCGATAACCTTTGCAGCTTGCTCAAGCGCAATCAACTAACAAACGTTGTACTAGCGGGCCGACTGGACCGTGAATACATGCCGCAATTGTTTAAACGCGCGAGTGTGCTATTGGTCACGCTAAAGGATGATCCCGGTCTGAACTCGGTCATTCCAAGCAAGGTTCAAGCCTATATGCAAGCTGGAAAACCAATTATAGGAGCTCTCGCTGGAGAGGGAGCGCGCCTGATAAAGTCAGCTGAATGCGGACTAGTTGTCGAACCTGGGGATAGTGAAGCTTTGGCGGAATCTATCTTGACCTTAGCGTCTATGCCAGACAATAGACTAAACGAAATGGGCTCAGCTGGCCGCCGACATTTCGAGGAAAATTTTGAGCTTGGAAACACGGCGAGAAAGCTGATTGCGACTTTGAAAAGCAGGATGGAAACGAGGCTAAGGTGACCAAACAAAGAACGCTCGTGTTAGGGGCGAGTGGCATGTTGGGCAGCGCTGTATTTCGTGCCTTTCATGACGCTGCGGAACTAGACGTCGTAGCAACGGTACGAAGCAGCGCCGCTTTGCAGCAATTCACGTCAGATCAACAATCCAAAATCGTAAAGGACATCGATGTTCTGGATAGCGACTCGTTGGTAAGCCTCCTGCGCGAAACGCGGCCAGATGCAATTATAAATTGTGTCGGCCTCATCAAACAGCTTTCAGCGTCGCGAGATCCGCTCGTTGCTTTACCTTTAAATGCGTTGTTCCCACACAAACTAGCTCGGCTTGCCGCCCTTTCCGGTGCGCGACTTATTCACATCAGTACAGACTGCGTTTTCTCTGGAACGGCTGGGCGCTACACCGAGGAAAGCGCATGCGATGCGAGAGACCTATACGGTATCTCTAAGCATCTTGGAGAGGTCACTGATTACGACAATGCAGTAACGTTGCGCACCTCCATCATCGGCAGAGAACTGGCAAGTTCCCATTCTTTGGTAGATTGGTTTCTGTCGCAGCATGAGCAGGTCAAGGGATACAGAAGGGCTATCTTCTCAGGCTTGCCAACCTGTGAACTTGCCGCAATCATAAAAGATTTCGTCCTGCCGAATGCCACGCTGCGGGGCCTTTACCATGTTTCGGCTGAAGCCATTTCGAAATTTGACCTCCTGACGTTGATAGCCAAAGAATACAAAAGGGACACTGAAATCGCTGTTGATGACGAGGTTGCAATTGACCGGTCACTGGATGCTACGCGATTCAAGAGGGACACGGGTTACGTCGCTGCCGATTGGCCAGAGTTGATCAAGCGAATGCGCGACAACGATTTGCGAGAAGATAGCTAAATGTTTGAAAACAAGACTCTCTTGATCACCGGAGGTACTGGATCTTTTGGAAACGCTGTACTTCGCCGGTTCCTTGACACGCCAGTCAAGGAAATTCGTATATTCAGTCGCGACGAAAAAAAACAAGAAGACATGCGGATCGCGCTTAAGAATGACAAGCTTAAGTTCTTTATCGGTGACGTGCGAAACTATGATAGTATAAGAGATGCCATGGTTGGTGTCGATTATGTCTTCCATGCGGCCGCGCTAAAGCAGGTTCCATCCTGCGAATTTTACCCGATGGAAGCGTTGCGGACCAATGTTCTAGGCACTGAAAACGTAATGACCGCTGCGGCGGAAAAGTCGGTGCAACGGGTCGTTTTCCTTAGTACAGACAAGGCTGTTTACCCAATCAACGCAATGGGGATTTCGAAAGCCATGGCCGAAAAAGTGGTTGTGGCGAAATCTCGTATGACGAATGGTGGCCCCGTCCTGTGCGCGACACGATACGGCAATGTGATGGCTTCGCGTGGTTCGGTAATTCCGCTATTCGTCAGCCAGATTAAGGCGGGATTGCCTCTCACCGTCACCGATCCCCACATGACGCGGTTCCTGATGTCGCTTGAGGATTCCGTGGATCTAGTCATTCACGCCTACGAACATGGCGCACAAGGCGATATCTTTGTCCAAAAGGCGCCAGCTTCTACGTTGGAAGTCTTGGCAATCGCTTTGAAAGAGATTTTCAATGCAAGTAATCCCATCAAAATCATTGGCACGCGGCATGGGGAAAAGCTGTATGAAACGCTTGTGGCCCGTGAAGAAATGGCAAAGGTCGAGGACCTAGGGCGTTACTATCGCGTTCCCGCCGACAATAGAGACCTCAACTACAACAAGTATTTCGTAGAAGGTGAGCAAAAGATTTCTGAGATTGATGACTACACGTCGCACAATACACATCGCCTCGGCGTACAGGCGGTTGTAGATCTCCTTATGTCACTCGATTTCATTCGCGACGAACTCGCCTCGTGAAATGATAATCTCTCCCTCAAAGCCTGGTATTGGATAGTGATATGTTGAAGGTCATGACCTTAGTTGGCACTCGGCCCGAGCTCATCAAGATGAGCCGCGTGATTGCTGAATTCGACCAGCATGTAAATCATATCCTCGTCCATTCGGGCCAGAATTACGATTTCGAACTCAACGAAGTTTTCTTTGAAGATCTTGGGATCCGCAGACCGGATTACTTTCTCGGAGTGGCCGGTGATACAGCAGCGAAAACAATATCGGACGTGATTTCGAAGTCTGACGAGGTTTTCGATCGAGAAAAGCCCGACGCACTCCTGCTCTACGGTGATACGAACACCTGCCTAGCCGTCATAGCTGCAAAGCGCCGCAAGATTCCTGTCTTTCACATGGAGGCTGGAAATCGCTGTTTTGATCAGAGAGTACCGGAAGAGCTGAATCGAAAGGTGCTTGATCATCTTAGCGATATCAATCTCGTACTGACGGAGCACGCTAGACGCTATTTGATTGCAGAGGGCCTGAGACCCGAAACAATTATTAAGAGTGGCTCACACATGCAGGAAGTCCTGGACTTCTACATGCCTAAGATCCTATCGTCAGATATCCTTCAACGAATGGGTGTCGAGAAAGGGAAGTACCTTGTTGTGAGCATTCACCGCGAGGAGAATGTGGACACTGTAGAGAATCTTCGTGACCTACTACAGACGCTGAAAGATCTCGCTGAACGTTATGGCTATCCGGTGTTGATTTCCACCCATCCACGGACCCGTAAACGCTTGGACGCGTTGGGAGATCCAATCGATCATCCGCTTTTGCGGTTTATGAAGCCTTTCGGGTTCACAGACTATATCAGTCTGCAGATGTCTGCGTTTTGCGTGCTGTCCGACAGCGGAACTATAACCGAAGAGACCTCCCTCCTAAATCTGCGCGCAATCACGCTGCGTAACACGCATGAGAGGCCGGAGGGCATGGATGTTGGTACGCTGATCATGAGCGGCCTACGGAGCAACCGCGTGTTGGAAGCTGTGTCGATTGTAACATCACAAAGCGCCCAAGGTGGGAACGCATTCCAAACTGTTTCGGATTATGAGGCTGGCCCGGTGTCGAAGCAGATCTTACGTGTTGTTATTAGTTATGTGGACTACGTCAATCGGACGGTTTGGAATAAACGCCCTGCTGATTAGATCCAATCGCTGCGAGCCATCAGAGATATATCTGTGCCTGTTGTAGCGCTGGGCGATGGCCCACTGAAAATGTTGAAACTAGGACAACCATGAGTGAACCCAAGTTCCACCCGCTTGTTTCAGTCGTCATTCCCGTTTTCAACGGCGGGAACTACATGCGTGAAGCGATTGATAGTGCGCTTGCCCAAACTTACGACAATGTCGAAGTTATAGTTGTCAACGATGGCTCGAGCGACAATGGGAAAACAGACGCAATAGCGCGTAGCTACGGCGAGCGTATCCGTTATTTCGTAAAGGATAACGGCGGATGCGCGTCGGCTCTCAATTTCGGCATTGCCGAGATGCGAGGTTCGTATTTTTCGTGGCTGAGCCATGACGATCGTTATCACCCGAACAAGGTGGCGCATCAGATCGAGATTCTCCGATCTCTTGACGATAAGCAGACAATTGTATTTGGCGGTTATGATCTTATAGATCAGAGGTCGGAAGCGCGCGGAAGTGTCCGTCCAGAAACCGTCCTGCCGATTGAAAGTCTGGATATCCCTCTCTTACCCCTTCTACGTGGGCTGGTGCACGGCTGTACGCTTCTGATTTCCAGAGAGCATTTTGATAGGGTAGGTGTTTTTGACGTCAATCGTCCTTCGACGCAGGATTACGCGCTCTGGTTCGACATGTTTCGAAGTGCGCGGTTGCACTTTGACCCCACAATCCTGATTCAGTCCCGTGTACATCCCGATCAAGGAACGCATCGGATTGAGAAGCACATCGACGAATGTAACGACTTGTGGTCGGGATTTCTACAGCGACTCACTGAAGATGAGATGGTTGCCATGTCCGGCTCGCCATGCGCATTTTTTACCGATACAGCAAGGTTTTTGAGAGACACGCCGTACAAAGAAGCCGCTGAACTGGCTCAGCGCATGGCGAAAGATGCGCGCGGAGACCTCAAAGTTTCTGTGGTCATACCTTTCTACAACCGCATCGACTGGACGATAGAAGCAATCCAAAGTGTCCAGGCGCAGACCCATCAGAACTTTGAGATTTTGCTTATCGATGATGGATCAACTGAAGACCTTACGCTTCTCAATGCGGCGGTAGGGGCTGACCATCGGATACAATATTTTCGCCAAGCCAACTCGGGCCCTGCTAAAGCTCGCAATCTCGGAATAGAGCTTGCCACCGGTTCCTATATAGCATTTTTGGATGCGGACGATCTGTTTTTGCCCACGAAGCTCGAACGGCAGCTGACATTCATGTTGGATAACGCTGCGCATTTTTCGCACACATCGTATCGTAGGATGGATGGAAGCGGAATCCAACTCAGGTGTATTCGTCTGGGTCGTTCGCTGGCAAAGTGTTCCCGGAAATCATTTCAACATGCCCGATTGCCATGCCAACCGTCATGGCTCGAGCTAAAGTCTTAAAAGATGCGAGGTTTCCAGAGCACTTGGAAATCGGAGAGGACGTTTGCCTCTGGATCTCGCTAGCTAGCAAATATGAAATTGGCGGCCTCGACGAAGTATTATCTTTGGTTCGCGTTGGTCCCAACACTGCGGCTCTCAATTCAAGAAAGCAAGCAATAGGATGCGTCAATATCGCCCATTTCGTAATCCACGACCCGTACTTCTGTCAGTTCTCACGACAGATCAAGATTTTGCTTCAAAATGCAAGCAACGTGTTAGACGATGGCTCTCCAGAGCCGCGCTCCGTTATCGCGATGATTTCTTTAGAGTCGCTTAGCCGAAAAAGGAAACTGCTCCGGAAAGCCCTCATCTCATTGAAAAGCGATGGCCCGACGATGACCCTTCAACGCATTCGTCGCCATGTCGGTTGGTAAAGATGACTGCTAGATTTGCCCCGATGGCGCTGAAAAATATCTACCTATATCGTAACTTGCTTTATCAGTTGGTACGACGGGATATTTCGTCTCGATATCAGGGTACGCTGATTGGATCAGCTTGGTCCCTCGTTTTGCCGTTGCTTACGCTTGGCGTATACTCGCTCGTTTTCGGTCTTATATTGAAGCCAAGATGGCCAGATGTTTCCGATCCAGCGAAGTTCACGCTTTTACTGTTCACCGGCCTACTAATTTTCAATTTCTTCTCGGAGTGTGCAAGCCGTTCGGCCTCATTGATAGTTTCTAACGCCAACTACGTGAAGAAGGTGGTTTTCCCGGTTGACTTGCTCATTTGGGTACCAATCGGTACCGCGCTGTTTCATATGATACTCGGAATGATAGCATGGGCAGCATTGGTCATAGTTTTAGGGGGTGAATTATATTGGACGTATTTCCTGTTCCCCATCGTATTGGTTCCACTTGTCACGATGGTTTCAGGGATTGGCTACTTTCTTTCCGCGATCGGCGTTTACGTCCGCGATGTAGGTCAAGTCATTAATGTCTCGGTCCAGCTGCTGATGTATCTAGGTCCGGTCATATACCTCCGCGTGAAGTTCTACCACAGAAGTTTCAGTGGCTAATGGCTTTAAATCCTATCACAATTCCTGTGGAGCAATTTCGCAGATTGCTTAACACGGGATCGGCCCCAGATGGTGCAGCGTTGCTGTCTTATACGTTGGTAGCATGTGCTGTGGCATGGTGTGGTAAGTCATTTTTCGATAAGACTAGGCAGGGATTTGCAGATGTTATCTAACTCTGAAAAGCCTCTGATATCCGTTAATGCTCTAAGTAAGAGCTATGAAGTGTATGATAGATCTGTAGATCGAATGAAGCAGATCTTTCTGGGCAGGGATGACCGTAGATATTTTCGCGAGTTTCATGCCTTGTCAGATGTGTCCTTTGAAGTCCATAGAGGGGCGTCGTTCGCAGTGATCGGCAAAAATGGAGCTGGAAAAAGCACATTACTGCAATTGATTACCGGAACCCTTCAGCCTACTTCCGGGACAATCGAAGTGAATGGCAAGGTTGCAGCGGTACTGGAACTGGGCGCGGGCTTCAATACGGAGTTTTCCGGGCGCGAAAATATTGAGCTGTATTGCAATTTACTCTTGATGCCCCCGGAGCTTATCAAGACACGATTTGACGCCATCGTAGACTTCTCCGAGCTACACGCTTTTATTGACCAGCCGCTGAAAACATACTCAAGCGGCATGATCGCTCGGCTTGCTTTTTCTGTTATCGCCCATGTAGACGCGGACATCCTTATAATTGATGAGGCGCTATCTGTTGGAGATGCTGCATTTTCCCAAAAATGCATGCGCTTCCTCCGGGAGTTCAAAAAGAGAGGCAGTATATTCTTTGTTAGTCATGATCTCAGCGCCGTTAAGAGCTTTTGTGACAGCGCTGTCTGGCTCGAACATGGAAGAGTTCGCGCACTTGGCGATTCATCACGTGTTTGTGACGCGTATTTAGCAGAAGTATACCCCAGTGAGCCTCTGCAGGACAATGTCGGTCGAACGGTTAAATCTCATCGGTCGTCTCCTAAGGCAAAGTCCAGATTTGCTCAGCCGTCAACACCTGTAGCAACTGCGATAGACCGCGGTGCATTGGAGATTGCCGGATTCAATTTCAATTCGAGTTCATCGCACTTTGGCAACGGTGACGCAGAGATATCCTCTGTTCACTTGATTGATCTCGAAGGGCGCGCTCTAGACTTCTGCGAAGGTCAGTCGATAGTTCAGGTCGTGATTGAGACCACAGCAAAGGCACCGATCCGGTCTCCGATCGTCGGTTTCTTCGTGAAAGACCGTCTGGGACAGCCTCTTTTTGGCGGAAACACCTATCGAACGTACGAGGGCTGCGCGCCAGCGATAGAAGCTGGAGAAATGTTCGAAACCATCTTCCAGTTTCAACTGCCGACATTAATGGTCGGAGATTATGCGATCACGGCTGCTGTTGCTGATGGCACCCTCGAAGCACATGTCCAACTTCATTGGATGCATGATGCAGCCTTGTTCAAGGTGACCGACAGTTCACTCGATGGGGTCTTAGTCGGAATCCCAATGCAGAGAATTGAGTTTCATATCCCCACAGACCCAAATCGTTAAAAGTATGAAGATGGCCGTTTGAAATCGGCTATGGTTCCGTCTGATCAATGCAATCCGCCCAACTAGCTAACAGCTCAATCAAAGCCAATGTAAGCTCACAGGGAGTTTCGTCATTTTGTTCGAGCGGTTTAAATGAAAGGTATCGAGTGACCCAATCATCTGTATTTTACTATCCTGACGCGAAGACAACAATGCGGAAGGCGCAGGCTGAAGTTGTCGAGACAGATGTGGTTCTTGACATTGGATGCGGTATCAAGCCGATGAATTATTATCGACCGCGTCTGCACATCATGGTCGAACCTTGGTCGGAATACTCAGACATTCTGGCGCAACGGAATTTGGGCGATAAATCGGTAATGATTTTGAAGCTGGGAGCGTTGGAAGCGCTCAGGGCGTTGGAGGCCAATTCTGTTGATAGCGTATTCTTGCTGGACGTGATCGAGCATCTTGAAAAAGACGTTGGATTTGCAGTGTTGGCGGAAATTGATCGTGTCTGTCGACGTCAAGCCGTGATCTTTACGCCTCTTGGTTTTATGCCTCAGCACATGGAAGAGGGTGAGAAAGACGGCTGGGGTCTTTCGGGCGCCGAAATGCAAGAGCATAAGTCGGGTTGGTTACCAGCGGACTTTGGAGAAGGCTGGGAGTTCCATGTATGTGAGACATTTCATGCAGAGAGCTATAATGGTGAGGCTCTCGAGAAAGTATTCGGTGCATTTTTCGCCATCCGAAATTACTCCAAGACAGACAAAGGAGTTGTCCGTGAGATTTCAGACATTCGACGCCCACTCCCGTCTGAGATAAAGTTATCGGAAACAGAAGCGGAGTTAGCAGCCAAGACATCGCAACTGCAAGGGATTCAAGAGATGCTAGCCAATGAGCGAGAGGCTTACCGCAAACTTCGATCGAATTTCGTTGTGCGGGTTCTTTCTAGACTAAAGATCATAGCGTAAAATTCTCATCCGATGTTATCAGATACCATGCTCACACCCGTGGAGAAGGTCAAAGCAGCTTTGGCTTTGGTTTCCGATTACACGGCCCGAAGGCTAGTTCGCAAAGGATACCTCGAGGAAGCGTGCCAACGTTATTCGCTGGCTGCGAAGCTCAAACCAACAGCTTTCCGCTTTCTTGCATCAGCAGAAATATACTTCCAGCTAGGTGAACTTGCGAAGGCAAGGCATTCTGCGGGGTGCGCGATACGGATAGGTGGTGGCAGGGATCTTTTTGCAGCATGGTTCCTCGTCGGCCTCATCAAAGCAAAATCGAACGATCTAAATGGGGCAATTCATGCTCTTGAGAATGCAAGACGCATTTTCCCGGACGACCCGCAAGCCATATATGCGCTCGGAAGTCTTTTGGCATGTAACGGTGAACTCTTGGCGGCTGATAGATTATTTTCCCTTGACGTAGCGGTGGCGACGGGCGCTGGAGCGCCAACGTTTACTCGTGCGTTGCGCTTCAATCACAAGCCATCTAGCTCGTACAACAAGAGAAATAGGTCAACCCAATGCTTACATGAGCCTGCAAGCCTGGATAATAGCTGGAAAGCGACTTACTTTGTCACCGCCGATAGCGTTTATTTCTGTCGATATGGCAAGGCACTTGCGAAGTCAATCAGCCTCTTTGGCAAAGAGCAGATACTCCTACATTTTCATATCGTAAATCCGGATCCTGATGCAAGGCAGACGCTTGAGGCGATTGTCAAAAACCATCCAAACGTGCTCGCAACCTCGGAGACTGTAGACCTTTCCGATCTAACGGATGCTCAAAAAAAGTTTATTACTCGTGCGCCCGTTACTTGGATCTGCGTAACGAACTTTCTCGTGGCTCCGCGCCCGTTATCGTGGCTGATATGGATCAGATTTTGATGGCTGATCCTCAACCTCTGCTCGACCTAGCGAACGCGGCTGATGTGGCATTGCTCCGCTTCAACAATCAGTCACACAATCTCTTTTCACTTTTATCGGCCACATTGATGGTAATCACGCCAAGTGAAGCTTCGTCACGCTTTGCGGGAGCATTGACTACACGCCTTGAAGACGCGATTTGCGATCTTCAGAATCTCACTTGGCACCTCGACCAGGGTGCTTTGGTGACGACCTATTTGTCTACGCCAGACACTCGCTACAGTTTTATCCCACCTACTATGATACATCTCGATGACGGGGAACCTTTGCTCGATCGCCCCGCCGATGTAGGAGTGTTTTGGTCAATTACAAACTCGATCGTCGCCAACAAAAAGAAGCTCGATAGCGACCTATTTTTGCGACTTACAGAATAACGGAAGTTCATGATCTATCGCCAGCTTACGGCGGCGGTGTCCTGGCACGCTGCGGTTTGCGCCAGACCACCGTGCTTCCCGACATTGACCTGCCACTGAGAATTTGACCTGCCACTGAGAATTTCCTCCAGAATGGATTAGAGCTCGGCCCATTGAGGACGGACTTATGAAGAAGCGTATCCATCCGAGCATGGCCGCAGGATTTTGAGCGCCGCGCGTGGTAACGTCGGTTCATGGAGATCGATGAGGACAAGATCGACGATGCCGTTTTGGCGCTGCTATGGCTGACGCTGCATAACGAGCGTTGGGCCTGGAAGGGATTCGACTGGGCAACGACGGATCGGCTTCACAAGAAGGGCATGATCGGCGACCCGGTCAACAAGTCGAAGTCATTGATCCTGACCGATGAAGGCTTGGAGCGCTCGGAAGCATTGTTCCGGGAGCTGTTTACGCGGCCGCCACGATAGCCGTCCCTTTGTGGGCCTTCCATTGCCAAGGCAGCAGTTCGTGCAGGCGAGAGACGGGAAGATCGGCGATTCGGGCGAACACATCGGCGAGCCACGCCTTTGGGTCGACGTCGTTGAGGCGGCAGGTCGTGATGACGGAGAGCATGATGGCGGCTCGATCAGCCCCACGCTGGGAACCGGCGAAGGTCCAGTTTCGACGCCCGAGTGCAATTCCTCTCAGAGCGCGCTCGGCCGCATTGTTCGTGAGACAAATCCGGCCATCTTCGAGGAAACGGGCAAAGCCATCCCAGCGCTTCAGCATGTAATCGATCGGCTCGATCACCTCGGACGATTTGCTGAGCGAGGCGCGCTCCTGTTTCAGCCACTCGTGCATGTCATCGAACAGCGGCTTGCTCTTTTCCTGCCGCGCGGACAGTCGTTCTACAGCGCTCAATCCATTGATCTCGCGCTCTATCTCAAACAGCGCGTCGTACCGTTGGACGGCCTCCAATGCGATCGGCGAGATCGGCTTGCCCTTGCGTTTGCGGTCGCGGGCATTTTTCTGGATGTCGGCCAGCTCAAAGAATTTGCGCCGCGCGTGCGCATGGCAAAAGGCGAAGGTGATCGGTACCACCTTCTTTTCGGCGACACTGAGCGGCTCAAAGAAAAGGCGTTCGTCGGAAACAAGACCTACGCCGTGATCGAAACGATCGTCGATCACTACAACCTCATCGCTCACCAACTGACGGCGCCCGGCCGATATGCTCCGATGTTCATGCGAACGGATGACGAGGAAGTCCTGCCCGGCGATTGGGCCGATGGGTTCTATGGCGCCATCAAACTCAACCTGGCAGCCTGGGCGCCCCTCATGGCCGAGAAACACACCGGCGAACCCATCATGGCCATACTGATGCAAGCCACCGAGCCAGATCTGCTCGACATGGTATCAGCAGTGTACCCGAGGCCGCCAGAGGCCCTCCTTAAAAACGCTTGGCGGGCCATCCCAACTGCTGTCGAAACAATCTACGCGCACTGCAAGCCAATGCGCTTCAATCCCGGCGCTCCAGCAAACGATATCTCGTAAGACAGATCCCCCACAGGCGTCTCGTCAAGCGTCAGGCTAAATCCGTGTGGGGCACTCGCAAAAGATACTTCTGTTCAATCCAGCCACCCATTAGCGATCTGTGGATGAAAGTCGTAGGCGGACTCCTGTATAGTCACCGTTAGTAATCTCGATTCCGTGAGCGGCATAGGCCAAGGTGATTTTCTCCTTTGTAGATTCCGTGGCGCTGCCGGTTGTTTCGAAACGGTGAACAGTCGAAAACGCGATGCCAGCATTCTTTGCGAGCTCACGCACGGACCATTTCAGCATTGCTCGCGCTGCTCGATTTGCCTCTGGAGTTAATTTCGCCATCAAACACCATAAAAATGAATACGCTTGTAGCGAAATCGCTTGACCTTTTGTCGCGCAAATCGTACGACTACACTCGTAAGCAAAATGCGCTGATTCTTCTAGCGCTGGATGCCTGCTCCTGTGTTTCGAGATTTGATGTTGGCGAGCAAAGGCTCGACTGATCGTTTCACCGTGCCGAATTTCTATTTCACTGGTGCCGCACCATGGAACTCCGCCAACTATCCCTTTTCCGAGCGGTCGCCGAGGAACTCCACTTCGGTCGTGCCGCGATCAAGATGAATATCGCCCAGCCAGCGCTCAGCAATCATGTCATGGCGCTGGAGAGGGAGCTCGGGTGCCCCTTGTTCATCCGCTCCACACGTCGGGTCGAACTAACGAGGGCAGGGGAGACCTTCTACGATCGTGCCGTTCGCATCCTCAGCGAGATGGAGCTGACGACCGAGCTGACGCGGGCCGCCGGCGGCAGCCGCATCCGCCAAATCAAGATCGGTACCGTCTATCCAGCCACCATGGGCATGCTGCCTCTGTTTCTTGGCAAGATCGCCCGCAAGTTTCCCGACGTCCGCATTCACATTGCTTCAGGCAACACAGGGGACATTATACGCGGACTGGAGACCGGACAATTGAACCTCGGCTTTATCAGGCCGGTCGAGAACATCGGATCGCTGCGCTTCTTCTCGGTTGCCCATGAACGCTATCTCCTGGCGGTCGCCGAGAGCAATCCTCTCGCTTCCCTCAACGAAATCTCCATCGAGGACCTACGCGATCAGAAGATCATCGCCTTCAACCGGCAGAACCTCTCCTACACCGAACGGTATTTCAATGGGAAGTTCGAGGAATACGATCTGACCAAGAACGTCGCCTATAGCTGCGACGACACCTATTCGCTGGTCTCTCTCGTCTCCGCCGGTCTGGGCATCGGCTTCGCACCGGAATGGACGACCGATATCCCCAACCGCAGCTTCGTGCTCAAGAAGGTGAGGGGGATCGACTTCAAGATCGGGCTTGGCATTGCCTGGTCGAAGGAGGATCCGACGGCATCGCGTGATGATATCGTCGAGATCGCGAAGTCGATGGTGCGGCGAGGATAATCAGTCGCGGCGGGCGTTGCTCCCGCCCGTCACCGCCATTTCGAGGCCAGCATCACCACGTCCTGCCCCGGCTTTTGTCCTGCCAGGCTCGCGCCGGCCGCAACGGCCTTGCCGTCCTGCTCTTCGTTCCGGCCCTACGGGTGCCAGCCGACGCTTCTAGCCTGGCTTTCGGACCGCCGTGGCAGGTCGCGATGGTCGCGACCCCGAACGGAGGCCGACATGACAAGAGAGCACAGCAACCACAGATCCGATATTTATAGCCGCATCACCGACAAGATCATCGCCGAACTCGACCGCGGCGTGCGTCCCTGGATCCAGCCATGGCACAGCGCCTCGCCATCAGCGACCGTCACCCGTCCACTTCGCCACAATGGCGAGCCTTATTCCGGCATCAACGTCCTTCTCCTCTGGTCCGAGGCAATCGCCCGAGGCTTCTCCTCCTCGACCTGGATGACCTATCGTCAGGCAGTGCGACGTGAAAGTCGCATGAAAGGAGTGACCCCATGGGTCCATGAGTAGTGTTCAACTCTGTCGCCACATTCCCCATGCGACGTCGGTAACGGCGTGGTGTGAAGCGGGAATGAAAGCCCAAGATGGAAATGCAGCCAACGCATTTTGTCGGGCGAGGCGAAGGTCGGAAGGGCGAACGCGAGTGAATTCTCATCGAAACGCGCCGTGAGGTAGTAAGGCCGTAACCGTTGGTTGACACGGCCGAGCTGGGCAAATGCGAACTGGGGTGAGCTTGGCCCCACCGCGAACACCGCGCCCCGGCGTACTGAGAGCGCCCGCCCCGACCGCATCTCCTTCATGTGGAACACGGAAACCCCGATGGGAACCGGTGGCAACGCCGGTAGGCCGACCGCAAGGGAAGCTGAATGCCCAGCGGGAACAGGAAGACCCAAGAAGCGAATGTCGGCAGATCGAAAGATCAAGGGAATCCATAACCTGCCGGATAGAGCAATGCTCAAGCCGAAAGGCTGCTGACGTGGGTTTGGTGAACCGCCCGAAGACGTTGTGATGATTGCTAACCGAGGGAAAAGTTAGGTGCGGAATTCTTCTGCAAACGGAACCAAGGGACAGACCGACTGGAATGCCGTCAACTGGCGGCAAGTCAATCGGCGCGTCCGCAATCTGAGACAGCGCATCTTCCGGGCGTCCCGTGAGAACGACCTTGCCAAGGTGCGTTCTTTACAGAACCTGATGCTTCGGAGTTACTCAAACACGCTGAAAAGCGTGCGACAGGTCACTCAGGAGAACAAGGGAAAATACACTGCTGGCGTAGACGGCATCGTCACGACGACCGTCGAGGCTCGCAACGAGTTGGCCGACAGCCTCATGTCGGTTCAGCCGTGGCGAGCAGCGCCAGCGCGTAGGGTGTATATTCCGAAGGCAGGCGGGAAACTGCGCCCCCTTGGAATCCCAACCATCCGTGACCGAGCTTTGCAGGCGCGGGTGAAAAACGCGCTCGAACCCTTCTGGGAGGCACGCTTCGAGCCTTGCAGCTATGGGTTCAGGCCGGGACGGGGATGCCACGATGCCATAGCGAGAATCTACAATGTCGCCGCACCAGTGCGCCGCCGCCGATGGGTTCTCGATGCTGACATCAAAGGGGCGTTCGATAACATCGACCATGAATTCCTGCTCAACGCCATCGAAGGGTTCCCTGCAAAGGAGCTCATTCGTCAGTGGCTGAAAGCGGGGTACATGGAGCGCGGGGTCTTTCACGACAGCGATAGTGGTACGCCGCAAGGTGGCGTGATCAGTCCTCTGCTCGCCAACATCGCCCTGCACGGCATGGAGGCCGCGGTTGGTGTGAAATACATCACCCGCGGCGACAATGTCGGCAAGCGGTGTTTGATCCGCTACGCAGACGATTTTGTCGTCTTCTGCGATAGCGAAGAAGATGCGTGTCAGGCTCGGGTGGAACTATCCGCCTGGCTGGCAGCGCGGGGCCTTGTCCTCTCAGACGAGAAGACGCGGATAGTGCATCTATCCGATGGGTTCGACTTCCTCGGCTTCAACATCCGCCAATATCGGAGTCCGGAAACCCGATGGGGCTGGAAGCTGTTGATCAAGCCTTCCCGGAAATCGGTGAAATCGCTGAAAGCCAGGATGATACGGGAATGGCGAGGACTGGACGGTCAGAACATAGTCACCGTCCTTACTCGGCTAAACCCGATCATTCGAGGCTGGAGCAATTATTACCGGAGCGTGGTATCGAAACGGCTATTCGCCCAACTCGACAGCTGGATCTTTGGCAAAGAGGTCCGTTGGGCGCGGAAGACACATCCGCAAAAGCCATGGTACTGGGTCACGCGCAAATACTGGGGTAAGTTACACCCCAAGAGAATGGACTACTGGGTCTTCGGCGATGCTGCCGGAGACGGCGGTCGTCTCATCAAGTTTGCGTGGACCCCGATCGTTCGACATATCCTTGTGAAAGGGGGCGCATCGCCAGATGATCCAGCCCTCCGAGACTATTGGGTGCGGCGAAGATCGCGTCAGCATGCCGAGCTTTCCGGTCGGCAACAGGCTCTCGCCAAAGAACAAGGAGGCATGTGCTTCCGCTGCGGTGAGACCCTGCACAACGACGAGGCCCTGTGCGTTCACCACATCACGGCACCTCGCCTTGGTGGGAAACGCACGCTCGATAATCAGCGCCTCATGCACCTCTACTGCCATCTCCAGGCTCTTGCTGCGGAGAGGAGTGTACGGGATCGCAAGCGGTTTGCTTGAGCCGTGTGCGGGGAAACTCGCAAGCACGGTTCTGAGGGGGCGGGGCAGCGGCGACGCTGCCCCGCTACCCGACCTGGAACTGGGAGCCGCCGTCCGCAAGGGCGAGACCGGCACGACCGTCGTCTTCGCCAGTTCAATCATCCGCGCCGAGACAGTCGAAAAAGGCGATGACGTCGAACGCACCATTCCCTTCATCAAGGCCTACACTGTCTTCAACAGTGCGCCGTAACGGCGAAAGTATAGGGAGTGTCACGATGAGTGAATGAGCTTGCTGGAATAGCTCATGCCTGCCGAACTAACCTCGATCGGCAACGATTGTGACTCCGAAAGGAGCGGGGAACAATAGCATGTTCGGAAAAGGCCCAAAGCATCAAAGTCGTTTGCGATGCGGCGGGTCAGGGCAAGATGTGTATGGTGAAAGCTGTACTGCCTGAATCCTAGTTTGCAGCGGCCTACAACCGGAGCGGTGTCGTAGAACGACTGACACGACACACCGAATGGACAGAGGACAGGGTGTTGAGGTCCTCCAACCCCGATATCGGGAAAGCCAGCCCATTCGGCGCATCCTCCATCGGAGGGGTAAGTGAACGAACGGGGCACCTAACCACATCGTATCTCCCGCTTTCGTAATTACGGGATGCCCTAAGCAGGCATCGGTTCTGCCGATGACCTGTATGGGTACGGAGCCGTCATAGTACTCAAATGCCCGGAGTAATGACCGGGACAGCCGAAATCATCGGATGGTCGAGAATATAGGCTCAGGGCAACTTGGGCGAAAATTCTGCGGATCAGGGGAAGGACGGCAGCGACTACGATCCAAAACCTTTCGAAGAGGTGTGCTAATGCTGCCAGATACTATCAAAAGGGCTATTGGATCGCTCCCGATCATTGTTAGGTCGGGTCGGCGGGTCAATGGGCTCTATCGCCTTATGAGGGCTCCGCTCCTTTGGGAGCAAGCCTACCATAAAATCGCACAGAATAAGGGTGCGATGACACCGGGAGTTGACGGACAGACCTTTGACGGCTTCACGTCGGAAAAGATATGTTCGATCATCGAACGGCTGGCGAATGGGACCTATCGCCCGCAACCAGTACGTCGGGTGTACATTCCCAAAGCCAACGGCAAGAAAAGGCCGCTTGGTGTGCCGACGACGGAAGACCGCTTGGCCCAGGAGGTTGTTCGAATTCTTCTGGAGCAAATCTATGAGCCGCTGTTCTCGCAGCACTCTCATGGGTTCAGACCGAACCGATCCTGTCATACCGCGTTGGAAAACATCCGTGCGGTGTGGACAGGGGTGAAATGGCTGGTCGATGTCGATGTGGTCGGATACTTCGACAACATTGATCACGACATCCTGATTGGCTTGCTTGAAAAACGTATCCACGACAGCCGATTTATCGGCTTGATCCGTGGAATGTTGAAAGCGGGCTATATGGAGGATTGGGTTTATCACCGAACCTACAGCGGCACCCCACAGGGCGGTATCGTCTCCCCTATACTGGCAAACATCTACCTCCATGAACTCGACGAGTACATGGAATCGAAGGTCACAGCCTACCATAGGGGCGGGAAACGTGTTCCATCGGTCGAAGGCCGACGGATCATGAATCGTCTGACGCGGCTTCGTAAGCAAGTGGATCAGCTTCGTCTTGATCGAGGTGATGATGATGCAGAGATCAAATCCAAATTGGAGGAGATCAGTCGGCTGAAGGCGGAACGGTTGACCGTGCCGGCCACCGACGCATTCGATCCGAATTACAAGCGGCTCCGCTACTGCCGTTATGCTGATGACTTCTTGATCGGCATAATTGGTAGCAAAGATGATGCGCGGCAGATCATGGAAGAGGTGAGGACATTCCTCTCCAAAAACCTGAAACTGAGCGTATCGGATGAGAAAAGCGGCATCCGCAAGGCTTCGGACGGAGCACGTTTCCTTGGATACGATGTCAGGACATCGACCAACCGCAATCCGCACAAGGCGACCTTTTATGGTCGTCCCGCACTGCGGCGAGGGTTGGCAGATCGTTTGAAGCTGAATGTCCCAAGGGAAAAGGTGGTCCGGTTTGTCAATGGCAAAGGATGGGGCGACTACGATGCCTTTCGTCCTCGCCACCGTCCCGCTTTGACATTGGCGAGTGACGTCGAAATTGTCATGGCCTACAACGCTGAATGGAGAGGCTTCGCAAATTACTATGCGCTTGCCGATGATGTGAAACGCAAGCTCAATAAGGGCGGGTACTTTGCCCTGATGAGCTGCGTCAAGACCATCGCGGCAAAGCACAAAACGTCTGCGAGGGAAATCTTCGCCAAGATGCGCCGAGGGCAAGACTTCTTCGTTCGCTTCCAAGTCGGAGAGGAACCCCGAGAGATCAAGATCTGGCAGCTGAAGGACCTGAAGTGCGAACCGCGAAAATGGGGTGACATTGATCGCCCACAATCATCAAAGTTCGTGTTCAGCAGGACAGAAATGGTCGAACGCCTCAACGCGCAGAAATGTGCCAGATGCGGTCGAACAGATCTTCCATGTGAAATCCATCATGTCAGAAAGATCGCGGAAATGGAAAAAGCGGGGCTTGCCCGGTACATGCCGGCAGCACGATTACGCAAGCGCATTGTGCTTTGCCAGCCCTGTCATCGCTCCGTCCATGCTGGTGGCCAAGTTGACCAACGACGTGATGGAACACGTAGTCGTGGAGAGCCGGATGCGCTGAAAGGTGCAAGTCCGGTTCGGAGGGGGCTGAGCCGCGTCCTCATTGAGGTGCCGCCAGCCTACCCTACCCGACCAGATCAAGGGCCTTGACGGGCATCATCAGGCAAATGTCGATCTATCCGATCCGCTCGATCGTATCGGGATGGCCGGACGTTTCCTCGCCAATACCGGAGCGCTCATCCGCCATGGCGGTTCGTCCGCATACTATGCCGCCGCCAAGGACTACATCCAGATGCCACTTCTCGACAGTTTCGTCGATGAGGCTAGCTATGTCGCCGTCCTCAGCCACGAAATGACGCACTGGACATCGACACCCGCTCGTCTACACCGCGATCTATCCCGCTACGCCAAGGACCGCACGGAACGTGCTCGTGAAGAGCTTATCGCCGAACTTGGCAGCGCGTTCCTCTGCGCCGATCTCGGCATCACGCCTGAGCTCGAACCGAGACCCGACCATGCAAGCTACATCGACGGATGGCTGCACGTGCTGCGTGGCGACAAGCGCGCCATCTTTCAAGCCGCGGCCCATGCGCAGCGCGCGGTTGACTACCTGCATCACCTGGTGCCGGACGACAACGTGAATGTGCCTCGATATGATGGTGCCACCGGACAGCGTGATTGTCGTTCGATTGGGCTGTATGTACAGGACTGGGACGATGTACTCGGGTTTTGATGCAGCCGCCGCTATCCAGGTCAGGCCGCCGATGTCTTGATGCAGGTTGGCGTGCCGGTTTCGATGGATACTCCGGTATCTTGTAGTTGCCCGGTTTCGGCATTTCGTTCGAACACCGAAATCTGGTCGGAATCCTGGTTGGCGCAAAACAGATGACGACCAGACGGGGAAAGCGCGAGGTTTCGCGGTGTCTTGCCGCCGCAGGGCACGCTTGAGAGGAGTTCGACTTCGCCATTGTCGAGCGTCTTGAACACCGAAATGCTGTCATGGCCACGATTTCCGCCGTAAAGAAAACGACCGTCGGGCGAGATTTGGATATCGGAACAATGGTTTCCGTGGGTATCCGGAAGTGCTTTCGTCGAGCCGATCGGTGTCAGCGCCCCTGAACCGGAATCCACGGCGAAACTTGAGCAAGTCGAGTTAAGTTCATTCAGCACAAACAGAAAACGCCCGTTCGGGTGAAGGGCCGTGTGTCGAGGTCCAGCGCCTGGCTCACACCGCGTTTGCGAGAGACGGAGGAGTTGATCGCCCTCCAAGCGATAGCTTGTTAGTGTGTCGCAGCCGAGATCGGCCACCACGAATAGATTGTCGCTGACTTCCACGACACTGTGGGCGTGGCTGCGTTCCTGCCGGGCCGTGTCAGTCCCTCGACCGATCTGGCGTATGGACGCGTTAGGCGGATAAAGACCATCTTCGTCTGTGAATGGAAATGCCACCAGGGATTGGTCGGGTCCACCGTCACCCATGCCGTAGTTCACGACCATCAGCTTCTTGCCGTCGCGCGTGACGACATTATGGGCGGTGATGCTGCCGCGCGCTGGCTGCATGTTGAGATAGGTAAGGGCGCCGGACGTTTTGTCGAACGATAGGGCGGTGACAAGTCCCTCTCGCCAGCCGAAAATCTCGGAATTGGCATAGACCGCGTTTCCATCCGCGCTCACCGATAAGTAAGTCGGATTGTCGATGTCGGCATATTCGGTGACTTTCGTTGCCTCCAGCCTCTCCTCGCCGAACCGATACACGCTTACGCCGGCGCCGTTCGCCGACGCGAAGTAGGGCGTCTTGCGGTTACAGGATCCGATGAAAAGAAAATAGGCGTCACTCATATCCGGCCTCCCGTTCCGTCCATGCTCCGTCTCCTTGATCGCATAATCGAATGGACTTGCAAAGGTGATGCATATGTGAAAGTGATATTCACATAAGAAATTTCGTTGCCGGGGAGGGCATCGTTGTGGGCCAGGAGCCGACCGTCGGGATTTCGTCCACGCATCCATCCGACATGCCGCGGGAGCATGCCGATCTGCCGGTGTGGAACGCCGAAAACTGGTTTTACGAGGACTGGCCCGAGGGACAGAAGATCCGCTCGTTGCGCCGCACGATTGGCGAGAGCGATAGCCATCTCTTCAATGTGCTGGTGACCGACATTCATCCCTACGTCCAGGATCAGATGTTTGCTGAAAGCGACGGCGTGTTCGGTCGGCGCCTGGTCGCCGGCGCCTTCGTCTTTTCCGCTGGGCTTGGCCTGGTCGCGACCAACTGCGTCAATGCTTTTTCATATGGCTATGACAGGCTGCGCTTCATCAAGCCGGTCTTCATCGGCGACACGATCTACACGATCCGTACCAACCTCGACAAACGCCCTCGCTACCAGGAACTCGGCCTGATCAGGGCAAGCTATGAAGTCTTCAAGGGCGAGGGCGAACTCGTTCTCTACTGCGAGCACCTCCAAACCGTGAAGTACAAGAACCCGGCCGATTTCGCCGGCAAGACGGAAAAGTAATCTGCAATGACGCAATCGAATGATCTCCCCCTCAGCGGCCTCGTGGTCGTCGACATGAGCCAGTTCCTGTCCGGCCCATATTGCTCGCTCCGGCTGATGGATCTTGGCGCCCGGGTGATCAAGATCGAGCGTCCCGATGGCGGTGACCTGTCGCGACGTCTTTATCTCAGCGACACGGAAATCGGCGGTGACTCGACGATCTTCCACGCCATCAACCGCGCAAAGGAAAGCCTGGCGATTGACCTTAAAAACGAGAGTGATCTGAAGGCATTAAGGACATTGCTTCAGAGCGCGGATGTGGTTATCCAGAATTTCCGACCTGGCGTCATCGAGCGGCTCGGTCTTCACTACGAAGCGGTCAAGGCGCTCAACCCGCGTCTCGTCTACGCATCGATCAGTGGATATGGCGACGAGGGTCCGTGGGTCAGGCGACCAGGCCAGGATCTGCTTGCGCAGTCACGCTCCGGCGTCATGTGGCTCAATGGCGACGAGGATCAGGGTCCCGTTCCCTTCGGCCTGGCGATTGGCGACATGTTGGCGGGCGCCGCCGCCTGTCAGGGCATTTTGGCGGCACTCGTGCGCCGAGGCGTGACGGGCAAGGGAAGTCTCGTCGAGACAAGCTTGATGGAGGCACTGGTCGACTTCCAGTTCGAGGTGCTGACCACCCATCTCAACGACGGCAAGCGTCTGCCAAGACGATCCAGTTTTCGCAGCGCCCACGCTTATCTTTCCGCGCCCTACGGCGTCTATGCCGCCAGCGACGGCTACCTCTCGATTGCCATGACCCCGATACCCAAGCTCGCCGATCTCCTCGACATGCCTGAGCTCGATCCATATCGCGACGATCCCACAAGCTGGTTCCGTGATCGTGACCGGATCAAGGAGCTTATCGCCAATAAGATCGCGACCCGCACGATCGACGAATGGCTGGCCATCCTGGAGCCGGCCGATATCTGGTGCGCCAAGGTCTTGAACTGGCACGAGCTCATGGAAAGCGACGGCTTCAAGTCTCTCGACATGCTGCAAACCGTCACCCGTGACGATGACGTGTCGATCCTCACCACACGCTCACCCCTTCGCGTCGATGGTGCCCGCCCGAAATTCGATCGCGCGGCGCCCCGCATCGGCGAACATAGCGCGGCGATCCGCGAGGAGTTCGGACTATGAGCAAGGTGACGTTGAAGGGCATGACATGGAGCCATCCGCGTGGCTACGATCCCATGGTCGCCTGCTCTGAACTGTTTCACACGGAGACAGGCATTGCCGTACACTGGGAAAAGCGCTCCCTGCAGGACTTCGAGGCCTATCCCGTCGAAGAGTTGGCGCGCGCCTACGACCTGATCGTCATCGATCATCCGCATGTCGGACAGATCACCCATGAGAAATGCCTGCTGCCACTCGATCTGACGGAGCGCGCCGATGAGCGGAAAGCGCTCGCTGCCGGCAGCGTCGGTGCGTCCTACCCGAGCTACAATGCCGATGGCCGCCAGTGGGGCTTTCCGATCGACGCGGCGACGCAGGTCCAGGCATACCGGCCGGACGAATTGGCAAAGCCCGCCGCCACCTGGGCGGAGGTCATCTCGCTAGCAAGGGAAGGGCGGGTCTTGCTGCCGCTTCGCCCTCCGCACACGCTGATGACGTTTTACACGCTTTCCGCCAATCGCGGACATGCCTGTCGCGTCGAGCCTGGTCACTTGATTGAACCTGACGCTGGAGCCCAGACCTTCGAGATGATGCGCGAGATCGCATCGCTCGTCGATCCCGCCTGTTTCGAGATGGACCCGATTGCCGTTTTCGAGGAGATGTCATCAGCCGACAGCCGCATCGTCTGCGCGCCCCTTATCTATGGATATGTCAGCTATTCGATCGCGGGCTTCCGCGACCGGTTGGTGCGGTTTGCCGATATCCCCGTCGCGGGCAGCCATGGCCCAATTGGATCGGCGCTCGGGGGCACCGGTATCGCGGTTTCGGCCTTCTCCAGGAACCCGAAAGAGGCAATCGATCTCGCCTATTGGATCGCGAGCGGCCCAATCCAGCGCGGACTGTATGCCAAGGCCGGTGGGCAGCCCGGTCATTCCGCCGCCTGGGAGGACGATGACGTCAACCGGAACGCTTCGGAGTTTTATCGCGCGACCCGCGCCACCCTCGATGGCGCCTGGGTGCGGCCGCGGCACAACGGCTACATGGCGTTTCAGCAGCAGGCATCCGACCGCATCAATAAGGGCCTCAAGGATGGAGAAGCGGCACCGCGGGTGGTCGCCGATCTCAACAGGATGTTTGCCAACAGCTTTTGAAATTGGGCGCGGGAGGAACCGGGCGCCATATGGAGGAGTGAAATGAGAAAGAGCATCCGTATTTTTCTGGCGGGCGCGAGCCTGGCGGCTTTGGGCGTGCCAGCCATGGCGCAAGACGATGTCAGCACCGTCGTCTCGGGTCTGCCCGATCTGCTGAAGGCGCAGTATGATGGCGCTCCACAAAAAGTGGGCCCATCGGCCTGGGGCAATTGGACGCCGCCGGCCAAGCCCTGGAAATGGTGTCATTCGGAATCCTACCAGGGCAATCCCTGGCGCGTTACCGTCACCAAGGAGCTGAAACGCCTCGTCGACGGGTTGATCGCCGATGGCAGCGTCTCCAGCTTCGAGGTCTCCGATTCCAACAACGACGTCAGCCAGCAGATCAACCAGATCCGCGCCTTCATCGACAAGGGTTGCTCGATCATCACCTCGATCCCGGGCTCCGCGACCGCGCTCGACGATGCGGTGGACGCGGCGGCCGCGGCAAAAATCCCCTTCGTCACCGCGGCCGGCTCGGTGACGAGCCAAAACGCTATCAATGTCGATTCCAACTATGCCCGCTGGGGCTATGACATGGTGACAGCCATCAATCAGGCGCTTCCGAAAGGCGGTAACGTGCTGATGGTGGAGGGGATCGCCGGTCATCCGATCGTCGCTCAGGAACGTCAGGGTGCCGACAAGGCTCTCGCCGAGGACAAGAACCTGAAGGTTGCTCGCTCGGTGAACGGCAACTGGACGGCAAACGTCACGAAGACGGTCGTGCTCCAGGCGATTGCCACCAATCCGGCGCCGGTCGATGCTGTCTGGACGACGGGCAGCGAAAGCCGCGTCGTCGCCGAGGCATTCGCGCAGGCCGGTCGCCCGGCACCACTCATCACCGGATCCTTGACCGGCGATGCGCTTGGATACTGGAAGGCCAACCCCGACAAGTACAGGTTCGAAGGCCATGCATTGTTGCCACACTGGACCGCGCAGACGCTCTTTAGAGTGGGCGTGCGCATGCTGGACGGGCAAAAGCCGAAGCTGAACACGCTGATGATCCCCATCCCGGCCGTCCACAATGCCGATCTGCCCAACTGGTACAAGGACTGCATGACGCCCGATGCGGTGTCGATCTTCCCCGTGCCGCCGACGGATCCAATGCCAGAGGATCTGCTCAACGCCTATTTCGATGGCGCCAAGCCAACGCCGGGATGGGACTACGCCAAGACGCCCGACGCCTGCGCCAGGTAAGATTGACGGGCGCGGTCCATGACCGCGCCACCCCGGATCGGATACATGCTAGAAATCGAAGGCCTATCAAAACGATACGGAGAGACTGTCGCCCTGTCGGACGCGACGGTCTCGTTTCGTGCCGGAACCATACATACGATCCTCGGCGAAAACGGCTCGGGCAAGAGCACGCTCGTCAAGATCCTCTCGGGCATCGTTGCCCAGGATGAAGGCGTCGTCAGGTTCGACGGCGCGCGCTTCGCCGCCAGTAACCCAGCCGGCTTCCAACGCGCGGGTTTCGCCACTGTGTTTCAGGAAATCCTGATCGCGCCTGATCGAAACGTGACCGACAATATCCTGCTTGGGCTCGATGGCTTGTGGACGCGCGGCGTGGCGCGCGACAGCCGGCGCGAGACCGCCGCCAACGCGCTCAGCCGCTTTGCCGTCACGGACATTCCGCTCGACGCCCCCGCCGGATCGCTTCCTCTCGCCGCCCAGCAGCTCGTCGTCCTGGCGCGCGCGGTCGTGCGGCGCCCACGCGTCCTGATCCTCGACGAGGTGACGGCCGCCCTTGATTTTGGCGACCGCCAATCCGTCTTTCGCCTGATGCGAGAAATGGCTGATGCCGGAAGCCTGCTGATCTTCATCACTCACAGGATGGACGAGGTCAAGGCGCTCTCCGACAGGATATCGATCCTCAGGGGCGGACGTCTCGTTCGCACCGAGGAGGCCGGGATATCCTCATCGGAGGAACTTCTCGCCGCGATGGCCCCACGCATGGCCGAGGATTTGAGCCATGAATGATTTCCGGTTGACTGTCGACAATCTCACCCTGAAAGACGGCGCCCGGCCAATAGTCCAGACGTTCAAGGCTGGCGAAATCGTCGGTCTCGCGGGACTGGACGGCCATGGGCAGCAGATATTCCTGGAGGCACTCGCGGGTCTCGTGACGCCGGCAAGTGGACAGGTCTCCGTCTCGCGCCAAGGCCAAGGCAGGCCGCTGCGAGGTTTTCGCCAGGCCGTCGCCAACGGGATAGCCTATTTGCCCCGCGATCGGCGGGCGACCGGGATCTTCCCATCCATGTCCGTGCTCGACAATTTCGCGATCGCGACCGTCTGGACGGACACGACTGCCGGGCTGATTACAGCGGCCAGGCGTCGCGAGCGCTTCGAGGCCTATCGCCAGAAGCTTTCGATCAAGGTTCCGGATCTCGACGCCCCGATCACCACGCTGTCGGGCGGCAATCAGCAAAAGGTACTTCTCGCGCGAGCCCTGGCGCTTCGCCCCGACGTACTCCTCCTGAACGATCCGACGCGCGGTGTCGATGTCGCCACCCGCCACGTGCTCTACGGCGTCTTTCGTGAGCTCGCGGCGGACGGCATGACATTGGTGATCCTGTCGAGTGAGATAGAGGAGATCCTCCTCCTTTGTGGTCGATTGCTGGTGTTTCGAGAGCATGAAATCTCGGCCGAGATGGCCGGCGCTGAAATGACGGCCGGGAACGTTATCTCGGCCATGTTTGGAAAGGCCGCTTGATATGGGCGCCCGCTTTTTTGGTCTTGCCGATCTCGTCAGGAACGCCGGTTTCGCGGGCGTTCTCTTCGTTCTGCTGCTGGCATTGAACCTGATCCTCAATCCGACCCGCTTTGCTCCAGCCAATTGGGGAACGCTGATCGGGCTCGCGGCGCCGCTGATCGGCGCGTCGCTGGCATCGGCGCCCGTTATTCTGGCGGGGCGCGGTGGTATTGATATCTCCGTCGGACCCGCCATGGGCTTCGTCAACGCGATCGTCATCCAGGTGCTCTTTCTCACAATGGGCATATCATCGCCCGCCGTCGTGATACCCGCGGCACTCCTCGCGGGCCTTGCGATCGGCGCCATCAACGGCTTTCTGGCGACCGTCGTGCGCATCCAGCCCATCGTCGCGACGCTTGGCACCTATCTGGTTCTCGGCGGGGTGACGCTGACAATCGTGCCGTCGCCTGTCGGTCCAGCCCCTGGTTGGTTGAAGGCAATGTCGGCGAGCTGGTCGATCCTGCCGCTTGCATCCGTCGCGATTTGCTGGCTGCTTATCAAGAAGCTTCCTTACTACGACCTCTTGATGGCGGTTGGCAGCGACGATCGCGCTGCCTATACCGCCGGGGTGCCGGTCACGAAAGTGCGGTTCATCTCCTATCTGATCACCGGTCTGTTCGCCGCGATCGCTGGCCTGATGCTGACGGCACTGATCGGGTCGGCGGACCCGAATATTGGCGCCAGTTATACCTTGATTGCCATCGCATCGGTCGCTCTTGGCGGCGTCAGCCTTGCCGGTGGGCGCGGCGGGCTCGCCGGAGCGGCGATCGGTGCGATCGATATCTTCTTGCTGCAAAGCGCGCTGACCGCCTTCAATGTCTCAACCTACGTCCTTCAAATCGCATATGGCGCGATCCTGGTTGCCGCCGTCGTGCTGACCGCGCTTCAGGAAAAGAGCGCCAAGGGAGCGCGCGCCCGATGATGACGACCAAACTCTTGAGGGAGACGACTGGCCGGGCAATCGGCGCCTTTGCGATCGTCATCCTGCTGCACGTGATCGGCACGATACTCATTCCCGGTTATTCGCAGCCTTTCGCGATCCGCGCGCTGCTCGTGCTCGCATCGCTGCTGGCGATTGCATGCATCGGCCAGACCCTTGTCGTCATCCTTGGCGGCATCGATCTGTCGATACCTTTCGTGATCGGCTTTGCGAACGTGGTGGCGGCCCAACTCTATGGGCAGCAATGGAATTTCGCGATCGTCTGCCTGATCGTCGCGCTGATCGCGTTACTGATTGGCGCGTTCAACGGCTATGTATCCCGTAGTCTGAACATCCATCCGCTGATCGTGACGCTCGGAACTGGCATGGTGGTCCAGGGTGCTGTCTTGTTTTGGACAGCCGGCTTTCCGTCGGGGTCGGCGCCGCGGGCGATTTCTGACTTCGTCTCGATTGGGGGAAGTGCTGGGCCGTTGCCTTTGCCGTGGGTGGTCCCGTGCGTGGCCGTCCTCGCCGCGATCGTCGCGTTGATACTGGCTCGCACGCCGTATGGCCGCAGGCTTTACGCCCTTGGCAGCAACCCTGGCGCCGCGCCGCTGGCCTTGATCAATCCTGTCGGCATGTGGGCCGTGACCTTTGCGATCAGTGCCTTGTTTTCGGCGGCAACTGGCGTCTTGTTGCTCGGATTTACGGGGTCGGCTTACGGCGATGTAGGCCAACCCTATCTTTTCCAGACGATCGCGGCCGTGGTTGTCGGTGGTGCGGCATTGATCGGCGGGCAGGGAAGCTATCTCGGAACAATCGCCGGGGCACTGGTGCTGACGGAAATCAACACGCTTCTCATCGGTCTAGGCTTCCAACCGTCAGCGGTGCAGGCAGCGCTCGGTGTCATAATCGTCGCGCTGGTTTCGCTCTATGGGCGTGAACGCCACGTCAGCAAGACAATCTGATGGTTCGCGCCTGCACTCCGCGTGCCAAGTCCGTGCCTCTCGGCAGTTCCGGAGACGCGGTCGCATGTCTAACATGCCGTGGCCCAGTCTTTGCTTCTGCCTCTCGATGCGAGGCTGGCCGTTGCCTGCACTGGAACAGTTGGTCTCGAAACCAGTTATTCCGGTGATGCTGGGCGAGTGAGTGAACACGCCCACTTAGCAACGCGGATGAAAGATGTGTTTGATGAAGAACCATATTGCGGCCTTCGGCCTGTCGTTGCTGATCGCAGCTCCCGCATTCGCCTTTGATGTGAACGGCAAGGGGCAGGACAGCTTGCTTGGCGGTGACGCGAACGTCTGCCACCGCGAGCCGTGGCGATGCACCAAAAACCCTGAGCGCGCCGAGCGTCAATACTATCGGGACCGCTATCATCGTGAAGCCGATCGGCGGGCGCGCGATTGGGATCGCCGTCACTACCGCGATTGGAATGATTAGGCTGAGCCCGAACCGCGGGTCCGGCTGATTTCTTCTCCTTGCTTCCCTGACCGCGGATCATTAGCGATCAATACGGATGGGCTTGAATGCGCGCGCGGTCGCGCCCACCCAACTCGGAATAAAAGATTCATTTATGAAGACGGCTGCGATTTCGCGATCTCGTCTGATCCGACCAGGATAGAGAGCTGCTTGGCGGTTTTTTGCAGGTGCGCGATCGTGCGCGTGATATCCGGGGCCCCGGGCGCGTTGACCAATGCGATATAGGGGCAGGTGAGCGCCGCCATGCATGTCCCATCGGCTCCGAGCACGGGCGCGGAGAGGTTGTAGACACCGGCCGTCTGGGCGCTCGGCATCATCTCGTAACCCTGCGCTCGTATCTGGTCGAGGCGCTCATAAAAATCCTCGGAGAGATCGATGTCGTCACGGCTTCGCACGTGCTCGGAGATCATCAGCTCGCGCTCGTCTTTATCCCTGAACGCCAGAAGCACATGGCCGGAGCCGGTGTCGAAGAGGTTCACATGCGAGCCGACCCTGATCGAGATCCCCCAATAGTCAGGCGCTTCCTGCTGCGCGATGACAACGGCGTTACCGCGATCGAAGACCGCGAGATGGTTGGCCTGGCGGGTCTTTTGGGCGAGCTCACGCATGAGGGGCGTCGCGAAGGAGGCGAGACGCCTGGTCGGTGCATGCAACTGTGAAAGGCCAAAGAGCTTGAGCGTCAGCGCGAAGCGGTCGCCCTCGAGCTTGGCGACATAGCCGCGACGCACCAGTCGATCGAGCATGCGATAAAATTCGTTCGCGCTGCGGTCGAGCCGTTTGGCGATCTCCGTCTGTGACAGCCCGTCCTCGACGCTCGCCAATAGTTCCAAAATGTCGAGACCCTTGTCGAGCGCCGGTGCGCGGTAACGGTCTGCGTCATCGTTTTCCATGTACGGTCTCCTATGAATAAGATTTGCATATACGCAGATCGCGGTTTCGAGAAGGGAAAGTTCCACTTGACGCCGGCGCTTTATTGCCGTTTGTATATGAAAATAAAACTCATATGTGAGGAGCCGACTTTCCTGGAGGGATCGTCGTTGTGGAGGAGAGGAATATGAGAAAGTTGGTTGCCAGCCTCGCGGCTGGGATTTCGCTGATTGCGTCGGTTGCCAGTGCCGCCGATTTGCCGGGCAAGTTCGAAGGCGTGACGATCGATGCCAAGCTGATCGGCGGCCAGCAGTATGAGCCGCTCTACGCGCGCATCGCCGAATGGGAGAAGGCGACCGGCGCCAAGGTCAATGTGCTGTCGAAGAAGAACTACTTCGAGCTCGACAAGGAAATGAAATCGGACCTGGCCTCGGGCGACATCAAGTGGTGCGTTGGCTCGAACCACTCGTCCTTCGCGCCCATCTATGAGGGCCTCTATACCGACTTGAAGCCGCTTCTTCCCGCCGAGGAAATCGCCAAGTTCGTCGATTCCACGATCTCGGCGTCAACGATCGATGACAAGCTGGTCATGCTGCCGCGCGCGCAGTTCGATGTGTCGGCGATGTATTACCAAAAGAGCCTCTACACCGACGAAGCCAAGAAGAAGGCCTTCAAGGAAAAATACGGCTACGACCTGGCCCCGCCGGATACCTGGAAGCAGGTATCCGATCAGGCAATCTTCTTCTCAAATCCGCCGAATTTCTTCGGCACGCAGTTCCCCGGCAAGGAAGAGGCGATCAATGGTCGCTTCTTCGAAATGCTGGTCGCCGAGGGCGGTGAATACCTCGACAAGGACGGAAAGCCGACCTTCAACTCCGAAGCCGGTGTACGCGCCCTCGACTGGTTCGTGAACATGTACAAGGCCAAGGCGGTGCCAGTCGGAACCACCAATTACCTCTGGGATGACCTCGGTGCCGGCTTCGCGTCGGGTACCGTCGCTCTTGATCTCGACTGGCCTGGCTGGGCCTCCTACTTCAACGATCCAAAGAACTCCAAGATCGCCGGCAATGTCGGCGTCATCGTTCAGCCCGCCGGCTCGTCCGGCAAGCGGACTGGTTGGTCCGGACACCACGGCTTCTCGGTCACCGAAGCCTGCGGGAACAAGGACGCGGCCGCGTCGCTCGTCTGGTTCCTAACCAACGAGGACTCACAGAAGATCGAGGCCGCGACGGGGACCTTGCCGACCCGCAAGGCGGTCTGGGAGTGGGATATTCAACAGGCCGCGAGCGATCCTTACAAGAAGGAAGCTCTTGGCGCCTTCCAGGAAGCCATGAAACATGCCTTCCCGGTCCCGCGCACGCCTGAATGGATCGAGATCTCCAACGCGGTCTATCCGGAACTGCAGTCGGCGATCCTCGGCGACAAGACCTCCAAGGAGGCTCTCGACGCCGCGGCCGACAAGGCGACCAACATCCTCAAGGACGCCGGCGCGCTTTAATCCCGTCATGGAGGGTCCCGCATTCGCGAATGGGTGCGGGCCCCATTTTGGAGGAACGGAGCCCGCCGAGGCTCCCTCTCGCAGTCCAGGCGCCCGATATGGCGTGGACAGGTCGTTCGATGCTCAAAAAAATTCCGACACCCATTCTCCTGCTTCTGCCGGCCATCATTGTTCTGGCGGCCGTGGTCCTGGTGCCCCTGCTGCTGTCTCTTTATTCCAGTTTCACGCCGTTTCGCCTGACCCGACCGCAGACGCTCTTCGTCTTCGTCGGCCTGCGCAACTACGTCCGCATCCTGACCGATCCGGTCTTTCTCGCGGCGTTCGTTCGCACCGTGGTGCTGCTGACGATCGCGCTCAACCTGGAAATGCTGCTCGGCCTTGGGCTGGCGCTTCTCGTCAACCGGGCAACCATGGGCCAGCGCTTGCTGCGCACGCTCATGATGTTTCCGATGATGTTTTCCCCGGTGCTCGTCGGCTTCCAGTTCACGTTCATGTTCAATGACAATGTCGGCCTGATCAACAACGCGCTTCAGGCGCTCGGACTGACCGACACCGCGATCCCGTGGTTGATTGACGGCAACCTCGCGCTCTTTTCGATCGTTGTCGCCGAGGTCTGGTCGTCCACCGCGGTCTTCGCGATCCTTATCCTGTCCGGTCTCCTGGCCATGCCGCAGGAACCCGTGGAAGCCGCCCGCGTCGACGGCTGCACGCCCTGGCAAACGTTCCGCTACGTCATCTGGCCGTTTCTCATGCCCTTTGCCTTCATCGCCATGACGATCCGCTCGCTCGACGTCGCGCGTGCCTATGACATCGTCAAGATCATGACGGATGGCGGCCCGGCACGGCGAACCGAGCTCTTGTGGACGCTGGTCGGACGCACCGCCTACGCCGATGCTCAGATGGGGCTTGCAAACGCCATGGCCTATGTCTCGATCATCTTGTCGATCGCCTTCACCGTCTATTTCTTTCGGAAGCTGGCCCTTGCCCGCACCCAGATCGGCGCGGAGTGGTAGTCATGGATAGCAATAGCCAACAACGCCTTCGTCGACGTATCGGCCGTGTCCTTTATTTGATCGGTCTGTTCATGGCGATGCTCGTCATCTGCCTGCCGGGCTTTTGGATCGTGCTCAGCTCGCTGCGACCCCCGGTCGAAATCATGGCCAAGCCTCCCGTCTGGATCCCGAATGAACTGTCGCTCGATGCCTACCGAGCGATGTTCTCCGGCATCGGCAAGGGCGGGATTCCAATCTGGGATTACTTCCGCAACTCGCTGATCATCTCGATTACCTCGACGGTTATCGCGCTCGCGATCGGTATGTCCGGCGGCTACGCGTTCGCGCGCTTCAAGTTCGCGGGCAAGTCCTCGACGTTTCTCGGCCTGATGCTGACGCGCTCGGTCCCAGGGATTGCCCTTTCGCTCCCGCTCTTCATCCTCTACTCGCGCATTGGCATCATCGATACGCATTTCGGGCTCATCCTGACCTATGTGGCCCTCAATGTGCCGTTCACCATCTGGCTGATCGACGGCTTCTTCCGTCAGGTTCCCAAGGACCTCGCCGAAGCCGCGCAAATCGACGGATGCACGCGCTGGCAGGCCTTCTGGAAGGTTGAGTTTCCGCTGGCAGGTCCCGGTATCGCGTCAGCCGGCATCTTTGCCTTCCTCACCTGCTGGAACGAATATGCCCTTGCCTCTCAGCTGACGCGGTCGGTGAACTCGAAAACCCTGCCGGTCGGTCTCCTCGACTATACCGCCGAGTTCACGATCGACTGGCGCGGCATGTGCGCCCTGGCGGTGGTGATGATCGTTCCGGCGCTGGCGCTCACCTTCATCATCCAAAAGCATCTCGTATCCGGCCTGACATTCGGCGCGGTCAAAGGTTGATATCCCATGGCTCAGGTCTCCCTCAAGAAACTCGTCAAGCGCTACGGCGCGCTCGAAATCGTCCACGGTATCGATCTTGATATCGCCGACAAGGAATTCGTCGCGCTCGTCGGTCCATCTGGATGCGGCAAGTCAACGACGCTGCGCATGGTGGCCGGCCTCGAGCCGATTTCAGGTGGTGACATCGAAATCGGCGGTCGCCTCGTCAATGATCTGCCGCCGCGTGACCGCAACATCTCGATGGTCTTCCAGTCCTACGCGCTCTATCCGCATATGAGCGTGCGCGAGAACATGGGCTTTTCGCTGAAGATCGCCAAGGTGGCGCAGCCGGAAATCGATCAGCGCGTCAACGAGGCCGCCGCGATCCTCAGCCTCGAGGCCCTGATGGACAGGCGCCCCGCGCAGCTGTCGGGTGGCCAGCGCCAGCGCGTCGCCATGGGCCGGGCCATCGTGCGAAATCCCGACGTATTCCTGTTCGACGAGCCGCTGTCGAACCTCGACGCGAAACTGCGCACGCAGATGCGGACCGAAATCAAGAAGTTGCACGCCAAGGTGCAGGCGACGGTCATCTATGTCACCCACGACCAGGTCGAGGCGATGACGCTCGCCGACCGGATCGTCATCATGCGTGACGGCCATATCGAACAGGTCGGGACGCCCGACGACGTGTTCAAGCGCCCCGCGTCGCGTTTCGTCGCCGGCTTTATCGGCTCTCCGCCGATGAACATCCTGGATGGCACGATTAATGACGGCCATGTCGTCTTTGCCAATGGCGACCGTCTGCCATTGCCCGCAAAGTTCAAGACCGCGGTCACGCAAGGCCGGAAGGTGACGCTCGGCCTGCGCCCCGACGATCTATTCCCGACGGGTCACGGTCTGGTTTCGGGAAACGCGGCGGAAGTTCACGAAGCTAGTCTCCCCGTCACCATCACCGAGCCGCTTGGAAACGAGACGCTTGTCTTCGTCGAATTCGCTGGTCGCGAGTGGGTGGCGCGCATGCTCAATCCCCGGACCCTGGCTTCCGGCGAGCAAATCAAGATGAGCTTTGATCTTTCACAGGCACATCTGTTCGACGCGGACAGCGGCAAGAGCCTGGCAATCCGAGGGTAAGCACAAGTCATGGCACGTATCGAGAAAATTGAAATCCGCATGGTTGACCTGGCACCGAAGGTCAAGCGAACCGACGCCATACAGAGCTTCGTCAGTCAGGAAACGCCGATCGTCACAATCACCGACGCCGACGGCGTGACCGGCATCGGCTACAGCTACACGATCGGCACCGGCGGGTCATCGATCATGCGCCTCTTATGGGATCACCTCGTTCCGCTTCTGATCGGGGAGGATGCCGATTGCATCGAGGCGATCTGGCGCAAGATGGAATTTTCCACCCACGCGACGACGATTGGCGCGATAACTGCCTTGGCGCTCGCCGCCGTCGATACCGCCTTGTGGGACCTCAGGGCAAGGAAGCAAGGACTGCCGCTCTGGAAGCTGGCGGGCGGCGCCAAGGATAGTTGCCCCCTCTACACGACGGAAGGTGGCTGGCTGCATATAGAAAAGCAAGCGCTGGTCGAGGACGCGCTCCTGGCGAAGTCGAAGGGCTTTTCCGGTTCCAAGGTGAAAATCGGCAAGCCGCATGGCGCCGAGGATTACGCCCGCCTCTCGGCTGTACGAGCAGCGGTGGGTGATGACTTCGAGATCATGACCGACTGCAATCAGGGCTTCATGGTCGACGAAGTCATAAGGCGCGCGGCGCGCCTGAAGGACCTTGATCTCGCCTGGATCGAGGAACCGCTCCCAGCCGATGATCTCGACGGGCATGTCCGCCTTTCTCGTTCGACCGCCACGCCCATTGCCGTGGGGGAATCGATCTATTCGATCCGCCATTTTCGCGAATACATGCAAAAGGGCGCCTGCTCGATCGTCCAGGTCGATGTCGCCCGCATCGGTGGCATCACGCCATGGCTCAAGGTCGCCCACGCCGCGGAAGCCTTCGATATTCCCGTTTGCCCGCATTTCCTGATGGAGTTGCACGTCAGCCTGGTCTGCGCGGTGCAGAACGGGAAATATGTCGAGTATATCCCGCAGCTCGATCAGCTAACCACCAAGGGCATGGAGATCAAGGACGGTCGCGCGATCGCGCCCTGCGAGCCCGGTCTCGGTATCAGCTGGGACTGGCAAGCCATCGAGGATCGCTCGATTCTGGAATTCACCAAGGAACTTCGCGGCTGAGGAGAATGGCGATGCGGAGAATGGGAATGGTCATCGGATTAAAGCCGGCGAACATCGCGAATTACAAGCGTCTTCATGCGACTGTATGGCCAGAGATCCTGGCGCTGATCTCCGAATGTAACATCACCAACTATTCCATCTTCCTCAAGGAGCCGGAAAACCTCCTGTTCGGATACTGGGAATATACCGGGGATGATTTCGACGCCGACATGGCAAGGATGGCCGCGCACCCGAAAAACAAGGAATGGTGGGCCATCTGCATGCCGCAGCAACAGCCGCTCGGGACGCGAAAGCCGGGCGAGTGGTGGGCGATGATGGAAGAGGTCTTTCACCATGGTTGAAGCCCTTGATCCAAGTCGTCTACGACAATCATGGCCGCTTCCCGCCAAGCCCCGCCCAATCGTGATTTTTGGTGCTGGGAGCATTGTCGGGGACGCCCATCTTCCGGCTTACAAGAAGGCCGGTTTCCCGGTCGCTGGTATTTTCGATCCGAATTTAGCCAAGGCAAGCGCGTTGGCGCGGGAGTGGGGCACGGCGGCCTTTGTCTCGCAAGAGCAGGCGCTTTCCGTGGAGGGCGCGATCTTCGATCTGGCGACGCCGCCCGCCGCTCATGCCGCGATATTGTCGAAGCTCCCGCAAGGCTCCTTCGCGCTGCTTCAAAAGCCGATGGGCGGCAATCTCGAGGAAGCCAGCGAGATCCTGTCCATATGTCGATCCCGCGGCCTTAAAGCCGCCGTCAATTTCCAGCTTCGCTTCGCGCCGATGATGCTGGCGCTCAAGGACGCCATAGCCGGTGGATATTTAGGCGAGGTCGTCGATTTCGATGCCTGGCTCGCGCTCGCGACGCCATGGGGTCTCTGGCCCTTCCTCAAGGGCCTGCCGCGCATCGAGATCGCAATGCACTCGATCCACTACCTGGACGTTGTCAGGGATCTGCTTGGCGACCCGCTTGGCGTCCACGCCAAGACGATCGGTCATCCGAACCACGAGGTGGCGCAGACCCGCACCGCGGCAATCCTCGACTACGGCGAGACGATCCGTTGCGTGCTCTCCATCAACCATGACCACGACTTCGGCAGACGCTTTCAAGCCTGCGAATTCCGCGTATGCGGCACGAAGGGCGCCGCATATCTGAAGCTTGGCGTCAATCTCGACTATCCGCGTGGGGAGCCCGATGAACTTTGGATCAGGGGTGACGGCGCCGACGACTGGGTCGCCGTGCCGCTTAAGGGAAGCTGGTTCCCCGACGCTTTCGCCAATCGCATGGCGAACCTTCAGCGTTTTGCCTCTGGCGAGGACGATGTGCTTGTCGGTGCCATCGAGGATGGATGGCGGACGATGGCGCTCGTCGAGGCCGCCTATCAATCCAGCGGTAGCCCGGCGACGCCGCTAATGCCCTTGCCGAAGGAGTAATCACGTGTCCGAGCAAATTATCCATTACGAAGACTATGAACTTAACGCGGTTCGCGTGACGACTGGCCGGACGATCACCGAGACCGACTTCGTCGTCCATGCCGGGCACACGGGTGACTTTTTTCCACATCACATGGACGCCGAATTCGCCAAGACGCTTCCCGGTGGCCAGCGCATCGCCCACGGCACAATGGTGTTTTCGATCGGCGTCGGGCTGACGGCTACACTCATCAATCCGGTCGCGTTCTCCTATGGCTATGACCGGCTGCGCTTCGTGCGTCCGGTGCATATCGGTGACACGATCCGAACGCGCGTGACGATCTCGATGAAGGAGGACGATCCGAAGCGCCCGGGCATGGGTCGCGTCGTCGAGCGTTGCGAGGTCCTGAACCAGCGCGATGACGTCGTGCTCGCCGCGGACCATATCCTCCTCGTCGAACGCAAACAGAGACAGGGTTGAGAAACGGCGTCTCGAAAGGTCTCATCCGCCCCTGTTTAGGTGTCGTGGCACGATCGAGGCCGGAGCGATGTCTCGCCGCCATACCATGCCTTCGATCGCTAGACCCGGGAGAGCGTTCGCGCAGGGGACGGGGCAAGACATTCGCGCCTTGGGCAAAACCGACGGCGGATATGTTCCCGCGGATAGGTTGGATGCCCGCCAGGTGCCGCTGTTGCTCGATCTTTCCTTTCACACTCACGCCAACCGCCATAGAATGCGTGCTCGGAGGATTCTGATGAGCACCATTACGCATATGACGCCGCAACCCAGGGCTAGGGGTACATGGCCGAGGGAGCGTCGCCCAGTCCTGGACTGGCTCATGAAGGAAACGAGTTCGCAGCGTTTCCTGGATAACTTGCTCGTTGATTTTTGCGAGCGCCTCGTGCGCGACGGCGTACCGGTCGCGAGGTCTTCGCTTCATCTGAGGATCCAGCACCCACAATGGCAGGGCGCCCGGATCCTGTGGCAACCCGGTGTCCAGGAAGCCCATATCGACACATTTGATTACGATGTCGACACCACGGAGCTGTTCCTGCGCAGGCCGGCGACCGAGATATACAATGGGGCAACGGAAGTTCGACAACACCTTGACGCGAGCGCCAACGAGGTGGCGGCGTATCCTCTTTTCGAGGAGCTTCGCCGTGACGGCTTCACGGATTATGTCGCCTGGCCGATGGAGCATACCTGGGGGAAGCGTCATGTCGTCACCTTCGCCACGAAGAAAGCCGGTGGGTTTCGCGAGCATGACATCGATTACCTCCGGGACCTGCTGCCGGCGCTCGCCCTGGCGAGCGAAATCCGCATGAAGAATGCCATGGCCCGCACGCTCCTGGAGACCTATGTCGGTCCACATGCGAGCGCGGAGATCCTGGCTGGCGCGACGACCCGGGGCAGTGGCAAGACCGTCAGTGCCGCGATCATGATTTGCGACCTGCGCGATTTCACCGCCCTGTCCGATCTGTGGCCAAGAGACGACATCATCGAGATACTGAATGGCTACTTCGACGCGCTGTGCGAACCCGTCGAGGCCAGGGGCGGAGAGATCCTGAAATTCATGGGCGACGGCCTCTTGGCTGTGTTCCCTCTCTCCAACCCGAATGCCCACGCGGATCTATTGGAAGCCATCAAGGATGGTCGCCAAAGAATGGACGTCTTGAATGGCGAGCTCGTGAAAAGCGGGAAATCGCCGCTGCGGTACGGTATCGGTGTCCATGTGGGCGACGTGATGTATGGCAACATCGGGTCCAGGAAGCGCCTGGATTTCACGGCGATTGGGCCCGCCGTCAATATCGCGTCCCGACTGGAGGAGCTCACGAAGCAACTGAAACGGCCGGTGTTGCTATCCTCCGACTTCGTCAAACTCGTGGAAAATTCGTCGTCAGGGTTTCTCGATCTCGGATCGCATAACCTGCGTGGCCTCGAACGGCCAGTGAGCATCTTCGGCCTTGCGGATTAAGCTCCCGGACCGGCACCCGAGGAAAGAGCCCCCTGGAGCCGCGTGGCTTAAAACGACCGCGGGCGCTCAACCCAGAATGTGGGGAGCGCCCGTTGGTTGCAAAGGCCGCGAACGCCGAACATTCAGCAGGCGGCCTCAAGTGCCGCCGATATAAACGCAAAGAGTTGGGACGAGAAGCTCCTTGATTGCAGCCCAGCCATGCAAACCAGAACCATCTGATCTAATCCAGCTCGTTGCCAGCAACGCGGTTGCTTGTCGTACGTTCTTGCACCGGGGGTGGCCGTCCGATTTTATGATCCAATGCGATTGGGTCGACACCTGCTCTGGCCCAAGGTTGCCAGCACTCTTGTTGAATGGCTCCCGACGACTAGTTTCGAGAGCTTGACCAATTGAGCCGGGGACGCGTCGAGAATGCTGAAATCCTTCGAACATGTGGGCATGACCGTTAGCAACATGGATCGCGCGGTCACATTCTATTGTGACCTACTCGGGCTGAAGCTGCATCTGAGGAAAAAGACGGATGACGGCGCGGAGTTGGCCTTCCTGGACGCGGGCGGCGGGATGCTTGAGATCATCGCTCCCACTAACGGGGTCAAGCGGGCGGTGGACGTGCCCGACGATACCGCCGGATTGCGCCATCTGACATTCCTATACGAAGACGTCGACCGGACCTTCGCCAGGCTCGAGATGGCTGGCGTTGATGTCAAAGAGAGGCCGCGTTTCGCTTATAATCCCGAAGTGCTGCAAAAAGTCGCCTTCGTGCGCGATCCCGATGGCATCATTATCGAACTTGCCCAGCGGAAGACTTGATCCCACCGTTGGCCATGACAAAGCCTTACGGTGGCGTGAAAGTGGGAACCCGTTCGTTCGTCAATTGGAATATGCTCCCGCCGCATTGGAATCGTCTTGTGGAATCGTCTTGGCGCGGCGAAGCAGCGACTGCATGTGGCGTCTCTGGCCCCTGGCGACGCGGTCGAAGCGCTGCGTCCCGCGATCGCCGCTTTCGTGGTGGACGCGGCATTCGGTCACGTCAATGCCGGCGGCGCGCGCCAGGAGGCCCGCGGATCGGCTAGCTCCTTGTCGCGATGACTGGAAATGGCATCGAATTACATGAGCCAGAAGGTGAAGCCTTCGCATGTTAATGTGCTCACGGGAAAGGCCCGCGAGCTGGGTATCGCGGCGCCGACGGAAGGCGACATGAAGCAGATGCGCGCAACTGGCAAGATTGCGCTTGCTGACATGATGGGCGACGCCGCTATCCTCAAGGCCATGAAGACGAACGAGGACGACACGGTCACCGCATACGAGCGAGCCGCTCGGCACGAGGGGTGCGGTCCCGGCGTCGAGGGTCTTTTTCATGAAGACCCATCAGGATGAGGAGAAGCATCGCGCTTGAATGGACACGACCGCGAAGACGCTCTGATCTTGAAGAATGGTCGCCGACACATCATTTATGTGTCACCACCCGAACCAACGATTGTCGGCTTGCCGCGAAATGATTTCGCGGGCCCGCGGACATCCGGGTGAACAAGGGCGCTCCCCATGATGGGTTGAGCGCCCTTGGCGCGACGCCAATGCAAAAAAGCAATCGCTCAAACTTTAGGCAATCCTTCAACCGCGTCTTACATGATCCGGTGCTAAAGAACGTCGGTCGGGCGAAAGCTGGTCTCATGATGAGCCAGGTGGTGGTCCCATCCTCGACGAGTGCGCTTCAACGACCTGTGCCTTGAGGGACAGCGCATCGTGTTTCTTTCAAACCTTCTGAGACCAGACGTGAGCGTCGCCCGTCTGGGGGACAAGTATTATACGTTCGACGGCGGGCGGATCGTTGCCCGCGCCGAAGAGTGGAGCAGCCTGCACTCATCCGAAAGCGGCCCATCTGGTTACAGTTCATTCAAGGGCGAGGTCATTCCGGTTTTCGATCTCGGGCGTCTGGCAGGGGCTGGCGACTGTCGTGGCGGCCAGCTCGCGATCCTCCAGACATTGGGTGGTAACATCGCCATCCTGACGGATGGGGTTCTGGCATCGTACCGGGGCGACGCGGACGCAATCGATGTTCATTCGCTGGTAACGAACCCATCACACTGCGTCACGGAAGCTACGACGTGAGCGAAACCCAGATATCCAGCGCACAGAGCGGAACGTAGATCGCGGTGATCGTCGCGTAGTACCGCCGCTGACGCAGCAAGAAGGCGAGCGCGGGGAGGATAATCATTGGAACGTCGATGAGCGCCCACGCGGACGCGACCGCGCTCTGGAAGCCGATGACGTTCAAGGCGAAGCCGCACACCAGGTAGACTGCGATCGAGAGGAGGGCGAAACGGCCGTCTTTCTCAAAATAAACCCGGAGCCCAAGAGCCTCGTCTTCCGCACGACTGGGGAGGAGGAGCGCGGCGGCGAGGAACAGCATCAGGGTCATCATGACCAGGAAAATGAATTCGCTGAACTGAAACGTATTCCGGTACGCGGGGAGCTGGTTGATGGCCCACCAGTGATCCAGTTGCATCGCGAAGAGAATGCCGCACCATGCGATCGGCACCCAGTCGAACGCGCATGTTCCGCGGATCCGGAATACCGTTACAAGGCCGCTCAGCAGGCGGGTCACCGCGAGACCGAGGACCATAGAGATGACCGTGGCGACAATCGGAAAGTTCATAAGTTCTCTCGGTAAGTGGCGGGCGGCCGACCCTAGAAGAACCCTTTTCCCAAGTCCACGGGCGGTCCCGTGTCCAGTTATGATAGGAGCGACCAGAAGAGCGCGACATCGGGTGGATCGCTATGTGCGTGAGCGGCGCTCCTTGGGGCTGTCGGCCGCTTGCAAAACGCGGACTTGCCCTATTTTAACGAATCTATTCTTTGTGTTTATGGGTATCGCGCTTCCCCAACCGAAGCCCAGGCCATCGGGCGCTCCGACTGATGTCTTGAAGTGCCCTATTTGTATCGAGCTACCGCTGGTTCGTCGCCAGCTTAAGGGACATTCGATGAGACTGAAGCTGGTTGCCGTAGCGGTTGCTGCGCTTGTCCCCGTCGTGACGATGCTGGGATACAATGAGTATGCGATGCGCCAGCAGCGGGGAGACGAGGTGCGCGCCCAAGCCGCTCAAGCCGCCCGGCAGGCATCATCCGAAGTCGAGCGCATCGTGGAGGGTGCGCAGTCTCTTCTCGTCGCCGTAACGTCGATGCCATCGGTTCGTCATCTGGACGCCGGCAACTGTAACGATGCTCTCCGGTCGCTTGCCGGCAATGTGCCGAACGTAGCGACGATCTTCGTCGTGAAACTAGACGGAACCCCGGTCTGCGGCAGCATTCCAATCCCTGCCGGGATTGCGTTCGCCGACCGGGACTATGTACGCAAGGCGATCGAAACAGAGGACTTTGTCGTCGGCAAGTACACCAAAAGCCGGGTGACGGGAGCCGCTGTGCTTCCATTGGCGATGCCGATCGTCGAAGACAGTGCGGTGGCCGCGGTTGTCGTAAGCGGAATTAGGCTCGACTGGCTTCAAAACAGGATAGTCGAGAGAGGGCTGTCGCCCGGGAGTGCCGTTACGCTTGCCGATGAGGACGGAACCGTGGTTGCGCGCGTCCCGCTGCCGGAACGTTTCGTGGGCACGGTTATCCCTGACGAATTTCAGCGGCTCGTCCACGCCGACAAACCGGGCATCATCCAGCTCACAAGCCAGGACGGCACCGAGCGAGTCCTGGGGTACCGACCGATCGCGCAGCCTCGAAGTCCGCTCTACGTCAGCGCGGGCGTTTCGACATCCGAGGCATTTGCACCGATCAACAGAGCAACCATCGTCAACAGCTTGGGGATCGTGCTCGGCGCTGTCGTCTCCCTGCTGCTGGCACTCTTCATAGGAAACCGCTTTATCCTTTCACCCATCGTTCGCATTGGAGATGTGATGGATGACTGGAGGTCGGGGTCGACAACCGCCAGAACGGGTATGAAGCCAATCGACGAGCTTCACGCGGTCGGCGCCAGTCTCGATGCGCTTCTTGACGAACTTGAGCGACGACGTGTCCAGAACGAGCAGGCCGAGGAAGACCGCGGTCTCCTGGTTCGCGAGCTCGCCCACCGCGTGAAAAATGGGTTTACACTGGTTCAAGCAATCGCCCGGCAAACCTTTGCCCGCTCTGATCCGGCGCACTACCAATCCTTCTCCGAGCGCCTATCGGCTTTGGCGAGCACCTACGATCTCATCCTCTCAAGGGAAGGCTCCGCATCTTCGATAAGGGACGTCCTGGCAGCCGCCTTGAGGGCTCACTCCGCGGATGCCGACAGGATTACCGTTCAAGGACCGGACGTCGTCCTTCCAGCGGACCTGGCCCTTCCGTTATCCCTGGTTGTTCATGAGCTGGCAACCAACGCGACGAAGTACGGAAGCCTGGGTGCCGAAAACGGTAGGGTGAGCATCACTTGGTCGCATACCGGGCGAGGCATCGATCTCTCTTGGAGGGAGGCAGGTGGCCCACCGGTCGAGGAGCCGAGCCGGAAGGGGTTTGGAAGCGTCCTGATCGAACGCGCTTTCCCGGCCGCGGCCCGCGCCTCTAGCCGAACTGAGTTCAGAGCGGATGGCCTTGTGTTCGACCTTAGTTTCGCATTGCGGGAACCCAACGGCCGCCAACAGGTTAGTGAGCTTCGAACCGCTAGGAATGAAAATGCGTGACATTGTCCTTGTTGTCGACGACGAGCCGCTCGTGCGGATGCTCGCCGTGGAGGTCGCCGAGGAGGCGGGGTTCGAGGTCCTGGAAGCGTCCAACGCGGACGAGGCAGTCATCTTGTTGGAAACGGTCCCGGGCATCCGGATCCTTATGACGGACGTCGATATGCCCGGGAGCATGGACGGGCTGAAGCTAGCCGCCGCTGTTCGGGACAGGTGGCCTCCCGTGGAGATCATCGTAGTATCCGGGATGCAGCGACCACGGATTCACGAGTTGCCGGAGCGGGCCATTTTCTTCGATAAGCCGTACGACATCGGTAAGATGCTCATGCAGCTACAAAAAATGGGTGCTGTTGCGCGAGAAGCACCGATTTCGCTACCTTGGCCGCCTTCATGACGCTCGGATGTTAGCTGTTTGGCTACAAGTCTCGCCGCGGGTGGCTCGGACCTATTTTCCGGTTCCCGGCTTCAATGCAATCGTCACGGCGCCGTCCGCGCTAGCGCTGAAACTGATCCCTCTGCGCGTCAATTCGAACCTGATCTTGTCCATGGCTGACGACCTCGGTGCATCGACATCATCCTCGATGCGGCGGATCGTTGAGAATGAGAGACCGACAGCTTCCGCCAGTTCACGCGCTGTCATGCCGATGAGGGCTCGCGCCGCTCGTATGTGACAGGCGCGGAGCAACGGCGCCTCATCGCTGTCTGAAACTGCCTGCTTGTCGATCCAGGACATGCCATGCCATTCAACCAGCTGGCCGTCCATGACCACGGGGATGACCTTGTGCTCCACATTGCGATAGTTTCCGTCGGCGCCAAGCACGCGCACGGTGAACTGGACCTCCTGCTTGAGCCGAATCCCTGTCTCCCGTGCCTTCCTGACAATGTCCCGATCATCGGGATGGATCGCTGTTAGGGCCTCATGATCCTTCAGGCGTTCAGGAGTGACACCCGTGAACTGCGCCCAATTAGCGGTATCGAGCATCCGGCCTTCGGCATCGGTGCGCCAGAAGTCTGCTCCGGTGATCTTCTTCATCGACATGACAGCTTGCCGGATCCTAGCGTTCTCGGAGCGGACCTTCTGATCGTCCGTCACATCCTGGACAACACCGTGCAGGAAGCTCAGCCCACCCTGCCTGTCGTACTCACGTTGCGACTTACTCTCCAGCCAGAGAAGACGGCCATCGGGCCTGATCATCCTGAAGCGACGAACCGCCAGCTCTCCAGCTTCGGCCCGCTCCACGATTTCGTCATGAGACAACCTATCTTCCGGGTGGATCATGGTGTCGTAAAGATCGCGGCTTGGTATGACGGTATGTGGATCCAAGCCAAGCAAGGCGTAAAGGCCTGGCGACCAGAAGATATCCCGCGCCTGGATGCTGTAGGTCCACGACCCGGCCCCCAGAAACACCTCGAGCAGCTTTGTCCTCTTGTCCGGTGTGGTGGCTGTGCGGATAGGCATGCTGGCTCCCGAGGACTTTCATGTTTGAGCACCTCGTGCTCTCCGAATCAGCCGGACAACCGAGTTGTGAGCACAGGGTGTTCTTTGTGGAGGTCAAGAGCAATAGGTGCTCAGAAAGATCGCTTTCAAGCGAGCTAAAAATTTACGCCTGAGCAAACGCTCGCACGCATTCTTCCCAAGCAGACGTTTCTCTCACCTCGGTTCGGGACATGACCACATTATCGATCTCTCGCCTTACGCTTGCCTTCGGCCTCGTCGTGCCTTTGGGGATGGTGACTGCGCTGGGGTTGCAACGAACTGCGCTCGGCGAACTCAAGGTGGGAGGCCCGGTCTCCCTTCGCGTCGAACAGAACAAGGATCTTGTGGCCGACGTGCTACCGCCTCCGCTTTACGTCGTCGAGGCTTACGGTTTGGCCAGCGAGGCGTTCATTCACAAGGACGTAACGCTTCGGAACCTCGAAAAGATCAAGGCATTGAAGGCCTCCTACGATGAGCGTCGGGGGGTTTGGGAGAAGTCGGACTTGCCCGGCGATTTGAAGGAGCGCATCCGAGGGACGGCGGATACAGCGGATTCATTCTGGGTAGCCTTGACTGGGCCATTTTTCACGCGGCCGCGGCCCATGACGATATGCGGATGCGAGATACTCTCGACACGCTCGAAGAGCGGTTCCACGTCCACCAAAAAGCTGTAGACGGGCTTGTATCGGCCACGAACAAGAAGATCGCTGAGACCCAGGCATACGCGGCCTCCAAGGATGCCTTCTACAGCCGAATGGCGATGACGGGCGGCATCGCATCCATCGCCATCTTTGCCGCGGGCCTGTTGTTCATCCGACGCCGCGCCGTCGCGCCCCTAAGCGCTTTCGCGGCGTACATGGGACGAATGGCCGAGGGCGACTTCACGGTTGCCGTCCCCTACATGGCTCGCCAGGACGAAATCGGGGTCATGGCTCGATCCGTCGAAGTATTCCGCCAATCCTCTCTCGACAGGTTGCGGCTGCGCGAGGAGATGGACGCGGCGCGCGAACGCGCGGAGCAGGAGCGCGAACTGCGGGAACAGCAACAGGCTGAGCAGGCAGCCAGTCTGGAGGAGGTTGTCACCACCCTCGGCGCGGGCCTGGGGCGGCTTGCTGAATGCAACATCCGCATGACGATCGATGTGCCGTTCTCGGCTGAGTTCGAGGCTCTAAGACACGACTTCAACAGTTCGATCGCGACTTTCCAGGCGACGCTCGAGGAGGTGCTCGGCAAGACCCGCCACATCACCGAGAACTCCCAGGCGATGAGGGAGGCGGCCGACAATCTGTCACGGCGCACCGAACAGCAGGCCGCTGCGCTTGAAGAAACCGCCGCCGCGCTCGAAGAGGTCACGGCAACCGTCCGGGCGTCGAGTGAACGTACCGCGGAGACGCGCGACCTCGTCCGGGATGCACGTCGCTGCACGACCGCATCGACGGCCGTCGTCCAGGAGGCGATCAAGGCGATGTCCCGGATCGAGAACTCCTCGGCCGCGATCGGCCAGATCATCAGCGTCATCGATCAGATCGCGTTTCAGACGAACTTGCTCGCTCTGAATGCAGGCGTGGAAGCCGCCAGGGCAGGGGAGGCAGGCAAAGGATTTGCCGTGGTCGCGCAGGAAGTTCGCGAACTCGCGCAAAGATCCGCGACGGCGGCAAAGGAGATCGCGGGTCTTATCCAGCTTTCCACGGGAGACGTTTCCGATGGCGTGAAGATGGTCGCCGAGACCGTCGATGCACTGCATAGGATCGACAGCTTCGTCAGCGAGATCGATGTGAAAGTGGAGGCAATTACCACTGCCGCGAAGGAGCAGTCAGTCGGTCTTGTCGAGATCAGCGCAGCCGTGAACTCCGTCGACCAGATGACACAGCAGAATGCCTCCATGGTCGAAGAGACGACGGCTATAAGCCATGCCTTGGCGTCCGACTCCGAGCAGCTCGCGGGCCTGGTGGGCCGCTTCAAGCTGAACCGTCGCAAGACCATCCGCGAGCCTGGTGTTGAAGTGACTCGTCCTGCCGAGCAGCATATCCGGCTCGTGAGCGGCAATTCGAGAAGCAGGCAGGCTTGAGATGAGCGCTTCCCCTATGTCACGGAGCGAAATCCTCCTTGATGGGCGCCTGGCCTTTCTCCTGGACAGCCTATCACGCAGATCCTTCAAGTCATTACCACACGGGGTCGGATTGAAGACGGCGGTCAAAGCGCGCGAACTTGGCTTTGTCGAATGGTCGGGTGACCTGCGAGAATTCACTCTCAAGCTCACACTGCTTGGGTATCGCTCACGCTCAGCCAGGCCCCCGATTTAGAATCCTAAAGTATCCGCGCAAAAGATGCAGCGGTTTTTGCGGCACCGACATGCGACAGAACAAAACCTTAAAGCGTGACGAGCGAACCCGAAGGATCGCGACACGCTTGTCTTATGACTATCCCTGCTTCATGTAAGTAGAAGAAGCGCCGGCTCGGGTAGTCGCCCTTGCCGGCGATGGGGGATGGATCGAAGACACGCTCTCTAAATCACGCATGATGGTTTCGACGTTTCCCGGCCGCTGCGCAGTGTTTATACGATCTCTTACCGTCATTTGCCCGCTGACGGTATCAGATATGATCCGTTGTTCCGAGATGACGTAGGCCATCATCCGCGCCCTGCTCGGCTTCTCCTTGTTCTTCCGCTTGTTGTTCCTCCACCACCCGGGGCAGTCGCTTCATGGGTCGGTTGTTTAGATAGTCGTCCACTCGCTCGGCGAGGAACTCCTCGGATAAGCCGCTGTCCGCGAGCTTCTCCGCGAACCTTCGGCCGGGATGCAGTACGTCCCAGGGAGACTTGTACTGCGTGGCGCGACGACGTCCCGGATCCTTGTTGCCAAAACCATCCAAGGCCCGGTTCCAAACTGGCTTGTAGGTCTCGATGAGCATGTTTTCGCCCAGCGGGATCCAGATGTCGTCCACCACCAGGTGCCGAACCGCGAAGTCGGCGATGGAAAGATTTGTCGCCTGGTCGATCGATGAAGCATGCTGTCCCAAGCGGTCGAGAAGCGGCTTCCCAGCCAGGGAGTCAGCCGAGATTCCGCCTTTTCGACCGCCCTTGGGAATGGCCTTGCCGACATAGATCGGCTGCGCGAACTTCCCGTCCAGGTTCCTCGCCGCGATCGTCGCGTAAGCGGGGAAATGACCGAAATAATAGATCGCGTAGACACCCGCCCCACGAACATCACTGAGTTGGTCGAAGCCCACCGCCTGTCGCGATAGCAACTCCGTCTCGATGCTTCGGGCAAGATTGATTTTGTCTAGCGGATTGTAGGGTCCGCCATTCATGCGGCGGCCTTTAAATGCGCCGCCACGGAACCACCGACTACTTTCGCCAGGTTCACCGGAACGGCGTTGCCCAGTTGCCGCATGGTTTCGCCCCACGATCCGTGGAACACATAATCGTCGGGGAACGTCTGAAGACGAGCGCTCTCGCGCACCGTGAAGTATCGCACGGTCCCATCTGGTCTCAACAGCATGTTCTCGCCGCCAGGAACCCCGTGCACACCGGCCTTCAACGTCTTGGCGGGCTCGTGCAGCGGACTACCGGTGTGTCCAGGATACGAGCGCGCCCCATGCTGGGCCTTATGGTTGTGGATCGGCATGTCCGAATGGCCGCGTCCTGGTTCCGGCAGTGATGATATCGCCTCATGCACGGTCATCCAAGCAAGCTCCCCGGGTGCGCGGTCGGGATCAAGGCGGGAGGTATCGAAACCGAGGGAAGGGCGATCCTTTTTCGCGATCCGGGCTCGATCCCAATAAGCTCCGGAGGCCTTGTCCCAGATGAGCGCCTCGCGCGAGTGCGTCGGTCGCGGGAAACTCCAGGAAATGCCAAGGTCTTCCCGGAAACCCACGAAGAAGACGCGTTCGCGTCGCTGCGGCACCCCAAAGTCGGCGGCGTTCAACAGTTGCGTCACAACCCGGTAGTTCAGCCCATCGTGGCTGCCGCTGCTGTGATGCTGCTCCAGTCTCGCGAAGTGGTCCGGCCAAGGCTCATCAACCCTCTTGACGATCTCCGGATGTTCAAGCTGCAGTCGGATATATTCAAAGTAATTGCTGAAGGTCGCCCGTGTCAGCCCCTTGACGTTCTCGAAGACGAACGCACTGGGCCGCGCTTCGCGCACCGCCCTGATGGCCTGGGGAAACATGTCACGGGCATCATCATAGGCGGCGTGCTTTCCGCCCATGGAAAACGGTTGGCAGGGGGGCCTCCGGAAACAAGACTGATCTTGCCCTCGAACCGCGAAAAATCGGACTGGCGTACGTCGCCTTCAACCACTTTCCAGCCCTTGACCGCGGCCACGCCACGCGCCTGGTTCTCCCGGATGGTGTCGCAGCAATACCGGTCCCACTCGAAGACGTTCGCTGGACGAAATCCGGCTGAGTGCAGGCCCAGCCCAAGGCCTCCCGCTCCAGCGAACAATTCAATCGACCTCATCGCAGAGAAACCCCACCACTTTTTGCTCGACCGCGACCATGTCACGCAGCTCACATTCCCATATCACCAGGCTGTCCCATCCAGCCCGACGAAGCAGTTCCATAGTCTCGCCATCACGCTCGGCGTTGCGTTCAAGCTTTGGTTTCCAGAAATCGAGCCTCGATTTAGGCATGCGCGCCAAGGCGCAGTCCGAATCGGCGTGGCGATGCCAGAAACAGCCATGAATGAATATCACCTTCCGCCGACCAGAAAAGACCATATCCGGCCTGCCCGGAATGTTCTTCCCATGAAGACGGTACCGGAACCCCAGGGAATGAACGAGCCCTCGAACCTTTATCTCGGGTTTCGTGTTCTTGTTCTTGATCCGCGCCATTCGAGCGGAGCGGGCGGCCGGGGTCAGGGTATCAGTCATCCCGGCGATATTCGTTCCTCTTGGCGATATACACGGTCACTTCGGAGAGGGCGTCGTTCCAACCTTGTTGGTCGACGCCGGATCGTAAGCGCAGACAGCCTCGAGAAGCTTGATCGTGATCGCGCGACCTTGGCTTGGGATGTGGGAGAAATTCTCACGAAAAAGAAGACTGCCCATCAGCGTTTTTGCAAGCCGGTGGTCCATCTTTTCCGCGACTTCCAGAGCAACGGCAGCGCGTTCCTTTAACGGCGCGAGCGCGTCGAGAAGGCACTGCTCGCCAAACGCCTCTACGATACAGGCTATGTCGAACATGTCGCGCGGTTGCATAGATGAACCGCGATGGTAGATTTTCTTCGCAACGATTTCGGCGGGGGTTTCGAGAGCCACCGACACGCCCCGCACAGGGACCATTGTCGTCGGATAGTCAGTCAATGCGGGAGCACAGATGAAATCGATCTCGCCTACGCCCGCAAATACTATCTTGAGTGCCTTCGTCCCGTCTGTTTCGTAATCGTCGGGGTTCAGGTCCAATGTGTAGCCTTGGACCTGTGGATTGAGGTAAGGAAGGAGTTGAGGATCGTCGATAAATATATCCACGTCGAAACTTTCCCGTTGATCGATCTGGAGCATCAAGGCGGTTCCTCCGCCAAAGCTCCAATCGTCAACGAGCTTAAATTCGCGATTGGCTTGATTTATGATCGCTACTGCCTGATCAAACAGGCTTTCCCACTGACTTTTAGACGGCGAGACCACTAAGCGGCCAACGCCATCGAGTATCCTGCGAGAGCAGAGAATTTCCGCGCAATCTCAGCCGCTTCGGAACGATCAATATGCATTTCGTTCAGAAACGAATTCTGAAGGCCTTCATCGACCTCGGAGTAGAAGGAAAATGCTGACGGATCGAAATTTTCGACGCTTGCTGGATCGGAAATCTTTGCAGCCAATTGCTCGGCCGAAAGGTTCGTCCCATAGGGAGCGTTCACCGTCGACAGAACCTTGATTGCCACACTGGACATCGTTTTCACCGCGATCTTTCAATATTCCTATATAATACATAGGCCTGCACGACGCAAGGATCTATTGAGATGGCAACATCCGACCCCATAGAAGCTCAACCTTTACATGGGTAGCGGCTATTCAAAAGCAACAACGCTGGGTCCTGCTATATCAGATGTCGCTGCGGAAGTAGAAGATATCGAACTTCCGCTCAATCGTCGGCGTGAATGGCTCGTCGCCTGCCAGCACGTCTTCGATAGGTTCCTTCGGCTTGGCCGAGGCTCGTTCTTGCTGTTGTCTTTTCGCGCGATGCCTGAAGCAACACTGCGCTTGATCGACTGCGCTATTTCGGTCTTGCTGACCCGAGTAGTGCCTCTAGGTTCCGAACAGAATATGGGTCTCACCCACGGATTCCGATCGCAACTGATCAATGCCCTTGGTGAGTTCCTGGTCTTGTAGGCTTACCAGCTTTAGCAGGACGAGGATATCTTGGCTCGTCATGAACACTGTCCTCTGTCCTAGGACTGAGGACAAGTCCATCTGATATAACTTGGGAACCGATTGATGTACGAAGAACATCCGATATACGAGCGGCGAAGATAAGGTCAATCAATCTGTCGGGATTAGGGGCAACTTCGCCCCGACGCTCGCACCGGTCGCACAGATACAGCAAGTTCATATAGATGTACCCGGCCGCCACCTCTGCCATTTTCTTGTTCGCCAGACGCTCTCGAAACAGCATACAAAGAGCGGCGGAGGAAAAGTCATCGACGGTTTGTTCAACCCAGATTTCAAGATCGCCTCGCAAACTGCCCGTATCTGGAGGAACTGATCGGAACAAACCGTTCGCCAGCGACATCATTCAGCAGTTGTGAGAGACTTGACCAACGCCTGTAGATCGTCGACGGGGTCACGTCCGCACGCGCGGCAATCATGGCGATCGTGAGTTCTTCCTCGGGCCGCTCGGCCATCAGATCCTTTACTGCTTTATGACGCGATTTGTATACGCTCGCTGCGTCCACCGGGTCGGATCAGAGTTCTAGCCATATGCAATATCCTTGAGCATCAGCTTCACCTAGCACAAGCACCTGCGCATACGAAGAGATCACGGCAATTGGTGAAACCTCATGGCCGCACGGAAGCGACCGGCTCGGGAAGCTCGAGCACGCGTCGTCAAGGTGTGAGGAAAGCACCACCTCGCTGACGTCGCGCCCTGACTTGCATGTTTTTTTGCTTAATGAGGTAAGAATTTTTTAAGCGACTTTCGGCGATAAAATTCATCTCAAAGATGCGTGAAGCATCATCATCCCTACTCGCGATTTCCATGTTCATCTGAGATTCGGATGTCGTCCATCAATTCCAACAGTTCCGCCGATATTGCCCTCCAGATACTCCGAGCAGTTGCCTCGGACCTTACGGAGACACAACGCAAAGTTTCAACCGGGTTTCGCGTCGAGCGAGCTTCCGACAATGCCGCTTATTGGTCGATCGCCACGACGATGCGCTCCGACAACGAAGCACTCTCAGCCGTCAGCGACGCGTTGGGCCTCGGCGCCGCCATGGTCGACACCGCATATGCGGGCATGAGCCAGGCGATCGATGTCATGTCGGAGATCAAGGCGAGGTTCGTTGCCGCCACCGAGAACGGCGTTGACAAGACGAAGGTCAACGACGAGCTGAGCCAACTCAAGAATCAACTACGCGCCATCGCCGTCTCCACATCCTTTTCAGGACAGAACTGGCTTTATATCAATTCAACGGCAGACAACGTGGACCGTTCCATCGCCGCTGGCATTGCCCGCGACACGAGCGGAGCGGTTTCGGTCCAAACGATGACTTACGATCTCAACTCCGACTGGGATACGCCCGACGTCTCCTTTCTAATCGATGATGAGAATGGAGATTCCGGGATCATCACGAATTCCGCCTTCGCCGATAGGCTGGGGACCGCGAGCGATTGGGTCCTGTTCAATGGCGCGCGCCATCAATCGCATCGTGAGATGGAGTTGTCCGAGGACACGACAAACGACGAGATCCAGGAAATGTTGGTCGTTACCGAAGCCATGGTGTCGAAGATGACCGAGGTGGCCTCGCGCCTAGGGTCGTTGTCATCACGCATCGGCATTCAGGAGAGATTCATCCGCGATCTACGGGACTCGCTGTCGTCTGGCATTGGGCAATTGGTTGATGCGGATATGGAAGAAGAATCGTCAAAACTAGCCGCGAAGCAGACGCAGCGGAAACTAGCGATACAATCTCTCTCGATCGCCAACAGCGCGCCAGGAAACCTGCTCAATTTGTTTAGCGCATAAGCCCGCCCAAATTTTCTCATTCATCCGAAGCGTTGGGAGCCACCACGTTCCCGGTTTGGACAACTGTTTCCTCGAAAGCATGGCCCCTTTGGCTTTTGGAAAGTTGCCAAACCATCGAGATATATCGCGTTCGTCATAGGTACGATCGCCTAAAGCCTCGAAATTTCCGGTTCTGGAGAACCCTGCCATTCGAGCCTCCATGTTCCACCTTGGCGTAGGTTTTGGATTAAGGAAGGATGGAACGCCACGAGGCATGTCCCACCCGGTGATCTGACGGAAGGATAGATTAGACCTGGGCTGTCCTTTTCCACGCGCAGCCATCTGGCCAGCGCCTGCCCCGCGGGATATGCGATGGCGGGGTCGGCCGTTAAACTGTTATCTGTTGAAAAAGCATCACCGCGAAGGTCGTGGAATTGCCCGATGAAATCAGCTAGCAGCTCCGCGTAGTCCGTGACGTTCTCAAACCGGTCGATCGCCGCAAGTTCTTTTGTGAGGTGAAAAGTGACCTCGGCTAAGGCCGTTTCCGCTTGAAAGGCACAATACCATGCGCCGCGTTCGTCATCGTTGAACCGGTTGCCGCCAGGCCGAGTGTACGTGAAGGCGGCATTGATGAACGTATGGCCTGGGCGGCCAAACACAAGTTCTTTCCGATCGAGATCCAGCAAACCACCTTCCTGAGCCTGGAGGCGGCTGCTGGTGGCCCCCTCCAGCTCGGCCAAATCCTCCATGGCATCATGATTGGGCGCCAGTGCCAGCAACACTGGCTCCTTGAGCCTAGCTGTCGGTATCAGGCGTACGGTATCTCGCTGAACGATGTCCGTGCGAGCAGGCTCGATCACAGACCACCCCGCAATGCATCAACATGGCGTCGCACCAGAAGCAGCTTCGGGATGCCACCTTCAATCATGACGTCAATCGGCCGGCGCCCTTCGAAAAGCGGTCCCTTGTTTGGAAGTCTGATCCATTCGTCGGCAAGGGTTTCAGAGAAAAGCAGTCGTAGCGCCTTGAAAATACCAATCAGGGCACTAACCCTCGTCAATGTGTCTTGCGAAAGACTTCCGCTCCACTCACCTTTCTTCATTCTGAACCACGTGCGCTCTGAAACATCACCCATCAGTGCGCAAACCTCGACGCTGGTTAAGCGCCAGATCTTGGCCAATCGAACGACGCCAGATACCGCTGCCGGGGTCAGCCGTCCACGCGTCCCTTGGTCGCCGAGGTTTACAGGTGACTGTGGAACCCCATTATCATGAATTGCTTGCGCTACGACCATGTCAGCCTCCGTTGACAATCAATATACTGCCAATTGGCAGGATTTCAAGGCTCACGATCGGTCGCGGAGGACGCGCGGCTGTCACGCCGCTCGTCGACATTCGAGGCAACCGGCGTCCTTACCGGTCACGCCCGTCGCCCTAAACGTTCCCGAACGGTCGGTGATGCGCGTTGGTCCGACGACCGACGAGACCGGCGCGACATGGGCCGCTAAATGGCCGAGGCCGTGGCGGTTGCGGGAAGAACCGGAACGGATCGGCCTGACCGCTCTACTTCCAGACTAGCGGCCTGCCGTCTTCACCTGGCGCGGCAAGCGCCGTCGGTAACGCGGGCAGGCGGCCAGGACTACCAGGTTCTGGATGTCGGGGCCCGAAAAGATCAGCAGGTTGCGGCAGGACACCATATCCATGCGCGAGAACAGCGGGGCTCGGATCGGGCTTTACGGCGAGAAGATGGACAGCTCCCGCACATCGGCATAGAGGATGTAGCTTGGCCATCTTTTCGGAAGAAAAGATCACGCCGATCCTCCGAGACGCCCTCCAGGAGATGCTCGCAATAACGAGCCTGACGTGCGAAGGGCAGGGCCAGCTCGTCAATATTCTTGGCGAGACTCTGAACCTTTGGGTTGATCGAAACATCGCGAAGTACTCACTGCTTGGTCCGGTTCAAGATCAAGACCACCAATCCGCGAGCGCTGAGGAAACATTTGGGAGGCGTGCCGCGTCGCCCCGGCAATGAGGCCCATCTCGCATATCGCCACTGGCGCTCAGTGAGGGTTGCCTCGCGCTGGAGCCTCCTCGCACCTTGATTATCATCTCCTAAAGCACAAGTAACGCCGTGCAGCTCTTGTATATGGAGGAGAGAAAGTGGCGCAAGCCTCTACGGCCGACGATCCTGAGACCCGCCTGGCGCTTTTTGATTTTGCCTTCGAGAACGCTCCAATCGGGATCGCTCTCGTGGATCTCGGGGGGCGCATCATTCGCGGCAACGCCGCTTTCGCCAAGCTTCTATCGCTTCCTATCGACAAGGTGCTCGGGACACATTTCAAGGACTTCACCCACCCAGACGATATCGAGGCAGACCTAATCCTGTTCCAGCAGGTCCTGCGGGGAAAACGGGACGGATACACGATCGAGAAGCGCTATCTAAGACCCTTCGGCGAACTCGTTCACGTCCTGATCCACGTGGCCGCGATGCGCAATGCCGATGGTGAGGTTGTACGCTTTATATCCCAGATCGAAGACATCACGCGCCACAAGGAGCATGAGCGTCAGCTTGCCGAGCGGGCAGCGCAGCTTGAACTGGCGCTTGAGGCCGTCCGTGGTGGCTTCTGGCAGATGGACATCCTCACGGGCAAGTTTGAGACGTCCGATCGACTGGCTCAATTTATCGGCGGGCCGACCGCCGCGCGGCTCGACCTCGAGCGCTACGTCAACAGGGTCAACGTCAATGATGGCGCCCAGGCGGATCTGACGCCGCTGATCACAGGTAAGCTCGATCAGAATGTCGCGGAGTATCGTCTGGAGACCGTTCAGGGCGAACGCTGGATGCGCTGTGATCGCCGACTTTTACGCGATAGCGACGGTCGGCCAGTGAAAATTGTCGGAATGGCCATCGATTTCACCGAGGAGCGACGCCGGATCGAGATGCTGGAGGAGACGGCGCGAACGGATGCGTTGACAGGGTTGCTAAACCGGCGTGGGCTGTCGATCGAATTCGCGGCCTTGCAATCCGCCGCTGGCGTCGCTGTCCTTGCCCTCGACCTCGATGGCTTCAAGGAGGTCAACGATGCGCATGGTCATGCCATGGGAGATGTTGTCCTGAAGACCACCGCGTCGCGCCTGACGTCATCTGTCAGAGTCCAAGATCTCGTGGCACGTACCGGGGGCGATGAGTTCGTGGTGGTTATCGCGGGCGATCAACCAGCGGGGGAGGCGGCAGCTAAACGGATCCTCGCGCGGATGAGGGAACCTATCGCGATCGCCAATCATATCGCTGACGTCCGCGTGAGCATCGGCGGTATCTGGACGCCCGACAAGCGCGACGTTTCGGAACTGCTAAACGAGGCCGACGCGCTTCTTTACAATGCGAAGGCGGCCGGCAAGGACGCCGTGAGATTTCAGTCGGCGTCCAGCAGGGATGACCGCGAATATCCGAGATGAGTGCTACTTCCGCGATGTGCGTTGGATCTGTTCGATCGCTGTTGCCGGAGCGAACTAATCGCAAGGCTTTCCCAGCGTGACCACATCCACCATCAGCTCGTTACCTTCCACCCGGGGATGCCGGTGGCGCCCACATCGACGGGCGGTTCTTGCAAGATCGCAAGCGCCTCCTCCGCGTTAGCTGCACTTTCTGTCCTACCGTGTCCAATATGTCCTGGAACAGTCTTTAGGCATCGTCGGATCCATTTGTCACGATCCTCGCTCCTCAGCTATCTATCCGCCGCTGCCGCCAGTCTTTATATGGCGCCAATAGCTGTCCAGGAAATCGCTCCTCGATCGCGGTTTCGACCATCGCGATCCTGACAAAGACCTCGCTGCTGTCACGGTCTTCGGAGGGTATGTTTTCGCTTTCGTCTTCGAGTTTCCGCATCAGCGCGAACAGTTCCTCATCGGGCATCGCGGAAAGTTGGTCCTCGAACCCCGCGGCATCAAGATCTTGTTCCTCTGCCATTGTCTCGTGGCTCCTCTGTCCTCGTTTGATTTATCGACAACGGTCTGGCCGTCAACGAGTTCAATCAAGATTGGGATATGGTGGCTGGTGTATGGCGGATTGAGGCAGATGACGATAGCGTCGATGGCCGGGACACGACTACGGTTCGTTGGCCGCAACACCCCTGCCGTGGTTGGCATTGGCGCGCCGCGTTTGGGTTTGGTGTCGGCGGCCGCACCAGCCTTGAGAAGTCCGGCACTCTCGCGGAGGGCCGCGAGCAGATCGTTTGGCTTCGAGACCTCGACCTTCTTCGCCATCGATGGTCACCGCCGGGCCTGGGCGCGTGCGGTCTGTGCGATCGCTGCAAACCGGTTTGTCCAGTCATGGCCACCGCTCGTCAGGTGCCGCCCGTATCAGTCTCCTTAACAGGCGCGCAGCGAGTGGAGAGAGGGCGAGTACGTGGGAACGCCACAAAGGTCCTGATTCTTCTCGACTTCAAGATGTTGACATTACGGTCAAGCATTCCACATCGCTCACTTTAGCTTCTGTCCTCGGACTGCATGGAGAATTGATGAATGGCCGAACTAAGAGTTTATATTGGATGGGATTCCCGCGAGGATATTGCCTACCAGGTTGCCAAGGCCACGTTGCTCAAGAACGCATCAATCGACGTCGAGGTTCACCCCATCAAGCTGCAGGAGCTGGTCGATCGTGGTGTTTACACCCGTGAAGTCGATCCTCTGGCTTCGACCGAGTTCACCTATTCCCGTTTCTTCACGCCCTGGCTCGCCGGTTACAAGGGCTGGGCGCTGTTTTGCGACTGCGACTTCCTGTTCTTCGGCGATGTCGCCGACCTCCTGCGCTACAAGGACGACAGCAAGGCCGTCGCCTGCGTTCATCACGACTATACGCCCAAGGAGGGCGTGAAGATGGATGGCAAGGTGCAGACCAATTACCCTCGCAAGAACTGGTCCTCGTTCATGCTGTTCAATTGCGAGCATCCTTCCACCCGCCAGCTGACACCCGAGCTCGTCAATGCACAGACCGGTGCCTATCTTCATCGTTTGCAATGGGCAAAGGACAGCGAGATCGGCGAGATACCGGAAGAATGGAACTGGCTGGAGGGGTGGAGCACCAAGCCGAGCCAAGGCCTTCCGAAGGCCGTCCACTACACCAATGGCGGCCCGTGGTTCCACAATTGGCAGGACGTCGAATACGCGGATGTCTGGCTGGAAACGGCACGCGCGCTCGACCCCCGTTTCGCGCCTGTGTGACCCGTGAACCTCGGATTTCTGGTCCGCCTCCGCGCCGCTTTGTCGGGCGGATCGCTGCGGATCGGGACGAGACCGAACATGCGGTATCTGCCAAAGCTTCGCTATCGGCACGGCAAGATCGAAATCGGTGACCGGCTCTTCACTCAAAGTGGCGTGGTCCTCGATGCGCAGAGCGGTAAGATCGAGATCGGAAACAATGTCTCGATCAACGATTACTCGATCGTGCTGGGACATGGCGGCGTCAGGATCGGCGACGGTACCAGGATCGCGGCGCATGTCGTCATTATCTCGTTCGAGCACGGCTACGAGGATGCCACGGTTCTCATCAAGGATCAGCCGATCAAAAAGGGCAGGGTGGTGATCGGCGGGGATGTCTGGATCGGCGCCGGCGCCAAGGTGCTTGCCGGCAGCAACATCGCCGACGGCTGCGTCATTGGCGCGAATAGCGTCGTCAAGGGAGCGACGGAGCCGTTTGGCGTCTATGTGGGTTCCCCCGCGCGTTTGGTCAAAAAGCGTTCATTGCCCGACGCGACAGGGCCCCAAGCGATGCGGCCCGAGCTACCGAACACAAGACGCTAAGGAGAGAAGAATGATCGACAGAGACGCTCGCTTCGAGAAGGCCGGCTCCGCTGCTATTGTCGCCGCGGCGGCCGATGAGTGGAGGTCGCTGCTGGCGGACTATGGCGATGTCGTTCTGGTCGCAAACAGCGATGAAGTGGATATCGAGGAGTTGAAAAGGCGCTTTCCCGACACCACGCTCTTCATCTTCTTCAACAAGGTCTTCAAGGTTCTGAGCGAGCCCTTCACCCGCCATTCCATGCTCTTCTCAAGAAGCGGAACGCTGGGCGCCAATCTCGTCAAGAGCGGCAAGGTCGATAAGGTTCTGCCCTATTTCGACACGCGCACCTTCCACGGTGTCGTGAACATCAAGGCCGGACCCAACGAGCAGCTCAGCCCGGCGTCCGACTTCGGCGATGTTCATGTCAGGCACCTCGATCTGACTGATGTCTTCACGCCGTTCTATCCCCGCTCGAGCGTGCCGACGACGGGATTTGCGCTCTGCTTCTGGCTGACGACGCTCAACCTTGGCACCAGGATAACGCTGGCCGGCTTCTCGTCGAAGCGGAGCGAACGCTACAAGGTTCTCGATGTTCACGACTGGACATTCGAGCAGGTGCTGCTGCGGCTGATGTTCCGCAAGGGCAAGATCAACATTGTCGGGCGCGATGCGTCCAACCCCTATGCGGATCTCTGCGCGCACTTTCCCGAATTTACACCCGCCGATATCGAGCTCACCGCCAACGAGATCATCGACGAACGGCTCGGCAACCTGAGTTCGATCGTCGATCGCCTGATGGATGTTACCCGCTTCCTTCGCTTCCTCGATCGGACCTGGAAGAGCTTGAAACCAAGGTCACGCAAGCAACGCCAGTGGGATTCCATGGAAAACAAGCGCCGGTGAACGGCCGGCTTGGAGGTCGGCGGTCGTTCGCGGCGCGGTTCCAGTTGGACCCGAGAGCCGACGAGGCACCTCGGACACGAACAACGCGCCAAAGTCGGCGTGCGACACCATCTACTTCGCCGGAGTTCGTCGCGCTGAACTTAGAAATGACTGCTGTGTTCCGGCCTTGCCGGCAATCCTGGTAAAGGCAGCGGCGATACCACGCCAAGCGGAGACAAGCGCGTCGCGCGCGCCACGAGACTACCGATGATCCTCCAACGTGGTACGCACCCTCACGGCGCGGCCCATTTCGAACGGCTGCCGAGGGGCGACAATCTCTGAAGGAGCATTCTTGGTGGTCGGCTGATGTCCTGATCGGGGCGCGCGCCGATTGTTCCAGGAGACCGGGCGCCGTCGCGAGACGTCCCGCGGCTTTCGGCACCTCCCCGTGCAAAGGGACCAAGCATCGGCAAGGCGGGGTTCGTTCGCCTTCACATCGACTTGAGCACCTTTTCCCCGAAGACTGATTGCCTCTCGCGCATGGGTGCGGGCCTTGATGCGGCGGAGTTTGAAGCATCACGATTTTAACTCGGGCGACGCCACCGGCGAGCGGTACTCGCGGCCCCCTTGCTTTTGTCCGCCGGATTCCTGCTCGCCCCGGTGATTTGATGGAACGATTCCCTCATCTGCTTGTTCAAGACGGTCTCTTACCGATTGGAACTCCACTTGCGCTTGATTATTGTCTCACTGGGATCGCTGACAGCACTCACCTGGCTTCTCGCGTTCTATTTTGTACTAGAGCTGCGGATTTGACGGACCGGTCCCCAATCCGGCTGAACCGGTTTATACAAGGGTTGTTCGGCCAAGTTGAAGTTAAGCCGCCCCTGGGAATTGTCCCGTCCAAGAATTGCTGAAATATTCCCCGCTTACGTAGCCTTTGCAAAAGATTCAGCAATTCGCGGTAAGTAGGCATCGATAAATGACTTTGGTGCCAGATGACTTCCGGACTTGATCTCCCGACCGTGCTCTTTCTGCAGAAAACGTCCTATATAGCCGGGGCCTTGACCTTGGGCTATCTGCGGCGGACATCCACGGACAGTCGAGGTGTCGGGCTTCTCGCGGCAAGCTTCCTGATGCTGGCCGCAGGCGCGACCTTGGCGGGGTACGCGGAACTTTACCCAGCCCTCTACGGAGCCCTCAGCCTCGTCAATATCGCATTGGCCGTGTCGGGATATGGCCTCCTGGCGTTGGCGTTCGTTCTGATCAGCAATCCAGGGCGGAAGTTCAATACATGGTACGTATTCCTTCCAGCGGCTGCGACCTTGGTGGTTGGTCTGGCGACGGATTTTCATCTGGATAACACCTACCGGGCGGCGACTTTTACCCTGCTAGGTTGTCTAACAATGGCGGCCGCTGCTTGGGTCGTGCGCCGTGATGCGTCTCGCGAGCCCCTGCCGATCCGAAAACTCGTCGCCGCGATACTCGCGGCCACCAGCCTGCTATCGTTGGTCATGGGATTGGAGTTTTCCTTCCAATCGTTCCCGGTTCTCGACGTGGTCGAGGGCTTTTCCCTCATGATACTTTCGAAGTTCGTGCTTGCCATCGCGATCGTGATGTTCATAAGCGAACGTCAGCGCGTCAAGATTCAGAAACTCGCTGACCTTGATCCTCTGACAGGGCTCCACAATCGCCGCTCCTTCAACGCGAACGCACCGAACAACCCACAGCCTGGTGACGCGGTTCTGTTTCTGGACCTTGATCATTTCAAGCAGCTCAACGACCGTCATGGGCACGCCCTGGGTGACGAAGTCCTTTCGACGATGGCCGAAGCGGTCCAATCGGTCCTGCCGCCATCCGCGTTGCTTGCACGTCACGGAGGAGAGGAGTTTGTCGTCTTCCTGCCCGCGAGCGCGGGTGACGCCCTCCTTCACGCGGAGCGGATACGCAAGACCGTCTCGGGCCTTCGCGTTTCGAGCCTCGGCTTCGAGGTCAAGGTGACCACGAGTGTCGGTATCGCGAGGGCATTGCACCATGGGTCCACCCTCCAGGATCTTTGTCGGCGCGCGGATCGCGCCTTGTACTTGGCGAAGGCCGCTGGACGAGACCGTGTTTGTGACGCTGATCGGGATATTCTTCAAAAAAAGTTCACGACCAGGGCGTGGGTTCATGACGATCCGTCCAATTAAGGGACGCGGCCTTCGGTCGTAGCCAGAACGCGGCGCGGGTCCTTGTGACATCGTGGCGGGAGCCTGTAACTTTTCGGGTTTGTTGGAGAAACGTTCGATCACCTTGGTGGCGATGGACCCGTGCAGCTGACCCCGTGCCTGTCGTTTTCCAACGACGTCCAACGGATGCACGAAGCCAACGGATGAAGCTAGGCGCAAGCCGGCGACTGGCTGGGTTCCAGTTCCTCGAAAACTCCGGCGCGGCCAAGGGGATCCCCGCATACCGACAGTGTGGGACCAGCGCTACTAGGGTCGTAGCACTCTGGGTATCAACGACGGCCAATCTTAATTGGGTCGCGCGGAGCCACCGTGAGGCAGCTCGAACAAGTGGCGGATCCTTACGGCCAAGGAAGTCGGCTGGTTTGCCTTGGGGCCGGTGACGCCTTCCGCTAGGTGCTTCTCGGACTCGACGCGTTTCGCGAGCAACTCGCTCAGCTCCTCGGCGAGCGCGGGTCTATCATGCATGACGGTCGCCAGATGGGCGCGGGAAATCTCGTAGACCACAACGAATGTAAGCGCGCGCATGGTGGCGGGTTCGGCCGCTCCCATGAGGACGCCGCGCTCACCAAACAGATCTCCGGGCGCCAAGCGGGTCAGCTCCAAGCGCACGGGACCCGTCACGTCCTCGACGACCACGACGCCGCTCCGGACGATCATCAGGGATGTCATCGATGCGTCTTGCGGAGCGATGACGGTGTCCTTCTTGTATGTGAGACGCTGCATCGTCGAAGCAAGCGCTTCCATCTCGTCTTCGGTGAGCGTCGAGAACAGTGGGATTGAACTGAGTAGCCGCCAAGGCGTGCCAGGGTGCTTCGGAGACACTTCAAATGCTTGCCCGGCGTCGAGCTGGATGTTGGTTGAACCCGCGAACTGGATGCCCGCCGCCTTGGCGTGCCGATACACGAGGTCGTATATCTCATTCTTGGCCGTTCCGGTGCGCGCGAGGCTGGCCACCTTGAACGCAAGCTCGACCTCGATCGCCGACCCGTCCAACCCAGTGATCGACACTGAAGGAGCGGGTGTTTTGAGGATGGTGTTCGCGCTGAGGAGGACCGCCCTCATCGCTTCCTCGATGATCGCGGGAGCGCGGTTGGGCGTGACCCTGACTGTGATCTTGGCCCCGTGCACGGCATCGTTGCCCGTTAGGTTTGTTAGCCTGGCTTTCGCCAGTGCGCTATTAGGCACAATGACAAGGTCATTTGCGTCATTGAGTAAGTGCGTGGAACGCCAGTTCGTTTCGACGACTTGGCCATGTACCCCGTCCTCCAGGGCAATCCAGTCGCCGACGCTGTACGGGCGGCCAAGATTGAGAGCAATCCCCGAGAAGACGTCATTCAATGTGCTTTGAAGTGCCAAGCCGAGCACGATCGCGAAGACGCCGGAGGTGGCGATGAGTGTGCCAACGGGAAGGCTGAACACGAAGGCGATGATCGAGAGCGCCGCTCCCAGGTAGATCACCGCGACAAGCAGGTCCTGAATGAGGCGTCCTTCTCTCGGCTTTCGCTCGAATATAAGGAAAAGCCTGACCGAGCTGGCGAGCACCATCGCGCTGCCTAACCACCAGGCGGACTTCGCGACGCCGATGAAGATTCGGTGCGTGAGATCCTCTGCTCTTACATCCGCTACCCAAGGAGCGACATCGTTGGCAACCAAGAGCACTGTTAGGATCGCGAAGAAAGCTATGTGAACGAAGAAGCGCAGCGCTGGTCTGCCTCTCACGACTATCCTCGCGATCACCAGGAGGCACAAAAGCGCGGTGAACTGGGCAGTTGCGTCCGACAGGATCGCGTGAAGCATCGTTAAAACCTTGGGTGTTCCACCTGTGAACCTGCAGAGTGGAGACTGAAAGCGTTTCTAGGGGAGTTCGTCAAGGAAATGTATGAACGAGGTTAGCCTTCGCAAACATCCGTCGAGCCGATCAATTGGCTAGATACAACGCCGCTCGAGCACGCCTTCATGGAGTGGTGGATCCGGCGCTAGTAACACGAAGATCGCGCTTGCATCCCCAAAAGGCGGCACGGGCAAAACAACACTTCGCTTGGCATTGCCTCGGCGTTGGCGTTGGACCATCCGCGTCAGACTTGTAGTGGAGTATCTGGCTAATCTGGTCCGATAGCGTACAGAACCCGCTCAGTTTACAATGATTTTCACGTTTAAAGTTATTCTTAAGCTCCAGCGTGTGTAGCTTTCCCGAAGATCCGGGGGACTCATGTCTAAATTTCTCAGCGTTGTATTTTTCTTTCTCTGCGCACCGCTATTTGCGCATGCATCCGACAATGATTGGCAGGTGGCCAAGGCAACCAGCCAGGTTAAGTATTCCATTGATCAGAAGCAGTGGAGCGACTTGCATGCCGGGGATGTCGTTCCGGACAAGGCATGGATCTCAACTGGCCCTCGAGGACGTGTTCAACTTGTGCGGGGCGTGGAGCGTATTGGGCTGCAGCCGAACACCATGGCCGCGGTCACAACCAGGCCTGGCGGGTTTTTTTCTCCTCGAAAAACCGAGATTGTTCAGCAGGTGGGGGTGCTTGACCTCGAAATTGAGAAGCGAAGCCAACCACACACCACCGTTCAGACACCCTACCTGGCAGCAGTGGTCAAGGGAACGATCTTCCATGTGACGGTCGACAAGTCCAAGGCGTCAGTCACGGTCGACCGTGGACTGGTGCAGGTGACGTCGTTCGCTAGTGGTCAACGTGCCGATGTGGGTCCTCGCCAGAGCGCGACGGTGGGAAGGGAAACCGGCATGCAAGTCGCTGGAGCCGCTTCAAAGCCCTCTATAAAATCGGTCGCGACATCGGTCGCCGTCGTTCCGGCCGTGGGTACCAAGGAGCTTTCCGGGAAGCCCGACGCAGCATCCGACCGGCGGGACAAGTCGCGGAAAGGCCGCGAAGACGCCGGCGCCAACTCGTCTGACGATGGAAGGGGAAAAGGTAATTCCGGCAACGGCAACGGCAATGGGAATGGGAATGGGAATGGGGGCGGCAAGGGAAGCGGCGGCGGAAACGGCGGTGGACATGGGAATGGAAACGGCGGCGGTAACAGTGGCGCCGGTGGAAATGGCGACGGTGGAGGTCGCGGCAATAGTGGCGGAAGCAGCAACGGCGGTGGCGGAAACGGCAACGCGGGAGCCAATGGCGGCGGTAACGGTAACGGTAACGGCGGCGGCAACGGCAACGGAAATGGCGGTGGACACGGTAACGGTGGCGGAAACGGAAAAGGCAGGTAGTTGACCGCGCCATTTACCCAAGCGTTGACTGGCGAGGGGCATGCTGAGCTCGGGTGCCAACGGATCAACCACCTTTAGTCAATGCACGGATCACGAAAGCGACGGTCGCGGTAGTCCTCCTTAACCTACGGCGAGGACCGATGACCTCGCCGCCGATATGCGTGAAGCGTGCATTGTCCGGCTCCGGGCTCTGTCATCGAAGTTGACGCGGCCTGATCGAGCGCATCCTTGAACGGCCCGCTATGAACCGCCGGTGCCAAATCGCGCGTCACTGCTCCGCTCATGGCCGATTACGACCAACCTCTCGTTTTCGACGCGTCTATTTTCAGCTGTCACCTCTACAGCGTGAACGATACTCGCGGGCGCAATGCCTTAAGAAGATGCGTTCGGATCCCGTGGACCCAGCCACTCTGTCAACCTGTCATCATGCTCGTGAACTTCTTTGAAAGAGTTTGATTGGTCCGGGTGAGGCAACGAGGACGCTTGTCGGAAATGGCGTTGGATAGGCGGTTCGGCGTTTTTTGGAAGATGTCCCTGCCGACGAAGCCGGCCGCGATGAGAACACTGAAATAGCCCAAGCATGGAGGCATGCGGCACCGCGTGTTTATGCATTCCTCCCGAAAATAGCGCTGGCGAATTGATCCCGGCCTGCTGCTCGATCCCGAACCAGGTTTGTGGCTAACGGAAATCGTCCACGGGTGCGCCAATGGTCTGACGTCTCCTCGGACTGAAGTCGGAGGTGAGACTTTTCGTGGAACTCAAAGACCAGGCAATCATTTTACTGCGGTCCAATAACCCGAGGTAAACCTTCCATGAAAAAAACTATCCTTGCGATCGCTCTGGCTGTTTCGTCCATCATTGCCGTCCCAGCGGCTTCCTACGCGGACACCGTCGTTATCCGGACCGATGACGGTCCCCGTCCGCATCGTGGCTGGGAGCGTGGCCACCACCGTGGCTGGGATAATGATCGGAGAGCTCGCCTTGTGCATGAGGATTTTCGCCGCCACCCGTCTTGCTTCACGAAACGGGTTGTAACCTATCGGCATGGTGAGCGAGTCACGCGCACGACCAAGGTCTGCCGCTAACTGAAGCCAGGTTCTCCCCACGGAGCCGGAAAGGAAATCCACTTTCCGGCTCCGTGATTTTGGCACCTCCGCGCGAGGCTGCCATCGTTGGTGGTGCGCCAGCCGACGATGCCACACCTGACGCTGGCGGGAGGGCATTCATGCCGCCTCGCGTTTCCCGCGCAAGCCATTCCTTCAGAAAACCCTTCTCCCAACCTCTTTCCGTGGCCGAGGCGCTATTTACCCTTTTACCCTGGGGGAAGGAAGTTACCGGGATCCCCGTTCAGACGGTCCGGCGAAGGCCAAGGCTGCTCGTTCGTAGGGGATGTCTTCCATACCTCCTACCCGCGGTGTGATGTCAAAACACTAGCGACCGGACGCCGCTCGGTGAGGGCAACGCCCGCGGATGCCTTGGTCAGATTTACGCGGAAGCTTTCGCGCCCGCGCTCTTACCGGCGATTCATCTCTGCTGACGCGTGCCCCAGCTGTTTCCGGACATAGCGTTCGTCGACCTCGGCCGAAACAGACGAGGCCCGCTCTCAGCGAATGTCAGGAAAACTTTAAAGCGCGATCGATCTCGCTTGGACCGCCGCGAACGTCGGCGGCCATTGCCGCCCTTCTCGCAGTCAATCGCTTTGCAACCAAGCCTCCAGGGCTTGCCGGATCGCGCGATCAGCGGGCACTGTCTGGTCGAACGCCCACCAGGTGTGAGCGCCCTGCCAGAGAGCGGCCATCCGCCAGCCCAAGGGCTCCGCCTCCCGCGGGTCCTCCGACAAGCGCCGCCCTAGCGCCGAAGCCAAGGCGCGACCCCACGCAGCGCCCCTTTCACGAAGTCTTGGGTTTCTTATGTCTTCGCGCAGTAAAAGAAGACCATCAGTGGCGTCACGTTCAGCCGTTTTGGGAGACATAAGACGCAGTAGGAGCTTAATGGCGCCCTCAGGCGTTGGATCCTCCTCTTTGTCCGCCGCCATTGTCTCCGCATCAAGACGATCCCAAGCCTGCAGAAGAGTTGCCTCAACCATGCGCTCACGATTTCCGTAGCGCTGCACCAGGGTTGCCGCGGCCAAGCCCGAAGCCTTCGCGGCACGTGCGAAGGTCAGACCGTCGGGGCCGGTCTTCATCATCACCTCGAATAGAGTCTCGAGTACCTTCTCATCGGGGATTGTCTTGCGTCTCGTCATGAGATCGAGATCTACATCATCCCAGAGCTCCTCGGCGGTGGTCGTCCTCTTTTCCCCTCCACCGGCTTCAGGTCGAGTCCAAGCCTGATCAGCGTCGAGAACCTCGACAAGGGATGCGTCCGGCTGCACTACCGTTTGCTCGACGCTTCGAGCTCCCTGGCACCGCTGTCTCGCGCCAAGCCAGCGGTCGATAACGCGTGAAGGGTCCGTATCCATCAAGGCGAAGACTGGCCTCCACTGGCCACGAGACAAGGCGGGCTTCAGCCTGACAACGACAGAGGCATGGGCGTTTTTCCCGCCACGCGGGACCAACCCTTAACCAGCCCGCCGGGATCGACCACATGCAGGCCGCCGGTGCGCCGATGTCGCTCCTGACCGCCTGGTAACTTCTAGCCGATTTGGGACGTGATGTGCCGAACCCTCTCCACCTTCCCGCATGCACCGGTTCCGCTCGTCGACAAGACGGTTTGGCGAACGGCGCCGGCGGCGACGTTGGCCATCTCGCGGTCCAGATCGCGAAATGGCAACGCGCGAAAGGTGATTGCCGTTGCTTCCGGCGAGCACGATCCGCTTCTCAACGATCTAGGCGCCAATATTTTCGTTGACTACACGAAGAGGGCCGCCGAAGCAGTGGCGCACTATATGGACGAGCGCAAATGGAGTCAGCCTATCAAATAGACTGGGCGGTCCAGCCACGTACCATCCGCCCCCTGTCCCGGCGGTTCGGTTGAGGTTTGAGGGTGCGGAAGGCCGCCGGGGCGTTGAGACCTTTAGGCTCTCCGCTGCCGAGCAAGACGTTGGGAGACTATCTCGGCGAGGAGGAACCCGGTTGAACGCCGTTTGTTCCGAGCACTTTTTGACAAGACCCTGCTTCTCTTCCCTTGGCGCTCCCCTCGTGTCCAGACAAGGTCCAAAAATGGGCTGTCAGGAATTGCTATTCGTAGCAGTCATCGCGGTGTCCCGGCCGCCACGTCCTTCGACCCCTTCTTCAAGCAGGGTTTCCCCCGGCCTCTGATCCGCCGTCCCGTAAATTTTCGCGATCGGTCGGCGGGCAGGGCTCTGCCCTTAACCCATGAAACTGGGCGGTCGGCCGCCCTTTGCGATTGTCTCTTTCAGCCCCCTTGGTCAACAGTTTGAGCCGCATTCGCTCTGCCTAGTTCAGCCCGCTAAGTTAGCCTCCAAAGATCTCCCGGAAGCCGACCACCAGAATGGTCGCGATCGGCACCGTGACGACGCTGATTAATCCCCAGAGGAAAAGACCTGCCGCGGTGCCGTTGATCGCGAAAGCGTGACGCAGCGCATTCCGGCGCAAAATCCACGGTGCAATCAAACCCAAGGAAACGCCAACTAGCCAGATCACGGTGATCACTCCATCATGTTGCATCGAAACCGGGTCGTATAAGTGTGAATACTGCCCTTCGCAACATCTTGCGTGGTTGTGGAACCACCGCCGCGCTGCGGTCCATGATCAACGACAGGGGTCGATGATCAGCCCTCGGGACTTGGACAGCTTCGAGCTTCGCGCGCTCAAGAACTTGGTAAATGGCGAAGGCGCTTACTTAACGGAACCGATGGTCAGGCGACTGATGTTGCTGTCATTGGCCAGCCGGTCCGGCGATGGCAAGATCCGCGCCTCGGAGCTTGGAAAAGAAGTCGTACTGCAATCTCGTATGGCCCTCGTCTCGTTAGTGGAGGGTAGAGATACCGGGCAGACTTCCCCCATCCAGCTGCGGTAGAGTGGGGGAAGATGAGAGCTCCTCACGGCCGGATCATTAACGGAGCAGGCGATTATCTGTCCAGGGTTAGACTGTGGATAGCCGAGAGAGTTACAGCGCTCAAGGCCCGCCACGTGGCGCGCAGGGGAGACCCACTCGGTCGACAGCACGGTGGGCGCGATACGTTCCGACGAGACCGGTCCTCGTCTCTGGCCGTTCCTTTCCTGGTTCAATAGCTCTGAAATGGTCGATCGAGCCGTGTCAGCTCTCGGTCGTTATCAGGGGCTGGATCGGGCGGCCTACTATCAGCTCCTGGGTTTGAACTAAACCAAGTCTTCCCGTCCATGACCTGTCAGATTATAGCGCGGCAATCTGGAAGGAACTCGCGCGACAATCTAGATGGGACTGTTGTGTCGCGGACAGTGGGAGTTTAGCAGCGTGATTGACGCTGGCAAGCGGTCATTGCTCTTCTAATTGTCGCGGAGCGTCAATCTGTGTAGCCTCGTTGATTGTCGCGTAGATTGGAGGCCGCCCGCGTTGCCGTTTTGCCTCCATAGCTGAGCGGCGACGGTAGCTCTCGACGTTCATCTCGAAGATCGTGGCGTGATGAACGAGGCGATCCACCGCGGCGAGCGTCATGGCGGGATCTGGAAAAACTTTGTTCCATTCGCCAAAGGGCTGATTTGCGGTCAGCAGGATAGATCGCCGCTCATAGCGTGCCGAGATGAGCTCGAAGAGGACGCTGGTCTCAGCCTGATCCTTTGCGACATAGGCAAGATCGTCGAGGATAAGCAGATCGAACTTGTCGAGCTTGTTGATGGCGGATTCCAGTTGCAGTTCGCGTCGCGCGACCTGGAGCTTTTGAACGAGATCCGTCGTCCTGGTGAAGAGCACGCGCCAGCCGTTCTCGACCAGCGCCAAGCCGATGGCTGCCGCAAGATGGCTTTTACCGCCCCCCGGCGGCCCGAACATGAGAACATTAGCCCCCTTCGCCAGCCAGCTATCTCCCGCCGTCATCGCCATGATCTGCGCTTTGGAGATCATCGGCACGGCGTCGAAGGCAAAGCTGTCGAGCGTTTTGCCCGGCGGCAACCTGGCCTCGGACAGATGGCGTTCGATCCTGCGTCTGTCACGTTCGGCAAGCTCATGCTCGGCGATAATCGATAGGAAGCGGGCCGCGGGCCAACCCTCTCTGTCGGCCTGTTGGGCAAAGTCTGCCCAAAGCATCTTGATCGCCGGCAAGCGAAGCTCGTTCAACATAATGCTCAGACGGCCAGCATCGATATCATTGGGATTGGTCATGCGCGTTCTCCCACCTGGTCGGCGCTGACAAGGACCTCGTAGCCGCTTAGCGGTGCCAGATGGACGGAGACGACGGGTAAGGCGGCGGGGTCGGGCGCAAAGTGCTTTCGCAACTCAGCCATATCGGGAAGCTCGCCGGCATCCAACGTTCTGGCCAGTTGCTCGGCCAGTTCGCGTTCGCAGGTTCGCTCATGGGCCAGCGCCAGGATCTCGACCATGGTCTTGCAGGCCTGCTTGTCGGTCAGCCGCTCCAGCAAGACCTCGAAGGTTTGCCGATATTCCAGCCTCGGGAAGAGCTGGTCTCGGTAGACGAGCCGCAATAGCGCCATCGGCTTCTGACGGAGCGAGTGAATGACGTGCCGGTAATTGACGACCTGGCTGTGGCGACCATCTGGATGTCCCCGCCCTCGGGAAAGCGTCATGAGATAGGTGCCGCCGACGAACACATCAAGTCGGTCATCGAAGAGGCGCACCCGTAGCCGATGACCGATCAAGCGGGAAGGCACACTGTAGAAGACTTTGCGCAGCGAGAAGCCGCCGGTGCGCATCACCCTGACAACCACCTCCTCGAAGTCTGTCGTCCTGCGCTGCGGCAGGTCCTGAAGATGAGGTCTTTCTGCCTCGATACGCTTGAGATTGTGTGCATTGCGGCGGCTAACGATCTCATCGATGAAGGCACGGTAGGCGGCAAGATCGTCGAAGTCGTTGCTGCCGCGCATGAGCAGCGCATCACGGATCTCTGCCTTGATATGCCCGTGCACGCTCTCGATCGAGCCGTTCTCGTGGGCGATGCCTTTGTTATTGCGCGTTGGCTTCATGTGATAGTGAGCGCAAAGTTCCTCGTATCGACGCGTCAGATCCTCCTGCTCGTCGGCAGTCAGGTTGCGGAACGCCGCCGACAGGCTGTCGCTGCGATGGTCATGCGGCGCGCCGCCAAGGGACCACAGGGCGTTTTGTAGCCCTTCCGCCAGGGCGACAAAGCTCTCGCCGCCGAGGATGACATGACCATGTTCGAAGCCGGAATAGGCAAGGCGGAAGTGATACAGGAGATGATCGAGCAACTGGCCGGCGATCGTGACCTCCAGACTATCCATGTTGGTGAAATCCGAAAGGCCCAACCGGCCGGGCTCGTGAACCTGCCGGAAGATGACCTCCTGCTCTGCGCCATGCACAGCGCGCCAGGAGCGAATGCGCCGCTCCATCGTCCGACGAATGCCGTCCCCAAGCTCCGGGTGGCGGCGCAACATCTCCTCGAATATCGCCACCGCCCGTATTCCGGGCGCAGCCTGAAGCAGCGGCACGATCTCGGCGTCAAAGATATGGGCCAGTGGATCCGGACGCCGGCGCTCTCGCGGTTTTGTTTTTTGAGATGGCAGACGCGGATCCTTCTCGATCCGGAAAGCTGTCGTGCGGCCGATCTCGGCTTTTGCGGCAGCAACCGTGACGGAATGATTTTGACGTAACTTCATGAAAAGCCTCATTTGATGATCGTTTACATGGCGACCTGGCACAAAGTGATTCTCCGGTTATGGAAAATCGCCAGATTGACCGCGATCACAGGCGCAGGGCATGCCTGAATTTGCGCCACGGGTGGTGGGCATAACTTCGATCGGGCTACGCCCTCACTCCGTTACGCCCACCACCCGCAAAGTCCCATCCTGATTGTCGCTCGAATTCCACGTTGATCGTCGCGCGGCAGTCAGATGAAGTTTTACGCTTCCCTCGATGTCCGCGAACCGCCTGTCGCGATAGGCTGTCCACCGTGCCGGAGGACGAGAACGAAAGTAGAGTGAGGCAGCTTTCGTTGACCTGAGCCGCGCGACCACGCGCGGCTCCGGATTGTCTCGACCGCTCAGCGACTCCCAGGCAGCATCTGGCTTTGTCGCAGGTCGTCGATCGACTGTTCCCGCGACGCCCGTTCGTTCATTGGGCGATCCCCTTCGGACACGTCGCGCTGATGGCCCGTCGGGACCACGTCGTCAACGATATCGTCGGGAAGGTTCTCGGCCAGATCGTATCCACGCACGCGCGGCGACGTCGCCTGCGTGGTTCTCGTGTAGCGGCCGACGCCGGTGGCGCTGCCCGCGGCCGTCTCGGCGTGGAAGACGTCGTCCTCAGACCCGATGGCCTGCTGGCCGCCTCCGGCCGTCCAGCCTTCCTCTCGCCAGAGGTCCGCGCGCTCGTCCATATCGATTGAGCCTTCATTAGCGAGAATGTCGTGCGCCGTGTCGTAATTGCTCTGGTCTACGGACACCGAAACGAGAAAACCGCCCCGGCGGAGACCTTCAGCGTAGACGTGCCGGTCTTCGTCCGGGAAGAACCAGTCGCCTAGGCGTGACCAGAACCCGGACCCTTCCGCCGCGGCTGCAGGTCCTTCGCCCTCCGCTTCGTAGCCCGGCATTAGGCGGACGTCGGACACCCCGGCCGACTTCAGTTTGTCGATAGCCGTCTCGGCCTCGCTTCGGCTGTCGAAGAACGCTGTGAGCGTGCTACTGGCGAGGCCGCTGGCAAAGGTTGGCGCGCCTTCATTGTAGATGTTGGTCATCATGCTCCTCCTACGTTTGGTGAGGAGCCAACGGGTGTCGAAGCTGAATGTTCCGAGCTGGCTTAGGGGTCGAGGCAAGGGAACCGCGTCTCGCACAGATCGCCTTGCGGACTCGTCATGCGATCACACCCCACCGCGAGACGACGGCGCAGTCGAGCAAAGCTGGCTCCCGCGCCCAGCTGGTCGACGAGTGCCTTTCGCTCTAGGCTGTCCCGGCGATCGCATCTGACGCATACGACCTCGATAATCGGCTGACGGAAGTCCCTTAGTTTAGGCCCGGGTAGGTTGTCGGGTCGAGGGCGACGTTTTCCCAATCTCTAGTCCTTGCACGCGATCTGGCGGCTGATTACCGCATGTAAAATTGACAGGCAAGACGTGAGCTGTAGCCTACTATCGTCATAGCGGCCTCGACTGTTGGAAACCGGATCGATGGCAGAGTAAGCCACGATCGACACAGATGTTGCCGACTTTTTTGAAACAGCATCGTGCCCTAAGTTCTTCGTTTATGAAGCAGTCGAGGTCGTGTCGGAGCCAAGCTCGGCCACGACGCGATCGAAGCGGTCCGAATGTTTCGTGAGCACGCCGCGACCGTACAGAAAACGCGCTTGGCTCCCGGCGAATCTTGAAAAACCGTTTCGCTCAGCCCCAGAATGCAACATCGTCAAAGCACACTACGCAGCGGTTTTCGGCAATTTAGCAGCGATTTCCGCAGCTTCGAGTCGAGCTGAGGTCTTGTAAGGATAGTGCTTCCAGCACCACCAATCCTGGGAATCGGCTGTGCAGAAGCCAAAGCCAGCCCAGTCGCCGCAGTGGCACTTATGCGCGACCAGTTTTGGTGCCCGTTGTAAAGTCTGTCGATTGATGTCGCTCATAGGAAACTCCTCTCAAGGCTGGTGTGACGTCGCATGCAAATTAAAGATCACGATCGAATTTGGGCTTCCAACCGCGCGTCATCCCTTGGCTCATTGCCGCCTCGGCCAAAGTCAGTTGCAGGCGCAAGTGCTTTATGTCTCCCAGAAGCGTCGCTATTGTCGCCTTGGCATCCTCATCGTGGTAGGCGAGGGCCGCTTCGACTTCATAGCTGTTCGCCAAGGCTTGAGCCGACTTACTGCACATGCCGGGCATTCCTCATGAGCAAATAGAATGCCTCGATGACGTCGCTCTCATCGCCGGAGTAGTCGAACCACAAGGGCTTGCTCATAAGCTGTTCGTAACCGACGGCGTTGAAGTAACCGCACGCTCTGCCGCTCCTTGGGTCAAAACCGATATCGAATGAACCAATGGGCGCGCCGGAACCCATGTCGTACACATCCACAGAGCACAAAGCCCAGCTCGGGTAGCTTGGGATCATGAGAAGGACCGCCATCAAAAGCGGATGAACCTCCGCGAGCGTTGCCTCGCGCGGGGTTGCCCAGTATGTGCCTGTCTCTTCGTCAGCCCGCGGCTGTCCGCTCGGCGTCTTGGTCATCGCCGTCATCCCTTTAAAGAATTGAATGTTCCTATTATGTTCTCTTCTGGGGAGGAGTCAACAATTTTGGCGACGACGGGTGACAACGTCGACGAGCCCCAAACCTCGACGATACTCAGGCTCCTCCGCCACCGGGGGTATTTGTCGGTCTACCGTCACCAGCCGTAATCCAAGCGCTGTCGGCAGTGCCGGCATTTCTTGCAGGTTGTGAAGCCGTGTCGGCATCAGTGACGTCGACGGTCCGCCAACGTACTGATGATTTCGGCTGAAAGCAAAAGTCTGGCGAGAACGTTTCGCGGTCCACGGAATGTCAAATGCAATTGCCCAGCGCCAAGATCGGCGTAAGGTATGCTCTCGCATGGACGCCTTTTGAGGAGGAGACGCAATGTTCCAAGCGTTCGATAGTCGTGGCAAGCAACCGCTCGGGCCGGAAGAATTTTCCATGGTCCAAGGTCTCGTAAAAGACTACTGCAGCGAGAGGTCCCTTGAACTGGCCTGCGCCGAAGCTCAAGAGGCAGCGAGAGAACTCCTCGGCTGGTTCCAGCTCGGCGTCACGGATCGGAACCGCCTAAGGGAACTCTTAACTTCGCGCAAGACAGATACGGCCTCGTGAGCCGGCCTGAATGGAGAGAGGCGTCGCGGCTCAGGCTGGAAGAGGCCGCGGCCCATTTCGTCGCGGACCGGGTAGATAACAGGACATCCTCGGCGCGATCGTCGGGGAGTTAGGCCGGCTCCGCGGCGCGCCTGAGCTCAACCTAAACCCGGCCGACGGCCGCAGCCAATCGATCCGCTCGTCGAAGTCGCCCCAACCGCGGGGTTGCCCTCCCGCCGCACGACAAGGGCTCCTGCGTGTCTCTCGGACGCCGCCTTTGCTTCGGCGATCGCGTCCGCCTCGCTGCCCCCGGCGATTGTCTCCCAAGCTCGGACTGGATTTCCGCGGGGATCCAGGTCGTGGCGAATATCCGCGATGATGCGAACGTGCCCGGCATCACGGGGTGCCGTGATTCAGGCCAGAGAGCTGTTCGATCAGGTGCGGCCCGTCTTCCGTGCGCTCATCGTGGGACGTACCTCTGAGTTTAAAGCGAGTTCGCAACGCCTCGTCTGCCGTTGCCTCCACACGCTGGCCGCAGTCGCCGCCAAGAGGTGACCGCTTTGGACGATCGTGACGTTCATCGGCGCGCCGTTGAGATCGTTCTTGATACTGGGCGACGCAACTCTTTTTCCTACTCGGAATTGGCCGCTCGCGGGACCCGCGCGGTGTCGTCCGCTTCGTCGTTCTCGGCATGGGAAATCTCGGTCTTGCGCCCACCGCCACTTTCGAAATCGGACGGCCGAGGCGAAATCTCGTCGTCCGCCCGCAGCTCGGCGGTTCTCAAATATTCTTTGCGTTCGTCCACCGTCTTCACTCGCGGCTTGCGGTCTGAGGGGCCGGGATATGGTCCCTTGCGTCAGCAAGACCTGTCTCCGGGTCGGCATCGGTTACGCCATCGCCGGCCTCGCGGCTACCACCCATGTTGACCGGCGGAGCGCGCCGGTCGTCGATATTGCTTTCGGGAAGCTCGTCGTCTTGGGTGTCTTCGTTAAGGGACTTCGGAGGAAGCTTTGCCGAGCTCGGAATGGAATTCGATGTCATTTGTGTTCTCCTTCTGAAAAGGGAACTCGCAGCTCAGGCAGCGGTTCCCAAACGCTCGTGCGCCCAGGGCGTTTGCCAGTTGGAGAGCCGTCCCGCTTCTACCGAGTTGCCAGATAGCGATCCGTCGATGCGAAGAGCGTGGCACCCAGCAGAAATTGAAAGACCTCGCGACTGCGCCGGACGTCATGCTCGTCCCAAGCAAAGACATTCTCGATACGAGTTCGCGTACTCCGTCGTTGTCGCCATGTGGCGGTTGAGGTCGGGCGCTCCGTCCGTCGACCGCACCGCTCCGCGCTCGCCCTCGACTTTCGCGGCATCGACCGCGCTTCGCGCTACTCTTGTCGCGTCCTCGTCCCCGGCGGGGTCCTTGACCACCCCACGTGCTGACATCAAGTCGGACACGAGGCGTTTGCGCTCATCCTCAGGCAGGTGAGGGTTTGTCTTCCTCCAGGGACGTCCGCGCACAACGATGTAGCGGCCATCCGGCGTTTCTAGGTCGCACTGCTCTTGGTCAGGGCTGCTGATTTAACGGATTGACGCGCCGGAGCCGAAAGAAATATCGCCGCTCGTCGCCTTCGACGACCATCATGCCAGCAATCTCGTCGTCTCCGATGCGCCGAAAGAAGTCGACGATGGGCTGCCGGTCATAGACCATCGCCGCCGTCTCGTCTTCATCGACTGTCCTTAGTTTTACGGAGGCAGTCGTGTCGCGGGCACGCACCAGCTTGTTCAACCGAGAAAACCAGTTTCGAGCGACGGACGTCTTGGCGAAGTCCGCGAAGCGGATCACCGTTCGGATCGGGAAGAAGGCCGGCTCGATGGGTACAAGGCGTCTTGGCCGCCATTGAAACAGCAGCGCGTCCGCCCTGAGGTCGGGGTGAAATTTCTTGCCGAACCACTGCAGGTTTTCCAACACGCCATCCAACGGATGTCCCGATGGAATGCCTTCACCCCGCCACACGCCCGTCAACTCGGTCGGGATGACGGGCGGCAGCGAGGCAAACCAGGCGATCTTTTCAGACTGTAGGCCGTCCGACATGCCAGCTCCTACCGTTGATAGGTGAGGGCGATGCCGAACAGGTGGGGCGCTCGTCTGCCGTTTCGTAGGCCATCGCGAGAAATCGGAAAAACCGCGATGTTCACCATCCCTGTTGCGTCCGATTGACACGGCCCGCGCTCAGAAAAGAAATGTCGAGCCTTCGAGATGGTTCCCGCAACGAAACAAGGAACAACGACGCACGATAAGAATTGGTCGTCATGAAGAGGGTCGGGATTGGCGTCCTCGCTCGAACTGAGACATTACCCTCAATTCGCTCTCTGCGTGTCCATCACGGGCCACACGTTTTGGTGCTCTAATTTTCAAACACGACAGTAACACCGGGCTTGACCATGCTGCTGAGCTCCTCAACGTCCCAGTTCGTAAGTCGGACACAGCCGTGAGACCCTGCTTTGTCGATCAACGACGGTTCCGGCGTACCGTGGATGCCGTATGTCGGCTCGGAAAGATCGATCCAGACGGTACCCACGGGGTTGTTAGGGCCACTTGGAAGAGTGAGCTTTGACTTGTTCTTGCCTTGCTGGAAGTTGATTTTTGGATTGTAGACGTATGGCGGATTTCGAGCCACACCGTTGACCTTGTGCTTTCCCGAAGGCGACGGGTTATCCTCGCTGCCGATGGTTGCCGGATAAACGGCCAAGACCTTGTCGTTCTCGCCGTAGGCGACCAGCTCGCCGGCCTTTCGGTGGGCCTCGATCCGCTTTACGTTGCCTGTCCGGGGAGCGCCGACAACGGCGACAGACAGGGTTTCGCCAGGTATAAACCGCGCCGTGGGGTTCAGCGCACGTATCAGGTCCACGTCCATATGGAAGCGCTCCGCCAGTTTTTCGGCCACGCTAGTATATCCGAGATGGGCCATTTTCGCCTGCTCCGAATAGTCTTTCGGTATCTCTGGGACGATGTCATCGCCGTCATCGGCCGCGATCGTATACGGCCCGATAACACGCTGGTCGTCAGACAGACGTGTTACAATTTCTTCGTCTAGGTTCCCGTCGACGGGGAGCCCCTGCAGCAGTTCGAAGCCTGCGATGGCCTTCCTGACGTTTGCTCCATCCAATCCGTCAATAACGCCCGGCGACGCACCTGCACGATCTAACAAGACCTGAAGATGTATGACCGCGGGATCGGGCTTGTCTGTCGGGGGGTGTTCCAGACTCTTGTCAGACAAGACCGAGGAAAGATTGACGCTGTTGATCTCTTGTGGGGAGAGGTCATGGGCGTGAACGACCCCCACGGATGCGAGGGCGATAACTGAACCGAGGACGATTTTTTTCATCATCCCGATTAATCGCGCGGACGCGCCCGCGGTTCCACGCGTGCGGGACGAAGTGCTAATTTCTAAAGAAGAAGGCCTGAAACGCTTTCTCCCCTGCCAGTTGCGGGTGAAAGAACAGGCCAAATGTACCACTTGCGTGTTCATGCGGCATCGTCTCGGATGTTGGTGATCTCCGTCTCCACCAGAAGGCACGACCGATCCGCAGTGCCCAGCAAAGCGTCAGCGACGTTCCCGTACGAAAGTCGCTCACCTGCTCGTCGACTGACACCCAGCACTATCAAATTGTAGTCGCCACTGCGCGCGCAGCGAAGAATGTCGAGTTCGGGCGACGAACCCTGACGCAACAGCTTTTCGGGCTTGATGTCGAAATACGCTGCAGCGGCGTCGATTTGTCGGAAAGGATCAGCCTGTTTGCTGAGTTGGTCGGTAATCCGCGATACGCCCTGCAGTTTGCGTTCTTCTTTCACGAAAACCACCGCGCAGTGTCCACCGCTTGCCTTGGCGACAGCAAACGCGAACTCCGCTGCGCGCACCGACCGCTGGGTATCGCTGACAGCGACCAGAATGCGAAGTCGGTTACTTTTTTCTGGCATTTGTCCCCGGGAAGACACGATCGCCGTTGTCCTGGCGAATTTCTCCGCGGTTGCCTGGATGGTGGGACTGAAGCTCCCGTCTGAACGCAGGACGGGTTCCACGCCAGCAAATAGCAAATCATGGCCCGACTTCGAAATCTCGGCCAATGCGCTCTCTAGGTCCACGTCCTTAGCGAATTCCGTAACGCGGAGCGCAGAAGTCTCTTCGCCGTCGGCTCTGACCGTTTCCGACGCATGCATTTCGAGCATAGGGATTAGCGCATCCCGAACCCCCTCCGAACCTGGTCTGCCATCAGAAGTGGCGTCGGAGTCCTTGTCGGAAGAGACGTCCAAAGTCGTTACCGGCATGTTCCGCGAAGCTCCGAGCAGACCCGCGATTCTGGCAGCCAGCTGGCTGTTCGACGATCCATCAGAGACAAGCACCGCCCGCTCGAACTGCTTCAAGAAGCTGCCTTTCTCGAAATCTTCCCGCTCCAGTCGCTCCTTTTCCTCTTCCCTGAGGGGCAACCGCGCCAGCGCCCAACGCAACGTTGGAGGCATCGCCATCGTTGTAATGACGGCCATCGCCACGATGACCGAGAACAACTCCTCGTTCAAAACCCCGACGGAAAGACCGATCGTCGCAACGATAACCTCGGTCGATCCACGCGCGTTCATTCCGCACCCGAGCGCCAACGCTTCGGGATTGGAGAGACCGCTGGCCTTGGCGGCTGCAAAAGCTCCGCCGAACTTGCCAAGCGAGGCAATCAAAACGACGACCAAAGTGAGGAGGATGATTTTGGGATCACCAAGGACGGTGAGATCGGTTTGCAGTCCCGTAAGTCCGAAGAAGACCGGCATGAATAGCGCCGTAGTGAGGCCGCGTAACTGGACATCAATCTGACGGGTCAGAATTGGGGACTCGCCAACCAGGATGCCGGCAACAAATGCTCCGAGGACCGTGTGCACCCCGATCGCGTTGGTGATCATCGCCATTGCGCCCATTATGGCGATGATGGCACTCAAAACCGGGAGATCGCTTTTGAAATTGTCGTTCGTCCAGCGGATGATCTCGAAAACGATACGGCGTCCGATCGTGAAGCTGAAGACCATGAAAGCAAGGGTGCCGGTCACGCTCTTCGCCAAGGTGAGCGGGTCGACGGTGCCGGTTTTCGCGAGTCCGAACGTGACCGCTATGATGATCCACCCGAGCGTGTCGTCGATAATGGCCGAAGCGACTATCAACTGACCGATATTCCGCCTCATGAAATCCATCTCGCGCACGACCGATGCGACGATCTTCACCGACGAAATAGATAAGGCCGTTCCAAGGAACAGAGATGCGACCAGCCTTTGATCTGGGTCGGGAAGAAGGTCGGCCGGCATGAACTGGCCAAGCGCAAATCCTGCCGCGAAAGGGATGGCTATTCCGGTTAACGACACCCCTGTCGCTGACCTTCTAAGCTTCCTGGCAAGTGCAAGATCGGTTTCCATCCCGGCCAAAAGCAATAGAAACAAAATGCCGAGCTGCCCGATCGCGTTGCTCATGCTTTTTTGTGCCTCGTCCGGCGGAAACAACCGAGCCTGAAAGTCGGGGAGAAGAAGCCCGAACAGGGAAGGGCCGAGGATTACCCCGGCGATAATCTGGCCCATGATAGAGGGCTGGCCGATCCTCACCATGAGTTCACCCAAGAGGCGGCCCGACACCACGAGAACGACAATTTGAAGCAAGAATAGAGCTTCGGACGGCCCTGCGGGCTTATCGGAGCCGGCCGCCAACGCCGCGGTGACGCCGGTAGAAAGAAAAGCGAAAGCTAGTAGGAAGTGCAGTGTAGCGAGAAATTTGAGATGCTTTGTCATTTGATCGCTCGATTGAGGCTGATCCTAACGATCAATCGGGCTAGACGGTTCCATATGACATCTACGCAGTCGTACACACGGACCGATATAATCGCGGTCGCGGGCGGTTCGGTTTTTCTCTTCGACGATGCTGACCATTCGCCAAACAAATATGAGCTTGCGGAACCGCACTGGTAATCTGCGGGGCATGGTTGGACCGGGCGCTTTCCGCCGATAGCTGAAGCTCGCAAACTTGGTGTTCCGAACGCTATCCTGGATGGAGAAGCAGCGGTGCTGGACGATGAAGGCCGGTCGGATTTCGGTGCGCTTCAGCGGTCACTGGGTGGGCGAGGCGGCAAGCTGCCATCTTCGAGTTCAATTTACGTCGTCTTCGACCTGCTGTATTGTGATGGCCATGACCTGCAGACGATGGAATTATCGAGCCGCCGACATCTGCTTGAACAGCTGCTTGCTGATCGCGATGGACTGATCCAATTCTCGGAGGAAAACGACGGTGAGGGCGGCGCGATCTTCCGAGCCGCGTGCGGACATTGCCTCGATGGCATCATCTTCAAGGATGCGGACAGCGCCTACAGGTCGGGACGGACTGCCGATTGGATCAAGGTGAATTGCATTGCCTCGGAGAGCTTTTTCATCGTTGGTTACGAGAAAACGTCGACAGCCCGAAACGGCCTGGGAAGCTTGCTGCTAGTGGCCCGAAAATGACCGACTTAATATGTCGGCTCCGTCGGAACGGGGTTCAAATACAACGACGCGGTCGAACTCCGCGCGAAGACGATCAAAGCCCCGGCGACCGCCGACCTAGCTCCCAAGCATCGGAAGATGATGGATCAGCTAAGTGCCGCCAAGGGAAAGGACTTTGATGACCCGTACCTCGATATGCGGCGCAGGCACATATGGAGGCGGTAGGGCTTTTTCGAACCTACGCTGGATCGGGAGACAATCAGACGATTGTGGGATTTGCAAAGGAAACGCTTCCAGCACTGGAAACGCATCTTGCTCATGTGGAGATGCTCGTGGTCACGGAATAACCCGTTGATTGCTACCTGGCGGACGCCCCACCAGGCAGCAATCAGGCTATCGTTTCTGAACATATGTTTCGTTTGGGACTTGGGGAAAACATCTCGCCACAACCATGTCAATGATATCCCGCCGTGAACATGACCTTGGTGTACCGGACATGCGCGATAATTGGCCAGCTCAGCTCTCCAGGGGAAGCCGACCTTCCAAGCTGAAGCGGAAGCCGAGCGGCTCATACTCAAGCTTCACGTCGCCGTTGAAGTATGGTGCGACCATCCGGCGGATCAACTGCGTCCCAAAGCCTGTTTTTTCTGGCACGACGACGGGCGGGCCTCCGGTCTCCGACCATCGAAAACTGAACTCGCCGGTCTCTCGCAAGCTCCACTCGATCTCCACAATGCCGGAATCACCTGAGAGCGCTCCATACTTTGCAGCATTCGTCGCCAGCTCGTGAAGCGCGAGTGACAAACCCATCGCCTGACCAGCATCCAATTTTCGCGGCGGGCCCCTTGTATTGAAACGTCCCACTCCCGAATCGTGTGGCGCTAGCGCATTGGATACGATTTCCGTAATGTCCCCGACGTTGCCTTGCGCTGTTGTCAGGAGGTCCTGTGCCCGTGCCAACGCCACAACTCGCTTCGAGATCGCTTCCTTGGCATCGTCGAGCGTGACAGCGTTTCTCACAGATTGAGATACGATCGCCTGAACGATCGAAAGTGTATTTTTGACCCTGTGAGCCGCCTCGGCCATCATGCCAGCACGGCGGGATTCCTCCGCCTTTATCTCGGTGAGGTCCTTCGTCACCACGCCAAACCCGGCGATCGCACCATCGTCGTCCCGAATTGGAAACATCGTGTACAAAGCCGGCACAAGGTCACCGCTTTCGAAGTGACGCAGACGAATTTCTTGTTCGCAGCTTTCTCCGGCCCTGACGACCGGCACGACCTGTTCCCGAAAGAGAATATGATCATCCGGCGCGATGTAATCCATCACCCTTGGCGGAAGAGGCTCGCCCTGTCGCAGGCCGACCAACTCCCGGGCGGCGTCATTCAAGAACAAGACGTTTCCGTCCGTGTCGGCGATGCCGATGAAGTCCGACGCCTGCCTGACAACGCGCTCGAAATTCGCCTTCGCCCGCTCGGCGCGCACCGCACGTTCAAGTAATTCCCGTTGATTGGCGACGGTTCGTCTCAGTTCAAGCTGGGCCATCGCCTGACGGGCGAGAAAGCGGAGCATTTCCACTTGTTCGGCCGTGAAATCCCGTATCCTGTAATCAAGGACACAGACCGTGCCAATCGGAAACCCATCGGTAGTTTTCATGAGGGCACCGGCGTAGGACCGTATGTGGGGCGCACCGGTTACCAAGGGATTGCAGTCCAGACGGTGATCCGCGGTGGCATCCGGAATGACAAGCACATCTTCCTCGAGCAGCGCGTGACGGCAAAAAGCGGTTTCGAGTGGCGTTGACCGAACACCGAGACCAATCTCCGCTTTGAAAAACTGCCTTGTTGTGTCGACCAGATTGACGACCGCGATCGGTGCGCCGCAAAACCGCGATGCCACCGCGGCAATATCGTCAAAATCCTGTTCGGTGGGCGTATCAAGGACGTTGAATGACCTTAATGCGGCCGATCTTTCGAACTCGTTCCATCCCGCGGGCACGATTTCGAATTCCGGTGAGTGTTCATCGAGCAACTTGGCCATTCCTTTTAATCGGCGGGTCATGCAATCTGCCGCAGCTTGGTGTATCACTGATCAGCCAATGCGTTATCTCAAAACGGCGTTATTTGTTCGTTAGAGAAACGGGTCTAATCCCGGAACCTTGTGAGCAGGACGCAAGTTGGACCGTGACGGGCGCTTGTTGTGCATGGTGATATGCCCTATCTCCTGCATCCGAGCCGTCGGAAAGGAAGTCGCTGTCCTGCCGAGCGACGAACGCAGAGTGCCAGAATGACCGCAGTCCCGAACTTCGCCGCCATTCTTAGTGGCATGCCGCAACCGTATCTCGTTCTCGACGGAAACCTCGCGATCGTAGGTGCAAGCGACAGTTACTTGGCTCTGACCTCCCGCACCCGCGAAGATATAGTCGGCCGCCATATCCTTGAGGCCTTCCCGGAGAACCCGGACGCTCCGGGAACGGTCGAGCAAGGGCCTCTCGAGGTGTCGCTCAAGCATGTGCTCCAGACGCGCAAGGCCCACGAGATGGCGGTCATCCAATATGACATTCCTCGGTTGGGCGGAGGATTTTCCCAAAAATTTTGGATGCCGATCCATACTCCAGTTCTCGACGACACAGGAGCGGTGAGTTTCATCATTCAAAATCCGATGGATGTAACGGAAAGCGTGTTGCGAAATAGGGAGGCGGACGCGAGGCTGAGGGTCGCCCTTCACGCTGCCGACCTGGCCACTTGGGAATACGAACCTGAAACTGACATCTGGAGGCGTAGCCAAATCGTCGACCAAATGTTCGGTTTTGCGGTAGGCGAGGCTGGTCCGGTGGCGGCTCCGTTCTTTGCTCGCATGCACCCGGATGACCTTGTCCAAATCCGGGCGAACCTCGCGGCCGTGGCAGGATCGCCAGATCAAACTGCCTTCGTTTTCGATTATCGGATCGTGCTACCGGACGGCGCGGTGCGGCACATTGCTTCGCGAGGCGAAATACTGCGAACCGCTGGCGGCAAGGTAAGGATGATCGGTGTCCTGATGGACGTGACCCCGGATAGGGTCCGTCAAGCCGAGCTGGAGGAGGCTCTGAAAGCACAGGAACGACTACTCGCTGAACTCAATCATCGGGTTAAGAACAGTCTCCAACTCGTCGTAAGCACCCTTCGATTGCAGGCGCGTCGTCTCCACTTTCCTGTAACGGCCGCCGCGTTTGACGAGGCCATCTCCCGGGTCCGGGCGATAATTTCAGTGCACGAGCGTCTCTACAGGGCGGGAAATGCCCTCAGTGTCGATATGGCTACCCATCTTCACAAACTTTGCCTGGACATTGTAGGCGCGGATCATGAAGGTCGCATGATCGTCGACGCGGAGGAGGTCGAACTGACGCCGGAGAGGGCCATTCCGGTCTCGGTGATCATCAACGAAATTTTGACGGCCGCGCTTTCTCGGGCGGAGACGTTGGACGAATACGAGGTACAGATCATGCGCCGCGGCGATAACGGCCTTGACCTGTCTATCACTGTCAGTGGCGGCAAGAAGCCAATCGTCCTGACGGATTTGAGTAGAAGGCTGATTGGTTCGATGGTGGCTCAGGTCGGTGGGGAATTCGACGATAGTCAGCATGACGATCGCTATCGCGCTGTCCTCACACTCCCAAGGGAGGCTTGATGCTGCTCAGGGTGATGATCGTTGAAGACGAAATGCTTCTGGCCATGGACTTGGAAGACATGCTCCGAGACGCCGGACACACGGTGGTCGGCCAGGCCTCGGATATGCACCAGGCGATCTCCCTCGCCGAGAAGGTTCAAGGCAAAGTCGACGTGGCCATCATGGATGTCAATCTGGCTCGTGGATCGAACGGCATTGTGACAGCAGGTGAACTGCGCCAACGATGGAACATCCCTTCGCTGTTTGTCTCGGGCAATCTGGACGAAGCGACGCGTGAGGTGGCTCGCCAGTGGAACCCGATCGGCTTCGTGGGCAAGCCGTACTCCGAACGAGAGGTCCTCACGTGGCTAAAAATTGTCTCGTCACAGCGGAGCGGAGCCGAGGTCAAAGATTAGGACCTGGGTGTCGACGCGCAGAAAATATTGGGCCTGATTCTGGTGGGGAGGCAACTGGATCAACTTCATGTGTTAGACAAATAGTTGAGTCTTAGACGGCATAAGCAGCGCAAATCTTGAAAACGCCGCGCGTCGGCTTAGCTTACCTATATTAATTAACAAAAACTCCACACTCGATCAGGCCAATGAAAGCTATCGACATTTTCGAGCCAGTTAGCCGGGTCGATGACCTGATCATCACCCAGCGACTGGCTACCGAGACAGGTCGTCCAAGCGACTTCGAGGGGGGAGGCGAGAGTTCTTTCTGAGCTCGCTGAGCTACTGAATAAGTCTCCGCGCGTCGTTCTGCAGAAGCTTTCGGATGCGATCTTGGAATTATGTCGGGCAAAATCGTCTGGAATAACGCTTCTCGAAACGAGCGAAGATGGCGACGTTCTGCGTTGGATCGCGACCTCTGGCGGGTTTGCGCCGATGGTCGGCGGAACGATGCCGGTCGCGGCGAGCCCTTGTGGCACGGTGATCGATCGCGATCAGGCGTTGATGATGAGCGAGCCCGGCCGATTTTATCCCGCGGCCCAAGACTTGAGGCCTTACATAAACGAGATCATCCTTGCGCCTTTCTATGTCAGCGGCCGCCCCATCGGCACGGTGTGGGGGATTTTGCACGAGGACGGCGATAAGTTCGATGCAGAGGACATGCGGCTCCTGAGGAGCCTGTCGAGATCTGCGGGGGCAGCCTACACGCTTGCAGACGCTCTCAAGCAGTCTCACGATCGCGAAAGCGCCCTTGAGGACAAGAACGCTCAGCGGGTGGTGCTCGCTCGAGAGCTTACGCATCGGATGAAAAACCTACTCTCCATCGTTCAGGCCATCACCGCGCAGAGTCTGCGAAACGCGCGCTCTGTAGAGGAAGCCCAAGAAGCCGTCATGGGACGTATATCGGCACTTGGTCGGGCCCAGGACATTCTCACCCAATCCGATTGGGTTGATACCGAGATCGATCAAGTCATCTCTTCGATACTTGACCTCCACGATAGCAGGTCAGGTCGGTTTGACGTGCGCGGTGATCGATCCGTGGTCCTCTCGGATCAGCAGGGCCTGGGGCTGGCTCTGGCACTTCATGAACTTGCCACGAATGCGATCAAGTACGGAGCACTTTCAAATGAGGCCGGACGAGTAACCATAACGTGGCGGGCCTCCGCTGGCGGAGAGTTTTCGCTCGATTGGGTAGAGCACGGCGGACCGCCGGTGGTTGCGCCGACGCGTACCGGATTTGGATCGCGACTTATCGAAAAGATGGTGGCCCCGCACTTTCAAGGGAATGCATCGCTTCATTATCCTCCCGAAGGTGCACGATTTCAGTTGAGCGGCCGATTGGGGAACGAATAGCAGCTTTGGCCCCTTTGAGATTGGGCATCTGGATAGCAACGGAAGGTGCGGGATGGCGTCAGCCGAGCGATATCGATCGGGCCGCTTAAATCCAGATACGAAGTAGCGCTCAAACCCATAAGGGTTTGTGTCAAGCGGCTGTCGACGGGCATCCAAGGCCGCCATGTGGAAGCGTTTGCCCCAAAGCCGGATTGCCGCCGAGAAACGCCTCGTATAAAGTGTAAGTTTCTTCAGCTAGCGATCAATGACCGGACTTCAATGGTCTCGTCGAACAAGTCGCTTAGCATGTCCAATACGGCATAAACCCTGTCGGACTTCACAGAATAATAAACTGCCTGAGCATCACGCCGTGTGGACACCAGGTCCATTGCTCGAAGTTTGGCCAAGTGCTGGGAGAGAGCAGACTGGCTCAGGCCAACAGTCTCGGCGAGCTTGCCGACGCCCATCTCTCCATCTCGTAATGTCGTCAAAACTTGTAAACGGCTTGCGTTCGCCATGACGTTCAGCAAGTCGGCCTTTTCGGTGAAGTAAGTCATTGGGGTTCCTTGTAGGAAAGCCGGACTCAGGTCGCTAATAAAACGTTTCCGAATATTCCTGATTCGGTCAACCGGTGACATCAAAACTCGGTTACCGAGTGGTTTCCTTAATCGCTTGGGTCGCGGAATTGTCACTCTTTTCCGGTCGGCCCAACTTATCCAATGATCGGAGCTCGTTCGTTTAGCCAAACTGCACAAGGCGCTCGTACGGACAGCGTCCAAGCACCCCAAATTCCCCACGGGCTACGACCTTTTCGACCGAGCTATTTGGAAACGAAGTGCCCGATTCAGGTTTTTTTACGTGGACCTTCCCGAGAACGTATTGTACGCCGACAACGCCCTGGCAACGCTTTTTGGCGTCGACCCTGCCGAAGCAGAGCAGGGCCTTCCAATCGAGGTTTATCTCGCGAGGGTGCATCCTCAGGACGCGCCGATCCTGGCAAAGGCGGTCAGTGACAGCATCATAGCACATCGGCCGCAATAGCAGTCGTACCGGGTCTGTAATTCCGAAGGCGTCTATGTGACGGTGATGTGCTTTGGTAGGGGTTTTCGTGATGCGAATGCGAGCCCGTACGATACGTCGGAATTGTGGTACCCGCCGACAGCGAAGATGATCATTGAGTGGCGACCAGGTTCATGTCCTGGACTTGAGGCGGCTTCCACCTGTATGGCGCGGGAGCCCATAATTGGAAAGCTGCTTCTCGATTTCGATCTTGTCGATCACCGACCATACTTCCACGATTTTCGCGTTGGCAAATTTGTAGATCACTTGTTCCGTAAACGAAATCTCTCGCCCGTTCACGGGGAGCCCGACAAAGCTGCCGATCGGTGAAGCTCGAAATTCCAGACGCGCCATCGGTAACGGCGGCTCGCACACGATCTTCGTTGCTTGGAAGTGGAGGTCGGGGACGGTTTTGAAGTCATCGAGCAGCATGTTTCGGTAGCCGGCGAGGCCGAAAGGGCGCTCGTTATGCCGAACATTCTCATCTACAAACTGTCCAAGCTCGTCCTATGCTTGCCGGTTAATTCAAGGTGGATTGCTCAATCGCCAAGGCCGCCTTTTCACCACGAGATAACGGCCATCGGGGTGTGAGGGTAGTGTAGGGTCGCGGTGACGGCATCATGTCGGCTCGCTGTTTTCAATATGTAACTAGAGCGTACGCACATGCTGGCCAGCGCGATGAAGGCCCGGAAGGACTGCTAAACCTTGTCGCCGCGCTTGAGCCAGCTACATTTAGAAGTCGAGCCCAACCTTTTACCCACTTAAAAATATTTTCAACCAGGTCACCGCCTTAGCCGCGTTCGCTACCAAATTGATTCGTTTCGCTAAATTTTCGAATCTCTAATCCACGCCGTAAGATTCCGGTTTCCAAGGCATCTTGACGCCGTCATCGATACGGAACAGAAAGAGAACAACCGAGTTTTCACGGCATGATGTCGTACCTGTCCACCGCGACTTCCAGAGGATTCGTGACCGATGTCGGCTGCCCGCGAGCTAGCCATCGCTGAACTGCGCGAACGCATCTCCTCGATCGAGGGCGGCGTAGCAAAGAAGGCTGGCTGTCTGCCATTTGGTGTCCCGGAGATCGATGCCGTACTCCCGGGCGGCGGCCTGGCATACGGCGCACTGCATGAATTCGCCGGTGGTGGGTCAGGCACCGTCGACGGTGCGGCGGCCGCTCTCTTCGCCGCAGGTGTTGCCGCAAGGACGAAGGGCAAGATCGTCTGGTGCCTGACAAGGCCCGACCTTTTCATGCCAGCGCTGGCGCAGGCAGGCCTCCATCCCGACCGGGTCATCTTCGTCGAGGCCGGCAGGGAGGAGGACGTCCTCGCCAGCATGGAGGAGGCTCTCAGCTACGGTCGCCTCGGCGCGGTCGTCGGCGAGCTCGTCCGCCTGCCAATGGTGTCGTCGCGAAGACTGCAGCTCGCCGCGGAGAAGTCCGGGACACTCGGGATCGTGGTGCGGCGTTGGCGACGGCAGACTGAAGCGAACGACTTCGGACAGCCGACGGCGTCGGTGACGAGGTGGAGGGTGAGCGCGCTGCCATCGGACCCGCTGCCCGTGCCGGGTGTGGGGCGAGCGAAGTGGCTTTTGGAATTGATGAGATCGCGTGCCGGCGAGTGTGCTGAGTTTGAAGTTGGAGCCTGTGATGACAAGGGTCGTCTCGATATTTCTTCCCGATCTTTCGACCGACAGGGTACGGCGGGGCGATCCCTCTATTCAGCCTGAGCAGGCGATCGCCGTTATCGCGCGGTCGGGCTCGAAGCGCTGGGTCGCCGCCGCCGACGCTGCCGCACGCAAGGCCGGATTGCGCGTCGGCATGCCTGCAGCGAAGGCGCAGGCCCTGTTCCAGGGGTTGATGATGGTCGATGCCGACCCGGCCGCCGACGCAGCCGCCCTCGAGCGTATCGCGCTCTGGGCGCTCGGCATCTATTCCCCGATCGTCGCGGTCGATGGCACGGATGGGCTGGTTCTCGACACCGAAGGCGCGGACCACCTCCAAGGTGGCGAGGAGCCGATGCTGACAGGTGTCGCCAATCGCTTCCGCGCGACCGGGCTGACCGCCCGCGTGGCGATTGCCGACACCTGGGGCGCGGCCCATGCTTGCGCTCGCGCGATCACCCGAGAGACTGTGATCGTTCCCCGTGGCGAGATCGTTCGCGCCGTCGAAAAGCTTCCGCTATCTCTTCTTCGGCTTCCCTCAAAGGTCGTCGATGACCTTCGGGTTCTTGGTTTCAAATCCATCGGCGAGCTTGCCAACACTCCGCGCGCCCCACTTGCGCTCCGCTTCGGGCCGGAACTTGGCAGACGCATCGACCAGATGTACGGGCGCACTTCGGAGCCGATCGAGCCCATCCGATCACCCGAATGGATCGAGGTGACCCGACAGTTTGCAGAGCCGATCGGCGCTGCCGAGACGATCAACAAGTACGTCGGGCGGCTTGTCGTGGAACTGGTGGGCGAGCTCCAGCGCAAGGGATTGGGCGTCCGTCGCACCGACCTCATCGTCGAGAAGGTCGATGGAACGCGCCAGGCAATCCGTGCCGGAACGGCCAAGCCTGCACGCGACGTCGCATGGCTCACAAAGCTCTTCAGGGACCGCACTGAGAAGATCGAGCCGGGCTTCGGAATCGAACGCCTTACGCTCGTCGCCGTCATGTCGGAGACGCTTGAGGAGGAGCAGCGCTCGTCGTCGCTGGTCGATGAGGACGACGATGACGTCACGCCGCTGATCGACATCCTCGGCAACCGCGGCAACAGGGTCTATCGGTTAGCTCCTGTCGCGTCCGACGTTCCCGAACGAAGCTTCCATCGCATCGCCGCGGCCGCGGAACCCGTCAACGAAACTTGGGTCCACGATTGGAAGCGGCCCGTGCGACTGCTGGACCGCCCGGACGCTGTCGAGGTCATGGCTTTGATGCCCGACCATCCTCCGGCTTGGTTCTCATGGCGTGGCAAGCGTCGTCGCGTGAGGTGCGCCGACGGCCCCGAGCGCGTATTCGGCGAATGGTGGGTCCGCACCTCCGAGGCCGATGCTGTTCGCGACTACTTCGTCGTTGAGGACGACGCTGGCGAGCGCTTCTGGCTCTACCGCTCAGGCGACGGGGTCGATGCGGGCACGGGCTCGCACAAGTGGTTCATCCACGGAATCTTCGCGTGAAGGGCAGGGACGTGTCATGAGGTACGCGGAACTCCAGGTAACCACGCATTTCTCGTTTCTTCGGGGAGCATCGTCGGCCGACGAACTGTTTACGACGGCCAAGGAACTAGGCATCGATGCCGTCGGGGTAGTCGACCGCAACAGTCTGGCTGGCATCGTTCGGGCGCTGGAGGCCTCGCGCGCTACGGGCGTCCGCCTTGTCGTCGGATGCCGCCTCGACCTGACGGATGGGACGTCACTCCTGGTCTATCCCACCGACCGAGCTTCGTACTCCCGGCTGACTCGCCTTCTGACGCTCGGGAAATCCCGCGGCGGAAAGGGCAACTGCATCCTGAGCTTGGACGATGTCGCGCTCTACGCCGAAGGACTTCTCGCTGTTCTCGTACCCGACCTTCCGGACGAGAGATGCGCAGTCCAGCTTCGCAAGGTCGCCGACCTCTTCCGTGACCGAGCCTACCTTGCGCTCTCCCTCCGGCGTCGCCCAAACGACCAGATGCGGTTACATGAGCTGAGCAATATGGCGACGAAGCACCGGGTCCGCACCGTCGTCACTAACGACGTCCTTTTCCACGAGCCCTCGAGACGCCAGCTCCAGGACGTCGTCACCTGCATCCGGGAGCACACGACCATTGACGACGTCGGTTTCAAGCGCGAGCGCCATGCCGACCGATATCTCAAGCCTCCCGAAGAAATGGCGCGCCTGTTCCCGAGATATAGGGAAGCCCTGGCGAGGACGATGGAAATCGTCGACCGCTGCAAGTTCTCGCTCGAAGAGCTGACCTACCAGTATCCCGAGGAGGCGATCGTTCCCGGCATGACCGCGCAGGAATCCCTCGAACACTATGTGTGGGAATGCGCACCTAATCGCTATCCGGAGGGCTTGCCGCCTGAAGTCTTGAAAACGGTCCGGCACGAGCTCGATCTCATCAAGACGATGAGGTATGCGCCGTATTTCCTGACGGTCTTCTCGATCGTGCGCTACGCGCGTTCGCAGGGAATTCTTTGCCAGGGCAGGGGATCGGCTGCCAATAGCGCGGTCTGCTATATCCTGGGCGTGACGTCCATCGATCCGTCCACGAACGACCTCCTGTTCGAGCGCTTTGTCAGCCAGGAGCGCGATGAGCCGCCGGACATCGACGTCGACTTCGAACACGAGCGCCGTGAAGAAGTCATCCAGTGGATTTACAAGACCTACACGCATCAGAAGGCAGCTCTCTGCGCCACCGTTACCCGCTACCGTGCCAAGGGCGCGATCCGAGACGTCGGCAAAGCTCTCGGCCTGCCTGAGGACGTCATCAAAGCGTTGTCGTCGGGCATGTGGTCGTGGTCGGAGGAAGTCAGCGACAGGAACGTCAAGGAGCTCAACCTCAACCCGAACGACCGTCGCCTGGTCCTGACATTACAGCTCGCCCAGCAGCTCATGGGCGCGCCCCGCCATCTCGGGCAGCATCCGGGCGGCTTCGTGCTGACCCATGACCGCCTGGACGATCTCGTTCCCATAGAGCCGGCGTCAATGAAGGATCGACAGATCGTGGAGTGGGACAAAGATGACATAGAGGCGCTCAAGTTCATGAAGGTCGACATTTTGGCCTTGGGCATGTTGACCTGCATGGCGAAGTCCTTCGATCTAATCCGAGAGCACAAGGACGACGACCTCGATCTCACGAATATCCGCCAGGAAGACGCGGCGACCTATGCGATGATCCGGAAGGCTGACACCCTTGGTACGTTCCAGATCGAGTCTCGCGCGCAGATGGCGATGCTTCCCCGTCTGAAGCCAAGGACCTTTTATGACTTGGTCGTCCAGGTCGCGATCGTGCGGCCGGGACCGATCCAGGGCGACATGGTCCATCCCTATCTCCGCCGCCGCGAGGGCAAGGAGAAGGTAGAATATCCGACACCCGAGCTTGAGGCCGTTCTCGGCAAGACGCTCGGCGTCCCGCTGTTTCAGGAGTCCGCGATGAGGGTCGCCATGGTTTGTGCTGGCTTCACAGGCGGGGAGGCGGACCAGCTGCGCAAAAGTATGGCGACGTTTAAGTTCACGGGCGGAGTGTCACGGTTCAAGGACAAGCTCGTCGGCGGCATGGTGAAGAACGGCTACTCCGCTGAATTCGCGGAGAAGACCTTCTCTCAACTGGAGGGCTTCGGCAGCTACGGATTTCCGGAGAGCCATGCCGCGTCTTTTGCCTTGATCGCCTATGCCAGCAACTTCATTAAGTGCCATCACCCCGACGTCTTCTGCGCGGCCCTGCTGAATAGCCAGCCGATGGGGTTCTACGCGCCCGCGCAGATCGTGAGCGATGCCGCCAAGCATGGCGTGGAAATCCGTCCGGTCTGCGTCAACAATTCCAGGTGGGACTGCACGCTCGAGCGCATCGGTAATACGGACCGCCACGCGGTTCGTCTTGGAATGCGGATGGTGAAGGGCCTCGCCGTCGCCGACGTCGCCCGGATCGTGGCCGCGCGCATGAACAAGGATTTCGAAACCGTCGACGATATGTGGCGGCGGTCTAATGTTCCGACCGAGGCGCTTGTTCAGCTTGCCGAGGCAGACGCGTTCCTGCCGTCGCTCAAGCTCCAGCGACGCGACGCGCTCTGGGCGATCAAGGCACTCCGCGACGAGCCGCTTCCCCTTTCGCGGCCGCCGCCGAGCGCGAAGCGGCCGTCATTCCCGAACAGCAGGAGCCGGAAGTCGAACTTCGACAAATGACCGAAGGGCACAATGTGGTCGAGGACTATGGCCATGTTGGGCTGACGCTTCGTGAGCACCCGATCGCCTTCCTGCGAAAAGACCTCGAGAGGCGAAACATCGTCACCTGCGCGGACGCCATGAACGCGCGTGACAAACGGTGGGTATGCACCGCCGGGCTAGTGCTCGTCCGGCAGAAGCCAGGCAGCGCCAAGGGCGTCATGTTCATCACGATCGAGGACGAAACGGGGCCCGCCAACGTGGTCGTGTGGCCCTCGCTGTTCGAAAAGCGCCGTCGCGTCGTGCTTGGCGCGTCGATGATGGCGATCCACGGCAAAATCCAGCGTGAGGGTGACGTCGTGCACTTGGTCGCCCAGCAGCTCTTCGATCTCAGCGGAGACCTGTCAGGACTTGCGGATCGCGAGATCGACGTGAAGATACCGACAGGCAGGGGAGACGAGTTCGCTCATGGATCGCCGGGAAGTCCTGACTCGAGGGATCGCCCAAGGCCTGTCCCGCAGGCGCGGGATATCTTTGTGCGGGACTTGCACATCGACACCCTCAAGGTGAAAGCAAGGAACTTCCATTGACGGGCGGGATGGCATGGCACTGGCCTTATCGCTCAAGGGAAATCCACTAGCTTGCTCAAGTCTCGGTTTCAAAGAGGATGCCCAAGCAGGGTTCTCGCAAAAAACTGCTTGTTGCATTGGCGATGATTGCCGCCGGCGTCATGGCATTTTTCCTACTCCTCTATCTGACCGGGCACGACCCGGACGAAGTCCATTGACGCTGACCGAATGGGTCATTGGCGGGATTTTGATCGGGCCAGGCTTCGGCTATCTCATCAGATGGCGGCGCGAAAGGGAGAGCCGGCGTCGCGCTCAGCGAAGCAGGCCGTCGATGTCGAATTCGTCCCAACCTCGTAGCTGCGATGCCGCGTCATCTGGCTCCTCTCGCTTTGCTTCCTTCGTCTTGGCACGCGTCTTGAGGGACCTCTTCAACTTCGCCTCGTAAGCCTTCTTCTGACGTTTCTCAGCTTTGGCTTCGGCATCTTCAACGCGCCACTCATCGACAACACCTCGGTCGAGCAAGTCTTCAACAACCTTAGGATCGAAGACGTGGAACGTGATCTGCCGAGCGCGTCCGTTCAATCGGACGGTTCGGGTTCCCGCGCTTGGAAGTCGGCCGTCCGCCAGCCATCGGTGCCTTTCGGTCGGCTTGATCGTTAGAATGTCCTGGATTTCGCGTGGGATTACCGGAAGTGTCTCGGCCTCGGCTACTGTACTCGAGATGATCGACGAGGCGGCGTGGAAAGCGGCCTTCTCGCTGGCCGACAACGCCAATGTTAGCTCAACGCCATCCAATGAGATGGACTTCTTCGAAGCAGCGGGGAGACGAGCCTGAATTTCCTGGAGGATACCCTTGGCGCGCACCGCGGACCCTAAAGTCGCGGACGCTGGCAGCGTCCACCCCCGGATGAGTTCGACGTCGTTCTTCTCTTTTTTGCGCATTCCGAATAGATGGTGTAGGTCTCGTATATCGTCAATGCGGCGTTCAGTCTGCTAGGCCATGCCACGGGCGGCGGCATACCCGCAGGCGCTTGCAACGCTCGTTAGAATGGTCCCCCAGATCATGTCGACAATGCTGAGGCTAGCGGGCCATCCCTTCAACGTCGAAAGGTTGGTCATGTCGTAGGTGCCGTACGCGGCAAGCCCAAGGACTGCACCGTATCCGACCGCGCCCCACACAGAACCTGCCGGCCATACCGCCAGTACCACGATGGCGATCGTAAAGAAGACATAGAAGGCTGCCGCGATACCGAGATTGGGAGAGGGAAGCATGAGGCCGCCGAGCTGCTGGCGGTAGAAATTCTTGGCCACCAGGCCCAGCCACACCGCATCTATGAGGAGGAAAGAAACGAGGGTCGCGATGTACGCAATGCCGAATGCCTTCATGGGTCGTCTCCTGTCCGCGTTTGAGCGGATCAGGAACCGTCACAAGACGAGGTTGTTCCCGGCGCTCCCGCATTTGAGTAAACAGATCGAGTTCCGACCAGTATTGCATGGAGATAGCTCTTCAGAGATTGAGCGCGTCGCAACCACGGGTTCCTTCCAACGCGCGCACTAGTGGCTTGTCACCAGGGCACGACCGTTCCGTCAAAATAGACGTCACCTGTCTGCCCCTCCTCGCCCTGAGTGGCAAGCCGCCCAAGCCCGTTTGCGGCCTCCTCGACCGTCCGATAACCGGAGTGGCCTTTGAAGTCGGTCGCGGTATAGGCGGGATCGGCAGCGTTCACCCTTACCCCTGACCCCGCAAGCTCCTTCGAAAGAGCTGCGGTGACCGCGTTCAATGCGGACTTGGAGCTGTTGTACCCGGGAAAGTTTACGCCGTAGAACTGGCTGTCAGGGTCCGAGAGCCATCCAAGCGAGCCGAGGCCGCCGCTAACCATGATGACGTTCGCGGTGCCCGCGTTCCTCCAGAAGTGGAAGGAAGGCCTGAGTTACCCGGATCGGTCCGAAAACGTTGGTCTCGTGGATATTGCGAACATCGGCGACAGACTGCTCAGAGGGCGCGACCATCTGACCCGAAATCGCGTTGTTGATCAGAACGTCAAGCCTGCCTTTTTCGGCTTAGGCGAGCGCCGCGGCTCGAATGATCGACGCATCGTCGGTGACGTCAATCGAGATCGGCTTAAGGTCAATACCTTCGATGGAGAGCACACAAGCGGCTTCCTCGCCTCGGGCGACATCACGACTTCCCAACCAGATGCGATGGCCCTGCCGGCCCAATTGGCGCGCTGTCTCGAAACCGATCCTTTTGTTTGCACCGGTAATCAGCTCCGTTTCTTTTCCACGTGCTTCTCCTTCAAATCGGGCGACGATCGCCGGAGATAAAAGAAGCTATGCGCTCACATCGGTTTTGCAAGCACCCGAATCACGCCCAAAGTGATCGCCGCGGCGAACAATGGCGGTAGCCCGGCGAGCCTCAGGCCGTCTCCCGGTTCAATATCCGCAAGGTTCTTATCTGGCTCGCCACCGCCAACAACGCTTTCGCACCGGTTTCGTCGGACATTTCATCAATGTGCTCGGCGATGTCGTCGATCACACGCTCGGTGGCTTCATCCATCGGGCAGCCTTTGCAGTCTTGATCAGCAATCCCCTTAGAGGCCCGGAGGCGGCAACGCCCCGTTCCACGAGACCACGTCGCTCACGAGCGCCAGCGGCTGAACGTTGTTCGCCGCCCGGACGAATTCCGCGATCATGTCCGTCGTCACCGTCACAGGGAGTTCTCCTCAGGCAGTGGTTTGCCCTCGAACTTCGACGAGTTCACATCCCGAGAGACTCGATGAAATTCAAGCTGATCGTCCAGGTTATCCTGCAACAGTTCCTTCGCCTTCGGCCCGGATGTCGACGGGTCGAGCCACTCCTCATAGGCTCCCGGGTCCAAAATCACCGGCTGCCGATCGTGAAGCGTCTTCATCGGATCGCCGGCCGGCATTGTTACGATCGTGCAGCTCGTCACGCCGAGCCTGTCGTTGCGGGCCCACAGGCCCGCAAAGGAAAATGGCAGGTCGCCGGGCAGGTGAATGTGCCAAGGGTCCTTTTTCCCGTCTTCCCGATTCAGCGTCCATTCGTAGAACGCCGACGCAGGTATCAGGCAACGCTTGCTTTTAAGCGCCTCACGGAAGGCCGGCGCGGTGTCGACCGTCTCGATCCTGGCATTGAACATCGCCGCTTTCGGCATCTCCTTTGCCCAGAAGGGCACCAGCCACCAGCGGGCCTCCTCGGCGATCTGGCGGCCTTCCGCGTCGTTGTGAACCACCAGAACCTGCTGAGTGGGCGCGATATTGAACCGGGCTGCCGTGTTTCGACCGCGTTCGGAAACCCATGGGAGGTTATAGAGATCGAAAAACGCCGACCATTCATGCTCGAACGTGAACCTACCGCACATGCCGCTTACAATCTCCTTTTCTTCAAGATCGCAAGATTGCGCTCGAGGCCGCGGTTGGCAAGGACCGGAGCATGTGATCGGGGGCAATCTCGACCATTGCAGCGGCGACCTCTTCGGGATGCCAGCCTGCCTCTACGGCGGCTGCGGCGGGTGTCGCAAAAGCGCCGTCGAGAGCTTCCTGACATCGCAGGAAGCGATCGGGGTGCGCAGGTGAGGAAGGTGCGGGTGTCCGGGTCATGACAGCAAAATGTCGCTCGTCATTTGGGCGTCAGTGCCAACCACTGTCCATCTTCGTCCGGATAGGTATCACAAGTGCGGTCGAGGGCTCGATCATGTCCCGAGGTGCCTTGATCGGATTTGCCCGTTTCGAGAAATAGTGAAGGGATGCTTGCGGTAACCCGCGAGGAACGCCTTGACCGGAACGCCGGCGGGCGCGCCAACATGATCGACGGACTCGACGACAGCTGTCCAATGGTGGATCGGGCCGCCGCAACGCCGGCGACCCTTCGAAAAGACAACAGTGTGAGGTCTGACGACCAGGATCACCCGCCCGGCGGGTCTTTTGGTTTCAAGACGCCCCGCATTAAGCCTAACGCTCCATCGACATTTTAAGCGCTCTGGTCGGGTAGCGGAACAATCCGGCGAGCCGTGGATTTACACGCCATGCCGGTCGACCGTCCGCGCTCAGCGGATCGCCTCTCCGGGTTCGTCGGACGGCATCGCAACGGACGGGGAGTGACGCGTGTCCACGTCCATAATGACGACCCGATGACCCAAGGAAGTCGTCGGGCGGTCTCGTCAATGTTTCAGGGATTGCGCGGGCTCACCCCAATCCGGTTATGTTCCGGCGAACGACCCGGACCACCCGCCCGGCGGGTCTTTCGGCTTTCAAGACGCCCCGCATCAGGTCAGGTGCTCCATCGACATTTTAAGTGCCCTGGTCGGGTGGCGGAACAATCCGGCGAGCCATGGATTTACACGCCGTGCCGTCCGACCGTCCGCGCTCAGCGGATTGCCTCTCCGGGTTTGTCGGACGGCATCGCGATCGCATTGGAGTTTTGCTGGCTATCTTGTCCCTCGAGTGGCGCCCGCCACTTTAACCCGCAACGGACGTGCTTCCGATCTTCCCGCAACACTCTTGTCCCCCCTCCAGCCACGCTCCACGGATCCACGGGCCCCCATGAAAACGAATGTTCTCCCCGAAGATCGCCTGCGCATACTACTTGCACATAAGAACCGGAAAATGGCGGCTTCGGCCCACGCCTACGTTCGGGGCAGCACCAAGCGGTTTTACGAATGGCTTGATCGAGCCGATCGGGTCGAGCTTCCGTCCGGGCCACGGCTATGGATCTGCGGCGACTGCCATGTCGGCAATCTCGGCCCCGTGGGGAGCGGAAGTGGAGGGCTCGCCATTCAGATACGCGATCTCGACCAGACGGTGGTTGGAAATCCGGCACACGATCTGGTGCGGCTCGGCCTGTCCCTGGCGATGGCCGCGCGTTCCTCCGATCTTCCGGGCGTTGTCACGGCGCTGATGATCGAAAGAATGGTCGAGGGCTACGCCTCCGCGTTCCGGCCGGACGCCTTCCCAGAAGCCGATGTCGCGAATATTCCGAAGACCGTCGAGCACGCCCTGCGCGCGGCGGCGCGTCGGTCGTGGAGGCATCTGGCTGACGAAAGGATCGAAGGCGAGGCCGTCCTGCCCCTCGGATCTCGCTTCTGGCCAATATCCGAGGAGGAGCGACGAGAGGTCGACAGCTTTTTTGGGCGGGACGACGTTCGTGAACTGGTGACAATCCTACGGCACGGGAAAGATCTTGAGCGGGTCAAGGTCAAGGATGCGGCGTACTGGCGCAAGGGCTGCAGTTCGCTGGGGCGTCTGCGCATGGCGGTTCTTCTCCAGGTCGGTAGGGGCGATGACCGCCGCTATTGTCTAATGGATATCAAGGAAGCGACTTCCGCCGCCGCGCCACATGATCCAGACGCGCCGATGCCCGAGGATCCCGCCGCGCGGGTACGACAGGGTGCAACCGCGCTGTCGCCATATCTAGGATCGAGAATGGTCGTGGGTCATCTTCTTGACCGCCCAGTCTTCGTGCGCGAACTGTTGCCACAGGATCTTAAGCTTGAGATCGAGGAGCTGTCCCGGGACGAAGCCGTGGCCGTGGCGGGTTTTCTCGCGCGCGTTGTCGGCACGGCGCATGCCCGCCAGCTCAACGCCGTGGATCGCGGCCGCTGGCTCGCTGAACTGGAAAGACAGCATGATGTCTCGATCGAGGCGCCGTCCTGGCTTTGGAACGCGGTGGTTGATCTGGTTGCCATCCACGAGGCCGCGTACCTCGAACATTGCCGACGTTTCGCGCTGAGGGCCTCGCGCGGCCGGTCGGATGCGGTCGACGAAGAAGAGCCTGATGGTGCGTCTTAAACCGTTGAGATGCCGCATCAATGAACAAGCGGTCGGGCAATATGGCGGGCGCGGCCTCCACATTGATCTCGATTTACGTCGGGATCGCCGGGGACACATGTGAACGCGCATCCTCCGCTCCGGATCATTGAGGACGACGTCCGAGGGCATACGAGGAAAAGGCACTGGGCTTATTTCCTCTACCCTCGGTCCAACGGCTTCCACTGCTTACCCGGAACCGATTGAACCAATGCAAGTTCCACCGTGATCGAAACGAGGAAAAAAATGGCAACCACATCAAGAGGCCGCGAGCGCGCTCGCGTTATATCGGGCCGGGACCACGACATTAAGGATGAGGCTGATAAGGAAGGCGTCTCCCAAGGAATGAAAGCCATCTCAGACTTCAGCAGGCTTCCCCCCTAGAACGGCGCGCTGTCCTGGAGGGACTGGCGGTTACACTGGCGGATACCGCTGAACTGGCGGCGTCCGAAGGCGAAGACGCGCTCGAGATGGTCATGCGTTCGGTCGGAGCGGCGTTGCGGGAGGCCGCGGGCGATCTAGCCGATACCGACGTTGCTCTCGCCGAGGATGTGGCGGTTCGTGCGATGAGCCTGATCATGACGTTCCATGCGCGCCACCCTCATTTGTCATTAGAGCCGACCTTGCACTAGGGGGCTGTCGAGCCACTGGCCCCCGATCCAACGTCTGACTTGCCGACAAGCTCGTCCAAGCCCACGCTAGAAAGCGAACGCAGTCGACGCCCTTGCGCGAAGGGACGATCGCGCGGAACATCCTCGCCGTGGTCGTTCCATCCTAGGACCCGCCATTCTTTTGGAGATGCAGCTAAGCTATTCATGCGCTCACCCGCGATCCCCGTGGTATTCACACTCAGGATTTGCATGCGGGTGTCCATTCGCGGCGCAAGGACGTGGAGTAACGGGACGTTACAATGACTTGCCTGTCGGCCTTCAGGCTGGCGTGGTGCGGGGCATCGGACGCGGCCCCTTTGCCTTTTGTCGTTCTGCTAGGTATCGTCACACGATAACCTAGCCGCGCCGATTCCATGACTATCCTTTTCAAGACCACAATCTCCGAAAGCGCCGCATTCGAGTTGATCGAGCAGGCGATTACGCCAGGCCGCCCGTGTGACGGCTACTTCAACGCCGTGAGTGACGCCGGAGAGACGACATTGGTCTGGTCGCCCTCGAAGAGCGCGGAGGAGTTTCTAGCCGAGGTAAGGGAAATGCTTCGGCTCACCTGGGACGTCGCCCGCTTCTGGATCATTTACGAACGACGCGACAACGGCAGAGATCCGGAACCGACAGAGGTGCGCAATGCCGCCTTTAATCTTACCCGTGGCTTCAACGGTGTCATTGTCGCCTCACTGAGCATCCTCGGAAAGCGAGATGCCGATCATGATCTGGAGCTGGTCTTTGTCTGCTTCGCCGACGACTTCCAGCGCCGAAACTTCCGTCTCCGGTACGAAGGCAAGGCGATCTCGACCTGACCAAGCTGGCAAATCAGCAAGGAGTGGAGCTAAAGCGAATTTTAGATAATGAGTTCCCGGCTACGACGAGATGGCGTTCCGTTACCTTTTTGCGAGTATCGGTCGTTTCCGAAAAAATGGTCGGCGGACGGATTGTCTATCGCGAACCAAAGCGATCCGGTGTCCAACCCACGTCGCGAGACGCGGGCGGTTGGGGTCGGAAATTACAGCTCGCGGCCAGGGTCAGCCCATGCCGCCATGGGCGATATCGGGAGGCGCTCCGGGCGATACCTGATCCGACGCGGGTCGGCTCCTACCCACAGGAGAGGTCGATACGGATTTCGCGGCGATCGTACGCGCGGGGCTGGCTTAGACGCCTGCCAAGCCGGAAAAGCATGGCATTCGATCGAGAGGGCATGGTATCGCCGCGGAAGATTGAAACGCCGGATCAGAGGCCGGCTTGGAAGGCCGCGAACACTGCCCCCTCGATTGATCTTCTCCTAGGGACTCAGCCGGCCACCGCCGGTCGGGGTCTTGATCATCCACGGCTCGACGGCCGGTTGCTTCATCAAGATCCCCTTCTTGTGCCCAAAGGCTCGCACCGCGTCCCGTGCCACCTCGAATGGCGTGTGGCCATCGTGGGCCATGTAGCAGGCTTTAAGTGTCACCTCGTGCACGAGGTCTCGGTCCTTTTGGGGCCAGCCTTCGAGACAATCGATGGCGTCCGCCAGAGAGTTAATTTCCCGAACCAGGCCTTCCCGTTCCTTCAGATAGACGGGACGAGTAAAGTTCGCGTTCATCGCTACCTCACTGAAAACGTTGGTCTTCATCAAGTTGGCGGCTGGAAACCAGCGCCTTCCGCAGATTTATTTTCTCCCTTTTTCCATTTCAATACATGCCGAGGAAAAATTGTAGCGGGGCTAAACCGTGCCACTTGAAAAGGCTTTTCCCCTCAGGTCCCATCGTGGATCTAGCTCCCGATTTTTGAATCGTTAAGCGAAAATTCCGCCCGTGGTTTGCGAGCTCGCGATTGTCACACGGAGGAGGAAGGCGCGTCCATCCGCTGGATGGCACAACTTCACGCCGGTGATTAACCACCACGGATCCGGCCATTCCGCATTCTCCCATGCCGCGAATTCCGCCAGCGAGACTAGTTCCTTCCCGCCATATTCAATTGCATGGAGTACAAACGGCCATACATCGGATCAAGGCTTGAAGGCACCCGCGCGCAGCCCGTCTTCCGTTGGTCCTTCGTTCAAGAACAGACCATCCCCTCGGCTGTCGATCAATGTCGAATGCTTCACGCTGAGATGGATCAAGCCGCCGCCACGGACTAGGGATGCGCTCCGCCTGGGCGCCAAAATCCTCACGCGGCGCATCGTCGATGACGATCCCTCCCGTTCCTCAGCCATGCGGCCAAAACCCAGTTCGGGAACTGGGCCCTCGCCAACGATTTGGAAGCCCGCGACCTCAATGCGATCACGAAATGGTTGGCGTCTAGCCCATGAGCACTGGAACTTCGGTTCACCGTCAAGGTTATGAAGGAAATCAGGTGATGACACGAAGGATATAGCGATGAGCAGCTCCGAAACGACAACGGATCATCATATCATTCAGGAGTGGGTGGAGGCGCGTGATGGTCGGCCGTCGGTCATCCGCACGAAAGGGAAGGGCGGCGTTCTCCGGATCGATTTCGGACAGCCGGAGGACGACTTTGAGGAAATCGGCTGGGACGAGTTCTTCAAGATTTTCGACGAGAACAAACTCGCTTTCCTCTATCAAGGCGAAACAAAGGATGGCGAGACGAGCCGCTTCAACAAGTTCGTCGAACGGCAATGAGCGTCCTTGTCACTCTGACGCATCGCCGTGAGACCTCGAACGGCGACGCGGCATCATGTGGGCAACCTCACCATGGATTTTGAAAGTCCAACAACAGCGGCTGCCGGAGGCCTCACTCCGGCGCTCGCTCGCAATATCGAGGCGATCATGCGGCGTCGCCGTGACGCCAAGGATGCGGCCGGCGCGCAAGAGCGTGCGGCCGCCGCCATTAGTCGCTTCGCCGGATCCATGGCCTTCGTCTACATTCACCTCGCCGCGTATGGCTCATGGATCTTGGCGAATACCGGACTTGTCCCCGCGCTGCCCGCGTGGGACCCCTCGCTTGTCATACTGGCGATGGCGGCATCCGTGGAAGCCATCTTCCTTTCAACCTTCGTGCTGATCAATCAAAACAGAATGGCCGCCGAGGATGACTTACGGGCTGATCTCGATCTGCAGGTCAGCTTGCTGAATGAGCACGAGACGACGCGCCTCATCGCAATGGTGGAGGCCATTGCCAGAAAACTTGAAGTCTCGACCGATGCGGACGATGAAGTCAAGGAACTCAAGCAAGACGTGGCACCTGAAGCAGTGCTTGATCGCCTTGAAGCCAGCGACGCCAGGGAAGAAGAATAAATGCTCGCGACGCGCTGGAGCTGGTGTTGCGCGAGCATGGCTGGGCCCATGCGCGGCTTAGATCGACGTGGGCCGCGGAGTTTTCGCTAAAGCCTGATCTCGCGGCGCGGAAAGGTGACGGAGCTCCATACGGATCAAGGCGACCGCTCGGTTCCCGATGCCCGGGATCCTTAGCAACTGTTCATCGGACAATGTGCAAATGAGGCTCATCCGCTTGATGCCGTGTTGTCGCAGCGCCGTGATGACCCATTGCGGCAAATTACTCCTGATCACTAGATCCGACGCGGTTTTCGTCCGCTCCCACTCAAATCGTCGCCTCGGCATTTTCAGCCCCTATTCGTTTGCTGTAGAACCAGGGCTGCGAGCCTTGGTTCCGCGCGGCCGGGGAGCTTATACGATTTATTGACGCGATGGCGACCAGTCGCAGCTTTCGCTCCGATAGATCAGGTCGATAGCCTCCGAGACGTCAACGAGCTTTTCCGCGGCCGGGTCGAACCGGCCGCCGCCGCTCAACGTCGCGGCCCATGCGATCGCCGCTCTCCCGCCCCATTCATCCGGTGGATCAACCAGCCTGCGTCGATGCGTTCCGTGAAACTGGTCCGCGTGAAAGTCATGGAAAGATCCATCGACATTGCGCATCGCCGCACCGCCATCGGTCCCGTAAAAGCTGGCGTCGATGACGCAGTCGCGGCCGGCGTTCAGGCCCCAGGAGCATGCCAGGCGGACCACGGTGCCGTTTGCCAAATGCAGCGTCGCGACGGCATAATCCTCGACATCCTCCTGTGTTCGCGGAACCGGGCTCCCTTTAAACAAAAGCTTGCTCGACACCTCGACAATCTTCGGGAAATCGAGAGCCCAAAGCGCGAGATCGATCAGGTGGACGCCAAGATCGATCACGCATCCTCCTCCTGAGTGGGATCGTTGGTAAAACCATGGTTTATCGGGTCCGTAGGCATTGTGGAATGTCAGGTCAATGGCCATGACGTCGCCAAGTTCGCCCGATTGAAGCAGCTGCTTGATATGCCGCATCGCCTCGGTGTGACGGTAAGAGAGGTCGACGCCAAGAAGGCGGTCGGCGCCCTTCGCCGCGTCGATGACCGCCCGCACCTCGTTCGCTGTGCGTCCGAGCGGCTTCTGGCAAAACACCGCGAGCCCCGCATGCAAGGCTCGTATGGATTGCTCCGCGTGTTGGGCACTCGGCGTGGCGATGACGACGCCATCGAGCTCCTCTGATAGAAGCTCATCGTACGTCCCAACGATCTTCGCGTTCGGTGCCGACACAGAGGCGGCCGCCACCATCTCGGCGGAGGGCTCGGCGATCACCGCGGCTTCGACGTTACCTGTCGCGAGCATCGCCTCCATGCGATTGCGACCGATCCACCCGACCCCAAGAAAGCCCAAACGCGCGGGCCTGGTGGACGTGCGAAACGCTTCCCGTGGCGCGACACCGCTCATGAGTTGATCACCAAGGCCTTGATGAAGTTCCCTGGGCGATCGCGCGTGTCATTGAGAGCCTGGTCGAGCTGCTCCAGGGGATAACGATGGGTGTACAGCGACGACGGATCGAGCCCGCCTTCACAGACTGCCTTGACCGCCTCCCGCATTCCCTGAATGTAGATGGCGGGATCTCGCTCGTGAGCATTCACAACGTCTAGCCCGCGCCAATTCCACAGCTGCATGTTGACCTGTCTTGGACCATCCTGATGGTAGCCGGCGATCACGAGACGCCCACGCTCCCTTGTCAGTTCAGCAGCAAGATCGACGGGCCACTGCTTGCCGACGGCCTCTATGACGCAGTCACAAAAATGTCCATCGGTAAGGGCCTTCACATTCTCAATGATGCGCCAATGATCATCCATGGCGATGGTTTCGCACGCGCCCATACGCCTTGCCGCGTCAAGCGCCTCTTCACGACGCGATATGGCGATCACTCGAGCACCAGCGTGCACGGCAAGTTGTGTCAGAAGGGCCCCAAGAAAACCTATCCCGACGATAGCGACAGTCTGGCCGGCGCGGATTTCCGAGCGCTTGAATATATTCATGGCGCAGCCGAGGGGTTCGCCTGGAAAGGGTTTGCCATCCAATGCCGCGGGCAATGGTACGACCATCTCCACCGGAGCGAAATCGTGACTTGCATAGGCATGGTAGGAGAGGGCCGCGACGCGGTCGCCCGCCTTTAGATGATCCACGCCTGGTCCCACCGCGTCGATGCGGCCCCAGCCTTCATGTCCAAGACCGCCAGGTTCCGTTGGAAACCGCATCCAGTCGGGTCCTGCCCAGGGTGTGAGGTTCGATGCACAAACACCACACCCCTCAAGCATGATCCGTATTTCGCCTTCACCCGGCTCGCGAAGCGAGGACTGGGTGATCTCAACTTTACCCGCGGCCGGAACGACCGCGGCCCTGAGCTTCGCTGTTCTCGGATAATTCATCGCGTCCATCGTGTCCTCCAAAGTTCAAAGCGGTGATGCCGCCACATCGGCCCATGACGGACTTGCACCCGCGACCTTCGTCCGTTGGCGGCTGTTGGACGGAACAGCAAGCGGACGTCCAAGACTATGGTAGAAGAGGCCGTGACGCGTCGCGCTCTCGGCGTCCAGGATATTGCGGAAGTCAAAAAGATGTCTGCCGGCCATGAGGGCGCTAAGCCTTTTTAGGTCGAGCTCGCGATACTCATCCCATTCCGTCATGATTGCCACGGCGTCAGCTCCACGAGCCGCCGAGTATGGGTCATCATGCCATATCATGCCGGGGCCCAGGATGGTCTCGGCTTGAGGCCGCGCCTTCGGATCATGGCCAGACACTTCGACACCTGCCCTCATCAGTGCTTCGATAACCGTCAGGGCCGCGGATTCGCGCACGTCATCGGTGCGCGCCTTGAAAGCCACGCCGAGTACCGCGACACGCGCGGCTTCCTTGCCCGAGATAGCGGTGAGGATCCGGTCCGACAGCATTGCCTTGCGTTCCTCGTTTGCCGTGATGAGCCGCTCGATCAGGGGCTGCGGCGATCTGAAGCGCCTGCCGGTGGCGGCAAAAGCGCGTGTGTCCTTTGGAAAACATGATCCCCCGAAGCCTGGTCCGGGCTGCAGGAAATTCTCGCCGATGCGCCGATCTGTCCCGATCCCACGTGCAACCGCGGCGACGTCCCCACCCGTATTCTCGCAAATATTGGCGACGTCATTGATGAAGCCGATCTTCAAGGCGAGGAAGGCATTGGCGGCGTACTTGATCAGTTCGGCATCGGTCGTGGTGGTGCTGATAAAGGGGACGCCTCGTTCGATCAACGGACGATAGAGCTCGCGCATCGCCGCGGCTGTGCCGGGTTCATCGGCACCCACGACGATGCGGTCGGCCCGCATGAAGTCGCTTATCGCCGAGCCTTCACGCAGAAACTCCGGGTTGGAGGCAACCCGCGTCGAACGACCGCCCCCGTGCTTCTTTAGGATTTCTCCAACGGCCCTCGCGGTTCCGGCCACGACCGTTGATTTGACCACGACGATGGCGTTATCCGCTATCGCTTGGCCGATATCGCGGGCAGCGGCTTCAACGAAGGAGAGGTCTATGTCGCCGTCTGGCCTTGAAGGGGTTCCGACAGCGATGAACACAAAATCCGCTGACGCCACTTCAGCTCCGAGATCGGATGAAAAGCGGAGCCTGCCAGCGGCTCTCGTCTGGGCGATCAAATCGCTCAGCCCGGGCTCGAAAATAGGGACTTCGCCTCGCGTCAGATCGCGGATGCGTTCCGCGTTCAGATCCACGCAGCAAACGTCACAGCCCAGCGACGCAAAACACGTACCCGTCGTCAGGCCGACGTAGCCCGCGCCGATCATCACTACTTTCATGGAAAACTCTCCGATCCAGGATGATTGTCGGAAGGCGAACTTCAAACAGCTGAAAGAGTTCCTGATGATGTTGAGGAAGACAATGTTCAAGATGATGGTCTGCTCGCGCAAACGTCCGCGCGCCAAACCTTCATCTCCCGCGTGGCTCAACGCGACCAGGGATGCGCCTGTCGGCCGGACGATCTCATTGATGAAGTCAATGAAGTTATCAATCATGTCATAGAACAGGAACTTTCGGAGATTGCCTAAGTTCGCCTCTCATCGTGATCACAAAATCCAACAATGATGAGGTCGAGATGGCAAACATTCTGGTGACCGGCGGATGCGGCTTTATCGGTCGACACGTCACGGAAGAACTTCTGAACAACGGCTATGACGTCAGGATCCTCGATGCCCTGATCGACCAGGTGCATGGCGACACGGAAGCCGCCGTGCCCGAGGGCGCGGAGGTTGTCCGGGGCGACGTCAGGGACAAGGCTAGTGTCGTACAGGCGTTGGAGGACATCGACGGTGTCATCCACCTGGCAGCCGAGGTCGGTGTCGGTCAATCCATGTACGAGATCGCGCGCTACGTTGGCGGCAACGATCTTGGGACCGCGGTCCTGCTGGATGCCATGATCAACAGGCCCATCAAACGAATTGTCGTTGCGTCCTCGATGAGCGTCTACGGCGAAGGCCGGTACATGACGGAGAGCGGCGACCAGCTTGGTATCGTGCGTCGTCGCGCGGAAATGATCAAGAAAGGTGAATGGAACCCACTTTCGCCGGACGGCCTTTCACTGACCCCGATCGCCACCGATGAGGAGAAGCCTGTCGATCTTGCCTCGATCTACGCTCTGACGAAATACGCGCAGGAAAAACAGGTGCTGATCTTTGGCGAGGCTTACGGCGTCGATGCCATCGCGCTGCGCCTTTTCAACGTCTTCGGCGCCGGCCAGGCGCTGTCCAATCCCTATACGGGCGTGCTCGCGAATTTTGCCTCCCGCCTCGCCAACAATCAGCCGCCAATGATTTTCGAGGACGGCGAGCAGCGCCGCGATTTCGTGCATGTGCGTGATGTCGCGCGCGCCTTCAGGCTGGCGCTGGAGAAGCCGAACGCGGCCGGCCACGTTATCAATGTCGGGAGCGGACAGGCCTATACGATCGCCGAGGTGGCGACCCTTCTGGCCGAGGCAATGGGCGTGCCGGAGATCGGCCCCGATATCATGAACAAGGCACGCTCGGGCGATATCCGCAACTGCTTCGCCGACATATCCAAGGCGCGCGAGCTTCTGGGCTTCGAGCCGCGACACCGGCTGGAGACCTCACTTGGACCGTTCGCGGAATGGGTGCGCGGCACCGGCGCCATCGACCGCGGCGCGGAGATGAAGCGCCAACTAGAAGAGCGGGGACTGGTATCATGACCTCACCCGCTCCCTCCGACAGGACGTCATCGATGGACAGGTCCTATGGTTTCGTGGAATGGTTTCGGCCGGGCGAATTCGAGCGCACGGAACGGATCCTTCCCGACATACTCGCGAGCGGCGCGCGATACCTGCGAACGCATCTTTCCTGGGCCGAATATCTGGCGCCGGGCGGCGAGGCCTGGTTCGATTGGCTGATGCCGCGGCTCGGCGCGGATATCGACCTGTTGCCCTGCATTCACTATACACCCCCATCCATGTCGCGTACCGGGCGGTCATCCGGAGCGCCGCATGATCTAAAGGCCTATGCCGACTTCGTGGATCACGTCCTGACCCGCTACGGGAGGCATTTTCGACATATCGAGCTTTGGAACGAACCAAACAACCTCCTCGACTGGGACTGGCGCGAGGACGGCGACTTCCGGCTGTTTTGCGAAATGGTCGGCGGTGCCGCGTACTGGGCTAAACATCGCGGCTGGAAACCCGTGCTCGGCGGCCCGTGTCCCTTCGATCCCTATTGGCTGAACCTGATGGGAGAACGTGGCGTGCTGGGCGTCGTCGATGCCGTTGGCTTTCACGGGTTTCCGGGCACCTGGGACAGCGAGGAAGGCACCTGGGGCGGGTGGGACATGCATCTCGGGGAGATGCGACGCATTCTCGACCGCCATAACCCCGAGGCGGAGGTCTGGATTACAGAGACCGGCTATTCCACCTGGCGCAATGACGAGATGGAGCAGGCACGGCGCTTCATGAAGGCGTTATCGGTGCCGGCGGACCGTCTCTACTGGTATTCCTGGGCGGATGTCGCGCCGGATATCGCCGTACAGGAAGGGTTGTGGTTCGACCCGCGCCATTACCATCTCGGCGCGGTCACGCATGACAATCAGCCCAAGCTGCTGGCACGCCTCCTCAAGGAAGGCGGTGTGGCCCGGCTTGACGATGTGACGAAGCTCGCCGTCCCGAACCTTGCCTCCGGCACGGCCCCAATTGTTGTCACCGGCGGCAGCGGATTCATCGGGTCGAACCTAGCCGATAGCTTTCTGCGCGATGGCGAGGATGTGATCATTCTTGACAATCTCGGGCGCCCGGGCGTCGACGAAAACCTCGCCTGGCTGATGGAACGTCACGGCAAGCGGGTACATCCGGTTTTATCAGATGTTCGCGATCCACGCGGCATTGAGGGCGCCTTCGACGACGCGAAGGCCGTATTTCATTTCGCGGCCCAGACGGCGGTGACGACAAGCCTCGTCCACCCCATCGATGATTTCGAGGCGAACGCTCGCGGCACGATCAACGTCCTTGAAGCGGTGCGCAAGGCCGAAAGAAACACGCCCGTCATCTTCGCCAGCACCAACAAGGTCTACGGCTCACTCGAGGATCTTAAGATGCTGGAGCATGACGATCGTTACCTGCCAGCCGACGCCAATATCCGGTTGAATGGCATCGGTGAAGACCGGCCGCTGGACTTCTGCACGCCGTACGGCTGCTCAAAAGGGGTTGCTGATCAATATGTGCTCGACTACGCGAAATCCTTTGGCATCCCGACGGCCGTATTGCGCATGAGCTGCATCTATGGTCCGCGCCAGTTTGGCACCGAGGACCAAGGGTGGGTCGCGCATTTCCTTATCCGGGCATTGAAGGGCGAGCCGATCTCCGTCTACGGCGACGGCAAGCAAGTGCGCGACATTCTGCATGTCGATGATGCCGTGGCCGCCTATCGGGCCCTGCTCGGTCACATCAACCTGGCGAAGGGCAAGGTCTTCAACCTTGGTGGCGGAACTCGAAACGCGGTTAGCGTACTTTCCGTGCTTCGAGAGATCGAAACCGTGACCGGTCGAACTGTCGAGACCGGTCACGGCGATTGGCGCGCGGGAGACCAGTTCTACTTCGTCGCTGACACACGGCGGCTGCAACGCGACCTGGGCTGGAAGGCGAGGATCGGCTGGCGCGATGGTGTCAGACATCTGGCCGAGTGGCTGGCGGAGCATCGCTTCGGCGACCATGCGCGGCTGGTCGAGCCGCGGCATAAGGTGGTGGCATGATGGACCCAGCACGGATTTACGGCAGGCCGCGGATACTGATGACGGTCGACGCCGCTGGCGGCGTTTGGCGTTACGCCGTGGATCTCGCCGCCGGTCTTCGCGATCTCGGCATCGACACGGTGTTTGCCTGCTTCGGCCCGCGGCCGAACCGGGCGCAGCAGCGGGAAGCCGAACAGATCGGAGGGCTTGTTCAGTGCGACGCACCGCTCGACTGGATGGTCGAGAACGAAGCCGCGCTTGTGCAAGTGCCGCGGATCATCGCCGATCTCGTCGGGCGCGAGCATATCGATCTCGTGCATCTCAACCTGCCGTCGCAGGGCGCGGATCTAACCGTCGATGTTCCGGTTGTCGCGGTCTCCCATTCCTGCGTTTGCACCTGGTTTCAGGCTGTTCGCGACAATGGCGTGCCGGAAAGTTGGGCTTGGCAGATCACGATCAACCGTCGTGGCCTGGAGCGTGCCGATGCCGTGGTTGTCCCGAGCCAAGGCCATGCCGGTCTATTGCGGCAGGTCTACGGGCAGGGGACACCACCGATCCATGTGGTCTACAATGCCAGCCTAGTTGAACCGTCTTGCGTCCCCAAGGCGCCTTACGTCTTTGCCGCGGGGCGCTGGTGGGACGACGGAAAGAACGGTCCGGTTCTCGCCGCGGCCGCGGCAAGCATCCAATGGCCGGTGATCATGGCAGGCGCCAACATAGGCCCGAACGGCCAGCATACGGCGCTTCCCAACATCGATCACCGCGGCGAGCTGGATCACGGCGAGACGATGGGCTTGATGCGCGAGGCCGCGATTGTGGTATCGCCGTCGCTTTACGAGCCGTTTGGACTGGCTGCCCTGGAGGCTGCTCGATCCAGCGGCGCGCTCGTGCTGGCTGACATACCAACCTATCGCGAGCTCTGGCACGGCGCCGCCTTATTCGCGGATCCTCGCGATCCCGCCGCCTTCGGAGAGGCGATCAACCGCCTGATCGCCGATAAAAGCCTACGGGCCACCTTGGGCAAACAAGCGCAAGCGCGTTCTCTTACCTTTTCACCCGTGAGGCAGGCCCAGGCGATGAGCGGAATCTATGACCGCCTTCTTGCACCAGCCCACGCCCTAAACGCAGCGGAGCTATGATGAAATTCGTTTTCTACACCCATTCGTTGATCTCTGACTGGAACCATGGCAACGCCCATTTCCTACGCGGTGTGATGCGTGATCTCGTACGGCGCGGCCATGAGGCACTGGCGCTGGAACCGCTGCGAAGCTGGAGCCGCGACAACCTTGTTCACGATCAGGGGCGGGTGGTTCTTGACAGGTTCAAGGACACCTTTCCCGACCTCCGCTCACAGATTTATCCACCGGATTTCGATCACGAAGCGGCCATGGCCGACGCGGATGTGGTTATAGTGCACGAATGGACAGAGCCGGCGCTGGTGGAGCGCATCGGCAAGGCCAAGCGCGACGGCGGCCGTTTCACCCTCCTGTTCCACGACACCCACCATCGCGCCGTCTCGTCGCAAGGGGATATCGCCGGGCTCGATCTTGGCGATTACAATGCCATCCTCGCCTTTGGCGAAACCCTGCGCCAGCGTTATCTCAAGGCTGGTTGGGGCAAACACGTCTTTACCTGGCATGAAGCCGCGGACGATAGCTTGTTCAAACCGCGGCCGGAGGTCTCCAAGCAAGGGGATCTCATCTGGATCGGAAACTGGGGAGACGACGAGCGGTCCGCCGAGATCGACGAGTTTCTGGTTCAGCCGGTGAAGGACCTGAAGCTGAAGGCGACGGTGCGGGGCGTTCGCTATCCCCAGCATGCCCTGGATGCTCTGAACGACGCCGGCATTCGGTATGATGGTTGGATAGCCAATGCTGAGGCAGCGACAGCGTTCGCCAGACACCAGGTGACCGTTCACATTCCGCGCCGCCCCTACGTCGAGCACCTGCCCGGCATCCCAACCATTCGTCCGTTCGAGGCCATGGCTTGCGGCATCCCGCTAATCTCGGCACCTTGGGATGATGCGGAAAACTTGTTCCGGACCGGAACCGACTACCTCATCGCACGCGATGGCGCGGACATGAAGGGGCTGCTGAAGGACGTTTTGTCGGATGCCGCGCTTCGCGACAGCCTGATCGCCTCGGGGCTGGAGACAATCCGTGCCCGCCACACCTGCCGCCATCGCGTCGACGAGCTTCTTGCCATCTTGGCGCGGTGCGGCACGCCTGGCGCCACTCAGGCCAGCGCCGGACGGGAGGCCGCCGAATGAAGATCGCGTTCTATGGATCAAGTCTCGTTTCCGCCTACTGGAACGGCGCCGCCACCTATTATCGCGGCCTGTTGCGAGCCCTGGCGGGCAAGGGTTACAAAATCACCTTCTACGAACCCGACGTCTATGATCGCCAGAAGAACCGCGATATTGACCCGCCGGCATGGTGCAAGGTCGTGGTCTATGATGGAACGATCGACGCGCTTAAAAAGGTGACGGCGGACGCCGCCCTGGCCGATGTGGTGGTCAAGGCGAGCGGCGTCGGCTTCGAGGACAATCTCCTGATGCGGGAAGTCCTAGGCCATGCCCGTCCGCACGCCTTGAAGGTGTTCTGGGATGTGGACGCGCCAGCAACACTCGCTGAACTGCGTGCGGCGCCCGATCATCCGATGCACCAAGCGCTGCGCGAGCTCGACCTGGTTCTCACCTATGGCGGCGGCGACCCCGTTGTTTCCGCTTATCGCGACCTTGGCGCGGCAAAGTGCATCCCGATTTATAACGCGCTCGACCCGCAAACCCACCATCCGGTGCGGCCCGATCCGCGTTTCCAGGCCGATCTCGGCTTCCTCGGCAATCGCCTTCCGGACCGCGAGGCCCGAGTGGAACACTTCTTCCTGGAGCCCGCCTCGCGCCTGCTCCAGAACTCTTTCCTGCTCGGCGGCTCGGGCTGGCACGACAAGCCGATGTCACCTAACGTAAAGTATATCGGCCACGTTTCGACACGCGACCACAATGCCTTTAACGTCACGCCGAAAGCCGTGCTCAACATTTCCCGTGCGAGCATGGCCGAAAATGGTTTCTCACCCGCCACACGCGTATTCGAGGCCGCCGGTGCCGGCGCTTGCCTGATCACTGATTACTGGGAAGGCATCGAGCGGTTCCTGCGGCCGGATGAAGAAGTGCTGGTTGCCCGCGACAGCCGGGACGTTACCGACATCATGGCCGGTCTTGACCGGCGGCGGGCAGCCGCGATCGGGGAACGGGCGCTGGCCCGCGTGCTTGCCGAACACACCTATGATCATCGGGCCCGAGAAGCGGATGCCATCTTCAAGGCATACGCCGCGAGCCGGAAGGAGGCGGCCGAATGACCAACTCTCTCGATATCGTGTTCATCGGTCTTACCCTGTCCTCGTCCTGGGGGAACGGCCACGCCACGACGTTTCGCGCTCTTATCCGCGGGCTCGACGCGCAAGGGCATCGCGTGTTGTTCCTCGAGCGCGATGTACCCTGGTATGCTAGCAACCGCGACCTTGCCGACCCGGACTTTTGCGAGCTCTCCTATTACTCCGACATCGACGTCATGCTCACGTCCCATCAGGATCGCCTGCGCCTCGCCGATGCTGTGATCGTCGGATCCTATGTCCCGTCGGGTGTCGAGCTCATCGACAAGCTGGCGCGGATGGGCCTCAGGCGCCTTTGCTTTTATGATATCGACACGCCCGTGACGCTCGCGAAGCTCGATCGCGGCGAGGAGGAATACCTCGCCCGACGCCAGATGCCACTGTTCGACGCCTATTTCTCATTCTCGGGCGGCCAAGTGCTGGCCCGGCTGGAGAACGAGTACGGCGTCCGCAAGGCACTAGCGCTCTACTGCTCCGTGGACGCCGAACGCTACAAAAACACCAGCGAAAACTATCGTTGGGACCTTGGTTATCTCGGCACCTACAGTCCCGACCGGCAGCCGACGTTGGACAAGCTTCTGATCGAGCCCGCGCGCCGCCTGCCGCATCTTCGCTTCGTGGTGGCTGGTCCTCAATATCCAGATGAGATTGATTGGCCCGCCAACGTCGAGCGCATCGAGCATCTGCCGCCGGACGACCATCCAGGCTTCTACAGCCGCCAACGGTTTACGTTGAACGTTACCCGCGCGGACATGATCGCGGCCGGGTGGTCGCCGAGCGTGCGTCTGTTCGAGGCATCAGCCTGCCTGACGCCGATCATTAGCGACCATTGGCGAGGCCTCGACGAGCTTCTGCCGAACGGGCAAGCCATCGTCATCGCCCATCGCACGGAAGATGTGGTTGACGCCTTGGAAGGAATTGTCGGAGCCGACCGACGACTTCTCGCCGCCGCGGCCCACGAAATCGTTTCGCGGGACCACACGGGCCTGGCCCGCGCCCGTGGGCTTGTGGCTGATCTTGGACAAGTGCCCGAGCAACCCGGCCAGCCGGAGCAGCCGCGTCGTATTTCAGCTTAGAGGAGAGGCAAAATGCCGCTTGGAACCCGAAATGAAAAAGGCAAGACCGTTGTTGTCGCCGGTGGCGCCGGCTTTGTGGGCTCGCATCTTTGCGACGCACTGCTCGCCCGCCGTGATCGAGTGATTTGCGTCGACAGCTATATCACCGGCTCGCGACACAATGTCCGCCCGCTGATGAACCACGCGAACTTCCGGTTGATTCAGAAGGACATCTGTGCTCTGTCGGAATTGGACGAGCCGGTGGACCAGGTCTATAACCTCGCCTGCGCGGCCTCCCCGCCACAATACCAGGCCGACCCCGTTCATACGATGATGACCTGCGTGGGTGGCACTGGCAATCTCCTGAAGCTCGCCGAACAAAATGGCGCCTCCTTCCTTCAGGCCTCCACCAGCGAGGTTTACGGCGATCCGGCCGAGCATCCGCAGCGGGAAGACTATCGCGGCAATGTCAGCTGCACCGGCCCTCGGGCATGCTACGACGAGGGGAAACGAGCCGCCGAGGCGTTATGCTTCGACATGCTACGCACCGGTCGCGTCGATGCCCGAGTGGCGAGAATCTTTAATACCTACGGTCCACGCATGCAGCCCAATGACGGCCGCATCATTTCAAACCTGCTCGTTCAGGCGATCTCCGGTGAGCCATTAACGATTTATGGCACCGGCGAACAGACACGTTCCTTTTGCTTTGTCAGCGATTTGGTCGCCGGGCTGATGGCGCTAATGGATGTCGATCCCAATCCGGGGGCACCGGTCAACCTTGGCAACCCTGGCGAGTTCACCATCAACGAGCTGGCCGTCAAGGTGATGGACATGGTTCCTTCCGCGTCGCAAATCGTTTATCGGCCCCTACCACAGGACGATCCGCGGCGGCGGCGTCCGGATATTTCCCGCGCGAGCGAACTGCTCTCCTGGGAGCCGCGCGTGCCGCTGGCCGAGGGTCTGAGGATGACGGCGGACTGGTTCGTGAAGGAGGTTGGGCGTGCTGGGGCGGCCATTCCCAGCGGGCAAGCCGTTCAAGCCGCTGACCTGCGCATGGGGGTATGAGGCATGGATACCCACCGCACGCTGCCTCAAGAAGACCTGCAAGCAAGGATCATCGAACTCGGCCCTTGGTTTCACAACCTGGACATCAAGGGTGTGAAGACGGCACCGAACCACTTTCTTGGCGACTACCCAAACTTCAAATGGCAGGGATTTCGAAATATCATTCCCGAGGATCTTGAAGGGCGGAGTGTCCTCGACGTGGGGTGCAATGCCGGTTTCTACTCACTGGAGATGAAGAGACGGAATGCCGGCCGGGTGGTGGGCATTGATTCCGACCCGCGCTATCTTCGCCAGGCTCGTTTCGCCGCTGAACAATCGGGGCTCGACGTGGAGTTCCGCCAAATGTCGGTCTACGATGTCGGTAAACTCGGCGACACGTTCGACCTCGTGATCTTCATGGGCGTCCTTTACCATCTGCGCCATCCGCTGCTCGCGCTTGATCTTCTCCATCAGCATGTCGTGGGCGACCAGATGCTATTTCAATGCCTGCAACGTGGCGACGAACGAATTCCAGACCTCCAGGAGAACTACGAGTTTTCGGAGTGGGCGATGTTTGACCGACCCGACTATCCAAAACTCTTCTTCGTGGAAGAACGCTATGCTTCCGATCCCACGAACTGGTTTGTTCCCAATAAGGCGGCGATGGAGGCGATGCTTCGTAGTTCTGGTTTCACGATCGAGAGCAATCCCGAACGTGAGGTCTATCTTTGCGGGCGCGGATCGCGGCACTACGCCGTGGAGCTCCCGCCGTCCATTCGCTGATTGTGGGCCAGCGCATGGAGCTCGAATCCTGGAGTGTTTCCTCAACGCCGACGACGCTCAAAGACCGATCGATCATTACTTATGCCGACGAGTGCGTCATGGCGGAGGGCATTCCGGCACCGCCTTACCACGTCCCATCGGCGAGTTCACGCCGCCCCGCTGGGACCGGGGCCCCGTGTTTTGTCTATTCGCCACCACCAACCTCTCCAAGCATGCTGAAAATACCGTCTCGATCTCGCTCCACCAGGATCAGGGCCTCGCGTGCATCGATCCTGATCACATGAATCGGGTCGGGGAGCGAATGCCTCCGCTTCCTCGGCGGATCCCGTCCCGCCCGCCTCGACAACCATCTCCCGAATTTTGAGTGGCTCCAGGCGGTCCTCGAGGACGAAAGTGAGCATGCTGATTGATGTCTACGCTCCCGCCATCGGTTTCCTTCCTCACCTTCGCGGGAATTTTCCTGGAGCCTGGCGCGGACACGTTCCGCCTCCACGCCGGTTGCCTCGATCGGCTGACTGGAAACGTCTTGGACGGCGGCACCGACCCGGACAATCGCGGCAATGCGGGTCGCATCTTGCCTTGGGGCGAACGAACAGGACACAGATTAACCGTGCTCGGTGATTAAAGTCTTTCGGCGGCAATGTCACTGGACCGATTAAAACCTCTGAGATACGCCTTTCAAGGTCACACAATAGCAACCATGTTTCCGACGAGGATGCCTTGCCGTTTGATGCACTAAACAAGCTTTGGTCCGGCGTTCGTGAATCCAGCCACGACTTCCGCGCCTCGACGGAGATTTTCCCACAGCTCGACACGGACAAGCTTATCCACGCACTGAATGTCCGTGAGAAGGGCGAGGCAAACGGACGGGCGAACCGCCCCGCGACCTCGGCACAATCCCTGGATGAAGTGGAGCAGCTGGTGGTGGGCCGCATCGAGCAGGAGAAGGCATCGGCTTATCAAGTCCTCGAGGATCAGTTTCAGACATTCGAGACCAGGTTGCGGAACCTGGACTTCGAGGGTCAGTTCGGGCTCATTCGCCAGGCGAACGCGTCCAGCCTCTCGGACTTCAAGGCCGAGATCGCCAGTGGGGTCGACGAACTGCATGGCTTGCGCCGCGACCTCAAGATCGCGGAAGACGAAATGACGTCGTTCAAGCGTCGCCATGGGCTCGATCGCGCGGCCAAGGTCCCAAGCGCGGGCGCGACAAGCGTCAAGATTGCCCTGCTTGTCGTCCTCATCCTCGTCGAAATCGTCATGAACGGCAACTTCCTCGCCAAGGGCAGCGAGCAAGGTATTATCGGTGGCATTACGGAGGCAGTCGTCTTCGCTGTCCTCAATATCGGCTCGGCACTGCTATTCGCCATCTTCTGCGTCCGCAACCTTGTGCATCGATCCTGGCTGATGAAGCTATTCGGCTTGGTCGGCCTGGCTGGCTACATCGCGGTCGCGCTCGCGGTCAACCTCGCCTTGGCCCACTACCGCGAGGTTTCAGCCACCATCATCGAGGGGGCGGGGACGGAGGTCATTCGCCGCATTCGGGAAAATCCGCTCGGATTGGTCGAGCTCAATTCCTGGATGCTGTTTGCCATCGGGATTTTCTTCTCGATCCTGGCGTTCATCGACGGGTGCATGTTGACCGACGCATATCCAGGTTTCGCGGGGGTCCAAAGGCGGTTGGACGAGGCGAGACAAAATTACATCTCCGGGAAGCTTGATCTCATCGACAACCTTCGCGAAATCCGTGACGAGCACAACGGAAAGATCGAGGAGATCGTCAGGGACCTGAGTTCGCGTCGTCGGGAATCCGCCGCCATCATCGCCCATCGTACACGGACCATGGGGCTTTTCGCCGAATATCAAGGTCATCTGGAGCGGACGGCGAATTCCGTCCTCACGGCGTATCGGGAGGCCAACCGTGCCGCGAGAACGGACGCCGAGCCCCAGTATTTCGCCGTCGCTTACAAGCTCGAGCGGATCAACCCGGTGGTGAAGACGAGCGAGGACTGGGACGATCGCGTTCTGACCGAACGAATCCAGATCGCCCAGGCTGAACTCAACGATCAAATCAGCAAGATCGGCTTCGCCTTCGAGGCCGCGGTCGCGCAATATCACAAACTAGACAATCTATTCCCGGAGGCAGGCGTTGGCTCGCAACAGGCGGCGTAGCAGTCGATCAAGAAAAGGCGGCTTCTCGACAGGCGCCGTGATTGGAACGATTGCGCTTTCGGCCGTGGCGCTGGGAATGGTCGGAGCCTTCGGGTGGCTCAAGTATCAAGCGATGTCGACGATCTCGTTGGACAAGGCGTCCCTTTGCCCAACTATGGGGCCGAAGAGCGAGATAGCGGTCCTGCTGGATGTGACCGATCCGATCTCCGAAGCGACATCAATCGATCTGAAAAACCAGTTCCAGCGATTGGTTTCAAGCGTGCCTGTCAACGGCGCGATCGATGTTTTCGCGTTGACCGACGAGGAGGGCAAGCTTGAGCGGACTTTTCATGGTTGCAATCCTGGTAGTGGCGCTCTCGCCAACGAATGGACGAGCAATCCCAAGCTCGTGCAGCAGCGTTGGGAGAAGGGTTTCCAGAAGCCCCTGGACAACATCGCGGGCAAGCTCGACTCGGGTGCTTCGGGCGAGTTCTCCCCGATCATGGCGGGCATCCAGCGGATAAACCTCGAGGCGTTTCAGCCATTGCCCGCCGGGATTAATAAAACCTTGTACATAGCCTCGGACATGGTCGAGCATACAGCTGACTTCTCCAGCTACCGTGAAGGGGTTTCGGTAGCGAAGTTCGAAGCCAGCCCGGCGAGGGAGAAGTTCCGGACGTCCCTGGATGGAGTGCAGGTTAAAATCCTTGCTTTTCAAAGACCGGGGCAGAAGTTCAAGATGGAGGACCTCGCCACGTTTTGGAAATCATGGGTGGAGAACAACAACGGGGAGTTCGCGGGCTTCACCCGGTTGGAGGGGTTACGGTAATGGCGACGAACGATACCGGAAGGACCGCTCTTCGAGACTGGGCTCCGATCGTGTTGTTTGCCGCCGTGACGATCGGAGGGATGGCATTCATCTGGTCGGCCAAACTGGCCGCTTGGTCCACCCTAGTCGTGACCGCGGTTCCACTGGCGCTGATGGCCATCTACTTCCTGGCCTCGATCGCGCTCGCCGGTTTTCGTCTCCACAACGAGCAAGCGGGCGACAACCTCTATTACATGGGGTTCCTCTTCACGCTCTCCAGCCTTGGCGTGTCGCTCTACCTGTTTGCCGGCGAAACCTCCATCGAGACGATCGTCCGCAACTTCGGTATCGCGGTGACGTCGACGATCGCCGGCGTGACATTGCGCATTCTGTTCAACCAGATGCGCCGCGATCCGATCGACATCGAACGCAGCGCCCGCCACGAGCTGGCGGAGATGACGAGACGCGTACGCACCGAGCTCGACACTTCGGCTCGCGAGTTCTCGAACTACCGTCGCGTCAGCAACCAGATGCTGACGGAAGGCTTCGAGGAGATCGGCCGCCAGGCGGAGAAAAACGGCGAGGAAATCCGCAAGGTGATCGAGGCGATCTCCAAGGAGGCGATCATCCCAATCCAGGAAGCCGCAACCAAACTCTCTTCAATTCTCGAGGACCACAATAGGTCGGTCACCGATCAGGCAGCGGAAGCAACAAGGAAACTAACCGAGACGACCGACAAGCTCTCCACCATCATCGACAAGTTTGGGGTGGCCGTCGAGGGCGTCGGCGCGCGCCTTGGCGAAATCAGGAAGCCGGAGGACCTCATCCGATTGGAGCTCAACCCCGCGGTCGATGCGATCAAGGACATGACCGACGCACATTCGCGCAGGATGGAGGAGGGGCTCGCCGAGGCCCGTTCCCAGGCTATCAAGATCGACGAGGCTCTCAAACCACTCAATGGCATGGGCAGCAAACTGGATCGAATTGCCGAAGCCCTGGAACGCCAGGGAGAGCCGCTTTCCCCTACCTCGTCTCCGCCGGATACTGATAACATTGACGCCGGGGCGGGCGATCAAACGAACGCGGACGCCACGAGCGGCACGTTGGAGGATGTCGGCTTCGGGCAACCGGGTCCGGACACCGAACCGAAACGGCGGCTGTTCAGATGGTGACCAGGGCGGAAGCGAGCCCCAAGCTCGAACATAAGGGCTATAATCGCGGCCTCATCCTCGGCCTCACCATGGCCGAGTCCATGCTCCTGCTTGTTTTTTGCCTGCTTTTGGTCGCCGCGGCGATGATCACCGCCGAGCGCAAACAACGCATGGTCGCGGAACAGCGGCTGGTACAGCTGGAGACACAGAACATGGAGTTGTCGGCACGCCTTGTCGAGGCGCAGTCGAAACTTGGCTCGCATATCACACCAGCTGACCGCGCCAAGTTCGAGAGCCAATGGCGTGAACTGGTGTCCGCTCGGCAGATCATGGACCGGCTCAAGATGAATGACGCTAGCGCCGCCGATCTTGAAAAGCTCGCGGCCGTGGCGAAGGTTCTCGCCAAGAACAACATTCCCCTCGACCAAGCACCAGGCAAACTGGAGGAGGTCCTCAAGGGCGACGTCCAGCCGCGCGAGTGGCCTCCCATCATAAATCTGTCAGAAGCGGGAGGCTACTACTTCACATCGGGCAGCGCGGCGCTGACACCCGAGTTCGCGGGAAAGCTTGAGACTTCGATCGCTGAACAGATCTCCGACAACCTGGAGCGTTACAAGGTCGACGTTGTCGAGGTGATCGGTCACACTGACGAGCAACGCGTCGCCAGGAGCAGCTCCAATCTCGACGACGCGTCGATCGGCGTCATCGACGGCCGACTCCCTGTCGACGCCCTCCAGCCGGCCGATAACGCCGGACTCGGGCTTGCCCGGGCAATCGCGGTTGCCAATGTCTTGAAAGCCAATGCGAACCTAAAGGACGTCACGGTCTTGCCGATGTCGGCGGCTCAGCTTGTCGTCCCAGGTGACAAGCTCACCGCGGGACAAGCAGGGGATGTCCAAGAGCGTCGACGCATTGAAATCCGGATACGCCGCCGGGCGGAATCTCTCCAGCCCTGATCTTCGAGCCGGAACCATTTGGCCGCGGCGTCATTTGATGTGGAGATTTCACGTCGCGCCAACGGAGCTTGAAAATGTCCCATGCTAATAGTGGCAGCACTCGATCGACTACCACCGGAACAAAGTCCTCCAACCGACAGTTCGCTCAAGGCGGCAATCCAGCCTACGGCCAGGCAACGCCGAAGGCTAGCAATGTTCCCGAGAACCGTGAGGTCGATGACCTTACGCTGATGATGCTGCAGGCGAGGGAAGGGCGCGCCTAGGCCATTGCGCATGCCACAAGCCCCGTCCAAAGCTGGGTGCAAGAGACTCATGCGAGGCATGTCCCGGCTGGCCAGTCGGCGCAATGGGACCAGCCTCATGATGCACGCTCAGAAAGTTTCTTCCACAATTCCCTGTGGTAGGTGAAGCAGAGCATATGCGCCCGACGCGGCGGCCCTACCGTCTTACCTCACACCGACAACCTCGCTCCGTTGCTCGCGTCGAAGAGGTGGATGGTCCCGCTTGAGCAGCTGAAATGCATCGTGTCGCCGACAGTGAGCTCGCTGTTTCGCGGAAACTCGACGCTCAACATTTTCGAGTGGCCGATTTCGACGTAGCCGTAAGTCTGGCTGCCCAGTCGCTCGGCGACCATCAACTCACCGCTGAACCAGGCTTCCTCCTCGCAACATAGATTGAGATCTTCCGGCCGGACGCCAACAACAACGTCCCGTGTCGAGGGTGCTGACGCAACGGGCAACTGAAGCGGTAGATGCCGGCCAAGGATCTGAATGCCCGCGCTATCGGCTGCCAGCGTCGCGGGTATCGTATTCATGGTCGGGCTGCCGATGAAGCGGGCGACGAAGAGGCTGGAGGGCTTGTGGTAGAGATCGAGCGGCCTGCCGATCTGCTCGACGACGCCGGCGTTCATGACGACGATGCGATCCGCCAGTGTCATCGCCTCGACCTGGTCATGGGTGACATAGACGGTCGTTGCCTTCATGCGGTTGTGCAGCTTTGCGATCTCGAGCCGCATCTCGACACGGAGCGCCGCATCGAGGTTGGATAGAGGCTCGTCGAACAAAAAGGCCGCGGGCTCCCTGACGATCGCCCGGCCCATGGCGACGCGCTGGCGCTGTCCTCCGGAGAGTTGGCCTGGACGTCGCTCGAGGTAATCGGCGATCTTCAGCACATCGGCTGCCTGTCCCACCCGGCCCGATATTCGATCGTCCTTCTCGCCCCGCATTTTCAAGCCGAAGGACATGTTCTCGCGGACCGTCATATGCGGATAGAGCGCGTAGTCTTGAAACACCATCGCGATATTGCGCTCGGCCGGCGCAAGGTCGTTCACGCGTGCGCCATCGATGATCAGGTCGCCTCCGGATATCTCCTCCAAGCCGGCGATCATCCGCAGGAGCGTGGATTTCCCGCAACCGGATGGTCCGACCAACACAAGGAACTCTCCGCTCCTGATGGTCACGTCGATGTCGTGAATGACCTTCAGCGCGCCGTACGACTTTTTAATTCTTTTCAGTTCGATTCCGGCCACATGTTCCTCCCAGATCGAAATTTCTGACTTGACGCTAATTATCGAGATCAATATCGATAATGATACTTGATTAGATTGGCAACTCTTCGGACCAGCACATGGCATATTTTCCTCCCAGGCAGACAGCGAGCAGGCCGGCAAAGGCGGGGGCCGCCTTCGATGCCCTGAAGCGCGACATCATGCTCGGCGTACTGGAGCCAGGCACGGGGCTCACGGAGCTGGATCTGGCCGCGCATTTCCAATGCAGCCAGGGCACCGTTCGCGAAGCGTTGCTGCAGCTACAGGAGGAGGGACTCGTGTTGCGAAAGGGGCGGCGAGGCACGCAGGTCTCGGAATGCACCGAAGACGAAGCAATCGAAATGTTCCGCCTTCGCCAGCAGATCGAAGGAAACGGCATGGCGCGTGTGATGCGGGCGCCGAGCCGGACGTTGATCAGGGATCTGAACGAGCTGTTCGAGAAGATGGTGTCGGCGGCAAGGATGGGTGACGAACTGGAGCTGGCCGCCTTCGACAGGGATTTCCATCGCCGCGTTTTCGAGGACGCAAACCTTCCGGCCCTCGACCCGATCCTGCATCGCTGCCTTGTTCATAACCATCGCTTCAAGATTTCCCGCAGCCCCGCGGCCGGGATCTTGCCGCAACGGCGGAGCGCCATCGCAGCATTATCGACTGCATCGAAAGCGGCGACGCGCTTCGAGCCACCAAGGCAATGCAGCATCACATCGCGACGATTGTCGATCTTGGCCCCGAGGTGTTTCCGGAGGCGACGCAGTGAGCTCGTCAGTGGATTTGTCGGGAGAACTGTCCGAGGAGTCGATCGCCTTGATCGAGGCGGTTTACCTGGAACTCGGTGCTCTGCCCGATCCGACGACGCTGCCGCCCGCTGAAGGGCGTGCTCAATCGCTCGCCGCAAACGCGCGGTGCAATACCGATTTGCCGAGAATGGATTTCGCCGGCGATGTCTGGGTGGACGAAGACGCGAGCCTGGGAGCGGGGCGGACCCGTCTCAAGGTGCTGGTTCCGCGAGACGCTCGCCCCGGTGTCATTCTTTTCATCCACGGTGGCGGTTTCGCCTTCTGTTCACCCGAAACGCACGAACGTTGTGCACGGGTGCTCGCTGTCGAGAGCGGAATGCCCGTGGTCCTGCCGGATTACCGGTTGGCGCCGGAAGATCCGTTTCCCGCCGGGCTCAAGGATGTCGTCTCGGCGCTGCGAAGCGTCCTTGCCGCGACGAAGGAGGCAGGCGTCAGGAGCGGGCCGGTTCTGATCTCGGGTGACTCGGCCGGGGCGAACCTCGCATTGGCCGCGATGCTGCACGAGCAGGCAACCGGCGGAGCCAAGGCCGATGGCGCCTTGCTGTTCTACGGAAATTACGCCCGCTCGTTCGAGACCCCGTCCTATATCCGGTTCGAGAATGGCCCCGGCCTGACGCGGCCGAAAATGCAGCGTTACTGGAGCTTTTATGCCGGCGGGCAGACGATTGACGGCAATCCCCTGGCTTGCCCGCTGATGGCTGACGATGCCGACTTGGCGTCGTTGCCTCCGCTTTATCTCATGGCGGCGGCCGTAGATCCCCTGCTCTCCGACACACTTGAGCTTGGCCGGCGCCTTTGGGCGCTTGGCCGTGACGACGAACTGCAAATCGTCCCGGGCGTCATGCACGGGTTCTTGCAGAACACTCGTGAACTGGCCGCGGCGCGGGAGGCGCTTCATGCGGCGGGAAATGCGGCAAGGCTTCTGACCGGCCGCCAATAGCGTTATAATAAGAGGAGGAAGGCATGAAAATTCTGAAGACTTTGGCGCTCGGCGCCGCCTTGACTGCTTCGGCCGCCTTTAGCCAGGCCATGGCGGCGGAGACCGTCCGTTTCTGGTACCATTTCGACAATCCCGCCAATCCGATGTCGGATCTGGTGAAGAAGTTCGAAACAGCGAATCCGGATATCAAGATCGAAGCGGAAAACGTTCCATGGAACAGCTATTACGACAATCTCTACACGTCGATCGTGGGCGGCAACGCGCCTGACGCCGCCATGGTGAAGCTGTTCGCACAGCCGAGGCTCGTCGAGATGGGCGCGCTGGAGCCGCTCGGCGAGCGGATCGATGCCTGGAAGGGCAAGGCCGATTTGCTCGACAACCTGCTCGAGCTGAACAAGGGACCTGACGGCCAGCAGTATTATCTGCCGATCCAGTATGTCGTTCTCTACCTCTATTATCGCACCGACCTCTTTCAGGCCGCGGGCCTGAAACCGCCGACCACCTGCGAGGAGTTCAGGGACGACGCGATCAAGCTGACGAAGGCACCGGATACCTACGGCTTCGGACTGCGTGGCGGTAAGGGCGGATGGGACCAGTGGGGCTCTTTCGTCATGTCGCAAGGCGCTGAACTGAAGCCGGGCGGTCTGACGACCCCGGAAGCGATCACTGCCAACCAGTGGGTTGTCGACCTTTTCCAGAAGGACAAGGTCATCCCTCCCTCGGCACCGAACGACGGCTTCCAGGAAATCATAGCCGCCTTCAAATCCGGAAAGACGGCCATGACCATCCATCACATCGGATCCTCCAAGGATCTCGTGGCGGCGCTGGGCGATAAGGTATCAGCCGTGCCGGTGCCGAAGTGCGGCAAGGGACAGTGGACATCCTACGGCGATGAATCGCTGGCGATCTTTTCGTCGTCGGCGGTGAAAGATGCGGCATGGAAGTGGATTTCCTTCCTCGCAGAGGGCGAAAACAATGTCGCGTTCAACAGTGCGACCGGCCAGATGACCGTGACCAAGAGTGGTTCGGCGAACTGGAAACTGCATGAGCGCCGCTTTGTCGACGCGACGGTGCAGTCGCTGCCCTTCGCCAAGGTACTGCCGCAGACGTCGGCCGTGACGGAGTTCGTCAACACCGCGTGGCAGACGAACATGCAGCAGGCTCTCACCGGACAGATCACCGCGAAGCAGATGATGGAACAGTTGCAAACACTCTTCGCCGAGTAGTCCATGGGCGACGGCTCCGGTTTATTCCGGGGCCGTCCACCGCAGTTCGTCCCCGGAGCCGATCATGTCCTTATCGACGACCTCTCCCCCGATGCGCCGAAGCCGAATCCAATGGCGTTCGGAACGCGTACTTCCATACATGCTCTTGGCGCCGGCCGTCTTCGTCACGCTCGTCATCGTCTTCATGCCTATGATCCAGGCGGTATGGACGAGCTTCCACGATCTCGTGCTCTTCAGGCCGAATGCCAGCAAGTTCGTCGGCTTCGCAAACTATGTGAAGCTGTTCAACGATCCTGTCTTCTGGGTGGCGCTCTGGAACACGATCATCTGGATCGGCCTGACCGTGCCGCTACAGATGGGGCTCGGCCTGTTGACGGCGCTGCTGCTCAATCGCGAATTTCCGTGGCGAGGTCTCGCCCGGGCACTGATCATTATTCCCTGGGCTCTGCCGAGTGTCGTCATCGCGCTCATGTGGCGCTGGATCTACGATCCGAATACCGGCGTACTCAACGACATCCTGATCTACCTCTCGATCGTCAAGGCAGCGGTTCCGTGGCTTGCCGATCCCAATGTCGCGATCTACGCGATCATCGCCACCCTGACCTGGCAGGGATTCCCGTTCTTCGCGGTGATGATCCTCGCTGGCCTGCAGGGAATTCCGAAAAGCCAATACGAGGCGGCGTCGATCGACGGTGCGTCTCCGTGGCGTCAGTTTCTTCACATCACCTTGCCCGGGATCGCACCGGTTCTGGCGACCGCCGGGTTGCTCCGGGTGATCTGGGTCGCCAATTCGATGGACGTGATCTTCGTTATGACCGGCGGTGGGCCGGGCTACGCAACGCATACGTTGCCTCTCTACGCCTTTATCAAAGCGCGCCAGAATCTCGATTTTGGCTACGGAACGGCAATCGCCGTGACCTTCACCCTTTTCCTCGGCGCATTCGTCGCCGTCTATCTGGCCCGGACGATGCGGGAGGTGCAGAAGTGAAAAAACCCGGAACCCTTCGGCGCATCCTGACGACCGACGTGCCGGTCGCGTTGCTGGTGATCTTCGCAATGGCGCCGTTCGCCTGGATGATCATGACGTCCCTGACGCCGACCGCGGCGCTCAACGCCAACGGAGTGTCGTTGTCGCCGGCGGCATGGAGTGGCGACAACTACGTCAGGCTTTTCGAGCAGACGTCGTTTCTGAAGAACATGATGGACAGCCTGATCATCGCCGGTGGGACTGTCGTCGTCGGCCTGATCGTCTCGGTCACGGCGGCCTATGCCTTCTCGCGGTTTCGCTTTCCCGGCCGGAAATTGTTGATGCTCCAGTTCCTGCTGATCAACATGTTCCCGATCGTGCTCCTTATTCTTCCGCTATTCGTGCTGATGAGAAAGTTCGGAATACTGGACACGCATCTTGGCCTGATCCTCGCCAACGCGACCGTCGCCATTCCTTTTGCCGTCTGGATGCTGACGAGCTATATCGGGGCGATCCCGAAGAGCCTCGACGAAGCGGCGATGACCGATGGTGCCTCGCGGCTGACGGCGTTGCGGAAGGTGGTGCTGCCGCTGACCATGCCGGGGATCGTCTCGACAGGCATCTATATCTTCATCACCGCCTGGAACGAATATCTCTACGCCCTGACGCTCGGCGGCCGAAACGTGCGCCCCGTCACCGTCGCGATCCAGACCCTGATCGGAGAATACCAGATCGAGTGGGGTCTGCTCGCGGCGGGCGCCGTCGTCGGCGCCATGCCGGCAACCATCCTCTTCCTTCTCGTGCAACGGCGCCTGATCGGCGGCCTGACCCAGGGGGCAGTCAAGGGCTGATGTCCATCGATTCTCCATACGGTTCGAAAGTTCGAACCCCGCTCATAAAAAGGAATGGCGAATGAACCCGATCGGGTTGATTTCAATGCAGTATGCGCGACCTTTCACAGCCGAGCATTTTCAGCTGTTTGCGAAGATGCGCGAACACGGGTTTGATTTCGTGGAACTTCTCGTTCCCGAGGTCGGTGAGCTCGACATCAAGGAGACGCGCAAGGCACTTGAAGACGCCGGGCTGGGCGTAGTGCTCGCAGCCCGTGTCAACCTCCAGCGCAATCTCGCATCGGCCGAGATCAAGGCTCATCGGTCCGGGGTCGAATATCTCAAATACACGATCGATTGCGCCGCGGGGCTCGGCGCGAAGATCGTCGGTGGACCGCTGACCGGCAACCCCCTGGTATTCGCGGGCCGACCGCCGCAGCCCATTGACGAAAACGAGCGGCTGGCGCGCAAGGATCGCTGCGTCATGGGGTTGAGGGAGGCGGGGGACCATGCCCGCAATGCCGGCGTTGCCCTTGCGGTCGAGCCGCTCAACCGGTTCGAAAGCGACGTCCTTTGCACGACGCAGCAGGCCATGGAACTGCTCGACGCTGTCGATCATCCCGCCGTGAAGCTTATGCTGGACACGTTCCACATGCACATGGAGGAGAGCTCTCTCGCCGAGGCCATCCGGCTCGGTGGTGATCGCATCGTGCATTTCCAGGCGAACGAAAATCACCGCGGCTTTCCCGGCACCGGCATGACCAACTGGGTGGAAGTCTGCCGGGCGCTGCACGAGGTTGGCTATACTGGCCCGATATCGCTTGAGCCTTTCCGACGGACGGACGACCGTTTCGGCGTGCCCTTCGCTCAGTGGCGCGCACCCCACGAAGACGAAAGCGATCGCCTCTCGGCATCGAGCGCCTTCATGAAATCCCACCTCCTGCTTACGGAATATCGTCGATGACCATGAAAATCGGTTGGATCGGTTGCGGCATTCACGCAACACAAATGCTTCTCCCGCAGCTCGTCCGTCATGACGTACAGCTGATCGGACTGTGCGATATTGACGGCGCGCGCCTGAAGAGCGCCGGCCGCCAGTTCGGTGTCACCAATCTCGTGACCGATGTCGAGGATCTGCTGCGCACGCCTGGCCTCGACGCCATCGGCATGGCGGTTGGCCCGGACCAGCATCTGGCCTTCGGCAAGGCGGCGCTTGAGAGGGGCTTGCCCGTCTTCATGGAAAAACCGCCATCGGGAAGCGCGGCAGGCGCACGCGAACTGCTGGCCGCCTCCGAGAAGGCGAGGAAGCCGCTTCTGCTGGGCTTCATGAAGCGATACTCGATCGGCAACCGGATGGCTGCGAACATCGTCAGATCTGGCCGTTTCGGTGAGGTGATGGGACTAACCGGCTATTATATGACGGCGCCCGGATACTTCGCCGGAAACGTCGATTACACCGGCTTCTTCCTGCACCACTGCGTCCACTATATGGACCTTGTTTCATTCCTCGTTTCGCCCGTGCGCGCCATTACGGCCCGCAAGGTCGAGAAAACGCCCGGCCGCGTGCTCTTCCATGTCGGGTTCGAATTCGAATGCGGAGCGATCGGCAACATTGCGATGGGGACCATTCAGTCCGCGGAACGCCGGTGGAGCGTATTGAGTTGATGAGCGATCACCAGAGAATTGAGGTCGACGACGTGATCGAGATCAAATGGCACCGCGATCCCCCATTCAAGATCGACGACCTAGGCGCGACGCTCAAGGACGATAGCGACACGCTAACGTGGAAGCCAAACTTCACCGCGGCGGCAAATGAAGATCCGAAGGGTTATCACTCACTACTGGCAGACGTTGTTCCCGCGCTCGCCGGTGCATCAACTCCGGCGCCTGGTATTGCTGACGGAGTAATCGCAATGGAACGGCTGGAGACGCTTCGAGCAGCTCTCGACATCTAAGCTCAGGCCTAAATCGATTTGATCCGCGACACGGATTCTCTATTCGAGGCTCCGATGGACGAATTGTTTTCGCTGAGCGCGGTTCATGCTTCTTTCGAGCCTGGTTAAGTTGCCTTTCGGTAAGCAGTTGAACATCAGCCTCTCCTCCGTGGCTTAGATATCAGCGGCCGGCGCATTCGTTCGCAATTCTCGCTTCGGCCCGACAGCGGAGATTTTCAACGGCGCCACGACAGGGGCTTGTCCATTACCTGCTTGCAACCAACGGCATTGACGTAGCCGCACGCCCCGCCGCTCCTTGGGTCGAAGCAATATCAAACGAGCCAATCGGCCCGCCCGACCCCATGTCATAGGCCTCGACCGATAAGACAGACCATTCCTGGTGCCCTGGCATCATAAGGAGAACGGCCATCAGAAGCGGATGGGCCTCGGCGAGAGATGCCTCGCCCGGGGTCGTCCAATAGGTCCCTATCTCGTCCTCAGCCCATGGCTTCTTGATCGGCGTCCTGGTCATCACCAGCATCCTTTCCTGTTCTTTTTATGTTCTCCTTCTTGCCGGAGCCAATATCTTGATGAGGACAAGACCCGGAAGCCTCTGGAGGAGACCTCCGTCCGGGACCGTACCAACACGAACTCGATGCTTTTCTAGACCGCTCCGCTCCCTAAATAAAGTTGCATACGAATGTTCAGCGTCGCGAGGAGGATAGGATGCCGAATAATGCTTGGAATGCACCAGTTGCCGTCGATTTCCCGCACCAAGAGCGGAAGATAGTTGGCGGTCCGTTTGAAGCCATGACGTGCCTTATCGACCGATGGCCCAATATGAGTGGTCTCAAGTTTCTGCGCGCCCGCATGGCATGCAAGGCTGCTCTGGACGGCCGCATGAGCGCGGATGCCGCCCGCGTGATTTTCGTGGAAGCCGTCGGCGAGGCGGGTGGCAAAGCGCACTGAACCTACCGTTCCCGTGGTCCACGCCATCTTGATGGATCTTCAAAGGTGAGAGTCCGCTGGTTTCGTGAAGAAAATGGCGGACTTTTCGATATCAAATCCACCGAGCGCGGCCCCGTCCCGATCCCCATGACACCTTGACGCAGAACGAGTGAGAAAAAAGCGACCTGTGGCGTCCAGGGCGCTTCAGCTCTCGGGAGTTGCAGCTGGTGCGGAGGCAGCGCCGGTTGACACGAAATCTTCAGACGGGATTGTATTTGCCCAGTCGCGGGACGAAATATGCCGCGGCACGATCGCGGACGGCGATAGGAAGAATTTTCGCCTTCCAGGAAATCGCGCGGCGCTGGCTTTTTCCGGCGCAGTCTATTCGCTCCGCCGAAGCGACCTCAAATAAACAGGGCGGGTGTATCGGGAAGTGGTGATGAGGTCGCCGGCGGCTTTCGAGCTTATCGCGTGATCGGTTGCGTGAGCCGGGTACCCTCCGCCCATGTCTTCTACAAGGCGGGAAACCCGACTAGCCATTGATTTTCCAATGGTTGTTACCCGAGGGGCAGGCGATGCCGTCCAACGTTGAGCTTCCGGTGATCGTCTGATGCGTGCTGATGAATTGCCTGCAGCCTTGCCCCCCATCCAGGACAGGTCCCACTTGCTGAATGACGCCAGCGCTGCCAGTTGAAGGGTTCGCCCAGGCCAAGGGGCGCAAGCCAGCGTCGGAACGTCCAACCGTCTCGGCGATCACCGCTTGATCAGTTTGGCGCGGGGCTTGGGGCTGCGTCGTGGAGGCCGTGACAAGAGGCTCGGTCGTCGAGCAAGCGCTCACCAAGAGGAGAACCGGAAAACTCAGGCAGCGCCAAACTCTAAGCATGCATTTTCCATTTCACATCACACTGCTGGCCACCATAGCGGCCTAGCCATTACCTAACGGTTACCGACCCGTAAATGTCCGCGCGCCAAAAGAAAAACATTCAAGGATCGAAAGTATGCCCTCCGCCGGAGAGCAGGTCGACATCATGGTGACCAGGGTGAGTGCCACCGTGGTTCCGACCCCTCGCTAACATTGCCATGAGAGATCGGCGCCGTCCACAAGGTGATCGACGGCCAATCCTCCTCTGAAAGCGTCTTGCTTGCCGCGCGCAAAGCCTCGCGAACCTTGATACCTCGAAATCCTTCGGCATGGAGCCGGTGGCGGGACGCGGCTAAGCCGCGGGCGGCGTCAGGAGCCTCTCGGAAAAACCCTTTTATCGCGTTCCACTGAATACCTTGGCGAGGCCATGGGTTGCCCTTGGCCACCGCGCATTCCTCATTGACGCGTGGCGAAGTCGACATCGTCCCACCGACCCGGGACCCGCTTTTCAGCGACCAAGGTCGGGTTCCCGAATGGCCTCGATCAAGACGAGGGTACGCTTTCGTACGGCGACCTATCTTCGTCTTCGGCGTTTCCTTTATAGGAGGATGTCATTATGACCCAAGATCAGCCCAAACGCCGAAGGTCGTTGAGCCAGGCCCAGCGGGTGGAGGCGCGCGACAGAACCGATGAAGTCGCACGGGAGACAATCGAGGAAGAGCGTCGCCGACGTGAAGCTAAGACCTGGCGCCTTCGGGCAGCGCGGATGCAAGCGCAAGAGCGCCAAGATGGCACGGCGACCGAGACTGGAAACCGCACCTCGCCGTGAGGCCCGCCTTTCACGGTTTCGACGAGACGAAACTTGAAGTCCGGAGGGTTCGCGCTAAATCCCCCATTGAATTGTTTCCGACGATCTTCACGGAGGTCAGGAGGTCGTCGTTGAGGCAGGGGAAGGTCGGGCGCGAGAGATCCGCCCGACCTTGCCATTTTCGAAACAAGCGCTTCCAGAAAGCCTGGAGAATGTCCGAAGATCTCAAACCATCCTTGATGACACCGCGGGAGATCACCGCTGTCCTAGTTAGATTCGGGAAATTGTTGGATGGGTTCGCGTTGCAACTTCCGACTGATAAGAATTTGCTCGCCAAGCTGGTCAGGGACGCCGCCGCCGCCATCAAGGAACTTGCGCACGACGTGGGTAGCGGCGATCCGGATATCGCGGTCGAAATCGTGAAATCGGCCGCGCGCTTGGTCGCCGCGATACGCGAGCAAGTCACGAAATCTCCCCCAGGCGTGACTATCCATTGATGGTTGTCCAAGCCATGGATCGGTCCGGGTCGGTGGCCCCCGGTAACATCAAGGGGTCAATTTCCACCTCCGTCTAACGACCGATCAGATCGCTGTCACGAGTACCACTCGCGAGGTCGTGCAGCGCCTGCGTGTCCTCCGGATCATATTCCGCGGACATGATAACGGTCAAAAACGCCGCCCGTGCTATGTCTTTCTTGGAGGCATTGGGGTGCCTTTCCTTGACCGCTTCAATCAACGCTTTTGGCTTCATACCGGGGACCGCCAATTTTCTGATCGTCTCGGCCACAAACTCTGTTTCTCGAAGCTTCTTCTCGCGCATCCTGTCTCCCTAGGTTACGGGGTGATACTAGGGGAAGGTCATGTGAGATTTTTGACGCCCCATTCGCTAGCCGATGGGCATGGCCGCATGGCGGTCCTTCTCGGTCTTGCCGGTGCCATGTTCGATCGCCACTTATGGAGGCAGGGCCGCCACGTCCGGGAATTGCCTAAACCAGAAAAGATCATCGGCACGGGTGAGGCATCGCGACCCAGATTGGTTCGCAGCGTCCGAGAGGATTGCCCTGACGCTCATGCCGCGAGACAAAAAAAGGAGCACCATGCCATTTAAACCACGCAGCGGCGACGTTTGCCTGTTTGAAAATGAAAAAGCCGGACACGAGGACGCACCTGACCACCGGGGTTATTTCGTGGCGCACCGCGACATCAAGGCGGGAGAGAAAATCCAGTTCGTGTTATGGTCCGGGCGAAAGGGCAGCGCTCGGTCGTTCGGCGGAAGGATCGACGAACCGTCCTCGACCATCCGCTCAAAAGCTGTTCCAACCGACCTGTTCGGCAACCCCGTCTCGGAATGAAGCCTCGGGACGATCAGACGGCGGTCGTGGCGATGAGAACCGCTTACGGACGTCTTCGGGATGGCCTGGCGATTCCGCGAGGACGCAGTGACCGCGCGGCTCGGTCAGGGCGATTAGGCGCTCCTTGATGCTCCTCATAGTGACAAGAGACAACGAACGCCTGGGCGTGCGTGCGCCATCGGGTCTCGCGCGGGTTAACCCCGACGCCGCGACCGGAAGCTGCGATACGATCTGTTTCGAGGATCCGTTCACGCGGGACCTGTCATGCCGCGCTCGCCCCGGCGCTAGCAGACCTGGTTCCTCGGTTTTCCGACTTGATCCGTCCTAGGGCAGGTGGCTTTGGCGTGGTAACCAACGAACCTAGTTCAGGAAATGAGCACTCGTTGCCTGAGCGGGGACAACAATCCCCGAGTACAGCACCGCGACACCTTCCGGGCCACGAAGGGCCTTGCCGTAAGCGGCAAACAAGCGGAAATCTCCGTCGTCCCCCTGGACGCGGTAGTGTCTTGTTGCGGGATGTCCGCGATAATTGCATCGATGATTACTTGCGCCAACTGGGGTCGGTCGTCCGGGTGCACTCGAGACAGGTATTCCTTAAGTGGAAGCCCTCGTTTGGTTTGACGCGGATCCAGGCCAAAAAGTTCCGAGGCCGAACGTGGGACAAACGTGACATCGGATGGCGGAACTATATTTGCCAGATGCAAACCCTAAATCGGGTACCAGGGCTCGCCCGCCTGGCGGGATCAAGCAGGCACGGCGGCTTCGACATTTTCCGCCAGACAACGCCTGTCCGCCACGCGCTCAGGGATAACTCAGATCCAGACCGAGCATGTTGCTCAAGACGAACGCGAAGAGCACCACGGTCAGGAGCGTCAATAGGAATGCGCCAGCAACCTTTCCGCCCATGCGCAGCAGAGCCCGCGTCCCGCCTTTCTCGCCCTGGTCGTAATGCCATTTGATTGCATAATACATTGCCACGCCCAGCGCGAGCGCCTTGAAGGTTCCAAGGGCTATGGGTATCCACTCCATGATCAAGACTCCTTGCGCTCGCGCGTCCTGGCTTCATCCGCGGACGCCGAAAACTTCCAGCTGGGCTTTCGTGTAACGACGAACGGCCCTATCGCGGCGACCGTGGGCGCATCGTCGCGGTCAGGGGTCGCGCGTTCCGGCGCTTCCTTGGCGCGTGAAAGCCAAACCTTCAGCAGTCGCAAGGGCAGGATGCATGCGACAAATACAGGGGGTAGGGCGACGAGAAGGTGGGTCCACGGGGACGGCGCGTAAACGACCTGGATACGCAACGCCAGCGCCGCCGCGGCCCAGGCCGATGAAGCAGTAAACACACAGCGTCAAATGATCCCATGGCTGGGTGGATGCCCGCTCGTTCATCGGCGATATCGGCGACCGTTCATAACTCATGGCTCGACTTCCACTTATTGATGGGATGCTGCTTACATACATTCTCCGATCAAAATCGCATATTATCCAAATTGTCGCAGCTCGTTGAACGGGGAGCGATGTTCGGCCGATCAAAACGAAAATCCCGCCAGCTCGCCCTAAAATTGGCCAAAGGCGGGTGCCCGAACGCGCGTCCCCGGTAGTTCGCTTGACAAGGCTTTCCATCTTAGATCCATATATTACGGAATTGATTGGATCACGATGGAACCGATGGCAAAAACGACATGGGCACCGCGGCTAGACAACAGCGGGGGACCGATTTACCTCGCGATCGCCGACGCGCTCGCGGCTGACATCGCCAGTGGACGTCTCGCGCGAGGCGATCGTCTTCCAACACAACGCAAGCTCGCCGATGACCTCGCCATCGACTTCACGACGGTTAGTCGGGCATACGCGGAAGCTCGCGGCCGCGGCTTGATCGAAGGACGGGTTGGTCAGGGAACCTATGTCACGGCAGGCCGGAGCCTTGCATCGCGCGCCGAACCTTCGGGTCTGGTCGACATGACCATGAACCTGCCACCTCGTTTCGCCAACAGCTCCATCGAGCAGCGTATGTGGGAGGCGGTTGGCGACCTACGGGATCGTGGACTCGATTTGCTGATGCGCTACCAAGAGCCCGGAGGCATCATCGACGATCGAGCCACCGCTGCCTCCTGGCTCTCGCGCAGGCTGCCTGATGTCACTCGTGATCGCGTCCTCGTCACGGCGGGCGCTCAAGGAGCTCTCCATGCGGTTCTGAGTGTTCTCGTGGAACCGGGTGACACGGTTTGCGTGGAGCATTTGACGTATCCAGGTTTCCGCGCCGTCGCGTCACACCTTAGGCTCAAGCTCGCTCCGTTGGAGATGGACAATCATGGACTTATCCCGGAAGCGTTCGCGAGAGCATGCAAGGCAATGAAGCCGAAGGCATTGTATTGCATGCCGACCCTGCACAACCCGACCACACGCACGATGCCCCTGGCGCGCCGCCGAGAGCTGGTCGAGTTGGCGCGAGTAAACGATGTTCCGATTATCGAGGATGATGCCTACGGTTTCCTGGCTCCCGACGCGCCAACACCGCTCGCCGTGCTCGCGCCGGACAGCGTCTACCACCTCGCGAGCCTGTCCAAGTGCCTGTCTCCCGCCTTGCGCGTTGCATACATCGCGGTACCTGAGGGGCGAGCCCATAGGGTCACCAACGCCATCCGCGCATCCGCCTCCCTGGTCTCGCCTCTCACGAGCGCAACGGCTTCTAGATGGATAGAGACCGGCCTGGCGGATACCGCGCGCAAGGAAATCATGCGGGAAACCGCCGCGAGGCTACGCGTCTTGCCTGAAACGTTATCCACCTTTGCCGAGACTTCCCCTCGAGGTTTCCATGTCTGGCTAAACGTGCCGGAGCCCTGGAACAGGGGTGAACTGGTCTCGAGATTGCGTTCGGTTGGGATTGGCGTCGTGGCCAGTGACGCGTTCGCGGTGGTGGACGCTCCAGAGGCCATTCGGCTTGGCCTAGGCGCGCCCGCCACCATCGAGGAATTGCGACGGAGCATGACAGTCCTCGCGGACCTCCTGTCCCAGCAGCCGGCCATTTCCATGACGGTGGTATGATCCAAAGGTCGTCGCGGTCATGGCTGGAGCGCGCGTCGATTTCAAGCTGCGCCCACGCGGACGACATTGCAGCGTTAACGTCGCGCGCGGGATAGCTCATCCACCACCCAAACCTAGCGACGTCGGTTAGCCGACGCTGACGCGATATCCCGTTTCCTTCCCCGTGTTGGGAAGAGCTGCTTGCCACGGGATCAGCTCACGCTGATCTCGGAATCAATTTTTCCTAGACGTTCCTCGCTTTAGGGCCAGGGACCTGGGTGGATTGCGGAACCTTGAAATCATCCTCGTCGTTTCAGTCTGGTGATTGCGAGCTAGAGAGGAGCACGATTTGCCGATCATCGCCACAGCGGGCTGGTCCATTCCCAAAAATGTCGCTGGCAGCTTCGAAACGGAAGGAAGCAATCTCACTCGATACGCCTCGGTCTTCAACGGTGTCGAGATCAACTCAACCTTCCATCGCAGGCACAGGAAATCGACCTTCGCGCGATGGGCCGCCGCCGTTCCGGCCCGCTTCAGGTTCGCGGTCAAGATGCCCAAGACGATCACCCACACCCACGCGCTGAAAGACGTCGCCAAGCCGTTCAGGACCTTTCTTGAGGATATCGCGCCGCTCGGGGAAAAACGCGGGCCGCTCCTTTGCCAACTGCCGCCATCGCTGCCGTTTGATGCTGGTGTTCTTGATAGCGCGTTCCAGGCAATCCGGGATTGCTGTGACGGGCCGATCGTCATCGAGGCCAGGCACAAGAGTTGGGCGCGGCCGAGGCACTGGAGCTATTGAAGGCCTATGCGGTTGATCGGGTTTTCGCCGATCCCGCCCTGGTCTGGGAGGCGGGGGAATTCGAAGGGGCGCCGAGATACTTGCGCCTGCACGGCAAGCCAAAAACCTACTATTCCAACTATACAGCGAACGAGATTAGGTCATTCTCGGGCATGGTGGCGTCGGACGGCTGGTGCGTGTTCGACAACACGGCCTCGGGAGCGGCGATCGAGAACGCGCTCACCATGCTTGGTGACCCGTGAAGTTCCAAGCCAATCCGCATCGGTTCCCAACAAATTGGTGGATGCTGGGAGGGAGCCCCGAGACCGGCGCATGACAAGGCGATGTCGCGTCATCGGAAAGAAAGACTGGCGCCACCACGACGGCACCCTTGAATTTACGAGCCGCGAACAAAAAGCCCTGCGGAAGCGGGGCTTTATGTCGCCATGGGAGTTTTAGAACTTCACGCCGAGGCCTATCTTGACCACATGCTGATCGGCATCGACATCGAAACCAAGCAGATCCTTGCTGCCGTAGTCATTGTACCGATACTCCACGCGGCCAAAGACGTTGTTCGTGAACGCGTAGTCCAAACCCGCGCCGACGGTGTAACCGTTGAATGTCTTCGTTTCCTTGTCAAAGCCAGGAACGTCCACGAATCCACGCGTCGCGGTCCACCCAGCGGCGCCATAAATCAGCGCATTATCAAATGCATAGCCAACACGGGCACGCACGGCGCCAGACCAATCGCTCCCGACATTGGCGCCCAGGAAGTCCTTGTCGTTCCAGTTGTATTCAACATTGCCCTCGACGCCCAAGACGATGCTATTGTCGAGCTGCCAGTTGTAGCCGACGAACCCGCCGAACATGCCGCCGTTAAAGTCTTCCGAATCCGATAGCCCGCCGGCGGAGAAATCACCGTTCAACCAACCGGCACCGCCGTCGATACCGAAATAAGGACCGCTCCAAGTGAAGGGTGGGGCGGTTGCGACAGGCTGCTCAACCAAATCCGCCGCGAAAGCCGTGGTGCCCGAGGCAAGAACGAGCATGGCCGCGACAAGGAACTTCTTCATGACGCTTCCCCTACTAAACACTGCGCTAAACCTAAGGTATTTCGAGGCGAATGTCTGTAGCGACAATGCAACAGTGAGTAGAGCAAGATGCCGAAGACACGCTCCCGTTAATCGCTATTCCGGCATGAGCCAGGGAAAGCGGCGACAACGGCAACGCCGCGCCGTTAGCCAAGGGGAAGTAGCCCTGTGGCCGCCCCTGGCAAAAGCTGGACGAAGTATCGATCGTCAAGCGTGATCGTCCGTCTTACCCGCCGCGCCAGCTCGATCAGGCCAAGGCACCATATCTCGCAGCAGCCTCTCCAACAGCTACCTTCGAACTTCTCACTAATCCGATCGCCGGAAACTGCTCGCCAAGCGATTACTACACGTGGGCCTTCAACCAACCCATCACCTCGCCACTCTCCGCTCGAAGGCAGCATGCACTTCCCATGCGCGCAGAGCGAATGGAACAAAAGCGAGCCCAGCGACGTAATCCGTCATTGGAAGCGCCGGCCAACCGTTCGCAGGGAGCAACATCATGCCAATCAAGAAAGAACACCGAACCCTTACCGACCACGCGGCTAAGATTGGTGAACCCGTACCTCGCGGCATAGTCGACACGAGCACGGCCGAAGTTGGGGTTCCGATTGAGCCAGGTTTCGACGCGAAAGACGAGATTGGACAACTCCGGCGGCAGGTGGAAGCGTTGCATGAACAGGTTTTCAATCTCGCTGGCACAATGAAGAGCGGCGCTCGCCACGTTGCCCGCCGGACGGAAGCGACGGTCAAGCTTCACCCTCTCTCAACGCTGATCGCGATCGCCGCCATCGTGGGCACCGTCGCTTTCACGGTCGCTGGCGCGAAGTCCTTGCCGAAACGTTCGCGATACGACAAAACGTTGGACGAATTACGCGATGCCTATGGCCGGATGCGCGAGAGATTTTAACGCGCCATCATGGATGGGTCGCACAAGAAGTCCCAAGTACGGAGTTCGTCATCCGTTTCGCGGTGGCTAACTGTGGAAACGGCTGAAGCGCGAATTGAAAAGCCGCCATCTTTACGATGACGGCTTTTTCGCCGGTGGCGGCTCAGTTATTGTGGGCCGCGCAAGCTTCGTCTTCTGGCGTGGCGTTGCTCTTGCCACCCTGGGTTTGAAGTTTGCCGGTTCCAGCGCTGCTCGCCGGATTGGCGCACTTCGTTTTGTCCATCTTCATTGTGCTTCCAGTGGACGTTTTATCGACTGCCTTTGGTTTCTTCATGTCAGTGTTGGCGCCGCCACCGGTATCACCGTGGTTCTTGTCCATCGTCGATCCAGCCGGCGCTGGGTTGGACTGAGCGAAAGCCGCCGTTGACATGCCAGCCACGAGGATTGCCGCGGCGATCATCTTCATACGCATTGTGTTTCCTCCTCAGGATTCTGCGCTATTGACCGCGGCATAACAACGGCTCGGTCACGTTGTTCCACGCTCGAAGGGAAAATCTGCTCCCCGACCGGTTGATATCCAAGACGCCCTCGGGCGGAACAGGCAAGATGATGGGACACCCGCCGCGATTAGTGGCCAAAGAAACCACGTTGGCCGCACGTCACTTGTTTAAGCGGTCGCTACCTAAAAGGAGCCTTTACGATCCCGGTTCCTAGACTATCCGAAAGACAACAAGGTGGCGTCGGGACCGCCTCCATCACAATGAACCGCGAGCTCAAGCTGATCACTCGAGGAGAGCCACGTTGATAGCTCATGGGCATCAAAATCAATTCCATCCGAGCCGCTCCTGATTAAACTTGGCGGTCTTGCCCGCCGATCGCTTGAGCGCTCGCTCTCAATTCAATTTCGCGAATGACCACCGCCCGCGGTGGCGACGCGGCGGGAGATCCTCGTGCTTTCAAAAAAAGAACCCCGCTTCAAGCGGGGTCAGGGGTGCTGCCCGGAGCAGCGGACGGATTGATCCTAGCACTGTCTCACTCCGCTTCAAGGACTTTTCGAATACCCGATGGCTTTCGCTATTAAAGCGTGGATTTTGGAGCCAATGAAACGCACCATGCCGCTGGTCCCCGAATTTCATCAAAGGGTGAGGCGCCGGCTACCCGCTCCAATTCCCTGACCGCGAATTGTCAGCGGCGAGTGAGTTCCAACATCATCGGCGATGCGCCTCATCAACATGTCCGCCATTTTTATCGCGGGGTTTGCGATCACCGGAGTGTCGCCGCGGATAAATTGAAGGCGAGGGGTGTGGAGAGCCGGGAGAGTTACAGGGGCTCGAGGCCCTCCACGTGTCGGGAAGTGTTGAGGACTATCTCGACGGCAGCGAAACATTAAGTACGTCGAAATGTTAGGCCCGGAAATTCCACCGGCAACGGTTATTAGCGGCCGGACGAAATTGACGGGTGTCGACGTCGAATAGGCGGACCCGCAAGAGAACACGTTTGACCAATACGATGCTCGTCCTTGATGGCTAGCATCGCGATCGGGAGGCTCGGCGCGATGACCCGTCGCCCTGACCCGGCGCCCTCACCCGGCGCCCCCCCAGTAATGGTTCATGTTCCGTTCATGACGCAAGGTCCATGGTCCTAACATTACCAGTGGAAAGGCATAACCATGGATAGAAAAATTTCGCGTATCGGCACTGCCTTGGTTGCGGTTGTCATGGCCGCATCTAGCTTCGGCTTAGCTTCGGCCGCCCCGCTCTCGGCTCGCCACACGCATGTGACATCGGGGATGGAACTTGTCCAGTATCGCGACGATCACCGGCGTGACTGGCGACGCGACCATCACCCTCGAGATCGCTACGAGCGCCGATACGACCGAAGGGGCTACTGGAACGGCCACAGAGGCTATCGCGAGTACCGCAAGGGCTATCGTCGACATAGTGACGGATATTATTATCCGCGGTCGGTGTTCCAGCTTTACATCCGATAGACGGCTTTGAAGTTGATGACGAGGCCCCGTCATGAATGGCGGGGCTTTTTCCTTGGGTCAGTTCGGTCCAAAGCGGCTAAAGTGAAAGCGCTGATGATAGTGGCGATCCTCGCCGGGACATCCTTCACCGTCACCACTATCTGCTACGCACGTCACGAGCCCACCGGCCGAGCGGTTTGGTGGAGACCTTGACACTCGGGTCTCCCACCCCACGCCCTTCGGTAGCAAGCCAGGCCTACTGGTGCTCGTTTGCTATTTTTTTCGTTTCGCCCACCAAACGTGTCTCGGGATTCCCGCTGGTGAGTGCTTGCCCATTACGCGTTACCCGGGGGATGGAAGTGAACGCAAGCCTCGGCGGTCGATCGTGTGAGACGCCAAGGCGCCTCATGCGTATCGCTCGGCAATCAGAAGCAATTTATTCGTGCGGTCGCTGTCGAAGTTATTGGTGACAAGAATTCGACCTCCTCGCGAGGCCGAATTCTCTCTTTGCCGCATGTCCCAGGAAGTGGACGGTGGCGCATCTAGTCGATCGGGTGTCATCGGTCAAGCATGCCATGAGGGATATCAGTGCAAGCCGACCACTTCTCTGACCTCTTCTGTGGGGCAGCCCCTCCGAGAGATGAAAGGTGCTGGCTGAAAGACGGATGAGGAACCCGTAAGCCGGTCATCGCGTGCTTGCTTGGATTGGCGACGGTGTCGAGCCAGTGCCAGAACTGGGCGTTCATGTCGTCGAGGCTGCCACCAACGAGATCCTCGTGAACATGCCGAAAAGGCCGCTCGACCTTGCCTTTTGCCCTGGCTCGGAGGCTTTGCACGCGTTGGGATGAAATCCATAATCGCGAACCACGTCAATGAGAGCAGGGCTGTGGATAATGTCCTGCGTTTGACCCTCGCCGACAACAGCGGTCTTCATTCGGTCGTGGAGCACCTCCCGCGGCGCACCTCGGAAGCTGCGATGTAACAACGTACGACGGTCGGCAGGCCCTGGTCCATGACGAAACAAGCGCGGATCACAGGCGTCTTTTTAGAAACGTGGTGCTCCACGAGAATATCTCAAGGTCATCGGATACATCCGTGGAGATCCAGCCCGATAGGCGGCCTTCATGGAAATTCGTCCAGGTCGTGGCCTCTTCACTTGCCATCCTCGGCACGGTTAACCTTGGGCCATGGGGTGCTGACAGTCTTCCGCCGCCGAGTGCGAGAGAGCCGTCGCGTTGTGGCCGCCGGTGCCGCGACGTCGGGGGCTTGAGATCGAGGTCTCTCTTTTCCAAAAAGGCTCGACCCGCTCTTCGCCAAGCGGTGGCTCCATGACGCTGCCCGCGAGCGTCACTCCATCCCCGCAGTCCACGACCGGTCTCAGGCTGCCGGCGGGCGGGCGAACATACAAGCGCCCCGTCATGGTGCCGACGGCGTCATGCGAGATCCAGCGCGGAATGAGGTAACCCTCGATTGTATATGCAACCCTTCGCGGAACTGATAGGCCCGACCCACATCATCTCGCCGGCAATAAAGTGCACGATCACGCCGAGCGAAACGACGCCATCGAAATCGTCAAGCGCGACGGCTAAAAAGAAACCCCGCGCGGGGCGGGGTGAATTGGAGAGAGGGTAGCCGCGCGGGCATGGGGTATAACTGCGGCTGTCGATGAACTCCCCGCGCGCCAGAATGTTCCCTGTCAACTCAGCGCCGCGCCATGGCCGCCGCCTGGCCAGCAGCTTCTTAAGCTTGGCGGTCTCGTCTTCCAAAGCCTTCAGCTTGCGGGCATTGGAAATCTCCATGCCACCGAACTTCGCCTTGTATTTGTAGAAAGCCTCTTCGGATATCCCGTGCTTGCGCCCGTCCTCGGGCCGTTCTCCTGCTCTTTCAATATCCCGATGATCTGCTCATCCGTGAACCGTGAATGTTTCATGCTGTCCGCCTCCTCAGAATGACGGACTCTCCCAAGATTTGGAGGGAGTTTTGGGTCTCAGGTCATCGCCAATCGATTGGCGACGCTTCGAAAGCGCTCCAAAATAATTTCGGGTCTTCGCAAGGCGAGTAAGGTCCAACCATGGGCAACGTGGTCGATGTCGGTCATATTCGCTACACTCGTTGGGATACGAGAAAGTTGATGGCGAAGGGCTCTTTGGGAAAATCCGCTTTGCCTGTCCCTCGAGCTTCGAACTCTCGAGCTTGGAACTCTCGAGCGACAACCTATGTTAGCCGATCTAGAGAACAGGCCAATGCACGCCGATAGGTAGCAAAGGTTCTTAAGAATCAATGAAGCGTGGCGTTAGGAATGTCCAGTTCAAATTTGCCGAGAAGCAGTGTGGCCTCTTCAACGACAGCGCTCGAGGAGGGTGAGTAGTCCTCCGCGATAGCTAATTGATTCAGGTCAAGCTGGTTGGCTAATTCCTCAAGCATAGTCCATAGCTTATCCCCGTCATGCTGAGCAATGGACGCCAGTAAGTGCAGCCTTTTTGCTAGCGTTTCAAGGTGCAATTCGCGTTGTTCGATGGACATTTGTGAAAACTGGCTGATTCCAGACATCGGTTCGCTCCCTGGGGGTGCGCTGTCCGAAAACTGACCGAGAAGAGAGGTGACAACCATCCTTCGAATAGCATGTTGAAGATAGCGCAATTCACGCAAGTATCAATGCCCGCGCCTGGTGGCGCATCTTCCCTTTACTTGCAACCATCTAGCGTTCCACGGGGTGACGGCACCTGGGGCGACCCGTCTCTTTGAAATAGAATCGGCCGATTTCGCGATCTCGCGAACGAGGTGATCGCGAAGGCAATGTCGGTCGCAGATCTCGAGCAGCCTCGGCGCGGGAATCTCATATCCTTCGCGAGACAGATCGGCATCACCGATGAGATATCCGCCACCAGGTAGGACAGCGGTTATGTCGCGACCGATATCAGCAACATCGCGGAAAAACGATTTCGCCTAGCAGACGGCGACTATAACAATACGACACGAAAGAATCGTTGTCACACGTGCGCGCCGTAAACAGATTTTCGCTCCGACGCATACAAAAATGCGTGGGTCCGGCTCGTTCGTTTGCAACGGAGTGCTTCTCCGCTCCAGCTACTGGGTGGACGTAAACGAGAACGCCCCACAGCCGGACTGGAGACGGATCAGTCCATTATCTCTTTCAAATGTGGTGTGGAGAGCCGACTGAGCGTAGAGACCTTTTGGCTCTCCACTTGCCGAGCAAGACGTTGGGACACTATCTCGGGGGGCAAAATTCAGGCCGCGACGAAATGTTCCGGCAGTGAGATAGCGGGACAACCCATTTCGATTGCTCATCGCTGCATGATGACGGTTCGGGTCGCTGGACTTGGCTGCGGATGTCCAGAAAAGAGCGCCCCGGCAGCAATGATTAACCCAGTGAGTAGCAAGCCACCCACGTAAATCGCAGTGTGGTTTCGACTGTTCGTAGCCATTTTCTGACCCTTCGACCGCGTTGGCGAGGTTTCGGAATGATAAGCGGCGAAGAGCCGATCGCTTTGAGGGGAACCAGCTCTTCACCTTATCGCCATGTAATACGTCTAACTCTTCATGACGATATCCTTAAACATCGAGGACGTCGTTCTGTTCCTCGAGTTAGCGGCAGTATTTAAAGCACAAACGATAGGTCTTGGCGTTCACTGCTGAAAAGCGAATGCAGATGATGACCCTGCACCGATACGCGATTTCCGGGAGCTCGGGACGCGCTTGATGAAGCGTCTAAACCAGAAGGTTGCTCGGTGCGCTTGGCACTACTCACGCCTCGCCCCCTATTGGTACGCCCCGAACAGCGGTGGGGAGGGAGGGCTCCCCCCCTTTAACCACGCAGGCAAAGTCGGCAAAGCCAGCAGCGCGGTCGAAACGTTAAACGGAGTAGATGAAAGGGGTGTGGAGAGCCAGGAGCGCAGAGCCTCGCGGGCCCTCCACGTGCCGAGGAAGCTGCTGTAGGAGACCGTCTCGGCGGGGAAGAACAAGGATGAGCGCAATTAGTTCCGATGCACTTCCCGGGGCGGACCTAGTTCTGTTTACTCGACGTTCTTGTCCTGCCTTGCAAGGACCGAGAAAAGGCCATCGGCCCTATCGAGTTAGCCGCCCGCACCGGGAGGGGCGTCATTCTCCATGAACTCCGGATACTGAACGACCTCTTTCTCGATCGTGTCAACAGACCTTTGCGGATGGTCACGGGTGATGTGGAATGTCGATCCACTCTCATCCAAGACGTCGAACCGTTCAGGCGGAGATTTCGAAAACAGCTCTAATGCTCGTTGCGCGGCTGCTTGGGGCGTCTCGGCGTCAACTGTCACGGAAGTGCTGACCCTAAACCTCTGTTTCCGCATATCTGTCGCCTTCGCTAAATGCTTCGGTGGGGAGAACCTCGCTGGAATCTCTCCACCTTCGGCCGCTGTGCTGAGGATGGCTCTGCGATGAACCATCGCGCAACCTGTCGGTCAACGTGCGTAACGGCGCTCCGTTCCCTGGACCTAGCTGAAGTCCCGTCATTTTTGGTCGCTCAGAAATCTTCCAACGCTTTCCTCTATCTCCCCCGAAACCTCTTCGTAATAAGCTTTCCACTGCGCGGGAGCGTGTTTTTGAGATCAGATCCTATCCTGATGAACGGAGGCCCTCTCGTAGGCCAGGAAGAGCGCTTCCATGCGTTCACCCGAAGCGTGGCGAAGCTGATCTCGGAAGGCCGGCATCCGCAACATCAACTTCTTGCGGCCAAGCTCACGCTCTCTTTCCTCTTCCCTGTCCACCATCCGCGGCCCTGACCCCTATAACAATTCAACAACATGAACCTGTTGCCCGGCAGTTCGATCTCTCATTCTTAAGCGGTACAGAGCGTTGACGATGATGTCCTGGCCGCGCCCGGACCGACGTGGGGCGGCCCGACCTGATTGAGGCTGAGGGTCACGCCTGTTTCAAGCACCATTTCCTTCAGCAGCCTTAGAAGAGGATCGTACATCGGTATCGATCATCAATGGAATCTGCTTGAGGCTTCTTAGTTTCGCAAGCCCGCCGCTTCGAGGGGGCGTTAACGTCTCGCTTCATTGATCCGCTTACTCTGTATTTTCATGCAGGTGATCATCATGACCGTGCCGAGCGTCTCGGCGAGTTCTTCTGTACCCGGCCTGGAGCCTTCGTTTCGTACGATCGGCTCTAGAAACATCCAGGTGATGAGATATGGCCAAGCCACTTCCGGCCATGCGCGTAATCGTCTCCCGAACACGGGGGGGGTGTTCGAGGTCTTGGGGGGCGAGGACCGCGAGCATGGCGTTCCCCTCGGTTCGTCGACCCAGCGGCCACTTCCTCGAAAGCCAGCCAGTCGGAATGCCGGATACCGTCGATAGTCCATCGACACCGCTCGCGGGTACCGGGTACGCGATCCTGAGTGAACGTCGGGATAGAGCGCGCACAGCTTGCATGTCGAGGAACTGACGCGGCGCCGGCCGGCGTCAGGGCGTCCGACGGCTCGATCCTTCGGCTCTCAGGAAGTCGAGGAAGGCTCGCATGCCCAAACCGAGGTGGCGATGCCGCGGGTAGTACAGGCAAAGGCCAGGATAAGGTGGGGTGCAGTCGTCAAGTACCTGCCGAAGGCTTCCGTCGGCGAGTGCGTCCGCCGCCATCCACCGCGTCACATATGCTAGCCCGCCGTCGTCGAGTGCCGCGGCCAGCAGAAGTCTGGAGTGGTCGACGATGAGCTTGCCGCTCGTGGCCATGACAACGTCCTCGCCGCGGCGCTGAAACTCCCAGCGATAGATCGACCCGCCCGCCATGCGAAGCTGGATACACTGATGCAGAGCGAGATCCGAAGGGCTATCGATGGGCGGCGCGCTGGCGAGATAGGCGGGCGACGCCACCACGATGTGCTGCTGATCTGGACCGATCGGGATCGCGACCATATCGTCCGGGACGAGTTCAGCCGCCCGCACGCCACAGTCGAATCCGCCCTCGGCGATGTCGACCATTCTTCCCTCCGACCGGATTTCAAATCGCATCTCCGGCTGAAGCTTCATGAAGCGGGTCAGCAGTGGCATGAGGACTTGCTCGGCGGCGTTGGCGTCGCAGTTTATCCGCACGAGCCCCGACAGCGAGGTAGCTTGTTCGTGCAGTTCCTCGACGGCCAGACCGATCTCCGCCAGTGCTGGCATGAGCCGCTCGGCAAGTCTACGGCCCGGCTCCGTCAGCGAAACGTTTCGGGTGGACCTGTGGAAGAGCTTCACCTTGAGACGCCTCTCTAGTCCAGCGACCGCGTGGCTCAACGCGGACGCCGTCTGGCCGAGCGTCCTCGACGCGGCACGAAACCCGCCATGTTCGGCCACGGCGAGAAAGGCCGCCAGCTCGCCCGGCGGAAGCGAACCAACTGTACGAATTATCTCATCATTGCGTGTGCCGTTGGTCATCTAGTTCACGAATGCCACGCGCTTATCTTCCCGGCAAGTCGAATGTCTTAAGGAGCACGACCATGACTTCATCCATCCCGTTTGGGTTTTCGTCAACCGCCGCCGACGTTCTGGAAGGCGTGGATCTTGCAGACCGCAATATCATCGTGACCGGAGGGGCTGGCGGCATCGGTCTGGAAACGAGCCGCGCCCTGGTCGCCGCGGGCGCGGCCGTGACGATCGCGGCCCGCCGTCCGGAGGAGGCCGAGAGAGCTGTCGCCGAGTTGATGCGAACAACACCTCGGGCTCGGCTGCGCGTTCGCCGGCTCGACCTCTCCGATCTTTCTTCCGTGAGGGAATTCACAAGGAGCTGGAACGAGCCTCTGCACGTCCTCGTCAACAACGCGGGCGTGATGGCCATTCCGGAACTGCGGAGAACGGCGGAGGGACGGGAGATGCAGTTCGCCACGAACTACGTAGGCCACTTCGCGCTCGCACTCGGCCTGCGGAAGCATCTGGCCAGCGCGAACGGCGCCCGCGTCGTATCCGTCGCCTCAACTGGCAACCTGTTTGCGCCGGTGTTCTTCGACGATCCGGACTTCCGCTTCATTCCATACGATCCTCTGCTAGCCTATGGGCAGTCAAAGACGGCCTGCATTCTGATGTCCGTGGGGATAGCGAGGAATTGGGCATGCGACGGCATCACGTCGAATGCTCTCAACCCCGGAGCGATTGCGACTGGACTTCAGAAACACACCGGGGGGCTTAGAACGCCCGAGCATCTGCGCAAAACAAGAGAGCAGGGTGCGGCCACGTCGGTGTTACTTGCGGGATCGCCTCTGGTCGAGGGAATGTCAGGCAGGTATTTCGACGACTGCCAGGAATCCCCTGTCGTCGACGAGCGCGGAGCCGGGCCGTTCAAGGGCGTGGCAAGATACGCGGTCGATCCGGAGAACGCTTTCCGTCTTTGGGAGATGGCGACGCGGATGGTCTCGTCGCCGCTGTAGTTGGCGTGGCCCGCCGAACCTTTGCGGGGAGGCGGCAGGCTACCTCCTTCTCGAGTGTTCCGGGCCTGTTCAAACCTTTGCCGCCACCGGAAGACGGAACGGCGCACCAAGTCGGTTGAAGGCGTTCATCGCGGCGATGGTGATCGTCAGATCGACCAGATCCTTCGGTTCGAAAGCTGCAGCGGCAGCGGCATAAGCCTCGTCCGACGCATGGGTCTGGCTCACGTTGGTCACTTCCTCCGCCCAGGCGAGAGCGGCGCGTTCCTGGTCGTTGAAGAGGTGAGGCACCTCGTTCCACACCGGAACCAGTGTGATCTTGTCGACGGACATCGTCTTGCGCAGGTCGCGGCTGTGCATGTCGATGCAGTGGGCGCAGCCGTTGATCTGCGACACGCGCAGGAAGACCAAGTGGATCAGCTCGTCCGGCAGGTTCGTCTTGGCGGTGACGTAATGGTGGACTGCATAGAGCGCCTTGGCACCATCGGGCGCGACCTCGGACCAGTTCATGCGGGACATGTTCGTTCTCCTTTGTTGAGGACGCGGTTTTCCGTTCGCCGGAGAACCGTCGTCAGGTGATCTGTGGTTTAGCGAATGGTTTTCGGAGGACGCTCTACGGCTTGCGCGGCGTCGTCAGGACGGTGTCGTCGGTATCGACGACGAAGACGGCAAGCAGCTTCGCCGGTTCGGTCTTGCTGGCATTGGCGCTGACGTCGTGGCGATCTCCCGGCAGCTCGGTGAAGTTCTGGCCCGCGGTAAAGGTCTTGGTCTCGCCACCGTTCAGGGCGCTCTGGATCGCTCCCTCGATGACCGTGGCGTAGATCAGCGCGGACTTCGCATGCGTATGGGCGGAGCTGTAGCCTCCTGGTCCATACTCGACGAGGACACCCTTGATGCTCTTGCCGGGAACGTCGGGCAGGGGATGCTCGTAGACGAGTGTCACCTTGGCGTCCTTCGTGTCGTACGCGAGTCCGGGCTTGCGATATCATGACCGGACGCGGTGGCAAGGGAGGCCGCGAGTGCCGCGGCAGCATGGAGAATGGTCTTCATGATCGTGCGCTCCTCTTAAGCCTTCAGCCATTCAGCAATGGTGATCCGGCCTTCACTGTACTCTCCACCGGGAACCAGTGAGCCTCTGGCGACAGGGGCTCCGAAGTAGTCAACCCCGGCGTCCGCGGTCACCGGCCTGCCGTCGCCCTTCGCATCGAGATACGCATGAATAAAGGACCCGAAGGGCGCCCGTTCAGGTCCGGCATCGTCGACCGTTCCGTTCTTCGGGTCACCTAGGCCCTACACTCATAAACGGGGTTCACACGCGGGCATGGCTTTGATTCAATGAGGCTTTGATTTGGAGGCCTCAGATGACCCGTCGCCGGTTCGACCTGACTGATTTCGAATGGAGCATTATCCAACCGCTTCTTCCTAACAAGCCTCGCGGCGTCCCGCGAGTTGACGACCGGCGCGTAATCAACGGCATCTTGCGGCGATTTCGGACCGGCTCGCCCTGGGCGGATGTTCCTGAGCGCTATGGCCCCTACACAACCTGCTACAATCGTTTTGTCCGTTGGAGAAAGGCTGGTGTCTGGGACCATGTTCTGGAGGAGGTCTCAAGGGCCTTCGACGGCGATATTGTCATGATCGACAGTTCCTGTGTCCGCGTTCATCAACATGCGGCCACGGGAAAAAGGGGGATCAAGACGATGGCTGCATGGGACGTTCCCGCGGCGGCTTGGCAGACAGGGCTTATGATACAAACGCCCTTCGAACCTTGGCAAAAACAAAACGGGCGTGGGCCAATATTCCAGCAAAGCGAAACCGCAAGGAGAGCTTTCCGTTCAGCTCATGGGTCTATAGGCAGCGAAACCTCGTCGAGCGATTCTTCAACAAGCTCAAGCAGTTCAGAGGGATTGCCACTCGATATGACAAGGACCCTCAAAACTTCCTAGCAGCCGTAAAACTACTCGCCACCCGCATCTGGATCAGGTCGTTATAAGTCTACGCCCTAATGCGATTTCCACCAGTGCGGCGGCGACGTCGCTGGCCGACGATCGGCTGGAAGTCGATACTCGGAACTTTCACCGCGCCGTCGGCCGTATAAGCGCCAGCCAGGGTCTCGAGGAACTCGTGGAACTGCGTTGCCCGGACGATGGTGTACCCTTGGCCCGACGCCGCGACGGTCTCTTCCTGCGCCAACTTGCCGGCCATGTATGGATTGGCCGCGAGCTTCTCGGCGTTTACAATGGAAAGGACGACGTGGTGGCGCACGCCGGCGGCCTTTTCCGCGCTCGTTAGGTTGCGGCTCGATGTTCCAAAGAAGTCGGTTATCACGTCCTTGTCGAACGACATCATGTTCGAAACATCGATGACGGCGTCGGCGCCCGCGAGCATATCGGCCAGTCCTTCTCCCGTGTAGGCGTTGATGCCATTACGGGAGCTCGCGACGACGGCCTCGTGGCCGGCGTCCCGCAGCAGCTTCACCGCCTTCGAGCCAATCAGGCCCGTGCCGCCGATGACGACGACCTTCTTCATCTTGGTCATGGTGCTTTCTCCTATGACGAGGCGCGATTGCCCGTCTTGCGTTCGTGGAGTTCAAGGAAGGCGCATCCGCGCGCGGCGATACCGCCGTCGTCGTCCGCGCCGAGATCCGCCAGAAGGTCCGCGACGGACACCTTGGCGAGTTCCGCGCGATAGGCCTTCTCGGCCTTCAGCATCGCGGCGTTGATCTGGCAGGGCTTGGTGAAGTAGCGCCGCGGCAGAGGGTTCGGCCCCCGCTGGCGGATTTCGGCGCAGCGGAAGGCGGGCGCCGGCCCCTCGACCGCGAGGACGATGTCGAGCAGGCTGATGTCCTTTGGCGCCTTGGCCAGTCGATAGCCACCCTTCGGTCCAGGTGTGGTCGCGACCATGCCGGCGCCGGACAGCGCCTGCAGGTGCTTGAGCAGATAGCTTGTCGAGATGCCGTGGAGCTCGGCCAGTGCCGCCGCCGATAGCACGCCCTCCTCGGACAACCCCGCCAGGAATGCCGTGCAATGAATGGCCTGTTCAACGCCTTCGCTCAGTTTCATGTTGCATCTCCCAATCGTGGATATAAATAATCCATGATTGTCGCCGTGTAATCCCGGATTCGGTGGACCGGTCGAAAATCGGAACATGAGATTAGAAAATCGAGTTTCGACGCCTTTCGCGCGACCGCATGGTTTCCAATCGCTTCGTGTGGAGAGCGTGCAATTCGAACTGTTGTCGCTTCGCGCGCGTGCTTGGGCGCCCGTCTGATTGGGCTTCGTGTCCCCACTGGACGCGAGCCATGCTCGACCAATCCTCCGCGCTAGGTCAGCGATCGGTTTCCTCGTTCCTTGAAGGATGAATTTTTATTCGCGCCGACCAGCAACATTTTGCCTCGGCTCGGGACAAAGGCAACTCAGCGCCAGTTCCGAAGCGTTTCGCAACTGTGGCGTATCCCGGGCTGCGAGGCTCAGGAAACCACGCCTTGCTTTCCTCGGGGGCTCTCCTGCCCGGCGCGCGACAATGGCCGCGGCATGCGGGGAGTGACTTTCGACCTAGGCGGTGGAACTTCCTGATTCCATGCCCGTTTTCTCGATGTCGAAACTTAGGAGGCTGTCATGACAACCACATCGAGAGGCCGCTCCCAGGACCGTGCGAAAGTCGCCGGCGGTCAGGATCACGAAGTCAAGTACGAAGCGAAGAAGCAAGGCGTATCGAAGGAAACGGTCAAGAAGGCCGTGAAGAACGCTGGAAATTCCCGAAAGAAAGTCGAAGCGGAAATCCGACATTAGCCGGTGAAGCTCGCGACCTATAACGTGAACGGCATAAACGGCCGGCTCGAGATCCTCCTGAGATGGCTGGGAGAGGCCGAGCCGGACGTCTGCTGCCTGCAGGAATTGAAGGCGCCGCGGGAGAAGTTTCCAATCAAGGCAATCGAGGCAGCCGGATACGGCGCGGTCTGGCAAGGCCAAAAAGCGTGGAACGGCGTCGCGATCCTCGCCAAGGGACTGGAACCTCATCTCACAAGGATGGGGCTTCCGGGCGAACCGGAGGACGAGCAAAGCCGCTATATCGAGGCGATCGTCGATGGGATTGTTATTGGTGGCCTATACCTTCCAAACGGCAATCCTTATCCAAGCGCGAAGTTTGACTACAAGCTTCGCTGGTTCAAGCGTCTCCAAGATTACGCGGCCGAGCTGCTGGAACTCGAAGTGCCGGTCGTGCTCGCGGGGGACTACAACGTCATGCCGACCGAGCTAGACGTCTACAAGCCGCAGCGCTGGACAGACGATGCCCTTTTCCGCATCGAGGTGCGGCAGGCGTACAAGAACCTCGTCGGCCAAGGGTGGACGGACGCCCTTCGTCATCTGCATCCAGACAAACGCATCTATACGTTCTGGGATTACTTCAGGAACGCGTATGCCCGCGATGCCGGGCTTCGGATAGATCATTTGCTGCTGAGTTCGGAGGCGGCCGAGAGATTGGCGAAGGCGGAGGTAGATAAGCATGTGCGCGGCTGGGAACACACCAGCGACCATGCTCCCGTCTGGATCGAACTCAGCGATAAACCCGTTAAGAAAAAGAGAAAGAAGCGGTGACTAGGATCGGCGAGCACTTGCCTAAGGGTCATCATTGCCAAATCTCGTGACGCAGATTGCCTGGCGCCATGGTTCATCGGGAAAAGCACATATCAAGGGGTGTGGTAGCCCCCGCGATACGAGCCGCGTGTGACCAGGTAGTGGTGTCGACGTCTTCGCAGGCGCTGGTACAGACACTCTAACGGTAGGATCCACAGAGGCAGGTCTCACACACTTCAATTATCACGGTTGTAATTTTGCTACGGCGCTTTGGCAAGCAGCAGTTACTGCTTCCTTGCCATGAAACATCCTGTATTTCGCGATCTGCAACAGACGGTTAAAGCCGCCGGGCAAGGTCGAATCGTATGCGGCCGAGCAGGTGCGCATCACCATAGCCACCATGGTTTCAGCCTACGGACACGACGCCCTGCAAGCTCAGCTCAACAAGGAGCGCGATCTTCGTCCCAAAGGCTCTCAGGCCCTTGACGAGTACCGGAGGCGCGCCGAAGCCGCTCTCAGCGCGGAACAATCCGACAATGACCGCATGGAACAGCAGATCGCGGATTATGAAGCAAAACTGGCTGACGCTAACCGCTGCCGCTACTCCCGGTCTTCGTGAGTGGTTACAGTCCAAGTGACAGGACGAGCGCCGCGCCGAGATCAAGGGCCAGGCGCGGGCAAACGTCCCACTGCCGGACTACCCGGCTGACTGCCGCAAGAAGGAAGCGCACGCGCGTTTACCGGATAACGGCGAGCTGGCTTCGGCTCATAAGCGAGAGAGGGGCGCTCTCGATCGCCAAAATGCTCGAACCGATCGGTGCGCCGATTTCCACGACAACCTGCAGAGCAAGTTCGGCCATCTTTGAAGGTAGCAATGGCCCCTTTGAGCGGGCAATCATAGTGCCGGCGGCCGCTACACCTGGTCCGGCACGTACAAGGTGACGCTAGACTACATATGTAATCCGCTACAGGGGTGGATAGGCCCGGCCCACGTCGCCTCGCCGCCGATCAAATCCACGGTCACGCCAGCCGATCCTCAGCCTTCAGCGCCAGCCGGTAACGACGGCTGGGAAAGGCGAAGGGCTTCGAGTTTTAGGGGGCAACAAGCCCTTCGCCTGTCACTCAAGCGTGTCAGGGCACTCCCAAGCGACCAGGCCATGGTAGCCGATCTGCTAGCGAGAGCAAGATTGAGCCTGTGTCGGTGATAAAAGAAACCCCGCACAAAGCGGGGTTAACTGGAGCGAGGGTAGCCGCGCGGGAATCGGGGGACAAACGCGGCTGTCGCTAAGACACGTGATCGAAGGGAACGTTCCCGGGTCCGATGATTTTCTTGCTGGGCTTCGCGTTCGCAAACAGTTCCTCGTTGCAGCGCAGATCGTTAATGTAGTTGCGGCGCGTTCTTAGCCGGGGTCAAGGAGTATCCAGATTAGCCGCAACGGAAAGGCTGTTGACGCGGCTTCGGCCAACTTCGATCGCGCCCACTGGTTCCATGGATTAATGAATCGTACCGTTCAGAAGGTCCCACTCAAACTTTGCGAGTAACAGGGTCGCTTTTTCGATCACATCATTGGCAGCTGCCGAATAGTCCTCAGCCATACCCAGATGGTCCGTGTCTAGCTGGTCCGCGAGTTCATCCAGCATCCACCACAGCTCATCGCCATCACGTTTGGCGATTGAGGCAGAGACACGAAGTCTCCTGGCCAACGTCTCAACATAGAGCTCGCGCTGCGCTATCGACATTTTGGAAAAGTGGGTCAGTCCAGACATTCATCGCTCCTTTTGGGTGCGCTGTCCGAAAACTGAGAGAAGATAGGTGACAACCATTCTTCGAAGAGCAAGTGGTTACATATAGCCGCCGACGAGGCTTTCAAGCCAATATCTGCAAGCCATTGATTTGACGCGAAACGAATCACCTCGGGGTCAGTTCATGAGCATCACCTGTCAGTCGTGCGCATCAACCCGTCAGTCGAAGGTAACGCGTCATGGCCAGCTTTTCCGTTACCTCGATCGAGCCGCTCGAAGTCGAGATCCGCCGCGTTGGGCAGTATGCTCCCGCCGAGACCGTCGAGGAAATGATCAGCTACTTGACATCGGAACAGCCGGATAAGACAAAGCCGGGATTTCATAGCGCGCTGGCGAGATCGATCGACGCCATGGTGATGGCGCCGCCGATCCGCCGCTGCCCGCCCTGCGTTCGTCGATGCCGCCCACGCGGCTGGCATGCACATCCTGCCCGACGATATGGCCTACATCCGGAAGGCGATCTAATCACCGTCTATTGCTTGCTTTCCCTTACGGCAGCCAACTGCCGCAACTCGACCACGCTGAGGCCGATAAGCGCCTCATATTGATCTCCCACCATCTGGGAGAACTGATGTCGTAGGCTTATGTCGGCAGACGTATCAAGGCGATTGATGGTGTCCAGCGTTCGCTGGATATGGTCTCTGATTGTTGAGTTTTCGAGTGCCATAGCAAAGTGACCTCTGATTGCCTGGCCAATGTACCGGCGAGGGGCGCGGTGGTCATCCTATCAAATAGGCTGGTGCACCCGCGTTGTCCTTGACGAGGGACGGACAGCTGCGCCATGCCTTGTATAAGGGGCTGCACGAGGTGCAGGACCATGGTGCGGTCTGAGCCACTTCATCCGTCGGGAAAAAGAAGCCCGGAAAACCCTTCCCGAGCTTCTCCGCACCGACAACACACGGTTGATGCAAGGGATTGGACGTGCGCGCATCCAATTCCCAAAGCAGCTGAGGCAGACTTTTACGACGCCAACAGATCACGGATGGGAGCTGTGAGCCTTTGCATGGAAACTACCCGTCGCTGCATGCCCCACGCGCGTACCTGTCTTCGGTCCAAAGCCTGCCTCAAGGCAGGCTGCGGAAAAGTACTCACGCGCCACGGTCGGAGGCGTCATTTTCTTTAGCGCGTTACGGCAGGTAACAACTGCTGCATCGTGATATGCGCCACGCCTAGATGGCCATTCGGACTCCAGAAAATCCAGGGCATCCGAAATGCTGCTGAACGACCTCTCGAGGCCATTTGTCAGCCTGATCGTCACAGGGTTTGCCCACAGAACATCAACGGGGCTCATAACATCCTCCATCGCTGCGCCAAGTTGTGATCAATGTCGAAAATCTAATATGTGATTTTCTAGGTTTCAAGTCGTTCTCGATCGCCGTTTTTGAAGAAATTGCTGCTGTAGAAATGGTTTGTCCGCGGCCTGACATCGGTTCACGCCGATCCGCGCCATGAATTCTCGACCTGCTCGTCGATTTCCTTCACCTTTCAGTCCTCTCCGCGGTGCGACCAGATGAGTTTTCGAGCGGATACCCCTCCAACAGAGCGTTCGAAACGATGCTAAAAAAAACCCCGGCATAGGCCAGGGGCTAATTGGGGAAGAGAGCCACGAGGACAAGCATAGGAGTGGCCCCATCGGTAGACGAACGATCAACCATAAAGTTCCCTACCTCAGGAAAAATTCCATGATATCAATGAAGTGTGTGGGCGCCCTGCGTGTCCATCTTATGATGACTACAAGGATGCGTCCAAGCAATGTTTCGGTATGTACGCGTCGCGATGCGCGCTACCTGGGCGATCGGAGCAGATATTCGGAGGCCAACTTCGCATAAGCGCACCGCTTCCCCGCCGCGTGACACCGCCAGAGCCCCCGATGCGACAAAATAGCAAAATCCATGCACGATATGACGAGTCAATTATCCGATATCGTTGGGGCCCTTCAGCGTGCCGGAGCGTGGTCATCCACAACGAGGCGCTCAACGGAACACGAGCACACGAGCGGCGCCCGGCGACTATCATTCGCGACGGAGGAAACCGCGAGAGGGGATTGAGATCCGGTCATTGTCCTCGTGAGTCACTCACCGGATCTCTCGCGTCGCAAGCATTGAGGGGTGTGCGGCGCAAGCAACATTCAGCACCGGCCACGTAGGCGGTCGAGCACGCACGCCGGGCGTGGTTAGCGGGAGATTAATATCAACAGGAAAAAAGCCCGCCGGGGCGTTGGCGGGCCTTTGGCATGACAGGGACCGTTCAGTTCTCGATCAGGTAAATCACAAGCGCCCAAGATTGACACCCCGGCCGAAGGGAGTAGGCACCAGATCCTGCAACGGCGACGCGCTCTTCTCCGCGAGGAGCTGATGCGGGCCGATCGAGCAACCCGCGGGTCCAACCGCCGTCGGATGCTCGTCAGTCCGCGCGTTCGGTGGCGGTGATAATCGCAAACCGTCAATGAGCGTATTGGCTCTCACGACAACGACAATCGCACACGTCCAAACGGCGCGCGGCATGAACCGCTCGCACGGGCAAGCGGGGCCGAGCACCATCGGCGTTTAGAATTTGTAACCGATCTGTACGCCAGCGCGCGTCATGCCGTTGTTCGGTCCGTCGCAGAGATTGGCGTGCGAGGAATGCGCGACTTGCGCCATGACATTCCAGTGCGCGTCGAAGCGATAACCGGCGCCGACATATTCGTGGAAGAGGAAACGACAGCCGAGATCGGGACCATCGGCGCTGTTATCGAGATCGCCATTGTGCCAGACGCCACCGAACCCGGCTTCGGCGAAAACCGTCTCATTGAAGTTCACGGTCCAGGCCAAGCCGCCGAAGATTTGCGTCGCTTCGCCCGAGGTGCCGATCGAGGTGCCTAGGTTCAGGCGGGGACGCGCGAGCGTCTGCTTCCAGTCCGTTGCCGTATCCTGGCCGAACGGGTCGAAGAAGACCGTGACTTCGGGGAAGACGCCATCTTCGTGGCTGTGGCCGTCCTGGATCGACGCCGAGGCACCAAAGCGCAATTCGTCGAAGATCTTTTCATCCGCGTGGGCCAATAATGGCGAAAGCGAAATGTTGACAGCCGCCACGGCGAACAGCAAGACGCGACCCGCCAATGCTTTCATATTCAAACCCATTCCCTAAGCTCGATGTCGGCGAATCACGACACGTGCATGCACACATAGCACCGGCAAGGCCCCGAGAAAGCAACCGTTTTACCTTGCCACGGTATTTCCCTAGCGAGTGCGGCCAATGCGCAACATGATGACGCTTCTTGCCGCCTCACGGGCCAAGGCTTGTCCGTCGAGAGATCATCCAAGGCGAGCCGCGTTGATCGCGATCATCTTAAGACGGCTTACGATGAGACCGAAAGACTGTTTCGCCAACCGCGCAAGCCGCGACCTCGCGCATTGTCTTCCAGCTATTGGCGCGCTCTATCCGTCGAAGCGGTAGGGGTTCGCTCTTCTATGCGCAAGACCAGCATCCGTGAGGCGACACCTGGGTGCCGCTGACCGATCGCTGACCTCAACCAATCCTGCTTCTTCCGCCAAGTTGACCGTCTTTCGACCAACACCCACCGGAAGTGGCTTGAACTGGTCGGTCGTCAGGTGTTGAAGCAGTAGCGCGAGGCGAAGGCTTGGGCCGTAAACGGTCATGCTGGATCCTGTCGTCTCTCCAATGGGCGGACAGCCCGCCACGTAACCGGCGACCGCTCGTCGTTGCGTGGTCCGGCCGGCGGCCGCGAGTTCCATCGAAAGGGGATGTGGAGAGCCGACAAGCGTTGAGGGACTTTGGCCCTCCACCCGCCGAGGAAGCATGGAAGACCTGCTCGGCGGGGGAATAACTCGCCATGAGGCGGCATGTTCCGCCGCAATCACGAGGGAGTGGCGAAGGGTCGCCAGAAACGAAAAGCCCTTCGCCCTATCGGCAAATTGGAGCTGCGTGGCCGTTAAGGCGACAACCCCAAACATCGACATCCACGAGGGGTTCCTCTTAACGTCCCCTATTGCGCGGCCATCGCGTCGGGTGGCAGCTTCGCCAGCATATCGAACCACGCGTTTTCGGCGGGGCCGTAGAAGTCTCCCGCCGCGTTTTCGAGGCCAGGGCGATCGGTTATTTCAACATATCCCCGCCTTGATTTGATCCAGTGCTCGCCTTCGAAGACATGAAGCCATTCCGTGACGCTGGCGCGCCTGACGTTGATGTAGGCGCCAAGTTCCTCGTGCGTCGCGACGATCTTATCGCCGTCAATCCGATCATGCAGCATAAGCAGCTCGCGGGCGAGATTCTGCTCTATGTTTCCCGCGCGGCCGCTGGCGGCGATCATTGCGGACTGAACATTTCGCCATGCGCGATACCGTTCAAGCCTTGTCGCGAACTCTTCGTCTCGCCGCACAAGCGCCATCAGCGCATCCGGTTGAAGTTCGAACGCCCAGCCGGCGGAGCGCGCCTCAGCGATGAAAAGCGCTGGCGAGACCCCAGTGAAAAGACTTGTGCCGGTCATTCCTTCTCGCCCGATCATGCCCACCTCGACATTCACCGTTGGCGACAAGGGGAAAATAACGGAAATCACGCCCTCTTCAACAAAAAGGGCGCTTTGAACCGCGTGAGGAGGCTTCTCGACTTTCTCTCCGCGTTGGAACGGTCGTCGCTTCAAGAAAGGCTGCAACGACTGCCTGACCTCGGGAGACAGAACGCTCAGCAAGCGATTGCGAAATATCAACATACTCACGGGATATAGCGCGTCGGGCGAAAAAAAAGCTTTTCGTACGCTAACGTACGCTTTTCGCATCGCCCACGCCCGAGAGCCTGCGATCGCGGCAATGGTTACGCGGCCTGAGCATTTAGCCCGCGCCGAAGAGCTGTCGTGTTATGACGAGTTCCTCGTCCTTCGGCTGTCATCACGACGTTCCACAAAAACGCTTGACACTTGGGACCCGCCAAAACGGGCAAGGGAACTGACGAACATCAATGCCTGAGAATCCCCGCCTCCTCAGCCGCTTGAACAAAGGCAAGCTTCGCCGTGGCGGTGGCGATCCGTCCGTCAAGCGCCTGTAGACACGCCCGCCTGGCCGCCGAGAAGGATTTGCCACCTTTGGTCGGCCAAGACGTCATCAGAAATGCCACCGCGTCGCGGCTACATGCGACACAACGGAAGTGATCGGCACTATCGACCATAAGTTCGACCGGCTTGTCCCAAAGATCTTCGCTCATCATAACTCCTTTTCGTACCTGAAAGGGAAAATGCATTTGGCTCGAGCTCGTTCCGCTATCGGACCGAAGTCCTACTTCCGCTCGCGACAAGGATTGGCTTCGGCCTTTCCCCGCACGCTTGCATTAATTCGGCCCCCGATGGTCTTCGCGCGACGGCGCGCGGTAAGCGCGCGCGACGAAATGATTGCCGCGCTGCGGCGCCTTTTGCTTTTGAATCCCAGCCGATTGCGCTAAAAAGTGGGGGGGTTGAAATTCAAGCTTCCGTCCCCAAATCGTGCGCCGCCGAACGCGTCTGAGAAAGGAGAAGACGATGGCAAACACATTGTTTGACGCACCACTTTTTCTGAGGAAACGCCACTACATTCAAGAACTGGCCAGTCTTGAGGACGTCTTCGATTTTTTGGAGGAGTTTCCAGAAGAGGCCAGGGATACAAGATATGAATTACTCGATAAGGCCTGTCGCATGGCCGCGCGAGGCATTGTGCCGCTCCCCGCGATCCGGGAAGGCGTCCGCCGGTTCCTCATAAGGCGACACTTGCTTGCCAACATCGAGGAAGTTCCATTGGTCGCGAAACGTCGGTCCGATCGTAACGTGGGTTCATAGGCGCTCGACTGCGCGGTATGATTGCGTGCCCGTTCGAGGCTTTTCGAGCGGGCTCTGTCCCCAGCACCTCGTTTCAACCAGCGGCGCACGGGAGCGTCGGACCCGGTCCCGCCGAGATGACCGCGACATTTCAAACCGGCCGGCACACATTGGTTCCAAGCGTCGCGATATATCCGGACATGAGCCACGTCGGAACCTTGTGGGCTAAGACAGGTTCCTACCTGGAAAGATCGAGGTAAAAAAATGACAAGCGATACGAATAACAAGCGAGAAAATGAACCGATTCCCACGCCAACCTGGAAGCCCAGACCTCCGGAAATGGACCTCGAGCCAGTCCAAGCGCCAGAGCCGACTGACAGCGCGCCGCTGGGCGGCGGCGCTCACCACCACTCAGGGGGTGTTGTCCCAGCGATTCCCAGTCGCGACGAGGCGAACGTGAACCCGGACGAGCCGCTGCCAGAGGACGTCGAGGAAGAAATCCTGTCCGAGGATCCGGGCCGTGAAAATACCAGGTTCGACGAGGAGATGCCCAAGACCAGTCGGTGATTGGTCACGCTCCAGGGAGATTTGCCACATCCAAGAAGATTATGTCCCGCGGACGACGGATTCGCACCATCCGCTTGCATGGTCTGACGGAATAAATTCATGCGATCCTCGCCCTTACTAAGGGCGATGAAGGATCTCCAGCGTCAAGGGAAGGTTGCCTCTTGGACTAGCCACCAGACAGGCAGGAAGGCGACGATTATCGCGATGGCCCATGCCGAAACAAATTTGATGAGATACTGGCGCCGAAACCGTAACTCGTTCCACTCATAATACATTAGTATCTCCTATCCGAACGCAGGAAATCGCGCTTTCGTTCAAGAGTCGAGTGCCAGAATGCAACATAGCCTCGCGAAATGTCGGCTGGCGGGAACGGAAGCTCCCGACTTGAAAACCCGGTCGGTCGAACATCCTGAACGATGGCATAAGCTGGGGGATGGACCTTCAGCCGGCGAACGCGGGCGTTCATTCATTTGAAAAGTGCGAAGCGCGCCACCGAGGCGAGGGGGCGTCAGTGGAAGCGACGCCAAAAACCGAAACTCCGAGTAAGGCCTCAACGCGGGCGCGCACGAGAATTTACACGAAGTCTCCAACACGCAAGCACAGCTTGAGGGCCGCGACTAACGCGCGAAGATGACTTGATGGACCGGCCACGGATCGACAATTAAGGTCGGGACGATGAGATGGGAGCGTAACCCGCCCACTCCCTAAACGAGACTGATGAGGAGAATAGGAGGTGTTCCAAGATCGGTGCGGTCGGGGGGCCTCGATCTTGTTGGGGGGCCGAAGCCTAACTATTTTAGGTGAAGTTCCTCGAAGTGGAGACCCGAGATGGAGCCCGCGGTTGTTCAAGTCAGTGAAATTCCGATTGAGATCCTGCCACCTGAAAAGGAAGATGTTCAAGAAGGGGACTTAGTGGTCTGCCTGTGCTGCCTCAAGCCGCGTTCACGCTCCTGGATCGACGATGATGGGTGCGGGATTTGCGAAGAATGCCTCGCGAGTTGAGATCGCGACCGCCCGTTAACGTCTTCATCGGCCCATTTCCGTCTAATGAGACGGGACGGCAAGACCTCGCGGGTTTGACCAACTTCCGACGATCAAATCCCGACTAGTCCAACTGCCGTCCTTCCTGTCGACCTATTTTCGCGCGGCGGGACGGTGCGGCCGTGCCGCCAAACTCATGCGTCGCCGCCCCTGGGTTTCGATCGTTGAATTGCCTGGCACAACTCCGGCACGTCTGAGGAGGAAACGCGCGGCGCGTCGACACTTCAAATGTCCGAAACCGCATCATCCAACGGGGCCGTGTCATGACTATCCGGCCACGTGAGGCTTCGGATCGACAATGCTAGGGGGCGGCGGGATCCTTGGCATCTAAACCTCCTCCCACCTACCGGATTGTTTCATCAAACAGCTGTAGTAAGCGCCGCCAGTGTCGGTCGGCGCCTGACTCGTCATAGACGCCGTCACGATCAGGTACTGTCCACCCATGATGAACGCCAACATAGCTTTCGAGCGCAAAATCCGCGCCCGAGCGTCGGAAAGCGTCGACGAAACGTGTCGATTGCTCCGGCGGGAAGCTGGCGTCTTCCGACGCGGTACCGACATATATTCGCGCCTTGATGTCCGAAGCCAAGAGGTGAGGGCTGTCCGGTGTATCAGCGGCTAGACCCGCGCCATGGAAACTGGCGACGGCAGCGAAACTTTCTGGGTATTTGGCGGCTACCGAGAGCGCGCGTCGCCCAGCCATGCAATACCCCACCACCCCATACGGCCCTGAGTGACCTTCTCCCTCGAGAGCGGCGATAAACGCGGATGTATCCTCCACCGTCATCGCCGTTGTCGTTTCGTTGATCATCTTGACAAGTTTTTCGCGGGATTGAGGGTCGCCGAAAGAGGAGCCACTAAAAGGGCCGTACGCCCCGAACCGATAAAATAGGTCGGGCAGTAGCACGAAGTAGCCGGCGTTGGCCAGCTTTTGAGCCATCTCATCCATTGCGGGGCGAGGCCCCATGGCGTCCATGAAGAAGAGGACAGCACCTTTCACGAAGTTGCCCGTATCCGGGGTGTAGGTCCATGACGGAACCTTGCCACCCGAGGCGGTGATGTCGATCGACCTTTTCATCCCATGTCTCCGATACTTGCGCGCCTGACAGTCAGTTCGCCGAGCTCGTCTCCCATTGACGTGCTGGCTGCCCAGACTTTGCGCTGCCGTTAGCGCCGTGGCAACCTACATGAACGACCGCGTTACACTAAGGGAGATCAGCACGACGTGTCCCAGTCGAATTGTTCTTGTCAACCGTGCACGGGGGCACCCACGGCGTAAAATCGAGGAGACAAGCGATGCGGCCACGGGATTAAAAGACTTTGTCCAGCTCGCCACGGAGCGAGATAATGAAAGCCGCACCAGGTGTGCGCAAATGCGTCGGCTTGTATGTCAAACCATTTTCACGAATGCTATCGTGGCGGATAGCGCTGGCATGTTACATAAAAGATCGGATCGACGTTCGCGATCTTGTATGCGGGTTCGACGATTTTACTAGAGTGGACTACGATCTTGCACTAGGTCACTGTCGCAAGATGTTTGGGAGCTTTGAATTCATGGGGACGGGGGGATGGAAGTTTCTTACTTCAACATGACGATGCCCCCCGGGGAGCTACGGTCCCGGCTCGAAATCGCGCTGATGCGCGAGGATATTTGGCCGGCCTTCCAGCCAATCGTTGACCTTCGCTCTGGATCTCTCGCTGGATTTGAGATCCTCGCTCGGTGGAGCGATCCCGAACTCGGGGACATCAGCCCAGCGCAGTTTATTCCCCTTCTCGACAAACATCAGCTCGTTGACATTCTTTTGGAGGCTTTACTGCAATCGGCGTGCGCGGCGGCGGCGAGATGGCAGGGTCGGTTTTTTCTTGCGTTCAACGTTACCCCCGATCAGCTTCTCCGCGATGACTTGCCGGATTGGCTAAGCGCCATAGCTTCGCGAACGGGGTTCCCGCTCGGCCGTGTCCAGATGGAAATCACGGAGAGCTCCTTGATTTCCGATAGTGCGGTTGCCTACCGGACACTCAACCGGCTCAATGAGATCGGAGTCGCAATCTCGCTTGACGATTTCGGAACAGGTTATTCCAGCCTTGCGCGACTAGAGTCCCTCCCTTTCCGTAAGCTCAAGATCGACGCTCAGTTCGTGCGCGGCCTGGAGCATGATAACCGTAAGCGCAGGATTGTGTCGTCAGTCGTCGGTTTGGGCCAGAGTCTCGACATAACGGTTGTCGCCGAGGGCGTCGAGACGGAGACCGAGGCGGCTATACTGCGAGCGCTTGGCTGTCCTTTGGCACAAGGCTGGCTTTTTGGAAAAGGCGTGCCCGCGTCCCAGGCATTCGACGTTTTTCAGCGTCTTCCACAGATGCCTGCCCCAACCTCCTTGCTTGACACGTCTCCGTTCCAGCAACTCCATCAGCTGGAGACTCTATATGAACAGGCTCCCGTCGGCCTCTGCTTCCTTGACCTTCATTTCCGGCACGTGCGGGCGAATGACATCTTTGCGGCAATGCACGGGCTCACCGGACGCGAACTGGAAGGCAAGACGATCTACGATGTCATGGAGGGTGAGATCCTCAAGCGCGTGGAAACCGTCCTGAGCAGGTCGCTGGGCACGGATCCACTTCCACCTCAAGACTATCGCATGGGCAGCAAGGAGTTTCGCGTCTTTGCGCAGAAGGTTTGTGACATCGGCGGCGAGAACCTAGGGTTTTCGGTCGTCGCCATAGATGTGACTGAGCAGAACCTCGTCATCCAAACGCTCCAGCAAAGCGAAGAGCACTTTCGTCGCGCCGTTGAACTCAATCCGGATATCGCCTGGGCTGCCACGGTAGAAGGCGTTGTTTATTACATCAGCCCAACATTCGAGGATCTCCCGAACGATACGATGCAGGACCGCATTGATCGGTGGATGGGAAAGATGCATCCGGAGGACCGGGCGCGGGTACGATCAACCTGGTTGGAATGGATCCCGACGGGAAAGCCGTGGGAGATCCAGTTTAGGATTGCCCGGCCCGATGGAACATACCGCCCAGTCTTGAGCCGTGCTCGCGCCCATCTTGGCGCGGATGGTGCCGTCTTGGGTTGGTATGGGGTCATATCGGGCCATACGATGGAGTAGGCGCGCGAAGGGCGTCCCGCCGGCTCGCGAGTGTGGTTGCGTTCCTCGTGGATGGAGGGATGGGATGGGATGGGAAGTTGCGCGCCAAACTCTATCCCTGGCGGAACGTCTTGGGATTAATCAAGCGGCGAAACCTGACTACGGCGCGCGCATCGCAACGTGTCGGCAGCCAGGGTTCGAAGCTCCGGAAAATCGCATCCCTACGACCATGCACGCTTGTTCGGCTTGAAGGACGTCATAGTCCGGACTTGTGTTTCGTCTGATCGTGAGACAGGAAGATGGACGCACCAATCTCGGACTGGTTCAACGTGTTCGTCTCGTCACAAAATCCGAACGGACCTACATCCGGATAGCAAGATTCAGACCATCGATCATTTTGAAGGTCACAGCGTACCGTCTGCTAGAACCCTAATTCAGTCTGCTTGGTGTCTCCGCTACCCACTCGATTTGATCACTGGGTTCGATGCCACCGGTGCAGTAAACCTCCAGCTTAATTTGGCGAGTCGCGGCTTTTCATCGCTGCCGGTCACGGGGACATCACTTGCGGTTTGAAAGTCGTGTGCGGGTCGAGAAACAACACGTCTCCGCTGCCGATCTTGCGCAGCCGGTGCGACTCGAAAGCTTCGAGCTTCTAATTTCCGTACTCATCGGATTGTTGAATGAATACTGAAGGTATCGTGACAGATCCACAGAGTGTAGTTGATCGCCGTCGATCATGCCGGAAAGCGACGAGCCGTTTGAACGAATTGCCGGGGATGGCGTTTATCGAGAGGGCTGAACAAGAGGACCCCAAGATGAGAAACGCACTCCTGATCACCACATTAGCATCGCTCGCGCTCGTTCCGCAGGCGAACGCCGCGTCGATGCATAAACAGTCCAAGCACTCTCCACAGCACATTGCCGCGACCGAGCCACGGGAACGGTTGGGTACCCTTTCATGCGAAGTCGCGGGTGGGATGGGAATGATCATTGGATCGAGCAAAGCCGTGACTTGCAACTTCAAGCAGCGGACTGGCAAAATCGAGCGCTACACCGGCACGATCGGCAAGCTCGGCGTCGATGTCGGCATCACCGGAAAGTCGTATCTTAGCTGGATCGTTGTCAACACTGCCCCAACGCGAGTTGGCGATAGAGCGCTGGCTGGAACTTATGTCGGCGCATCTGCCGCGGCCTCGGTAGGCGTGGGCTTGGGCGCCAATGCGCTCGTGGGCGGAAATTCCAAGAACTATGCGTTGCAGCCATTGAGCGGCGAGGCGAACACTGGTCTGAACGTGGCCGCGGGCGTGTCCCGTCTCAAGCTTACCGCCGCCCGGTAATCACCAAGAGCAGGCGGGGGCCACCCCTCCGCTTGCTCGATTCTCGCGATTATCTCGAACATGGGCAGTGCGCCGTACAGATTTTCAGACAAGTGGAGGCAACACCGCCTCGGACTGCTCGTGGCTAGAAGTTCTTTCCTTTAATTGGAAACGACGGCCCTTCGCTGGAACACCGCTCCAAACAAGGATGTGTGCTCGTTGATCAAGCGCTCTCTTCGCCCCGATCGTCAGCTAACCCGCATTCTGTATCGCTCACCGGCCGCACTACTTAGCGTTTCACATTCGAGGATTCCTTCGCGATAAGTGCGCGATCCTCACAGTCGGGATGCCAGTCTGCATAGGGAGTGTTGCGTGCGAGGTGGCGATTGTAATCGGGAGCGCCATCGGTCCACCACGGGGTTCCCCGCTCACCAACCGCTACTTTCGCATCGTTCACTCGCCTGCGCGGGCATCCGCCAGTCGCTGCCCTCCTTCGCATCGCGGGCGGGCCACGGCCCGGCGTGGCCGATGTTGCGAAACACACTTCAAGAGGGGTCTCGACAAGCCTTGCCCCTACCGCCACTCCAATGGAAAAGCCCGCTTTAGCGGCTTTTTCCACCAAGAGGCGGTGTCAGAAACCGCAGCCCCATTACGTCGGTCGATCCGCCGGTTCGCATTCAAAGATCAAACACTTTCGATAGAACTCGACAGGACTTTGGACAAGCGGTCGATGGTAAATGGCTTTGGCAGCTGAAGGGCATCCTCGATACCGGACGCTGACTTAGCGCTATCGTCGCCGCTGGCAAACACGATGCGCACGGAAGGCCAGCGCTCCCGAACGTGCCGGGCAAGATCGGTCCCTGACATTCCCGGCAGTCCGACATCCGTGAGCAGGATATCGATGCCGTGTTTCTCCAACACCGCCAAGGCATCCTCGGCCGAGCTTGCTTCGTGAACGTCGTGGCCGAGCTCGTTGACCATATCGACAGTCGACATCAGGATCAGAGGCTCGTCCTCGACGACGAGAACCCGTGCGGCATGGGTGCGGGTTGCCTCTTGGGCGGGATCAGCCGCCTGCTCCTGTCTCCCGAGCCGCTCGACAGCGATCTGGTGCTGGCGTGCGTTGTTCAGCACGTGCCGGATTTTGCGGGCAAGCGCCTCCCGTGTGTAGGGTTTGGATAGTAGCTCGACGCCGGCGTCCAGCCTGCCGCCGTGGACGATCGAGTTTTCCGTGTAACCAGAAGTATAAAGCACCGCCATGCCAGGAAATAGCGCCTTGCACTTCCTTGCGAGTTCCGTGCTGCGCATGGGACCGGGCATCACGACATCGGTGAATAGGAGATCGATCGGGATGCCACTGTTGACGATCGCGAATGCGGACTGGGCATCATGGGCCTTGAGAACGCGATATCCGAGATCCGTCAGAAGGGCGACCGACGTCTCCCGCACCCCGTCGTCGTCTTCAACGACAAGCACGGTCTCCGTGCCGCCCGTCACTGGAAGGGCATTAAGGTTCGCGAGCCCGTCCTCGACCTGGTTTGTCCGCGGCATATAGAGTTTCATTGTCGTGCCATGGCCGACCTCGGTGTAAATCTTGAGGTGGCCGCCGGACTGCTTCAGGAAGCCGTAAACCATCGACAGCCCGAGCCCGCTGCCCCTGCCTTCGGATTTCGTGCTGAAGAATGGCTCAAGCACATGTTCGATGATGTCGGCCGGTATCCCGGATCCCGTGTCGGTGACGGCGACCAGCACATATTGACCAGGACGGACATCCTCGTGAGCGCGAGCGTAATCGTCATCGAGCACGGCGTTTGCCGTTTCGATCGTCAGGCGCCCGCGGCCGGTCATCGCGTCCCTTGCATTTATCGCCAGATTAAGGATGGCGTTTTCCAGCTGGCTGGGGTCGATCAGCGTGTTCCACAACCCGCCGGAAACGACGGTTTCGAGCTCGATCTCTTCTCCCAAGGCGCGGCGAAGCATGTCGTCCATGTTCTGGATCAACTTCCGGCAATCAATGACCTTGGGCTCGAGCGGTTGGCGACGCCCGAACGCCAGCAACTGCGACGCCAGCTTCGCGCCTCGGGCAACGCCAGCCAAGGCGTTCTCAAGGCGCTGTTCAGCCCGAGCGTTGCCGCCGATGTCTTTGGACAGGAGTTGCAAGTTGCCGCTCACGACCTGCAGAAGGTTGTTGAAATCGTGCGCGACGCCTCCGGTGAGATTGCCGAGCGCCTCCATTTTTTGCGCCTGCCGCAGAGCCATCTGCGCGGTTTCGCGCTCTACGGTTTCCCTTTCCAACTGGAGTACCGCGGAACGCAGTTCATGTGTGCGCTGCTCGACACGTTGCTCAAGCGTATGATTGAGGCTCTGAAGTTGATCTTCCGCACGCTTCTGATGTGTGACGTCAAAGCCGTCGACAAAGATGCCAGCCACGTGGCCGCTAGCATCGAATATCGGCTGGTAGATCAGATTGATGAACCGTTCGTCGGGCGTACTGTCGCCATCGCGCCGCAGAAACACCTTTAGGTTCCGTCCGATATACGGCTTGCCCGACAGGTACACTCCATCCAGCAAGTCCAAAAATCCTTGCCCCTCCACTTCGGGCAAGGCTTCCCTTACGCTCAAGCCTAGCAGTTGACGGTTTCCGACCAGTTGGAGGTAGGAGTCGTTGACGAGCTCGAAGATGTGATCCGGTCCACTCAGGATACACATGAAGCTCGGCGCCTGCTGGAACAGGTCTCGCATACGGTCCCGCTCGGCGGTGCGAAGTTCGACCTCCGACGAGAGCTGCTGGTTAAGCTGCTCCAGGGCAACGGCGGCTTGTTCACGCATTTCGGCCGCTTCCGCCAAGGCCGCCGCCCGTTGACGTTCCGTCTCAAACGCTTCAGTGCTCGCCAGCCGCGAGGCGATCTGCCCCGTGATCAGCTTGAGGAAGTCGAGATACTCGTCGTCGACCGCGCGATGGAAATTCAGCCCCGCGATCAGTATTCCTTTCGGCCTACCGCCGCCCTGTCCAATCAGGGGAACGACCGCCGCCTGTTTCGGTGCCTTGGGCCAAGGTCCCGAAGGAATGCCATCAATGCCCGTCAAGCTGACCAGCTCGACGTCCTGCTCCGTCCACGCGCGCTCCAAGTCCCAAAAACCAGCGCTGCCGACGATTTCCGCCGGCATCAATGGATGGCTATCCAGCGCGCCACATACCCACTCCCGTCTTGCGTTACCACTTTCGTCGAAAAGATAAAGCGCACTGAACGGCAGGTCTTGAAGATTGTCCTTTAGAGCGCGATGGGAAGCTCTGATCACGTCAATTCGCGTATCGACGGCGGCGAGTTCCGAGGCCAACGCCCGCATCGTCAAGATGCGCCTCTCGCCAATGACCCGCTTGGTCTCCTCGGCCACGGCGCAGAAAACGCCTTCCACCTTACCAGTGTCGCCGATCAGAGGGCTGTACGAGAACGTGTGATAGGTCTCCTCGGAATAGCCGTTGCGCTCAAGCAGAAGCAAGAGCGCACGGTCCCAAGTGGCTTGACCAGATCCATAAACGGTTTCCAGCCGCTCCCTGATATCGTCCCAGATTTCCGCCCACAAGATTTTCGTCGGCACAGCCAGTGCATTGGGGTGCTTGTTCCCCAGTGTTGGCCGGTAAGCATCGTTATAGAAAAACGCGATGTCAGGCCCCCAACCAAGCCACATTTCGAACTTTGACGTCAACAGCAACCGCAGCGCTACCTTTAGCGCTTCAGGCCATGAATCTGGCGAGCCCAGCGAGCTGGACTCCCAATCATGCTGGCGCATCATTTGCGCCATTTCTCCGTCACCGACGAAGATATCCAGGTATTTATCGGAAGCTTGTACTGTCATCGTATGTCCCGGGGATCGTTGCTGAAGCGACTTAGGCCAATGATAACGCTTGTCCAGCCCGCTAGTAATGAACTGTGCCAATTTTCAGATCTGGAGCAGGAGACTTAGACTCGGACGACATCGGGGCAGCTCGGACGTTCAATCGACTATGATTGGGTCGAGGGCGGTGTCCAACCGCGCGAACTCCGCCACCCGCTCGCGTAGGGCGATCTGCTCTTCCACGAGCTTGCCAAAGTCCGCTAGGATATCCTGCTCGCGAGGCGACCAATGGCGCGGCTGACTGTCAATCGCGCGAAGAGATCCAGGACATCGCCCTCGCTAGTCAGCAAGGGGAATGCCGAGGTAGGCCCAGACGTTCAGCTCTGGGACGGCGAGGTTGTCGCGGACAAGAGGGTCGACGTCGCATCCTCGATAACCAGGGGGGCGGCCCTTGCGACCACGTGCTGGCGGAACGAGTGCGTCAGCGGCGTTTCGGGCTCCGTCTTCCAAGGCTCAGGAAGACCGAATGCGCTTTTGAAAAACTGTCGCTTGCTGTCAGCAAGGGAGACGAGAGCGACCGCACATACAAGCTCGCCGCTGTCCATTAGATCGGTCTGGCAGAGAGTGTGTTTTAGCCGGCTAACCCTGACTCTCGTAAGATTCTCCGCGAGTTGCAGTTCCAAAGAACGCGACAATCATCGAAAGTGGAAAACGGCATGAAATGCTCAACTCCCCATCGCCGCCAGCGCCGTCGGTCAAATGACCATTTTCATCGCGCCATCTCCCAGCCGTGGAACGAAACATCCAGTCGCGCTTTTCCTTGAAACCCAACCAAGGAGATCCGACCATGGGAAGCACGTCAGACAAGATCAAAGGCATGGCAAACGAGGTCGCGGGCAACGTCCGCCAGGCCGCGGGCAAGGCCGTCGGCAATCACGAGGAGCAAGCCAAGGGAACCCTCCAGGAAGCCAAGGGCAAGGCTCAGGTCGCCAAGGGTGATGCCAAGGAAGCCGTGAAGAAGGTCGTCGACAAGGCATGACATCGACCGATGTCGCGGGCTCGCGCTCGTCGCGGGCTCTCCTTAGGGGTAGGTTCATGAGAATTACAAGATCAGCACTTTACGCCGCCGGATTAGCTTTGCTTTCATGCAGCGCGCAAGCGCAGAGCCAGGCGCCCGCGGATCCGGCGGTCGATGCATGCAAATCGACCGGATTGTTGGCGCTACAAGAGCGTTCACCAGAAATCACGGATCTCGTCCTGGACATGGAAAGTCTCGCTGTGAGCAAGGCCGACACCAAGGTTGGCGACGTGCCTGTGAAGACGGTCATCCTAGGAGAGGCTTACATCAGCCGCAAACAGCAGACTGGTAAACCGGACCGGTTTGTTTGCCTCCTCGGGGAGAAAGGCAAGGTCCTACTCACCTTCTTCACGGCGCAATAGTCGTAGCAGAGCCTCCGAAATTCGATGGAGGTCCAGTTCGAACCCCGTATCAGGGCCGGCGAGCGCAGGCTCCAGAAAGAAGAGAGAGCGGTCCGTGCTTGGGCTGACGCTCTTCATTTTGATGCTGGCTCCTCTATGTCACCTGGCGGGGGTGATAAACGAGCGACTATCTCCCGAAAATCGGGGCATCGGGGGGTGATGGTCGATTGCTATCAGCATCCTGGAAAAGCAAGCGAGAGATCTTTTCCTCACGTCTTGCCAAGGGTCGGCCCTTCAATTCCGTCGTCTCGTCGATGAAGATATCGATAACGTCGACCCACCCAAATTCATCGGTTCTCCATCGTAGCGATCGGCGAGTTAAACGCTCAATGCCGAGGACCATCGGCCCTTGGGGTAGATACATATCAAAGATGCCATGTTCATGGTCGATCGCACATCCGAGCTTGCTTTCCAGCCCATTTGAAAATGCGGCCTTCCATTCCACGATCGAGGCAGGTCTCCTTCGATCAGAGCAGCCGATGAAACTAGCCTCACCGCGGACAGGGCCAAGTCACTGAGCCTGGCAAGCTTGGAGAGCCTGACAGACTTAAAACCCCTTTTGAGCTAGGAAGTTCCGAGGTGATCTGCGACATATTGCAATCGACCTATTCATTTTTGACGGAGGAAACATTGGAAAAGCACCCTATGCACGACTTTCGTATGGGCTCGGCTCACGACGGGAGCCCTCATCCCGTCGATGTTCATGTTGGAATGCAAATCGCTACCGCGAGGAAGGCCAAAAGGCTGTCGCAAAGCCAACTGGGCGCGGCTATTGGTGTGACCTTTCAGCAGGTCCAGAAATACGAGCGGGGGACGAACCGCGTTAGCGCCTCCACCATGTTTGCAATGATGCATTTTCTAAACGTTCCATCTGCATATTTCTTCGAAGGTCTTCCTCTTAACTACATGGGAGGAGCCGAAGGCTTCGCTGATCCGGTGACCCCTCAAATGCGTGCTTTTCTAAGCTCAAAGATCGGTTTGGAGATTGTCGAGAAATTGTGCCAGACACCAGTTCCACTTCAGCGGGCGGTGGCGATCGTGGTGGAGAATCTGAAAACATAACCATCCAACGTTGTCCAGCGACGGGTGGTTGACGCGATTTTCGCACCCACGGGGCGCGCGGCGATTGCAAAGACGCTCCACTGACCTATTTCAAATGTTGCGCTGCACAAGGAGCAAACGATGGGTCCCGACCATAATGTGGCTTGCGTCTGATGTTGCGATTGCCAAGGTCGCTATCGAAGTTGCTTCGCGCCCCGGGGAAGATCGGCAAGCCGTTGGAAGTGAAGGTTCGGCCGCGAGCACGCAAAGCCGCGCGGACCGCGATATCGACATTCGCGACAACGTCGAAGTTTGACAGCAACCCTGGAGGGCTCCTCATGAAGTCCTTCGCGCCTGCGGGCTTGCTGCCGAAATCGCCACTCGTCGTTGTGCTCCATGGATGCCGACAGACACCCGAGAGCTTTGATGCCGCGAGTGGGTTCACGCGGCTTGCGAGAGCTAGGGGGTTCGTGGTTCTCTTCCCCGAACAGACCACCCGGAACAATCCGCAGCGCTGCTTCAACTGGTTTCGACCGAGCGCTGTCGCACACGACCGTGGCGAGCTCATGTCAATCAAGCAAATGATCGAGCATGCCTGCCAGAAGCATCGCATCGACCGCTCGCGAATTTTCATCGTCGGCTTGTCCGCAGGTGGAGCGATGGCCGCGCCCTCGTCGCCCACTACCCCGAAACGTTCGCTGGTGCCGCCTTCGTGGCTGCAATGCCAGTCGGCTCGGTGCGCGACGCCATCTCCGCCATGGGCGCAATGAGCAATGGAGCAACGCCGCCTTCGTCGGGATGGGGGAGCCGCGTCGCGGGACTGTTCGACCACAAGAAATCCTACCCGCCGATCAGTATCTGGCAGGGTAAGGACGATACCGTGGTGAACCCCAAGAACGCGGACGCCATGCTCGAGCAGTGGCTGCAGGCTGGTGACATTGACCAGCTGAGACCTCGAAAGAAAAAGAAATCATGGGGCACGCGCCAAACGTGGGGCTCCCAGGGCAAGAACCCTATCGCGTTCTATTCGATCGACGGGATTGGACACGGACTTCCTGTGAAGCTCACCGCCCGGAACCGCACGGGGGTAGCAGGCGGTCCCTACGTCTTGGCGGCGGGAGTGTCGGCTCCGCTGGAGTTGATGCGGCTGTGGAGACTTTGAGCGATACGACCGCGAGACGCTGAGCCTTGGCGCCCGGACCTTGGCGGATTTACCAGTCAAGTGCGAACATCGCGTGGTTCGCCAAGACATCAAAACACCGGGCAGGTCCGAACCCGAAGACGCTCCCAGTGACGTCGTCACGGCAGATGCCAGCCCATCGATGTTGGCGCCCGGACACTGATGGAATCCACCGGCCGGTCACGTTCACGCGGTCCATAATCATGGATCGAAGCGACGCGCTGTTGCCGCGATGCGAGCGCGAACGCCCCGCCGCGGACTCGAATGGATCCTCAACTTCCCCGAACACCGTGTTTGGCCGAAGGCGGCTCGAAAATCGGTTTCTTGGCGCGACCGCCGTTTGTACGAAAGCGAACAGAAGTTTACTCTTCCCGAGTGAATGTTGACCGACGGCTTTCGAGGTGAACTGATGTCCTACATAGCAGGGGCACCCCATGTTTTTCATGAACCTTTTGAACAGACGGATTCTAGTGGTCGAGGAAGACAACACGCGGGCTTCAAGTGTGAGTGCCGCGCTCGAATTCCAGGGGTCAGACGTGGTTGGACCTTTTCACTCGCTGCGAGAAGGGCTTGATGCCGTCAAGCAAGTTGAAATCGATGCCGCCGTTCTAGATGTTTGTCTTGGCGAGGAGCGCGTATATTCCCTAGCTGACAAGCTCAATGCGAATGGGATCCCATTCATATTTATTACTGACCCCGACGGGGAGGTGGTCCCGACGCGATTTTCCGCTGTCCACTGCCTTCAGAAGCCGTTCGATATGGACGCAATGGCAATTACGTTGGCAATCTCGCTGGCAAAAAAACGCAAGGTCGCGCACTGACCTTGAGCACGCTTCGGCATTTCACCGGGCCGAGCGGACGAAAGTAAATGATATCGGACTGAAGTCCCATGTCAGGAACCCCTGACCGACGTTGGCGTTGTCATTTGCCGGGTACCAGAGAGGTTTCCATGAGCGACAGCATTATATCCCAGGGTTTTTCCAAGTTTGCTTCCACCGTCGCGGCCATGTCAGGAAAGCCCGCGACCTTCGTCTTGGCTGTGACTTTAGTCCTTGTTTGGGCCGTCACGGGACCGATCTTCAACTACAGCGAAAACTGGCAGCTCGTGATCAACACAAGCACGACGATCATCACCTTCCTCATGGTCTTCGTCCTCCAGAATTCGCAGAACCGTGATGGCAAGGCCTTGCAGGCGAAGCTGGATGAACTGATCCTGTCATCGCAGGCTCAAAACAAGTTCGTCGGCATCGAGAAACTGGATGACCAGCAGCTTCGCGAGATGAGCAGAGCGCTGGCGGAGAAGGCGGAATGCGTCGAGGATGTCGTCGATGACAGGGCGCGCGAGCGTGAGCATAAGCCCGCCTGATCCCATTATGGCAACATCGGCTATCGATGGCGGATGGGACGTCATTGTCCCACCTGGCTGTTCTCCCTGGAGCGCCGCTGCTTCGACCTATCATACCCTCTCAACCATGGAGCCGAGGGTACATGACCTCCAGCAGGATGCTGGCGGTGGTTGGCATCACGGATATCACGGTCGCCGACGGCCTTGTGGCCCTTGCCACGAGCCTGATCATGACTTCCATGCCTGCCATTCCTACCTTTTTCCGAACCGCCGGAATTGGAGAAGGCATTGCTCGCACCAAGAGTTGTCGTTACATTGCCGATCTCTCGCACCAGTTTCTTCAAGGAGGTAGCGATGGATGCCAAACTTGAAGACTATTACGTGGAACTGACGACCCGGCTTCGATCAGTCGAGGCCTTCTGTGAGTTTCTCAGCCACGGAGGCATCGTTCGGGTCGCGGACAAGGACGGCGCCTCCTTCATTGAAGTCACGAAGATAATGCTCGCCAGGCAGCGTCAAGAAGCCGACGCGATCCGAAAAACGAGACGGACACTTTACCCTGAACGCGCGGATGACAAGTTTCCACCTTCGCGTAGCCGTCACTGACTTCCACGCTGGTGCTGAAGCAGTCCGCCTGAATCCGTCGCGTACGGGTTATCCACGATCAAGGCAAGCGGCCGAGCGCTCGGAGGTTACAGCTGACGCGCGGCGGTTGCATGACCTTTTCTTGATGAGTGGTTCGGTCGAAGGCCACTGCCTGTAAGGATGCCTTCGCGCGATCTGAATGAAGGCTGTTCGAACGATCTGGTCGAATGCCGCTTCGCCGCGCGCGATGTGAAATCCAGCCCCGCCCTGTAGAGCCAAGTCAGCGCTTCTCATCTCAACCGGGCGAGGATACCCTTCGCGCTGTAGAGGGCCGCGGTAACCGCGCAATAAACGCTCCGAAATTCGATAACTTCGGCATCAGGCAATAAAACGTTCCCGGATCGAATGTTGAAATGGAATCTGGATCCCGGATCACTCACCGGGTGTTCTTGTGACAATACCGAAGTCGTCATTATGATACGGCGCAAGTCCCGGCCCTTGGCAACGACACGGCGGACAACACCCGCTGGAACAAACTCCCGCGCCACGGAAGGTTCCCACCGCTCAAGGCGTGGGGGACGCCGAGCCCGTGGCGAAGCTGTCCAGGAGCAAAATCAAAGTCTCCATCGCGCGGCTTCGGGCGCATTTTCCAACCTGACAGCTGGCGACTTCATGGCCTAGCTTGATAAACCGTATCCCAGGTGGACCTGGCGCCGTGCCGGTCTGGCTTTGTACGGAAACGGACGATTGACCTGATCGGCGCGTTGGGGCCCTATATCTGCACGAGCATTGGGCCGAGAGAGACTTGGCTTCACACCGATTGCCGCCGTGAAGGATTGAAAGGCCTAGATGTTACCTCATGAGCTAGTGTCCAAGGGGATACAATGATCGCTGAAGTTACCGACGGCCTAGTAGGCACGTTGGACGGCCGCTACCGAACCCTGGTCGACGCGATTGTCGACTACGCAATCTACATGCTCGATCCAGATGGCCGAGTCATTAGTTGGAATACGGGTGCCAGCCGCTTCAAGGGCTATACGGAGCGCGAAATTCTTGGCGAGCACTTCTCGCGATTTTACACGGACGAGGACCGCGCATCCGGTCTCCCGAAGCGGGCGCTCGCAACTGCGGCGCGTGAAGGGCGTTTCGAAGCCGAGGGTTGGCGGGTGAGAAAGGATGGAGAAAGGTTCTGGGCCCACGTCATTATTGACGCGATCAGGGACAAAGATGGCGAGCTGGTGGGCTACGCGAAGATTACGCGCGATCTTACCGAGAGACGGGCGGCTGAACAGGTGCTCAGACGGAGCGAGGAACAGTTCCGGCTCCTGGTGCAAGGCGTCACTGACTATGCCATCTACATGTTGACCCCAAATGGCGAGGTTTCGAGCTGGAACCCTGGCGCGCGGCGGATCAAGGGCTATGAACCCCAGGAGATTATCGGACAGCATTTTTCCCGCTTCTACACCGATGAAGACCGTGTCGCGGGGCTGCCGGTGAAGGCACTCGCCATTGCCTCGACCGAGGGCCGCTTCGAAAACGAAGGATGGCGGATCCGAAAGGATGGCAGCCGCTTTTGGGCGAGTGTGATCATCGATGCCATCCGGGACGACAGTGGAGAGCTTCTCGGCTTCGCCAAGGTCACCAGGGACGTCACCGAGAAGCGGGAGGCCGAAGAGGCGCTGCAACTTGCCCAACGCGAGTTGTTTCAAGCCCAGAAGATGGAAGCCGTCGGCCAACTCACGGGCGGCATCGCGCACGACTTCAATAATCTCCTAATGGCGGTGCTGGGCAGTCTTGAAATCGCGAAGAAGCGCGCGGCGGCTGGACAGGAAAACGAAGAACTCATTGATATCGCTATCCAGGGAGCGAAGCGAGGCGCCGCGCTCACTCAGAGACTTCTTGCATTCTCTCGAAAGCAGGATCTAAACCTGGAAGCGGTGGACGTTCCTGAACTCGTCAGGGAAATGGCTGTTCTGCTAGAGCGGACGATCGGGCCACAGATCGAGATCGCCACGACATATCCGCTCTCATTGCCCGCGGTCCTATCGGATCCAAACCAGTTGGAGGCGGCGGTGCTAAACCTGGTTGTAAACGCTCGAGACGCGATGCCAAAAGGCGGCGTGATAAAGATCGAGGCCAGCCGCCGCCTCGTGGAACGTGATCAGGTTCGCGACCTGGAGCCCGGCGAATATGTCTGCCTTTCCGTGGCGGACGAAGGGTCCGGGATGGACGCGGCGACACTTGAAAAAGCCATCACTCCGTTTTTCACCACCAAGGGGATTGGCAAGGGAACCGGGTTAGGGCTGCCAATGGTCCATGGACTTATGGCTCAATCGGGCGGGGCGCTCGTTCTGCATTCTCATGAAGGCGAGGGGACGCGCGCCGAACTCTGGTTGCCCATTGCCAAAGCGGTTGAAGTGCAGGCGGTCCCGGTTCAGCAAGCGGACCCCGTGGAGCCGACAAGGCTCGATAGATCACTGAATATTCTGGCGGTCGATGACGACGGGCTCGTCTTGATGAACACTTCCCTCATGTTGGAGGACCTAGGCCACACCGTCGTTGAGGCGCAGTCCGGCGTGGACGCGATCGCGATGCTCTTGGAAGGGTTTGTACCGGATGTCATTCTAACCGATCAAGCAATGCCACACATGACCGGAATCGAGTTCGCCTCGAGAGCCGCGGAGATATGTCCCGGTACACCAATCGTACTTGCTACAGGCTACGCCGAACTCCCCGCGGGCGTAGGCGAAAATCTGCTAAAACTGGCAAAGCCCTACAGCCAAACCCAACTCAAGGATGCTCTCGCCGCGGTCACGGCTACCCTCCAAAGGTAGATCATGCGAAGGCTCCCAAGCAGCCCTTGCGCGGTTTAGTGCAGCAATGGCATCCGTACGCGGTGTCGGCTGTGGGGTCGTCAACCAGACTAACGGTCCCCAAGGCTGTAAGCTGGGTGCGCTGAGTTGCTTCCCGTTCGACGGAACCTGACGACGAAGCTCCAGGCCGATGAATTAGCCAGCTCCTCGACCGCCACCCTTAAGCGCCGCCATATCCCGATCAAGGCCGCCGCTTTGGCTGCCTACTGTAACGCTTGCGGCGGGTTCATGCTCCTTCGGCGCGAACAAGGCATAGTCAACAAACCTCGCCGGCGTCGAGGACAGGCTCGCAAGGAGATCATCCCTTGAAATGCGCTCTTTGAACTTGAGCGCGTGTCGTCCCGATCGCCTGGCGTGTGCAATGGAACCTTATTATCATCGAGAGCTTTCCTGTGCGCGAGCGATCTATTCGTCGCGTCGACAAATCAAGGAAGTTTTAGATGCGCCTGTTAGGCATAAACGTAGCAAGAACGACCGAGGGCACGATCACGGTCGAGTATCACGGGGAAGGCAACGAGCTCGTTAGCGTCCGCATGTCCGCCGATAGTGCCTTGAATGATGAGGAAGCTGTCGCTTTCGCTGAGAAGATGATGGATGACCTAAAGGTAGCTCGGGGAGCATTGAGATCAGGGGACAGTGGCGAAGGTGCTAGCATCGACGAGATGCTTGCTGGGGAGCAACCGCGAAAGCCGAGCAATCCGTAGCATTCATCGTGGGCGAGGGCGACCCTCCTGGGTGGAAGATACCTACCGCTCAGATGGTCTGCCCCGGATTGTGTTAGGCGTGGGCGATCCATTTGTCGATCGACGCACCGAAAGCAAGCTGCGGACAAATGCCAATTTATTTGGTGGGGAACCTTCAATGCTAAGCGAAGTTATCATCGCGAACGGACCTTTTGAACTCGAGGATCTCGTTCCCTCCGCCAACCCTCAACAGCGGAGAAGAAAAGCCCACGCCTCCACGTCGTGGGCTTTTTCTTGTGACGTGATCATCGACTGTCCGTTCTCCGGCACGGTATATCTGAAGCTCCAAGGCTCACGACAGGAAAGCACCGGGCCATTCAAAAGGGGCGTTCAAAGCCCCGATCTTAATCCCGTGGGTGCTCCGCGAGGAGGTGCTTACCGACCTCGGTGAGGATGAGGGTTGGCTCGCCTTTGAAGGCGACCTCCTTGACCAGGGATTTCTGTTCCAAGCGAGCAATCGCCGCCGATGAAACTTGTCTGTTACCCAGCAGCCAGCCCCGGCTGGAACGATGTTGACGGCGAAACCTTGCAATGGCGCCCAACGTATCGAGTGAACTTTTTGGAACGGAAACTTGCTTCGTCATTTGGCCACTTCATATAGCTGTCCCCACTCTGTTGATTTGGCGATTTGTGTCCTTTGTTTCAAGTGTTGACGCTTCCCGATGCGGTGGCGGGACGTCGGCGGTAGTCCAGTATTCTCTTTCCGGTTCCAGCGGGCGCCGACCGCGCGAACCATGAACAGCCGCACCGGCCGCGCGCGGGTCTAACGCGCCGCGGCAAGTCGGAGGAAATCCAGGCAAGGCGGAGGAAGTGAAAGATCGCGCCACCCGGCCGGTGCGTTAGGCGTTTTTACGCCGGTGACCGTCCCGTTGGTGGTAGAGGCAACCAGTCCAGTGCGGTCCGCGCCCGTCGCGAGGCAAGGCATCTCCCGCCAGGAAACAGAGCCAGTGGGAGCCGACAGTGGCCGTCTTCAGTCCTCATGACGGGATAGGGCTCACGGCTCGGAGCATTCCAATGATGCGCTGGATCGCGCCCAACAAGGCCGTGGATGTTCCTGACCTCTCTCACCTGCGAGCCAATGTATTTCGAGCTCTTGTGTCGACCTAATTGGGCACGCGCGTGACCCGTTACCGCAGGTTTCGATTGGGTTGATCTGGCTCGGTATCGAGTGTTCCAGTGACGGTTTCGTCGCAAGCTCGCGCTAGACTGTGGCGGAGGGCGGCGTCGGTCAATTTGCCGTCTTGATAGGCCGCGATAATCTCGGCATGCCGCTCCTGGACATCGGCAACGGAAATCGGGTCAACAATGCCAAGCTCCGCGAGAAGGGCATGGATGGGATTGGTGTTCGGATTATCGCCTTGAGACATTGGAAATCCTATCTTTCAAGAGTTATACAAGTAGGCGACATTCGCCGTTTCCTTTGGATGGCGCCCGCTAGAAACGCGCGACCGGTTCATCCAGCTGGTCCCGTCGCGGGCGCGATGCACTGTCGAGCTTTGTTTTCCTCGCTCAACCTTTTGCCCGTCGAACGTCCGCCTCCACCTGGCGAGCCTTGCCGGCGGTCTTTTGCATTCCCCGAAACCTTCTCAGCCGCGTTACCCACTAGAACGCACCGTGGCGAGCGTTTCGTCCGTGCGATGTGAACCTCCGTTCAAGCAGTTCGTTCCGCACCTTCCGCTCGACATCTCCCCCTGGAACTCAGCCGCCCGGAAAGCGTTCCGGAATAGCAGTTGAGAGGTGGCATGAGACGACGGACATGGCGACCTGGTTTCCCGGTCAAGGTGATGGTGCGCGGTGATCTGAAAAGCAACGATGCTAGACGAGCCGCAAGCATGCCTCATCTCAAAGTGTCGCTCGAATACGTCGATCAACCCTGGACCATGTTTGGTGGTACACGAGACATCGATGTATAGGATGTCATCAGACCTGAACTTGTCTGGTCATGCCAAGACCGCGCGTCTCCGCGCGGCCCGGTTCAATATGAAAACCAAGGCCACCGAGCCTTCGACCGCCACAAGGCAAGCAAACATTGAGCTCTCATAAAGTGATGTGGTTCCTTACCCATGAAAATTCGGGGTAGGCGTGGCGCGTACTAGACATAAATCCCGGTGCTCTGGCTGAGCTCGTCGAATTGCCCTGACGGGAAACCCCCAACCAGACCGGTTCAGTCAGATGCTTGGGTTCCCGCGACGAGTCGCCTGATACCGGTAACGGAAGTAAGCCGATGGACGTGTTCTCATTGACGCGAGAAAAAGGGGCGGCGGGGGACAACCGTGAAATGAAACCGGGGAATGCGACAAATCAAACGCCCTCGGTCACGCGCAATTCCAATAAGTGAGGCTGGGCCATCGATGAATGGACGCGGTTACGGTTTCATAGCGCGGAGCCTCTTTGGTTGGACCAGTATTTGGGGCGGGCCGGGCGTCGGGCGAAGCGCATCTGTTTTCCCGTCTTGATGCACGATGTAGCTCGCGCGAGGAAACCATCGTCGAACATGCCGCCCTCAACGCTGAGGGGACATAGAGGCGGGGGACCTAAGTCCATCGATATAAGCTCATGGCCGGGTAGGGGCACCTGAACCCAGGCCGGACCGATAATCGTGGCGTCTTCACCATCTGATTGAGGCACGGCGCGGATAGGCAACTTGAACCATGGTCGCGCACCGCCAGCCGCCGCTTGCCGCGAACTCAAGCGCGCGACGTGGCGCGGCGCGCGGCCCACACCGTACGGAACCGGACTGATGACAAGACTCGGACCTAAGTCCCAATAGCCGTTTCGGTTGTTGTGATAAATCTGGGAAACGCCCAGGAGGACAGCATGACACTTGCCGCCGACATCAACGATGCCTGCCACGCGCTGCCATTGCTTGATCGACATCATCGCCACTGCCTGATCGAACGGATTCTCGGGCAGTTGGAAACCTATTACGCAACGGCAGTCCAAGGCGTCCCGCCAGACAAACACATTTGGATCGACACTCTCATCTTCACGGTCCGCGGCTCGGTTGACGAAATATCCATGATGGAGACCACCGATCTTCTCGACATACTGCGAGAGTTCGAGAAGCTTATCCACGTGCTCGAATGCATCGCTGCTTCCAAATCCGTCATCCCGACACATCACTAACAATCTGGACACAGAAGAGCTTGAGTGCCGACGGGCAGCCGTGAAAACGAACACACTGTTTTTGTTGCGGCGGGTTAACGCGGCGGCCGCGCTTTCATGCCAGCCGCCGCGCCTCCGGGGTCCGCCGCCCGCGTTCAAGAAAGCGTGGGGCGGACACTCGCTGCGTCCACCCGATAAAATGCCTCTCGCGGACAAAGGCGGCCAAATCTCGGCAGCCTTTGGAACCCGGGTGGATCCCGGCGACGGGCGCCGGCCAGGCTCCCTTGCGCCGCTTACGCGCACTAGCGGGTCGCACCCCACAAATAAGCAAGGGCAGCCACGATACCGACCGCCGTGAGGGGGCGATCGCGGATCCTGGCCTCCACGTCTGTCCATATCCCGCGGACTTGCGACTTCGCCAGGTGAACACCGCCTTCCGCGACCTCTGACATGGAGTCCGCCACGCGGCCAGCATCGCGACGGAGGCCATCAAGTCCCTCACGCCGAACATCGTGGTCGAAGCCGCTCGATTTCTCGCCTGTCGCGGCGAGGGCGGCGTCGACCAAGGGATAATCGCCCTGCGTCGCGAAGGATGGGTCATCGGCGACGCGAGCTGCTTCATCTGGATCCGTGCGACCCGCGGGATCGAGGTGGTCGTCGCCGATACCGGGTCCGAGGCGGGGAATGTATCCTCGAGACCCTTGTCGAGGTGACCCTCGCGGGCGCTCTCGCGCTGCTTGGCTTGCTCATTCAGCATTGACTGGACGGCTGGCGATTTCGAGTCTGGCATATCGGCTCCTCCTATTGAGTTCTTCGACTAGGTTTGCGTCTGGGGGCTGTTTGTTGGCGCGCTGGCGGAAGCTAGGAATTCGTCCCCCGCGTCCGGCACCTTGCCATGGGGAGTAAGGTTATCGACAGCGGTGGGAAGGTCGCGGCTAAGGCGGTCGAGGATGTCTCGCGGCGACAATCCTGTCTTGGCCGACAGTTCGTTGATGACTTCCGGACCAAGAGCTTCCGAAAGCTGGTCGTTGTCCATGGTCGCGTTGGGACCAGTTTCGACCCAGCTCCTCGCCTTATCCTCATGGCCGTTCTGTTGGAACGTTTTCAGGAGGTCGCCGAGGCCACCGCTTAGAATTCCGCCAGTCGTCAGTCCGCCAAGAAGATCACCAAGGCCGCCGGGGCCCGTGAAGATGCCTCCCTGCCCACCGGCGGGTTGCGACGTGGTGGATCCAGGTTCCCGTCCACTGGCGTAATCACCCCCCGACCGTGGGCCCTGCAAGCCTCGAATGAATTCCCCGATCTTATCGCGGTTCTGGTACCCCGCGATGACGATAGCGCCTAGAAGCGCTTTCATTGGTCCGCTCATCATGGTCTTTTCCTTTCAGTGGACGGATGCGACACACACCTGTTCGCGCCCTGCTGGATGAAATGAGGGGATCGGTGATTAGTCGAGAAGATCAGCCGGAACCGTTCCACCATTTTCCGAAAGCTTCTTCATCAGCGCCTTGTGCAAGAAGGTGTTCATTCTCGCGGAGTCGTGCGCATCGCCGGCGTAGCTAAGTTCGCGCGCGAGTTCCTTACGCTCGTCGAGGCTGGCGTCCATTCCCACAGCCTTCATCAGGTCAACGATCGAACGCTTCCAGTCGAGCTTCTGACCTGACTTCGTCACCGCGGCATCCAAGATGGGGACAATGTCGACGGCCCGGGGGGAACTGGTCGAGGAAGCGCCAGCGGAGGCCTGTTCCTGGGAAGGAGCTGGGGATGCGATCTGGCCGGACGGTGGTGTCGTGGGTTGGGTGGACACCGGGGCGGGCGTTGGCTTGCCCCCGGACACCGATGAACCACACTGCGCTGTCGCGGCGGTCGTCCGCCCGATCGGGACTGAAGCACCGCCGCCACGCTGTTGGGCAGCGTGCGCTTGGCCAAGGATAGCCTGCTTGATGCCGTCAAAGATGCCCACGATGATGTTCCTTCCGTCTGATTCGCGGCCGACAAGCAGTCGACGTTGGTGTCCTTGGAATGGCAGTGAAACGTCGAAATTCGCGCGTGGTTCCAGGCCGTTGACGATCGCGATACTGATCCACGCGTCTTACTGGTCAATGCTCTTTAGTCAGCAATAGCGCCCCGCGCTCGTGTCGCGGGCGATCGCGGTTGCCAAGGTTCAGGGAGCAGAGGCACTTAACCGCGCTCTTGATGTTACGCGTCACGCTACGGGATCACGCTCATCCTCGCGGGCACGTTCTCGCGGAGGGAGTGGAAATCCCGTCTGAGACATGCCGCGTCCCGCAGGTCGAGAGCGTTGCGATCAACGACGAGGGCAATCCAGCGGGTGAAAAGGCCGCACAATGGCTCGACGATCGCATACGAGTTCTTCTTCCTCTGACGCTTCCAATGCTCTCCTCTGACCCTCGGCAAAACGGCGGATCAGCAGTCCATCGCGCTTGCTACCATTATCCTCAACAACGAAAAGAGGGACAGCGCGATGACCGGCCAGACCCAAAGACGATCCCCGCGAGCGCCAGCGGACGGATGGTCGCCCGCTTCTTCAAGGGAATATCCAGTGCTGGGCGAGATCGGCGCGCTGGTAGCCGAGCCGATGGCAAGCGCCGGTCGCCAGCCGCCGGCATGGACCACGCCCGCGGCTCCTCTTGAGCATGGTCCGCGAGAAGCGTCCGGAAGGCGATAAACACCCTCATTGCGGGCGTCACTGCACTCCCTGGTCCTCGGTCATCTGCTTTTGCGCCGCGCTAATGGCGGTCTCCAGCGTGACAAACGCCTTTGCGTCAAATTCCAGTCTCAAGGTGCTGCCACCAGCAAGCCGGGCGTACAACGCTGCCCAGCCCGGGGATCCTGGATCAAATTCAACAGCTTCGATTTCGATGATCGAGGCGTTAAGGTCGGCCTCGTCACTTTGTATGTCCCGCATGACGTCCTTCTCTCCAAATCCTCGATTTCACGATAAATGGCGTTCGATCTGGAAAATGCTAGCTCCGTATGTCCGCCGGCTCGTGAGGCTTCGCTGAAAGACCCTGGCGCGGTTCGGCGCTTGGGAACCAAGTGAGTTTTGCACTGGCTCGCGAAATAGGCGAGGCGATCGCAAGGTGGTCGCTGAAATCATCTCTTCGACTGCACGCTTGGTCGCCAAATCGATCAGTGACTGATCAAGCTTGCGCGGTGGCTGGATCATCAGCGCGGTAACGTACGAACATACATGCAAGTATTGCGATATTTGCATGCTTGGCCGATAGTTCGTGGGCTGGCCGAGTGATACGACTTGGACCCAAACCCAAAGCGCGTGCACATCACATCATTCGGTCAGCGCCCTCGGCATCCGAGATCACACCGCGGCCAGGCGGGGTCGACCGGCAAGTTCGCTTTTCAAGAATCTCCGAGGCGTGAAGAGGTTGAAGGTCGTGGAAAGACCAGCGACTTACTGGGTTTTCAGGAGGTTAACAACGGGCCTTCACGTCGCGAACATCGTTGGGACACGACGGCTTATCTCGGGTCCTCGTCGTCCGAAATCTCTTCCAACGTAACGCCCGCTAGTTCCTCATCAAGAACCGCCATATCCCCGAGCGAAAGTATGCCACATACATTGCCCGCCCGGTCGAAGACCAACAGACGGCGCATCTGCAGCTCAGACATTCCGCGAGAAGCTTCGCGCAGGTCGTCATCCTCAAGACAGCTCTCAACTCCCGAGGTCATGATCTCCGACACCGGGCCGTCAAGATCGAGCCCCTCGGCCACCGCCCTCACTACGATGTCGCGATCAGTCACGATACCGAGAACCTTGTCGTTGACGATGGGGACCGCGCCAGAATCGATTTGTGACATCACCCGCGCAACCTGCCTGATGCTGGCATCGGGCGCCGCGGTCATTACCTGCCTTGTCATAACGTCTCGGACGAACATGCTTGGACCTCCTCTTGGTTCGTCTGACAAATCCGGAGCTTGAGGAAAGTTCCCGTGGTTTTGATCCGTGTATGGGGAAACGGGTCGACGCACGGGCCTTTCACCCGACAACGCCGGATGTTGGCGCGACGCGCCGTGTCCAAAATGAAAGTGGCTCACGGACGTGGGGAGGACGCTTCGGTGTGCTCAATCGGCGATCTTCAACACCGCCGTGAATTTCGTTCCATTGTCTTTCACGAAACGAAACTCACCACCCAGCTGTTGAACGAAAGCCTTGATCAAGCGTGTGCCCATGCCGGGCGGATCCGTGTCTCCATCAAAGCCGATCCCGTCGTCAACGACGGAGAGTTCGGCGAAACCCTCGGCCCCGGATCGAAGACCGACACGGATGGACCCCGCCTCTCGGCCGGCGAAGGCGTATTTCATGCTGTTCGCGATCAACTCATTGACGAGCAGGGCGAAGGGCGTGGCTCGGTCGGGCGCGATCGTCACGTTCTCGACATCAAACGAAACAGTCACGGACTGCCCATGAACGTTTACGAGCGTGCTCACGAAGGACGGGATGAACTCGACCGCGGATACTCCACTAAACTGATCGAAGCCATACATCTGTTCATGCACGGCCGACATCGCGGAGATACGCTCATTGAGCCTTCGCACCACGTCGGGCTCGAACCCCTCCAGGCGAAGCAGTGCCATGACCGTCTGCAAATTGTTTTTGACCCGGTGATGTATCTCGCGCATCAGTGTTTGGTTCGCTGCCAGCGCTTGCGCGAGCTGACGAGTGTGCAACCCATCTACTCTGATTAGTTTTTGGATCCAGAGCGCGGCCGCGATCGCGCCGATAACCGCGAAAAATATCAAAAGGGCAGCGATCTTCGCATCGTCCCAGAATGGTTGCATGAGGACGCCAATGTCGGCCGACGCGATGGCGACGAATGGTGTTCGCTCTATGATACGGTAGCCAACCAGTCGGTCTTGGGCGTCAACAGGCGAATAGGAGCGATAGACACCAGCAGTCGCCTTCCTCATGTAGTCAGTAAAGAGCACGTACCCACCCATGTCGACCGGACCCGGGGGCTCTGGGTGGCGCGCGATGAGCTTGCCGTCGCGCCTGATCAAGCTCACCGTCGAATTTGGTCCGATATCGACAGCATCCCAGATTGGCCTGAGTACATCCGCGTTAAAGGCAATAGCGGCGATACCAGCAAAGTTTCCATTCCGTTCGAGCCGCCGGCTGACGACGAAAATCTGGCGGTCGGTCAAGCGACTGACGATCAAGTCCGATGTGTATTCGTCCGCGCCATTCCTCAGCCGTGTGAAGTAGTCGCGATCGGACACGTCCATCGCTTGTGTCCTGGGGTTGTTGGAAAACAGCGTGAGACCGTCGGCGCCGACCACGTATGCCGTCACCTGCGGCGGGAGGTCCGCGACGGCCGCGTTGAGATCGTGGACCCGTTCCGCATCTGCGGAGAGCACGTTCGACCCCAGGGAATCGTCTATGCGGTGTAGTGTCTCGCGAGCAAGCGAATTGAGCCAGACCGCGTTAGCGGCAACGATTTTCGAAGCAGCGGTTACCTGGGCGTCAGCGCGTTTCACGGTCGCCTGGTAGCTTGAACCGAGCCATAAACCTAGGACGGAGAGCAGCGCCATGAACATCAGGCCAATGATCGCGAGTGACGCGCGCGAAACGGAGCCCGGCTGCAATTCACTGGAACCGCTACTCAATGGTGACATGCAGTTCCCTTGCCCTCGGGTCCGATGCAGAATCCATACCCCGCCATGGTGCGCACCGCAATCGATAACGGCGGAATTTTCAGATGTTAGGCGGCGGGCTTCTCATCTCCCATGGGATAGAGCTGAAGGCTTTTCCGCCGCCCGCGAAAAACCGCCGGATCGTGTCCGGCTTGACATTGGTACAGCGGCCCACGCTTGCCCGCCCGTAACTCAGCGAGCGAAACTGGAAACCGCGCGTGATGGGCGACAGATACCACGGCGAAATGAAACTTGCCTCGGGCCTTGTCCGATCAAGCTCTTAGGCATGACGCTCGAACCGGCCGAAACCACCGCGTGCGAAGCAAAGCGGCTCGCCATCCCGCAGCCCGACCCGCAATACCCGCCCAATGACCAGTGAGTGATCGCCAGCATCATAGACAGACTGCTGCTCGCACTCGAACCGGGCAAGCGTTCCAGGGATGATGGGAGCGCCTTCCACGTTATGCTCCCATCCTAGATCCGCGAAGCCTTGGCCGCCCCGCGTAAAGCGGCTGCTAAGCGCTGTTTGCTCCGCGCTCAGGACGTGAATGGAAAAATGTCCGGCGGACGTGAAGAGTGCGTGGCGCGACGAACTCTTGGCTGGCGACCAGAGCACCAGCGGTGGGTCGAGTGAGACCGATGCGAAGCTGTTTACCGTCATGCCAATTGGACCGGCATCGGTGTTCGCGGTCACAACGGTCACGCCCGTTGGGAAAGCGCCGAGCGCGTTGCGGTAGCTGCGCGTGGTCTCGGCATCAGGTATGAACACATGCTCTTCGAAGGATCTCGCGGTTTCGACGATTGTCATCACGGCACCTCATGTCCATTGGCAAGTGAATAGAGCTCGAACCAGGTCTGGCGATCGATTGACACTTTATTCGCGTCGGAGATTGCCGCGATCCGCCGCAAGTTGTTGGTCCCCAGCACCGGTAGGATCGAAGCCGGGTGCGCCAGCAGCCACGCGACCGCGACCGCGGCGACATCGACACCCTGTTCGGCCGCGATCTTGGAAAGTCTCGTGGCGAGCGCACCACCCCGGGTCAACAGAGAACCGCCACCCAGCGGCGACCAGGCCATGACCGGCCGCTTGCGCTCCCGCAGGAAGGCGAGATCGCCGTTGGTAAAGGCGTCGGTGGCGGAGAGGCTGAGCTCGATCTGGTTGGTCACCAAAGGGGTGCTCATCGACGATTGCAGCAGTGCGAAATCCCAGGGCCGGAAATTGGAAACGCCGACCGCTTTCACCTTGCCCGATTTCACGAGTGCATCGAGCGTCGCGCCGGTTTCGTCCGCGTCCATGAATGGGTCCGGGCGATGGATAAGGAGGAGATCAATCCGGTCCGTCGCCATGTCGCGCAGGGACGCCTCGACCGAGGCCCTGATATGGGCGGCGCTGGTATCGTAGTGCTTGACGCGCGAGGCGGCATGCCGGCCAGCGGGCGCCACGATGCCGCATTTGGTAACGATCTCCAGCTTGTCGCGCAGGCCGGGTGACGCCCGAAACGCACCACCAAGAATAGCTTCCGCGGTGTAGCCGCCGTATATATCGGCCTGATCGAGAGTGGTTATGCCCTGGGCGAGGCACGCCTCGACCTTCGCCCGCACATGCGCCGGCGAAGTGTCGGCGTCATCGCCGATGCGCCACATTCCATAGACGAGCCGGCTCAGCGAAACGTCGGCGTTCAGTTCGATGCGTTCCATCAGTGGCGCTTTCCATTTCCAAGCGGAGTGGCTGGGGTCTCGGCGGGAACCCTGCCTCGCACTTCCGGCAGAGAGCAGGTCTTCATCTGCGGCAGAACCTTCGTGCCGAAATGCTCGGCCTCGTCGAGATGCGGATAGCCCGAGAAGATGAAGGCACGGATGCCCATTTTCTGATAGTCTTCGAGTGCGGTCAGCACCTGATCGGTGGACCCCACCAAAGCGGCGCCGCAGCCAGAACGCGCGCGGCCGACCCCGGTCCAGATGTTGGGTTCGACATAGCCGAACTTGTCGGCGAGTTCGCGGGCCCGCGCCTGGTGGGAAACCCCGAGCGAAATGCTGTCATGGGCGCGGTTGCGGATCAGCTGGCCATACTCGTCATCAAGCTTTGACACCAGATGCTCAGCGTACTCGCGGGCTTCGGCTTCGGTGTCACGGACAATCATATGAATGCGCAGGCCGTAATCGAGCGTGCGGCCATGGGCCTCGGCCCGGGCATGGACGGCGCGCATGCGCTCGGCAAGCTGCTCCTTGACCTCGGGCCACATCAGATAAACATCGCACTGGGCGCCGCACAGTTCAAGCGCGTCAGGCGAATAGCCGCCGAAATAAAGCAGCGGCCCGCCGTTCTGTTGATATGGCCTCGCCGGTTCAGTGGAGACGCCCTTGAACTGGTAGATTTCTCCGTCGTGGTCGATCGTGTCGCGCGTCCAGGCCTGGCGCAGGATCTCAACCACCTCGTGGCTGCGGCGATAGCGGTAGGCACTGTCGGCGACCTCGCCAGGGAAGTCGGAGCTGATGACGTTTAGCGTCAGCCGACCCTTCAGCATATGGTCGAGCGTGGCCACAGTTCTAGCCAGCATGATTGGCTGCATTTCGCCGCAGCGGATCGCCGCGAGAAAGTTGATCCTCTCCGTGATCGGCGCGCAACCAGCAACGAAGCTAAGTGTGTCCTGGCCAACCTGGTAGGACGAGGGGCACAGGATGTTGCGGAAGCCAAGTGCTTCCGTCTTCTGGACGATTGACGAGCAATGCGCCCAGCTCGAGCGCAAAGTGTCGTCAGGAACGCCGAGATATGCGTAATCGTCGGAGCACAGCGCGGAAAACCATGATACTTCGGCGGCATCGAGATCGCCTGATGTTATCGGTACAACGGTCATGAAATTCCTCCTCAGCTGCCGAATGACACTTGAATATCATCAGGTTTTTAGTAAATCAATGGTGTATCAATTTTTTGTCTCGCGCCCAAGGAAAGCCTGCAAATGAAGAACGCCCGCGGCAGCCTGCCCATGTATCTCCAGATCGCCGAGCTTCTGGTTCGTGATATCGCGGCGGGGCGGTTGATCGATGGCGAGAAGCTTGCCCCCGAGCGCGAGATGGCCGCCAACCTTGGCATCGCCGTTGGAACGTTGCGCAAGACCCTGGCGGAATTGCAAAGCCGCGGCCTTCTGGAGCGCGTTCAAGGCTCGGGCAATTACATCAGGGCGATCAGCGATCCCAAGAGCGTCTACGCCATGTTCCGACTTGAACTGGTCGGCGGCGGCGGGCTTCCGACCGCCGAGGTACTGGATGTATGCCGACTGAAAAAACCCGAGTATTTGCCGACGTTCGGCGCCTCGAGCGAAGGGCATCGCATCCGTCGTTTGCGCCGTCTGTCCGGCAAGGTGGTGGCCGTGGAGGAGATTTGGCTCGACGGATCCTATGTGGAAACGGTCACCGCGGAGGAATTGTCGGAATCTCTTTATCTCTACTACAGGACCAGGCTCGGACTGTGGATAGCGCGCGCCGAGGATCAGATCGGGATGAGTGCCGTTCCCGAATGGTCGCCCGAGGCCTTTGGGCAGAAACCGGGTAGTTCGGTACCCCATGTCGTGCGTATGAGCCAGGCACAGGACGGTGCGACGGCCGAGCTCTCGCATACGTGGTATGATCATGAACTGGCACGTTACGTCAGCCGGCTTCGCTAAGGTCGGACATTATCCTGCTCCGCCAAGGGCTTGGGAAAAACTGACGAAATGCAATTTCCGCATAAACAATGGATGCTCTAAAATTCAATAGGTTAGGTTGTAAATTAATCGACATAAATAAAATTGATACACTATTGATTTCCTTATCGCGGTCGGTATGATCGCTGCCAAGAGGTGGCCTTGGTTTGATTTTGGTCAAGGTTGGAGGAGGAACGCATGGCGTCGGTAAGTCTGAGGAAGCTTGACAAAAGTTACGGCGCTCTGCGCATCGTCAAGGGTATCGATCTGGAGATCGCCGATGGCGAGTTCGTCGTTTTCGTTGGTCCGTCCGGCTGCGGAAAATCGACGACACTGCGCATGGTGGCCGGGCTCGAGACCATTTCCGGCGGAGAAATCCGTATCGGAGATCGGGTCGTCAACGCGCTGCCGCCGCGAGAACGCGACATTGCCATGGTCTTCCAGGATTACGCGCTTTATCCGCACAAGACCGTGCGCGAGAACCTGGGCTTCAGCCTCAAGGTGCGCGGAACGAACATTGCCGATTCCAACCGACGCATCGACGAGGCGGCGGAAATCCTCGGCATCTCGCATCTTCTGGATCGCCGGCCGGGGCAATTGTCCGGTGGTCAGCGTCAGCGTGTCGCCATGGGCCGCGCGATCGTGCGCCGCCCGCAGGTGTTTCTGTTCGACGAGCCGCTGTCGAACCTCGATGCCAAACTTCGCGGACAGGTGCGCACCGAGATCAAGCGTCTGCATCAGCAGATCGGCACGACCATCATCTACGTCACGCACGATCAGGTGGAGGCGATGACGCTGGCGGACCGCATCGTCATTCTGCGCGGCGGCGATATCGAGCAGGTCGGCACACCCGATGAAGTCTACAACCGGCCGAACAGCGTCTTCGTCGGTGGCTTCGTTGGTTCTCCGGCGATGAATTTCGCAAAAGCCGCGATCAAGGGCGACCGTCTCGTCTTCGCCGACGGCAACCAGCTGCCATGTGCCGCGGTCCGTTCAGGTCAGGGGACGCTGGACGAAGGCCGGGAAGTGATCGTCGGCATTCGGCCCGAGCATTTCACGCCGGTCGCGGTATCCGATGTCCAACTGGCCGTGAAGGTTCAGGTCGTCGAGCCGCTCGGCTCCGACACACTGGTCCATTTCCAGTTGGGCGGCGACGTCTTGACCGCACGTATGCCGCCTGATGTTCGCACGCAGGCCGGCGAGGAAATCAGGATCGGCGTCAACCCTTCAAGGATTCATCTGTTCGACGCCGCGACGCAGCGCGCGATCGCCTGAAGCTCTTTGCGCGGCGGAGGATTGAGGTCCGCGCTTATGATCACTGGGAGGAAAAAATGATCAGCAGGCCACTTATCGGCTTGGCGCTTTGCGCCAGCATTCTGGGCTCGGCCGTTCCGGCTTTCGCCGACACGGAACTCAAGATCTTCGTGTCGAGCCAGCATCATCCCGATGTATGGCGCAAGGTATTCGACCAATACGAAGCCAAGACGCCAGGGGTGAAGGTCACCATCGAGGCTGGCGGCAACACGTCGGAGGCTCAGGCTCAGTACCTGAACACCGTTATGTCGGCCAAGGACACTAATCTCGACGTCCTGATGCTCGATGTCATCCGGCCGGCTCAATATGCCAAGGCCGGCTGGACCAGCGACTTCTCCGACAAGGATATGTCGAAGTTCCTGCCGACCTACACGGAAGCAAATACCGTCGATGGCAAGGTGGTCGCCATCCCGGCATTCGCCGATGCGATGTTCCTCTACTATCGCAAGGATCTGCTCGACAAGTACGGCATCCAGCCCCCAAAGACGTGGGATGAATTGACGGCAGCGGCCAAGAAAATCACCCAGGGTGAAGGGCGTCCAGATCTTCAGGGCCTGTCATTCCAGGGCAAGGCGATCGAGGGCGCGGTCTGCACTTTCCTCCTGCCTTACTGGAGCCAGGGCAAGACGCTCGTCGAGAACGGCAAGCTGACTTTCGATCACGATGCCGCGGTCAAGTCGCTGGCGCTGTGGAAGAGCTTCGTCGATGACGGCGTCGCCAAGAAGAACATTTCCGAAGTGGCGACCGATGACACTCGCAAGGAATTCCAGGCTGGCAACGTCGTGTTCGCCATCAACTGGTCCTATGGCTGGTCCAGCTTCCAGGGCAAGGATTCGGCCGTTGTCGGCAAGGTCGATGTTGCCACGCTTCCGTCAGTGACCGGCGGCGAGCAAGCAAGCTGCCTGGGCGGTTGGGAGTTCGGCGTGTCCGCCTACTCCACGCATCAGGAAGAGGCAAGGAAGCTTGTCGAGTTCCTGTCCAGCCCTGAAGTCTCGAAGTTCATGGCGGTCAATGGCGCGCTGTTGCCGACCTATGCCGATCTCTACAAGGATGCCGACGTCACCAAGGCGGCGCCGTGGTTCGCCAGCGCTCTGCCGGTGGTTGAAACCGCGAAGGCCCGCCCTGTCACCCCTCGCTACAACGAGGTCAGCGAGACGATCCGCACCACCATCAATGCCGTGCTGGCCGGTGTCAGCACGCCGGAAGAAGGCGCTTCGCAGATCGAAGCGCGGCTGAAGCGGATCTTGCGATAATCCGCCTTTGCGCACCATGCGCTGACCTGCGGTGCATCGTGTTTCAGCGTTGCAGTCGCGCTGACCGCGCCCGGACAGAAAGGGATATGACATGAACACGCACAGCAGGAGCGCTCGCCGTGAGTATATCAATCATGCCGCTCACTGACGCGGATGAAGAGCAATTGCCGCGGTGGAGCAAATGGCTCGACCTGAGCGACCGCGCGCTGGCCGTTCTCTTGCTGGCGCCCGCAGCCATCCTGCTGTCGCTGATCATCGTCTATCCCGTTGGGCGGCTGGTTTACACCAGCTTCTTCAACCTGTCGCTAACTTCCGGCTTGCCGGCGGAGTTCGTCGGCATCGATAATTACCGCGCGATGATTGACGATCCGGTGTTCTGGCAGACGCTGTGGAACACGGTGCTGATCACCATCATCACGGTACCCGGCGCCCTGTTGGTCGGCCTCGGACTTGCGCTTCTCGCCAATCTGCCCTTTGCCATGCAATGGCCGGTGCGGTTGTCGCTGCTCATCCCCTGGGCGCTGCCGCTGTCCTTCGCGGGTCTGATCTTCGCGTGGTTCTTCCACTCGGAATACGGTGTAGTGAACGATGTGCTCACGCGTCTCGGCTTCGGCAGTATCATCTGGTTCAATTCCCCGAACTGGGCTTTCGCCGCAATCTGCCTGACGATCGTGTGGAAGACGTCGTCCTTCATGGCGCTGATGATCCTTGCTGGCCTTCAGACCATTCCACGTTCTCTCTATGAGGCGGCCGATGTCGATGGGGCAGGGCGTATCCGACAGTTCTTCGAGATCACCCTGCCGCTGCTCAAGCCCTCGATCGTCGTCGCTCTGATTTTCCGCACCATTACCGCGCTGCAGACTTTCGATATCCCATTCATGATGACGGGCGGTGGTCCGGGTACGTCGACGGCGACGCTTGCCATGTACATCCACCAGAACACCGTGTCGTTCCTCGACCTCGGCTACGGATCGGCGCTCGCCGTTGTCATGTTCGCGCTGTCGATGGTCGTCACCGCGGTCTATCTCCGCATCATCAGGACAAAGGAATAGGTCATGAGCGCCGTCGTCGTTCCCAGCCCCGCGTCGTTCCTGACCGGTAAACCTCTGCGCTTCATTGCCGCCGCGATCCTGCTCGTCAACGGGCTGTTCCCGGCACTGTGGATCTTGTTCACGTCGCTGAAGACGGAGAGCGAACTGACGCTGAAACCGATCACCTGGCTGCCGCATCAAGCCACGCTCGCAAACTACATGCAGGCTTTCTCCGACCAGCCGCTGCATCTGTTCCTGTTCAACAGCTTCATGGTGGCGCTGCTGTCGACGCTGCTCACGCTCTTCATATCTGTTCTAGCCGCATACGCGTTGGCGCGGCTCAACCTGCGTTTCCGTGGACTGATCCTGGCGCTGATTGTCGCCGTCTCCACCTTCCCACTGGTGACCCTGCTCGTACCGCTTTTCGAGATCATGCGCTCGCTCAATCTCTTGAACACGTGGGTTGCACTGATCCTACCCTATACGGTGCTGTCCCTGCCGATCTGCACGCTGATGCTGATCTCTTTCTTCGAGGGCATCCCGCGCGATCTCGAAAATGCGGCGATGATCGACGGCTGCACCCGGCTTGGCGCCCTTTTCAAGGTCGTCGTTCCCCTTTGCGCGCCCGGCGTCTTCACCGCGGGCATCCTCGCCTTCGTCAACGCCTGGGACGAGTTCCTGCTGGCATTGTCATTCAACTCCAATCCGTCGCTCCGTACCCTCCCTGTCGGTATCCAGCTCTATCAGGGCGAGTTCGCCTTTCCCTGGCCGGTCATCTCGTCCGCGCTCGTCGTCGGCATCGTGCCGGTGGCAATCCTGATCGTCATCTTCCAGGAGCGTGTCGTGTCCGGCCTGACCTCGGGAGGCATCAAGGGATGAGCCACGCCACAGCAATGCAGCGACATCATATGTTTACCGATTCAACACTCGAACGTCCGGCGCCGACTGAACTCAGGCACGCGAGCGGGACCGGAGAACGCATCGTGCTCGAGGCGACTGCTTCGGGCTTCACCGTGTCCCTCGACGGGCGCGTCGTTCTCAACCACACGAGCAGCGCACCCGCGATTTTCGTTGGCATTGGCGAAGAGCGCATGGACATGTATCGCGGCAATTTCGACATCGAGGACTATGTGATCGAGCGCAGCAGATTGGCGCATGCCGAGATCGACGGGCGCCGGATCGCCTTGTCGGAACGCGCTGGCCAGCCGCCACGCCTCGTCCTGACCCTCACCGACAGCGCCATCGAAATCCAAGCCCTCGATCCGCTGATCAACCGCTTCTGGATGCGGGTCGCCGCCGACCATGACGAGCATGTCTGGGGTGGCGGCGAGCAGATGTCTTATTTCGACATGCGCGGCAGGCGTTTTCCGCTCTGGACGTCCGAGCCGGGCGTCGGCCGCGACAAGACCAGCGAGATTACCTTCAAGTCCAACATCAAGGATCGCGCCGGCGGCGACTACTTCAATACCAACTACCCGCAGCCGACCTATGTCTCGTCGGCACGCTACGCACTGCATGTGGAGACGACCGCCTATTCGGTCTTCGACTTCCGCCACAAGAGCTTCCACGAGATCGAGGCCTGGGCGATCCCCGAACGGATCGAGCTCTTCGCGGCGCCCAGTTTCGTAGAGCTCGTCCGCCAGCTTTCCCAGCGCTTCGGCCGCCAGCCGCGCCTACCCGAGTGGGTCTATAAGGGTGCGATCATTGGCCTGAAAGACGGTGTCAACTCCTTCGCCAGGCTGCAGGCGATGCGGGACGCCGGCGTACAGGTCTCCGGCCTCTGGTGTGAGGACTGGGTCGGGCTTAGGCAGACCTCCTTCGGCGCAAGACTGTTTTGGGACTGGCAGGCTAACGAGGAGCGCTATCCGGGTCTACGCCAGAAGATCGCCGAGCTGAATGACGCGGGCATCCGCTTTCTGGGCTATGTGAACCCCTACCTATGCGTTGATGGTCCGCTCTTCCCGGAGGCTGAACGTGCCGGTTATTTTGCCAAGACCGCGGAAGGCGCGACAGCCCTGGTCGATTTCGGCGAGTTCGATTGCGGCGTCGTCGATTTCACCAATCCGGAAGCGGCCGAATGGTTTGCGGAAGAGGTCATCGGCAAGAAGATGCTGGATTTCGGTCTATCCGGCTGGATGGCGGATTTTGGCGAATACCTGCCGATCGATGTCAATCTGGACAATGGCATCGACGCCAAGCTGATGCACAATGCGTGGCCGACCCTTTGGGCCGAGGTCAATGCCAATGCCGTCGCCTCGCGTGGAATGACTGGTGAAGCGCTGTTCTTCATGCGGGCAGGCTTCACCGGCGTCCAAGCGCATTGCCCTTTGCTATGGGGGGGAGACCAATCGGTTGACTTTTCGCGCCATGACGGTCTCGTGACCGTCATCTCGGCGGCACTATCGTCAGGATTGCTCGGCAACGCATACCATCACTCCGATATCGGGGGGTACACCAGCTTGTTCGGAAACGTACGGACCCCTGAACTGTTGATGCGTTGGGCGGAGATGTCGGTCTTCACCTCGGTCATGCGCACGCATGAGGGAAATCGGCCCCGTGACAACGTCCAGATTGACCAGGATCCACAAGTGTTGGCGCATTTCGCGCGCATGACGCGCCTCTACGTGCATCTGGCACCCTATCTCCGCACACTGTCGGCAGCCGCCGAGGAAACAGGCCTTCCGGTGCAGAGACCACTCTTCCTGCATCATGAAGACGACCGCGACACCTATGCGATCCAGGACAGCTACCTTTATGGCAAGGAACTGCTTGTCGCGCCTGTCTGGCAAGCCGGACAGCAAGAACGATTGCTCTATCTGCCAAACGGCGTTGACTGGATACACGTATGGAGCGGCGAGGCGTATGCCGGCGGTCAGGAAATCAGTATTGCCGCGCCGGTCGGTGAGCCGCCGGTCTTTTATCGCGCCGACGCATCGTTCGCCGCGACCTTCGCGGCGCTGGCTGAGCTTTGAGCGGCAGCTAGAGCTTTTTGACGCGGCACATCTCGATCAAAGTCGAGGCGGCCCTGCTGTTGTGCCGCTCCTTGTGGTTCAGAAGGCGAAATTCACGGACCGGCCGGCAAAAATCGACCTCGATCAGTTTGCCGGCCTCGATGTGTTGCTGAGCGGCGAGACGGGAAACGGAGGCGGCGCACAGGCTGTCCTCGAGTGCCGACAAGATCGCCTCGTTGGATGGCAGCACCATCGCGATCGTCAAATCCCCGACCTTTATACCCATCTCGACAAGCGCGTCCTCGAATACGGAACGGGTCCCCGAGCCAATCTCGCGCATCACCCAAGGTGCGGCGACAAGCTCGTCGTTCGGTGGTGTTCCGCCGCGCGCCCAAGGATGCGACGCACTAACGACCACCACCAGTTCGTCTTGCGCGACGACCGAGGCCGCGAGCGCCGGCTCGTCGATGTCGCCTTCCACGAAGCCGACATCAGCCTCGCCGGAAATGACCGCGTCGGCGACCGTTCGGGTGTTGCCAATCGTCAGAGTGAGGTCAATGCCCGGGTGTGACGCGTGGAACCGCATGAGGCGGGAAGGGAGCCAATAGCTGGCGATCGTCTGGCTGGCGAACACACTCAACGCTCCGCGCCGCATTCCGCCGAGTTCGCTGAGCACGAGCTCGGCCGCGCGCGCTCTCGAGAGCAATGACTTCGCTTCGCCGAGGAAGATCCGTCCCGATTCCGTCAGCTCGATGCGGCGGCCGACGCGGTGAAAAAGCTCGACGCCATAGTGGTGCTCGAGATTCTTGATCGCGGTGCTGACAGCCGATGGCGTGAGATTGATCGAGGCCGCCGCCTTGGTCAGATGTTCGCGTTCCGCCACCGCGACGAAAATTGCAAGCTGTTCAAAGGTCATGGGAAATCATTCTATTTTGTCGAATGAAATGTAGAAGAATATTCGATGGAAGTCGACGCGATTAGCTGAAAAATCTGTCAAGCAATCATTAGAATTCCAGGTGCCCGATGACCCTCCATAACTGTTACAACCATGGTCGCCAGATCGTTCCCGGCTTGCTTGCCTGCATCGCGGTGGCTGCGGCCGCCTATCTGTTCGAGCGACTGGAACATGTCGTATTCGGGGTCGGGCTTCTCGAAGCACTGGTCTTTGCGATCGTGATCGGGATCATCACGCGAACGGCTTTACCCGGCAAAACATCATGGCAGCCGGGCATCGGTTTCAGCTCCAAGACATTGCTCGAGATCGCGATCGTGCTTCTGGGCGCTTCCTTGAGTTTGGGAACGCTACGAAGCGCCGGTGCGACGCTGGTCGTCTGCGTGGTGGCGATCGTTGTCATCTCGATCTGCGCCAGCTTTCTCGTTGCCCGCTTTTGCGGATTGTCGAGCCGGCTTGCCCTGTTGATCGCCTGCGGAAACTCGATCTGTGGCAATTCCGCGATCGTTGCGGTTGCTCCGGTGATCGAAGCGGATTCGGACGAAGTTGCCGCCGCGCTGGCCTTTACCGCGGTTCTGGGCGTCGCCTCGGTGCTCATCCTTCCGCTAGTTTATCTCTATGCGGGCATGACGGTAACGCAATACGGCGCCTTGGCCGGCTTGACGGTCTACGCCGTGCCGCAAGTTCTTGCGGCAGCCGCGCCCGCGGGCCTAGTCGCGGTGCAAACCGGGACGCTCATCAAGCTGCTGCGCGTCCTGATGTTGGGGCCGGTCATCTTCGTCCTTGGAATTCTTCAGAAGGACCGCGGTGATTGCGCCCATTCGCAACGGGGTCTCGTTCCGTGGTTCATCATAGGCTTCATCATTGTGGTGATCGCTCGTTCGATGGGGCTCATACCAGCCGCGATCATCCCATTCTTGCTAACGCTATCGAGCGCGTTGACCGTCCTTGCAATGGCGGCGCTCGGTCTTTCGGTGAACATTCGCACCGTCGCCAGCGCGGGCGGGCGCGTCATTCTCGCGGCATCCGCGTCGCTTCTGCTTTTGACGGCGATGAGCTATTGCGGTGTTATCACCGTTCTCGCTCGCTGATGACAAGCGAGTGGCTTCGGATGAGCGTTTCGACCGACCCGTCCAAGAAGATCGCGCTACCGTTGTCAGCGCGATCACCTTGAAAGCTCCGTTGGAGGCGATAGCCTTGCGTCGAGAGGGCCATCGCCCTGATGCGACGAGAAGATAACATCGGCGTGACGACCCATCGATGTGAGGTCCAGTTATGACGATGTGGCTCAAATCCGCTCTGGCAACGTCGCGCGTCGCGAGAAGCTGGTCAACGTCGTGCCCGACAATCTTCAGGGAGCTGGACCGCCATGGCGGGCACAGGGGTGAAACGCGGCTTCCCGCTGTCCGCGAAAGGCCTTTCGGTGCGCGCTGCCTCGGCGCGCAGAGACACCTGAACCTATTCCCCTCTGCATTGCCGGTTCGCTCTTGTGGCCGGTTGATGCTGGATCGCGCCGAGTTCCTCGTCAGCGCTTCCATCGCCAATTCCTGATCTCCGGCATATCCTCTCCATACCGTTCGACGTGGGCACGATGTTCCGCGAGCTTCTCCCGTAGGCGGTTCGCGACATCCGGCACCTTCTCCGCCAGCCCCGGCACGCGGGCTATCGCCCCGAGCGCCAGATGGAACCTGTCCAGCTCGTTCAGCACCGTCATGTCGAACGGCGTCGTCGTGGTGCCTTCCTCGATAAAACCGCGCACGTGGAAGTTCTGGTGGTTCGTCCGGCGATAGGTCAGCCGATGTATGAGATATGGATAGCCGTGGTAGGCGAAAACGACGGGCTTGTCCTTGGTGAAGATGCGGTCGAACGCCGCGTTATCGATGCCATGGGGGTGCTGTTCGGGATCTTGCAGCGCGAGTAGGTCCACGACATTGACGGTGCGGATCTTGAGGTCAGGTATCGCTTCGTGCAGCAACATCACCGCCGCCAACGTCTCCATCGTCGGCACGTCACCGGCGCAGGCCATGACCACATCCGGCGCGATCGTGTTTTCCTCGTAGCTCGCCCAGTCCCAGACGCTGGCGCCTGCCTTGCAATGGGCCTCGGCTTCCTCGATGGAAAGCCATTGTGGCTCCGGCTGCTTGCCCGCGACAATCACGTTGATGCGGTCATAGGTCTTCAGGCAGTGGTCGCCGACCCACAGGAGCGTGTTGGCGTCCGGCGGCAGATAGATGCGGACGATGTCCGCCTTCTTGTTGGCGACGAGATCAACGAAGCCCGGATCCTGATGTGAGAAACCATTGTGATCCTGCCGCCACACGTGCGATGTCAAAAGGTAGTTCAGCGAGGAGATCGGCGCCCGCCATTCCAGTTCGCGTGTGACCTTCAGCCACTTGGCGTGCTGGTTGAACATGGAGTCAATAATATGGATGAAAGCCTCGTAACAGGAAAAGAGGCCGTGTCGTCCCGTTAGCAGATAGCCTTCCAGCCACCCCTGGCAAAGATGTTCGGACAACACCTCCATCACCCGGCCATCGCGTGACAGATGCACGTCATAATCCTCGATGGCCTGCATCCACACCCGCTGTGTCTCATCGAAGACGCTTCCCAGGCGATTGCTTTCGGTCTCGTCGGGACCAAAGACGCGGAAGTTCTTGTTGCCGGCATTGAGCTTGACGACCTCCCTGAGGTAATGTCCGAAGATCTCCGTGGTCTGGACCTGTTGAGAGCCGCGCTCGCCAATCTCGACGGCGAAATCCTTGATGGGTCGCGCCAGCAATTCCTTGCGAAGCAGGCCCCCATTGGCGAACGGCGTTGCCCCCATCCTCTTCGTTCCCGTGGGAGCCAGGGCGCGAAGCTCCTCCTTCATCCGTCCTTCGTGGTCGAAGAGATCGTCGGGGTCGTACGACCGCATCCATTCCTCGAGAATCCCTCGATGCCCGTCGTCGCCCCGGCAATTGGCGACCGGAACTTGATGCGCGCGCCAAAAGCCCTCGACTTTCTTACCATCGACCTCCTTCGGGCCCGTCCATCCCTTAGGACTTCTCAGGACGATCATCGGCCAGCGGGGAACGCCTGGCGAGGATGCGTTGGCGCGAGCCTCGTCCTTGAGTTCGCGGATCCTTTCGAAGACATACTCCATTATCTCCGCCATCTTCCGGTGCATGACATGAGGATCCTCACCCTCGATGAAGATTGGCTCATACCCGTAACCTCGAAATAGACTGGTGAGATCTTCGTCGCTGCTCCGGGCGAGGATCGTGGGGTTGGCGATCTTGTAGCCATTGAGATGAAGGATTGGCAGCACGACGCCGTCGCGGGACGGATTGAGGAACTTCGTCGAGTGCCAAGCAGCGGCGAGTGGACCGGTTTCCGCTTCACCATCACCGACAACGCAGGCAGCGATCAGGTTCGGATTGTCGAATACCGCTCCGAAGGCATGCACCAGGGCGTAGCCGAGTTCGCCGCCCTCGTGGATCGAGCCAGGTGTCTCCGGCGCGACGTGACTTGGAATGCCGCCGGGGAAGGAGAACTGCTTGAACAGCTTCCGCAGACCTTCCGTGCTTTCGGGGATGTCTGGGTAGACCTCGCTGTAGGTGCCCTCGAGATAGGTGTTCGCAACCATGCCCGGGCCGCCGTGACCCGGGCCGCAAACGTACAGAATGTCGAGGTCGCGCTTCCTGATGACCCGATTGAGGTGCGCGTAGATGAAGTTCAGCCCGGGTGTCGTGCCCCAGTGACCGAGAAGTCGCGGTTTGATGTGTTCCGCCTTCAGCGGTTCGCGCAGGAGCGGGTTGTCCATGAGGTAGATCTGCCCGACCGATAGATAGTTGGCTGCCCGCCAATAACGGTCGATCAGGGCAAGTTCGGCATCATCGATGACATTCATGGCGACATCGTTCACGATCTTCTCCTTCACAGCCTATGACGCGAGACGACGGAAAGGGCCTCGCTCGCGATGACCTGTTCCTCGTCGGTGGGGATGACGAAAACCGTGATCCGGCTCTTCGCCGTGCTGATGATCTGGTCGTTAGCTTCATTGCGGCCGTCGTCCAAGTCAAGGCCCAGCCAGCCCAGCCGCGCCGCGATCCGGCCGCGGATGTCGGGTTGGTTCTCGCCGATCCCTGCGGTGAAAACCACGGCGTCGAGTCCGCCGAGCGTGGCCACCTGCCGCGATATCTCGCCCGCCACACGCAGGCAGAAAAGGTCGATGGCCTCGGCAGCCTCGCGACTTGGGTCCTTGAGTAGAACCCGCGTGTCGCCGCTGATGCCCGAGACACCGAGCAAGCCACATTCATGGTAGAGGAACCGCTCCAGCCGCTCCGGCTGGATCATGCCTTTTCGCATGAGATGGAGCAAGGCGCCGGGATCAATCCAGCCGGGCCGCGTCGCCATCGGAATTCCGTCAAGAGCCGAGAACCCCATGCTGACATCGACGCTCCGGCCACCGATCATGCCGCAAATGCTGGCCCCGCTTCCCAAATGGCATGCCACGACGCGACCCGCCGCGGCTCGCGGATCAATCCGCGCGATCGCGCGGGCGATGTAGGCATAGGAAAGGCCGTGAAACCCGTATCGCCTAACGCCTTCGTCGTGCATCGCCCGCGGGATCGCGAGGCGGCGGACGAGATCGCTCTGCGAGGCATGGAAGGCCGTATCGAACGAGGCTGTTTGCGCGATCGCGGGATGGCTGTCCCTCACGGCGCGGATCACCCCCAAGGCAGCGGGCTGGTGGAGTGGCGCGAACGGTATCAAGCCTTCAATGTCAGTGACGACTTGATCACCAAGCAGAACCGGAGCGTCGAACGTCATGCCGCCATGGACGACGCGATGCCCCGCGGCAATGATCTTGCCCGGTAAGACGGCATGCAGATGATCGATCACCTGCGCGACGACATCACCCAGGTCGGCTTTTGGATCGCCAACAAGTTCCCGTTCGAAGGCCAGGCCGCCAATCTTGCCAGACAGCCGGGGAGGGCCGGTCTCGAGGTCGATCTTCGCCCGCCCCGCTGAACGCGCCACGCCCGACGCCATTTCGAAGACGCCGATCTTCAAGGAGGACGAGCCAGCATTGAATGTCACGAGTGTGTCTTCCGTCATGAAATCTCCCCGGTTATGCGCGGCAAGGCTTCCTTCCACGTAGCGCCCGGGGCATCCTCGGCCTCGGGCCCTCCGCTCTAAATCCGCTCAGGTTTCCGCTTCGACGACGGCATGATCAACGGTCACGCCGGATCGTCCTTGGCGGAGCCCAGATCTGGGCGCGGTCGACCGCGCGCCGCTACGATTACCTCTTCTCCAAATATGCCAGCCCTCGGTGACGCGAACGTGGTGGCGCGCGGCGTTTTACCCCGGCTAACGATATGTTTTTGTCGCCAATGCCCCGTGCTGATCTGGATCGCGTGGCACGCGCCTGGCGACGAAGCTGAGCGGACCCACGCATTTATGCGTCAAGGACCCTTCAGCCGGGAAACCATGATGATTGCTATTTCAGCCCGGTATCTCGACCTTTTGGTTGATCGCTGGCTGGATCAATAACGCTCTTCTCGACGGAAGCGATAGCCTCCCTTGATCGACGCATCGCTTTGACGATCGCTTTATTGATATCATCGAGATTACAGGCTTCCGGATGGAATTTGCGACCGACCCATCGTCGCATATCCTTGTGTTCCTCGTGCTCGGGATCGAGCCAGGCTTCAAGGAAGTCGGCATAACCAGAAGTTCCGCCCACATCCTCTGGAGGTCCGGAGCGTTTACCGGCGATGCAGCGGGGATATTTCACACCCTCCTCGCGAGGAACGCGGATCAAGCGAAGGAGGTGGCGCCAACCGTCTCCGAAGTCATACTCGTAGAGGAAGGTCAGCGCGTCCTCGTTGCCGCCATGGGGAAAATGAAAATCAGTCATCCTCACTTCGGTGGCCTCGAAGGTCGTGTTGTCGGACAGACCATCCTCATCGAACTCCGGCGCGCCATAAATCAGGCCGCCGATATTGAACTGATGCAGATGACTATCAGTCCATCCGAACGCAGCCTGCAGCACTTCGTGCAGTTGAGCGAGGTTGAGGCTGATCGGCAGCTCGAGAACACGGCTGATCTCGGGTTCGATGTCGAGGATACGAACCTCGGCGCGCACGATGAAATTGTCTGGATCAAAAAGGTTCAGCATACCACCAATCATGCCGCATGAGAGGATCGCGGGCAATATGTGAAGACAGTTCTCCTCGCGGAACATGGACGAACGGAGTTTCCCACGACGCTCCCCTTGGGCTCGCGGGCGCGCGGACAACGGCGGCGTGCCGGCCAGCGGGTCTCGGGCGCTCGAACCGCCCACTCGGCGCGCGCGAGAAGAATGGCTAGCCAACCGAAACGCGCCGGCGCGGTCCGAGGGAAGAGGCAGGCATCCATGTCGGGCTCTAATGTCGCGCGGAGCCTTCCGCATCGATGACATAAGTGGACCGCCGATGCCCCAGGGATGGGCGCTAGGATCGCTCGGCCCGTTCTTGTCATCAGCCCGTGCGTTGTAATGCGCGAAGGAGATCAAACAACGACACCGCGAAACGCCAGTGCTTCGTCGCGGGCCGGGAGCCGGCCAACGTTTGCCAGCTCGCGCTATCCGCGATCGACCGCTTCTTGACGATTTCAAACTCGATTGAACGGTTTGTCTTCTTTCGCGTTTCCTCCACCGGAACAATTTGGCATCTGGAAAACGTCATGAAGACCATCACATCTCTCGCTTGCGGACTGGCCTGCGCGGTTGGCGCGTCGCTTGGAATAGCGTCCGTCACTTCAGTCGTAGAAGGCTCGGACAGGTCGGCGTCGATGACAATGGAGGGGTCGGATTTGTGGACCTCGGCGCCGGTCAAGATCGATCGGTCCGCCCAAACCTTCGAGCGGATACCCGCCGTTCTTTCGACATACGCCTCGGCACCTGTTCGGACCGCCGGGACAACGGCGCCGGAGGAACAGGAAGTCGCGGCTTCGATGTCTCGTGCGGCCAGCGCTGTGCCCTTGTCGGCGGACCATCTCAATTGGTGCGCCAGCCGATATCGTTCGTTCAATCCCGCGACGAATTCCTACCGCTCGTTTAGCGGCGAGGTCAGAACCTGTTCGCCGCCGCTTGAAACCACCGCGCCCGTCTCGAAATACTCGAAAGGCCAAGCCGCGCGATCGTCCTCCGTGGGGGAGCGCGTGGCGACTTGGTGCGCATCGCGTTACCGGTCCTATAGGCCTGAAGACAACACCTACCAGCCTCATGGCGGGACACGGCGGGTTTGCCAAGGTCCAAGGGCAGCGGACGAGATGGCGCTGCGCTGATCGGATCCTCCGCCGGTTTGGTTTTTGAAACTGTCACATCGAAGGAGATGGACTTGGATAAGCTTTCCAAAATCGTCGAGGTAGCTGTCACATCGGATGGTGATCGAATTCCCCTTGGCTTGATGAACGCTGAACAAGCACTCGAGCTTCCGGAGGAAATCGAAATCGAGGTTTCGCACCCTGATCACGAGGCGGGAGCGACGGACACCTTCATCAGCAAGGGCGAGCTTGCCGAGCACGTGGCCGCGGACAAGCCATGATACGCGGCTCGCAAAGCGAGCGGACGAACGACTGGCGGGCGAGGAGCAGTCGTTCGATCTCGTCGAAGCGACCGCCGACATGGCCGTGGAAAACGGTTCCCTTGAACAGGTTCCACCAGACCTGAACCACGCGCCTGAACCGTCATTTATCGGCCCTGCTCCCAAGGTCATCACGTTTGATTGCTACGGGGCTCTCGTGCGGTGGTACGAAGTGCTCCTGGACGAAGGGTAGGACGCTAGCAGCCGGTGATCGAACGGATGTCGACGCCGGACAGATCCTCGAAGCTTTTCAAGGGAAGCAAGGCGAACGACGGCGGCGAAGCCTCATCGGCCTAACGAGGATATTCCGCGGTCCGGCTTTCTCGCGGCGTTCCGAACGCATCACGTGGAGCTGGACAATGATGATCTCGAGCGTATCGCAAACTCGCCTAGGACGATGGACCGCACCCGGACGTTCCAGACGCGCTGCGGCGGCTCGGTGAACGCTACAAGCTAGCCATCTTGACGAATTCCGATGACGACCTGATCGCCCCCATGGTCGAACGCATCGGCCTCCCATTCGATCACGTTATCACCGCGCAACAGGCGCAAGCCTACAAGCCCTCGAGAAAGTTCCTCGAGCATGCCTATCGCGCCATCGGGGTGACCGCGGACGAGACTGTCCATGTGGCCATGGGCATGTATTGGGATATGAAAGCCCGCTACGCGCTAGGTTTTCGCGGCATCTGGGTTAACCGGCCGAATGAGAAGGGTAATCCTGACTGGCTTCCCTACGTCGAGGTCGCGGACGTTCGAGGCGCGGCCGACCCCTTGCTTTCGTCTTGACAGGCGCCGTCTATGCATCGGCTCGGAATAACCGTCGGCGTCCACGCCTCGTGCAAGTACCGTCAAGCCCAGTCTTGGCTATCCAGACGGTCACCCGCTCAGGTTCCTCAAGTTCACACTGGATTTCAAGGGATCGGGCCCTGGCACCAATGGAAGGCTGAAAATGGAGACCTGGAAGAGCGACAACGCGGCGAGCAAGCCGGGAAGAGAGGCTGAGAGAAGTTCGCGATATTGATCATCGGCAATCGCCCCGGGAAAGGCGTCTACGGTCATGCAAAGCGCGAACGATGCGTCCAACAGTGAACGTGGTGGCCGATCAGCGACAGACATTTACGCGCCATCGACATTGTCCCTGACCCAATGGGACAAGATCTCACCGCATGTTGGTCAGCCAGCCATGGTGACTTCGCCCTCCGCGTTTGTACGGCGCACGACAGTCGCGTAATCGCGGGAACATCGGTCAACGAACGCCGTTCCCCATAATTGTCCAACGTACAAGGAGAGCATGATGGTCACGATGGTCGGACACGAGTCAAGTATCGAGGAATTGGTAAAGGATCTGATCTACCTCGAGCACGATGCGATCGCCGCCTACGATTCTTGCATCGAGCGTCTCGATAATCGAGAATTCAGCACTCAGATCGCCAGGTTCAAGGAGGACCACGTTGAACATCTGCGCGTGCTGAGCACGATGGCTCGCGAGCTCGGGATCGAGGCCCCGACCAAGGGCGATATGAAGCAGATGCTCACCACCGGTAAAATCGCGCTCGCCGGTCTCATTGGCGATACCGCGATCCTCAAGGCGATGAAGACCAATGAAGACGATACAGTCACGGCTTATGAGCGGGCGGCCCGACACGAGGATGCGATCCCCGCCTCCAAGGCCTTCTTCATGCAGGCGCGACAAGATGAAGAACGGCATCGCGCGTGGATGAGCACCACCGCTGACACTTTATCCTGACGAGGCACGCGGCGCGCAGGGTCCGAGTCCTAGCGAACGCGTGCAAACACCTCGAAGGCGGGCGAAAAGACAGGCGGCAACTCACCTTCCGGCAGCAACTGAAGCGCTCCGGCAACGTCGCCGCCCAATCGATCGAGAAGCGTGAAGTCATTACCTGGTGAAACGCCCAGAGCCTGTGCCGCAACTAGACGCGGGCTCTCTTCAGGTGCAAGCCCCCGAAAAATGGGCGGCATTCGCGACGTGAGAATTGCTCCGACCGCTTCGGTAAAGAGGCGGAAAGCGGCGGGCCAGCCTGGTCGCCAAGCCTTCAGCTGCTCCGCGGTCGACGTCTCGCGGCCCTCACCCAGCTTCGCGGCCGACTTCTTTGTTCGGGTCAACATCGTTAGGTCGCCAAGTGCCATCAGCAAAAGAACAATGTCCGCCCCGACCAACTTGTTGTCTTTCCACACGGCATGGGCTCCGTCGCGGGATCGGCTCTTGACGCTCGCCTCGTCCTGGCCGGGAACACTTCCATCGCAAATCACCCTTCACGTCGAACCGACCCGGGCACTCGCCTCGATTGTCGGGCGCACCGCCTTGGCGAGGCCATGAATCGCTTCGAGCGCGACAATTCCAAACCTCCCCCAGGAACAAGAACATCGTCTGGAAGTTTCGATGGCTCTGGTCAAGGAACCTGGCGCTGAACGCGCCCGCTCGTGGAGACACCACCGATGATACCTCCGAGCCGCGCCGAAAGCTCGAGACCCCGCATATATTATGTCAATCCACTCGACCTGCCCGACGAGATGAGCTGGCTCGCCATGTTCGATCATGCCGCCTCATTGAACTTCAACGCGGTACTGACGGGTCCATTTTTTCAAAGGCATGATCCGGGAGGAAGCATTTTTGCTTCCGTCGACTACGACTCCATCGATCCGGCGTTACGATTTACGGGTGGGGTTGAAGAAAGCGCCGCGTTTTTGTGTGAAGCCGCAAGATCGCGGGGCGTCGCTCTCATGATGGATGTCGCGTTCACCGCGAGCGGATCAAGCCTCGGCGATGGCCCGGGTTCGCTCGATCCGCGACGTTCGCCATCCGCGCCTTGGCGGCATTCGGTTAAAGCGCCCGATATAGACGGCCTCAACGACGTTGTGTCGCGGCTATCTTCTCTTGGCGTCTCCGGATTTCGCTACATGGGCCTTGATGCATTGAGCGACGCGGATCTTCATCGCGTTGCTCGATCGGCAACGGGCACGGCTCAGTCGTTGCGGCTGGTTTACACGCCCGGCACCGATTTCGCCTTTCGCGGAAAGTTACGGGACCTTGGCTTCGACGGTGTGTTCTCCTCGCTCGCGTGGTGGAACATGCGCGATGGCTGGTTTCTAGAGGAACACCGTTTGCAACAGCGACTTGGCATGCAAGTCGCCTTTCCCGAAGCACCGTTCGCGACCAGGCTCGCGCATGGAACCGATAGCCAAGAGATACGCCAGCGCAAGTCCCTTCGCTCGCTCTGGCTCTCCGCGAGACTTGGCGACGGCATCATGATCCCCATGGGATTCGAATTCGGCGCCGTCTTGCCACAAGACGCGACCCGAGGCGCGGGCCAAAACGTGCGTATGATGCGTTCAAGCGGCGGGTTCGATATTTCCGCCGCGGTTAGAGACGCCAACGAGGTGATGGCATCGCGAAAAACGGTCGCGCCTTTCGCCCATGAAACTTCCGCTCGAGTGACCGTCATCACCCTCTCGGACGCTGCGGATCTTCGCGTGGCGAAGCATGTGGAATTGCTCGCCATTAACCGCGATCTTCGCAATCCTTCCTCGTACCCCATTGACATCATATCGGCGGCCGCCCCGCCATTCTTTCCCGATCAAGAAGCCACGAGCGGCGTGCTTTCGCCCGGCGATGTCGCGTTGCTCCCGCGGCCGCGAGCGCCGTGATCGCGAATGAGATCGTTACCTCGCCGGGGAAGGCAACAGACCAATCAGCACAGATCGCGATAGAAAACATTGAGCCTAGGGTCGAAGGCGGACGTTTTCCCGCCAAGCGGGTCGTCGGCGATTTGGTCTCCGTTCAAGCCGACATTTTCGCCGACGGTCACGATCGAATAGAGGCGGCCCTGCTGTATCGAGCGGTGGACGATGATGCGTGGCGGGGGGCACCGTTGGCGCTTGATGGCAACGATCGATGGGTCGGCGCGTTTCGACTGGACAGGATTGGCCGGTTTGAATTTTGCGTTGAAGCCTGGAAGAATCCATTCGCCATATATCGCCATGAGCTCTCCAAGAAAGCGCAGGCCGGTCTCGATCTCACCCTGGAACTGATCGAGGGAGAGACCCTGGTCGGTAAAGCCACCGCCGCGATGACTGGTGGGACGAGCGACCCCGCGCTGCGCGAAAGGCTTCTCGGGATCGTTGCTAGTCTCGATGACGCGGACGCGACCGAGAAGACGCGGCTGCTTTTGTCATCTCGTCTATCGGATCTGATGCTTGAAGCCGGCGCGCGATTATTCCGGGTGCGGTCAACGCCTTCGTTGATAGATGCGGAACGCGTGGAGGCATCGTTTGCTAGCTGGTACCAGGTGTTTCCGCGATCGCAAAGTGGAGACGTGAACCGGCACGGCACTTTTGACGACGTCATCGCTCGATTACCCGCGATCCGCGCGATGGGATTTGATGTCCTTTATTTTCCACCGATCCATCCGATCGGAAGCACGAACCGGAAAGGTCGAAACAACAGTCTTTTGGCCGCGCCAGATGATCCGGGGAGCCCCTACGCGATTGGCTCGGCGGATGGCGGGCATGATGCGATCCATCCTCGGCTTGGCGGGTTCGATTCCTTTCGACGGTTGATCGCGGCGACCAGGCAGGAGGGTCTGGAACTGGCGTTGGATCTTGCAATTCAGGCGTCACCAGACCACCCTTGGCTCAAGGAGCACCCGGGCTGGTTTGAATGGCGGCCGGATGGGACGATCCGTTACGCCGAAAACCCGCCAAAAAAATACGAGGACATTGTCAACGTCGACTTCTACGCGCGAGACGCTTTGCCAGCGCTTTGGGAGGAGTTGAGAGATATCGTCCAACTATGGGTCAACGAGGGCGTCAAGCTCTTTCGCGTGGACAACCCGCATACAAAGCCGTTTCCCTTCTGGGAATGGCTGATCGGTGACATTCGCGCCCGACATCCCGACGTTGTGTTTCTTTCGGAAGCGTTCACCAGACCCAAGGTGATGTATCGGCTGGCTAAAGTGGGCTTTTCGCAGTCGTATACCTATTTTACATGGCGCGACAGCCGGTGGGAGCTCGAGCAGTACATGCTCGAGATCACTCAGACCGAGGCACGGGAATACTTTCGGCCCCACTTTTTCGTCAACACGCACGACATCAATCCGGACTTTCTCCAAGACGCCCCGCGGCCAGCGTTTGTCATTCGCGCCGCCCTGGCCGCCACGCTTTCCGGTCTGTGGGGCGTTTACAACGGATTTGAGCTTTGCGAGGGCCGACCAGACGTCAAGCGCAAGGAATACGCCGACAGCGAGAAATACGAGATCCGCGCCTGGGACTATGACCGCCCCGGCAACATCAAGGCGGAAATAACGATGTTGAACCGGATCCGACGAGATAATTCCGCGCTCCATTCCCATCTTGGGCTCACGCTTCTCAGCTCATCAAATCCAAATGTGATCTTCTTCGAAAAAGCCGCGCCCGGCCGCCATAACGTTCTCCTTATCGGGATCTGCCTGAACCCGCATGGCGTGGAGGAAAGCACTGTTGAAATTCCCCTATGGAAATCGGGCAAGGACGACGGTGGAACGATCGACGTGGAAGACTTGGTCAGCGGCGGCCGGTTCTCGCTAACGGGGAAGTGGCGGACGCTCAGGCTCGATCCATCGCATTTGCCGTTCGCCATCTGGCGCGTCGAAACAGGAGAGATTTGATATGGACGACGTGTCAATAGGCGCAAGCGCCACGCAGACCGCGGACGTCACTTCGTGGTACAAGGACGCCATCATCTATCAACTGCATATAAAGTCCTTTTACGACGCCAACGGTGACGGAATAGGCGATTTCCAAGGCCTTTTCGAGAAGCTCGATCACATCGCGGCGTTGGGTGCGACCGCCATATGGCTCCTGCCGTTCTTTCCCTCACCCAGACGAGACGATGGTTACGACATCGCGGACTACGGCAGCGTCAGTTCCGATTACGGGACGATCGATGATTTCCGCAAATTCGTCTCAGCGGCCCATCAACGCAATATTCGAGTGATCATGGAGCTGGTCATAAACCACACCTCCGACCAACATCCATGGTTTCAAAGGGCGAGGCTAGCGCCTCCGGATAGTCCGGAGCGCGATTTCTATGTCTGGTCGGACAATGACCAAAAGTTTCCCGAGACCCGCATCATTTTCCTGGATACCGAAAAGTCCAACTGGACGTGGGATCAGACGGCCGGTGCGTACTATTGGCACCGCTTCTATTCGCACCAGCCCGACCTGAATTTCGACAATCCTCTCGTGATGGAGGAACTCTTGTCAGTGATGCGCTTTTGGCTTGAGACCGGCATAGACGGTTTTCGTTTGGATGCCATTCCCTACCTGGTCGAGCGCGAGGGGACCAACAACGAGAACCTACCTGAAACGCACGCGATCCTGAAGCGCATCCGAGCAGCTCTCGACGAGACCCATCCCGGCGTCATGTTACTCGCCGAGGCAAACCAGTGGCCCGAGGATACCCGCGAGTATTTCGGAGAGGGCGACGAGTGTCACATGGCGTTCCATTTCCCTCTCATGCCGCGCATGTACATGGCCATCGCCAAGGAAGATCGTTTCCCGATCACGGACATCATGCGGCAAACGCCGGATATCCCCGACACCTGCCAGTGGGCGATCTTCCTCAGAAATCATGACGAATTGACGCTCGAGATGGTGACGGACGCGGAACGCGATTACCTCTGGGACACCTACGCGTCCGACAAGAGGGCACGCATAAATCTCGGATCCGTCGGCGCCTGGCGCCTCTGATGGAGCGCGATCGCAGACGGATCGAGCTGATGAACGCGCTTCTGCTATCGATGCCCGGCACGCCCGTGCTTTACTACGGCGACGAGATCGGGATGGGTGACAACATCTATCTCGGCGATCGTGACGGCGTCCGCACGCCGATGCAGTGGTCTCCCGATCGCAATGGCGGTTTTTCCAAGGCCAATCCCGCGCGCCTGGTCCTTCCGCCAGTATCGGACGCTCAATACGGTTACGAGGCCCTCAACGTCGAATCCCAGACCTCCGACGCGCACTCGTTGTTGAACTGGACCCGGCGCATGCTGGCGCTGCGCGGCCGGCACCCCGCCTTCGGTAGGGGATCGCTCCGATTTCTGACGCCGGACAACAGGCGCATCCTTGCCTATCTTCGTGAATACGCGGGCGAGGTGATCCTGTGCGTCGCCAATCTGTCGAGAGTACCCCAAGCCGTCGAGCTCGACCTCTCGACCTTCGAGGGAAGAGTGCCCGTCGAAATGACGGGCATGTCGCCTTTCCCGCCGATTGGACAGCTCACCTATCTTCTGACGCTGCCGCCATATGGCTTTTTCTGGTTTCAACTCACCGATCAATCGGACGGTCCAGCGTGGCGCACCGCTCCGCCCGAGCAACTTCCAGATTTTCACACGGTCGTCATACGCCGAAGCCTCACGGAGCTCGTGGACGAACCCCGGCACGAACGGGTTTTGAGCGGCGACATCCTTCCAGCATATCTATCCAGACGGCGTTGGTTTGGCGCCAAGGACCAATCGCTTCAATCGGCAAGGCTGGTTTCAGCCACCCCGATCCCCTTCGCCGATGGCGTCGTGCTCGGCGAGCTGGAAGCCGTCCTACCTGATCACGTCGAGAGCTATCAACTTCCACTCGCCGTGGAATGGGACGACGCAACGACCAACATCCTTGGCCAGCAGCTTGCCTTGGCAAGGATTAGACAGGGGCGGCGTGTCGGATTTCTGACGGACGGCTTTACCGTGGAATCCATGGGGCGAGGGATAATCGAGGGCCTGAAAAACAGATCGATGATTACCGGTCGTTCCGGTACGATCGAATATATTGGCACCGAGCATCTTGACCGCCTCGAGATCACCGACGAAATGGAAATCAGGTGGCTTTCGGCCGAACAGTCCAATAGTTCGCTTATCATGGGCGACGTCGCGATGATCAAGCTCATCAGGCACGTGTTCGAGGGTATTCACCCCGAAGTCGAGATGACCCGCTTTCTTACAGAGCAAGGCTATGAACATACCGCGCCCCTTCTTGGCGAGGTCGCTCGCACCGATGGAGAAGGTCGACGGTCGACCCTCGTCGTGGTTCAAGGCGCGATCCGCAATCAAGGCGACGCGTGGAACTGGATGCTGGCCAATCTGAGGCGGATCGCGGACGAGGTGGCGACCACGGAAGCCGGCCTGGATCTTGCCGACGACCAGCTAGACCCGCTCCTCAATTTCGTTGCCATGATTGGCCAACGCCTTGGTGAGCTGCACGTGCTCCTGGCCAAACCGACCGATGACCAATCGTTCGCGCCACGACACGCCTCGTCGACTGACGTCGATACCATCAAGACAGCGGTCACCGGTGAGATCGCGTACGCTTTCTCGAAATTGCGGGAACTGGGCGACACTGGCGATGACGCGGTCGACGAAGGCGTTCGCGACTTACTCTCTCGCAAGGAGCAGATTCTCGAGCTTGCCGCCCAGCGTTCGGAGAAATCCGCGGCAACGTTGTTGACACGCGCGCACGGCGATTTCCATCTCGGGCAGATCCTGGTGTCGGAGGGCGACGCTGTCATCATCGACTTCGAGGGCGAACCAGCGCGAAATCTCGCCGAACGTCGCGCCAAGACAAGCCCACTGCGGGACGCGGCGGGCCTGCTGCGTTCGCTCGACTACCTCGTGGCGACGGCGACCCTGGAGAACGACGCGGTGTCCGATCATCACGACGAGCGTCGGCGGCTAGTCATCAGTCGGTTCGGAGGCTCCGCCGAGAAAGCGTTCCTTGAAAACTATACCCGAGCCCTTTCGGCGTCACCGGAGCTGCCGAGCGATCCGAAAACAGTCGGCGAGCTTCTCGACATTTTCCTCCTGGAAAAGGCAGCCTATGAAATCGCCTACGAAGCGCGCAATCGACCAAAATGGCTGCCAATACCACTGTTTGGATTTTCGAAAATCGTTTCACCTTCGCGGGGAGATCGCGCATGATGGAGACCGAGGTGGTGATGACATCGGATCTAGATCCAGGCGAACTCGCCGCGATCGTCGAGGGCAGGCACGGCGACCCCTTCGCGGTTCTAGGACCTCACCCGGCGCTGGACGGCGAGTTAAAAATCCGTACCTTTGCTCCTGGAGCGCTAGGGGTCGAATTGCTTGATCGTGGCGACGGATCGGTCTTGGCGGTGTCGTTGCTGGTTGACGCCGGCGGATTGTTCGAGGCGGCCCTGGAGGGCGGAGCATCATACAGGCTGAGGATTATCTGGCCTCAAGGCTCACAAGAGACGGAGGATCCCTATAGCTTCGCACCGCTATTGGGTGATCTCGATCTGCATTTGATATCGCAGGGCACTCATTACCGCCTTTCGTCGGCGCTTGGCGCCAACCCGCTTGTCGTCGACGGCGTCGAGGGCGTTCGCTTCGCCGTTTGGGCGCCGAACGCGCGCAGGGTCTCCGTCGTGGGGGATTTCAACAGTTGGGACGGTCGCAGACATCCAATGAGACTAAGGCGTGAAGCAGGGGTTTGGGAACTCTTCATTCCTGGCTTGACCGTCGGCGAGCGCTACAAGTTCGAGATTGTCGACAGTCACGGCAACCTGCTAGCCCAGAAAGCCGATCCAGTAGCACGCAGTGCCGAGGCCGCCCCTTCCACCGCTTCCGTGGTCGCATCGCCGGAACCTGTCAGGTGGCGCGACGCTTCATGGATGGAGAAACGCGCGACGACGGATGTCATGGATCGGCCGATCTCGATCTACGAGGTTCATCCAGGGTCTTGGCTGAGGGAGATGTCCGACGGCGGAAGGTCGCTCGACTGGTTCGAGCTTTCGCAACGACTGGTGCCGTATGTCAAGGAGATGGGGTTCACCCATATCGAGCTCATGCCGATCATGGAGTATCCGTTCGGCGGATCGTGGGGATATCAACCCTTGGGACTTTTCGCGCCCACGGGAAGATACGGCACGCCCGAGGACTTTGGATATTTCGTCAACCGATGCCATGAGAGCGACATTGGCGTTATCTTGGACTGGGTTCCGGCCCATTTCCCAAGCGACGTATGGGGACTGGCCCGCTTCGACGGTACCGCCCTGTACGAGCACGAGGACCCACGGGAAGGGTATCACCGGGACTGGAACACACTGATATACAATCTTGGACGATCCGAGGTGAAAAACTTCCTGATCGCCAGCGCTCTCGAGTGGTTGGAACGGTATCATGTCGATGGTCTGCGCGTCGACGCGGTGGCCTCGATGCTTTATCGGGACTACAGCCGCCCTGAAGGGGAGTGGATCCCCAACCGGTTTGGTGGTCGAGAGAACCTGGAAGCGATCGAGTTTTTCAAGCACCTCAACAGCGTCGTTCACGAACGCCATCCCAACGTGTTGATGATTGCCGAGGAATCCACCGCCTTTCCGAAAGTGACGGGATCGCCCGCCCACGGAGGCCTGGGTTTCGACATGAAATGGAACATGGGGTGGATGCATGACACTCTTCACTACATGTCGGATGATCCGGTCTATCGAAAATACCACCACGGTTCCATGACGTTCGGCATGATCTACGCATATGACGAGCGGTTCGTGTTGCCGTTTTCCCATGACGAGGTGGTGCACGGAAAAGGCTCGATGCTGGGAAAGATGCCGGGCGACGAATGGGGCAAACTCGCTAATCTAAGAGCGCTGTTCGCTTTCATGTGGGGCCATCCAGGCAAAAAGCTGCTGTTCATGGGTTGCGAGATTGGCCAGCGAAGTGAATGGAACCACGAGGGTTCGGTCGAATGGGATCTGCTCGACGATCCTCGTCATCGAGGGCTCCAGCGATTGGTAAGGGACCTGAATCGGGTATATTCGCATTTTCCGAGCCTTCAGCACGGCGATCTGAATTCGGATGGGTTCGAGTGGGCGGTCGCCGACGATTCCGAGCGATCCGTCCTGGCCATGGTCCGGTACGATAAGACGCGGAGCAGCGCTTGCCTCGTTGTATCGAACTTTACTCCCGTGCCTCGCCACGCCTACAGGATAGGCGTGCCCTTGGATGGCTTGTGGCGTAGGATACTGAGCACGGACGATGTGGTCTATGGTGGATCGGGAATGGACGCTCGCGATGCCACGGGCCAACCCGTACCCGCTCACGGTCGTTCATTCTCGATCGAAGCCGATTTGCCGCCGTTATCCACGCTCATGTTCATCAAGGAATAGGAGTTGACGAGCGCGGAAGCAAAAAATCCCGTGGCAAGTCGCGCGACTATTACCTCATGACTAAATCCCAAAGGTGGCTCAAACAGCGCGAGCCGACACGTCGTGAGTATCTCTATGTGTTGGCTAATCCCTGGACACGAGCTAAATGCATGCGCGGGTCCGGCATCATCGCATGGCGAGTTCCTCAAGGAACCGTCTCCGGACCGTCCCTCTGATACGCCTCGAACATTTCGAATGTCTGCTGATGAGCGATCATTTGCGTCGAGAGACACGCCAGGTCCAGATTAGCGGCGTCGCTCGCTCGTAACGCGTCGAGTTTTTCCATGCTCCAAGTCGAGCGATCGCGCGACGGTCACAGCATCGCTCCTGGCGGCTTCCGAGAGCGGCGTCGCTGCTTGGCCGTGGTTCCGCGGCATATCCTGGGCGAACGTGGCATCGTTCGCTCGCCCCTGGCGACTTCGACTTTCGCCGCATCCATCTCGAGCAGATTTGACGTGATGACCTTTCGCGCGAATTCCTGCTTCGCGCGCGTCATCGGAAGTCGCGGCGGGTAGCGCGGTCAGGCAGACAGAAAGGCTGGAAAATATCCTTCATCGCTCATCCGGCGAGGCGGGCCGAAGCCCGCCATTTTATCAAAGTTGCTCGGCTTGCGCGCCGCTGTTCGGCTTCGCGGATCCAAGATTGGGTGTCTCGCCCATCGGCGATAGAGATCGCATCGAGTACGTTCCCTTGCCATCGACCGATGGCCCTTCCGACCACCGACCCGTGGCCGGGGCGCTGCCGTCGGCTTGAAAGCCGAGATAGGTGTAGCTGAATTCCTGAAGTTCCTTTTCTTGGGGAAAGCTGTTGGGGATTGGAAAAACGCCGGTGGGACCACCAAGCTCCTCGAGCGCGGCCAACCACTGGTTCTGGTGCATCGTGTCGCGCGCGATGAGGTAGGAAAGCATTTCCTTCATGCCCGCGTCGTTTGTCAGATTGAAGAGACGCACCGCTAGTACCCGCCCAGTGGATTCCGCCGCGACGTTCGCGGTCATGTCGGCCGCGATGTTCCCGCTGGCGTAGATGTGCGACATATCGAACGGGACGCCGTCGGAATCGACGGGCATCGCGGAAAGCCCAGCCGACAGCAGGTTCTTCATGTTGAGGCCGCCGAGCACCGCGCTCGCCACCGGGTCCGCCGCGACCTCGTCCTTGACCGAGACCGGCGCCCCTTCCAAATTGAGCGCGACGGCGGTCGCCAGCATCTCTATATGTCCCAGCTCCTCCGCGGCCGTGTTCATCAAGAGGTCGCGGAACTTTGGATTGCCACGGGCTCCACAGGCCTGGAAAAAGTACTGCATGGCGACGCGAATTTCTCCCTCAACCCCGCCGATCGCCTGCTGCAAGGCTCGCGCGAATTGCGGGTCGGGCGTCTCAACGCGCACGGGGAATTGCAGTTTCCCGTCAGTATAGAACATTTTCGATCTCCATGTGTTTTGGTTGCACCCACCCAACCCTGGCTTTCGCCACGGGTTCCCAACCGGATGGCTCGTGTCCGTTAGCGCACGAACCGACCGGTGGAGGAACTTGGCGGCCCGGGCGTGGTTTGTCGGCAAAGATGTCAAGAAAGGAGCCCCTCATGGAAAGGATTATTGACGTGGACTTCCACGTTACCTGGGAGACGCCCGTTTTCGTGAGGATAGGAACAGGGTTCCGCGAACGGATAGACGGGCCCGACGCGGCACTCTCGGAGCTTCTTCGCCGCTGGCCATCCAATACTTACCCGGAATACGCGATCGCCAAGCGCCGTTGCGTGGACGCCATCGCCCGCCACGGCAGCCCGGAGCTCGCTCGACGGGCATTCGTGGAGGCCGCCGTGGTGGCCAAGGTACTTGCATGACAGCAACGCGGAGGATTCCAAGCGCTGACTTTCCAATCGCCGCTGGCCCGCGACTTGGAACCGGGCTTGCCCGTCCATTCAACGCAATCCTGCCGCGCCAACGGCTCCAGTCGCATCACGGATCAGGTCTTGTTCATCCAGCCAACGCCCCCGGCCGGGGAACCCGGATCAATGTCACGGGTTCCTGACGACCATCTACATTATTGGAGGCTAGAAATGACGCCACCAGCAGCGCTTGTCACCGGAGCCGGCCTGGCGATTGGGAGGGCGCGGCGTTGGCACGTGCCGCTGAAGGGTTGAAGGTCGGAGCACTCGCGCGCGACCGGGATGTGTGCGCCAAGCCATCCAGCTTCATGCGGACATTTCGCACGAGCACGCGGAAAGCGAAGGAGCCGAGAGACGCGTCGGTCGCCCGAAGGCCGGTCACCCGTCAAGAACCGGCGCCACGGCCGGGCAAGGACGGTGAGGACGTGATCGTCTTTTCGGGTCTCAAGGATCTCGGCACGTCCGGTCGCCCACCTTGGTCGAACGTCGGGCGGGAGTGCCGCGTCGGTTTCAACATGTATTTGGATAACGAGGTGATGTCGTGATGGATTATTCCTTTGGCCCTCGGTTTCTTGACGACGGCGTCGAGTTTCGGCTTTGGGCCCCCTTCATGGATAAGGTTCTCTTGAGCGTCGACGGCCGTGAGCCCTGGCGAATGGAGCGGGATGATGACGGTTGGCATCGATGCCGCGTGGCTGAAGTGGGACCCGGTGACCTCTACAGGTTCATTTTACCGGACGGAACGGCGGTCCCCGATCCCGCCTCGCGCCATCAGCCCCACGACGTTCACGGCCCAAGTGAACTCGTCGACCTGAAGGCCCACCGATGGAACACGAATTCATGGCCGGGCCGGCCTTGGGAGGAAGTCGTTCTGTACGAGGCCCATATCGGCTCGTTCACCGCGCAGGGGACGTTCCGAGCCGCTATCGAAAGACTGGACCATCTGGCGAGCCTTGGTGTTACCGCCATTCAAATCATGCCTGTCAGTGACTTCCCTGGCCGCTGCAACTGGGGCTATGACGGCGTCCTCCCCTATGCCCCCGACGCCACCTATGGCCGCCCGGAGGATTTGATGGCGCTGGTGGATGCCGCTCACCAACGCGGCATTTGCATCTTCATGGATGTCGTCTACAACCACTTCGGGCCGGACGGGAACTATCTTCCCAATTACGCGCCGCTTTTCACCGAACATCACAAGACGCCCTGGGGTAACGGTCTTAATTATGACGGCGAGGCTTCGGCCGCCGTTCGGGAATTCATGATTCAGAACGCGATTTTCTGGATTACGGAATTTCGCCTTGACGGTTTGCGTCTTGACGCCGTGCACGCCATCAAGGACGACAGCGAGGAACATCTTTTGCACGAGCTTGCGCGCCGTGTTCGGTGGGCGGCCGACAAACGGCATGTTCACCTCGTCGTCGAGAACGAAGACAACGACAGCGATCTCCTAAAGCGCGACGAGACTGGACGCGCCACCTTATTCACCGCTCAGTGGAACGACGATATGCACCATGTGCTGCACATCGCGGCGACAGGCGAAACGTTCGGCTACTATCAGGATTATGCCGATGAGCCTGACAAGCTCGGGCGGGCGCTCGCGCAGGGTTTCGTGTTTCAAGGCGAACATATGCCATATCGTGGCGGAAATCGCGGCAAGCCGACACGCGACCTACCACCGACCGCCTTCGTTTCCTTCATTCAAAATCATGATCAGATTGGGAATCGGGCGCTCGGCGACCGCATGATCACATACCGGCCGCTCGACCGGCTCAAGGCCATCGCGACGCTCTATTTGTTGTCGCCACAGATCCCTATGCTGTTCATGGGCGAGGAATGGGGCGCGCGCGAGCCGTTTCCATATTTTTGTGATTTCAATGAAGAATTGAACGGAAAGGTGAGGGAGGGACGCCGAAAGGAGCTGTCTCGTCTTCCCGGCTTCGACACCGATGAGCTTCTCGATCCGACCGCGATGTCGACGTTCGAAATGGCCAGGCTCGACTGGTCCAGGCTCGCCGAACCACAAGCGCTGGAAATGCTCGCGCTTTATCGGTCACTTCTCACGCTGCGGCATCAACGGATTGTTCCCTTGCTCAAGGGGACCGGTGGCGGGGTGGGAAGGCACCACCGACATGGGAGCATGACCGTTGCCGAGTGGGTGCTGAACAATGGGTCAACGCTACGTCTGCTCGCGAACCTTTCGGATAAGACAGGAACACCGCCATCACCACCCTCTGGCGAAGTCATTTTCTCGCGTGGTGCGGCCACCGACGAGATTTTCGGGCCATGGGCCGTGACAGCCAACATTAGTCCGGCGGCCAATTGAGATGCGAGAGCGTATTCCAGAAAGAAAAATAATGGAACCGAATCTTGACCAGCTTGCGCGAGAACACGGGATCAGCCTTACAAGGCCGAGCCCGGAGAATGTGGAGGTGCCGATCACGGACGCCACCAAGCGAAAAATTCTGGCCGCGTTAGGGGTCGAGACCGACCCCGCCCGCCAAACCGCCCCCAAGCCCACACCAAGGCAAGTGGTGGAAAAGATCGTTCCCAAGTCGTTTCTGCCCGGCTTTCTCGAGGGAAAGCGGGTCTGGGGGATCAGCCTGCAGCTCTATGAGCTTCGCTCGGCGCGCAACTGGGGCATGGGCGACTTCGACGATCTTGTTCAAATGATCACGATCGCTGCTTCCCAGGGTGCTGACTTCGTCGGCCTTAATCCACTGCATGCGCCGTTCCTGGCCGACCCGGATCGATGCAGTCCCTATGAACCATCGAACCGGCAAATGCTCAATCCGTTGTACATAGCGGCCGACAAGATAACGGGTTTTGAAAGCAGCCCAGAACTGGACGCGAGGTTGGAGTCGCTAAGACGAACCGACCTCGTGGACTATGTCGGCGTCGCCGAGACGAAGATCAAGGTGTTGCGTGATCTATGGAAAAAATTCCAGGCGGCGAGGGGCGAGTTGGCGGATGAATGGCGGGAGTTCGACGCTTTCGTCGAGGACGGAGGTGAAAGTCTTCGACGGCACGCCATGTTTGAAACCCTGTCGTCCCACATGGGCGGGCTCGGACGGGGTACGGGATGGAAATCATGGCCGGTCCATTACCAGCGCGCCACCAGCTCCGAGGCTGCCGTTTTCGCCAAGGAACACGCCGAAACAATCGACTTTCACATGTGGCTGCAATGGCATGCGCATCGGCAACTGATGACTGCCGCGCGGGCCGCGCGCCAAGAGGGTCTCCGGATTGGCCTCTATCTCGATCTGGCTGTCGGCGAGGCGATCGATGGGTCGGCCACCTGGGGTGAGCGCGACGCCTACATCTCCGACGCGACCATCGGAAGCCCCCCTGACCCGTTCGCGACGCAAGGACAGGATTGGCATCTGGCGGCCTTTCATCCCGCCGCCATGGCGTCAGGAGGCGAGGCGCCTTTTCGGCGCATGCTGTCCTCGGCGATGCGCTACGCGGGAGCCATCAGGATCGATCACGCCGCGGCGCTCCGACGTCTGTTTCTCGTGCCGATCGAATGCACGCCGGATCAGGGCGCTTACGTCGACTATCCGCGAGATGAACTGCTGCGAATTCTGGCCGAGACCTCCAAAAGGTTTCGGTGTATCGTCATCGGGGAAGATCTTGGGGTGCTCCCCGACGGCCTTCGGGAAGATCTGGCCGCGGCTGGAGTTTTATCCTACCGAATTTTGTCCTACGAGCGTGGAGAGCACGGCTTCAAGCCCGCCGACGCCTATCCTCGGCTGTCTATCGCGTGCATTTCGACCCATGATCATCAAACGTTGGCTGGCTGGTGGCGTGGCGCCGATATTCAAGCGCGACTGCGACACGGGATCGTCCCCCCGGATGTGACGAAAGCCCATGTCGAGGAGCGGCGTCACGAACGGGAGGATCTCAAGAACGCGCTGGACATTACCGGCACGCACCCGCCCGCTGATCCGCCAGCGGTGACCACCAACGACAAAAAGTTGGAGGAATTGGTCGTGAGCGCGCACGAATTCATCGCCAAGACCTCCTCGATGCTCGCCGCTGTTCGGTTGGCCGACATGACTGACGAAAAGCGCCCAACCAACATTCCCGGCACGAGCGACAGTTACCCGAACTGGAAGCCAAAGCTGTCTGTCGATTTGGATCAGCTATCCAAGCTCCCCCTGCTATTGAAAATCTGCGAGGCGATGCGCGAGGGGCGATCAAACCCCTGACTTGGCTGGAAGATCGTCGCCTCGCGAATAAGCCGTGGCGGTGTCTCCGGCAACCCCGCGATGACCGCTCGAAATCACCAACAATGCGTGCCTGTCTGTACGGTCGGAGACGAAACGTCGTGTCGATGGAACGACTGCCCGCAAGGGATGTTCATCCGACAAGGGAGAGCAACGATGTTGGATGATCGCGCGACTGGTTTCACTGAAGCCGAACTCATGGCAATTCTGCCCGCGTTACAGCAATTCGCTCGGCGATTTCATCGGGGGGCGAGCGACGTCGACGATCTTGTTCAGGAAACCTTGACGAAGGCAATCGGGAGCTCGCACCGGTTCCAGCGCGGTTCGAACCTTCGCTCCTGGCTCTTCACGATAATGCGCAACACCTTCTGCACGAAATACAAGCTCTCAAGGAGGGAACAGGTCGGCGGCCTGGATGACTGCGCTGGCGAGGTTTGGTCACCACCGACCCAGGATTGGAAGCTGCGAGCCCATGAATTGGAGCGGGCCATTGACACTCTGCCGCGAGATTTTCGCTTGGTCGTGGATCTGGTGCTGATCCAGGGGATGAGCTACGAACTCGCCGCCGAGCGTTGCGACGTTCCTGTCGGCACCATCAAGAGCAGGGTGAGCCGCGCCCGCGCGCGCCTGGCCGGCATGCTCGGATAGACGGTGTCAGTGAAGGTCCACCGGACCATTGCCGAACAAAGCCTCGGCGATGGTGCCGAGTTCCGTTGGCTTCCCGCAAAGCGCGAAACCGGTAAACTTCAAGGGCAGGATCGAAGGGTCGTATCCCGTGGCGAATACAAAGGGAATTTCTCGTCGTTCAAGTTCCTCGGCGACCGGGAACACGAGTTCGTCGGCGAGATGGATATCCAGTATGGCGGCGTCGACCTGTTCCGTTTCGAGCAACTCCAAGGCGGCGCCGACAGTGCCCACCGGCCCCACGACGACCGCCCCATTGCTTTCCAGTTCTCGCCGGGTCTCATCGGCTAGGAAATACTCGTCTTCAACGATCAAGACACGTTTTCCGACAAGCAGTCTCAGGGCGGGCCGTCGCACTAGGCTTCTCTCCAGTGGTTAAACAGTCAGCAGCCAAGAAAATATTTCGCTGGCGTGGCAAGTCCCAACACCATTCATGAAGGATAGTTCCACGGGACTGGTGTGGTTACGTTCCACGGCCCAACGTTAGTTTAGGCACGCTTCCCGCTCGTCTGTCGGCCAATCTTACCATCGAGCGAGGCTGCGTGGAGCCGCCCCGGCTTCGATACGCGGACCACCCCATGACCATCGGGAACAAACGGCACGTTTCGTGGTTTGCCGACAAAAGAGGGACCGCCATGTCTGCGAAACCAGGCCATCCACCCAAGATCAAGCGTTACCGAGGACCCGCCGGGGGCTGGGGATCGGCCAAATCCGTCGCCGAAATATTGCTCCGGGAGCGCAAGGTTGCCTTAGGCGCTAGAAGGCTATCGGAGCAAAACAAGCCGCAAGGTTACATGTGCGTGAGCTGTGCATGGGCCAAGCCCGCGAAAACCCATCCCCTCGAGTTCTGCGAAAATGGAGCAAAGGCGACCGCATGGGAAATCACCGATCGCCGAGCTGACAGGGCATTCTTCGCATCCCACACATTGAGCGAGCTTGAGCGATGGCGCGATCACGATCTCGAGGAGCAGGGTCGCTTGACCCATCCGATGCGCTGGGATCCTTCGACGGACAAGTATGTCCCGGTTTCATGGAAGGAAGCATTCGCGGAAATAGGCAAGGAACTCCGGGGCTTCGAGCCAAGGCAAGTCGACTTCTACACCTCGGGCCGCGCGTCCCTCGAGGCGAGCTACATGTATCAGTTGTTCGCGCGCATCTATGGCAGCAACAATCTGCCCGACAGCTCCAACATGTGCCACGAGAGTTCGTCGGTAGCGCTGCCGGAAAGTATCGGCGCCTCCGTCGGGACAGCGATCCTGTCGGACTTTGAAAACACCGATTGCATATTTTACATCGGCCAGAATGTTGGGACATCGTCGCCGAGGCTCCTCCATGACCTGCAGGACGCGGTCGATCGAGGCGTCCCGATCGTGACCTTCAACATGCTTCGGGAAAGGGGGCTTGAGCGCTTCGTGAACCCGCAATCGCCGACGCAAATGCTAGGCGGCCCTGAAACCAAGATCTCGTCGAGCTACCACCAGGTGCGCAACGGAGGAGATATCGCGGCGCTGTTTGGTATATGCAAGGCCTTGATCGAGGCGGACGATGCCCTTCGCGCCGAAACCAGCACAAAAGTGGCGGGAAATGACGGTCAACCCGCCGATCCCTCGAACGCCGCGATGGTAGCGTTCGCGGCTTCGATGGCGGCCGTGGATAAGAAACATGTGCTGGATCACGACTTCATAGCGGAGCATACGGCGGGCTTCGAGGAATTCTCCGCCGCGGCTCGCGGCCATGACTGGAGCGAACTGGAAAAAATCTCAGGTCTCTCACGTCAAGAGATGGAGCAGGCCGCGACCATATACGCTAACGCCAAGGCGGTTCTACTCGTCTACGGGATGGGTCTCACTCAACATCTCATGGGCGTTCAGACGGTCCACATGGTCGCCAATCTAGCCTTGCTTCGTGGCAACATCGGAAAGCCCGGCGCGAACATATGCGCGGTGAGGGGACATTCCAATGTGCAGGGGCAACGAACCGTGGGCATAACCGAGAAGCCAGGTCTGGTACCCTTGGACAAGCTCTCCGAGCTCTACCACTTCGAACCGCCTCGATGGACTGGCCGCACGACAGTGGAGACCTGTCAGGCGATCTTGGGGGGGAGGCGCGCGCCTTCCTCGGTCTCGGAGGCAATTTCCTGAGGGCGGCGCCGGAAACCGACGCAATGGAACGAGCCTGGCGAAAAATGCGACTGACCGTGCAGATCGCGACGAAACTCAATCGAAGCCACGTCGTCCACGGAGAAATCGCGTACCTCTTGCCCTGCCTGGGCAGGATCGAGATCGATCAACAGGCCACGGGTCCCCAGGCCGTGTCGATCGAAAGTTCGATCGCTCACTTCCACGGCTCCGTTGGCAAAATGAAACCGGCGAGCGGGGAGCTGCTCTCGGAACCCGCGATCATCGCGGGGCTGGCCAAGGCCACGTTGCGATCAGATAGCGTTCCTTGGGACGAGTGGACAAACGACTACGCCAAGATCAGGGATGCGATCGAGGAGACATATCCCGAAACCTTCAGGGACTTCAACAAGCGGCTTTTCAAGCCGGGAGGATTTCCTCGACCCGTTCCGGCGCGCGAACGAAAGTGGGTCACCGCGAACGGCAAGGCGAATTTCTTGACGCCGCGGAGGCTTTTCCCGGACCTGTCAACGCAGGGACGGACCGACGTTCTTCACTTGGCCACTCTTCGGTCCAATGATCAATTCAATACGACCGTGTATGGCTACAGCGATCGCTTTCGGGGCGTGGATGGAACGAGGCGAGTTGTATTCATGAATGCCGCCGACATCGCGGCCCTTGGTCTTGAGAACGGGATGTCGGTCGATCTTGTCACCGCGATCGACCCATCAAGCAAACGCATGGTCCACGGGTTTCGAATTGTCGAGTACGACATCCCGAGAGGCTCGTGCGCCGCCTATTTTCCGGAGGCCAACCCGCTATTTCCCTTGGACCACCATGACCCAAGGTCCAAAACCCCGTCCTACAAGCTGCTTCCTGTCACGGTCACCCGATCCTCGGAGGCACCTCGCGACTAACGTGAAGATTAAGAAGGATGATCATAACATCTTCCAGGCTTATAAACGGGCTTACGATGCTGCTGGTTGGGGTGGCCTTGTTCGTGACGTGGCGCCCAGCCCGCCGAGGATTTTCGGGCGTGGCGCGCGCTCCACGCGGCGATCGCGATCAACCCGTGGACTGTCGTGATCAAAGTTCGCCGATCCGGCATGCCGTCACTTGGTCGCATGTCATCTCTTGGTCGGGTGTTGCCGCCGCGCTTATCGTAGGCGCCGGCGTGATGGGCTGGATCGACGAAGGCAGAAGGTTCCGGCTCGATCCGCCCGTTAATTCCGAACTGGACGGTTTCAGGCTGATGCCGAACGGCATAAGTGGAGCGCCGCCCGAGATAGACTTCGCGCGCGGCCAACCATACGAAAACGACGCTTATAACCTGAGCCAAGGCAAGCGCCTTTATACTTGGTTCGGCTGCCCCACATGTCATGGCGACGGACGAGGTGGGCAAGGCCCGTCTTTCCTGGATGGCTGGTGGCTTTATGGCCCGGAGATGGTTTCGATCGTTGCGTCAATCCGTGACGGACGGCCGCACGGCATGCCGCCTTTCCGTGAACGCATCCCGATCGAGCAGATCTGGCAGCTCGCCGGCTATGTTCAGTCCATGGGGTCCTACACACCGAAAGTCAGTGCTCCCGGACGAGATGACGCCAAGCATGCGCGGCCGCGGAAAACCGCGGGCCGGCGGTCATGTTGTTCGAAGAGGGTCCGATAGGTGTCCACCCGCGGCAAGGGCCAAGCCCGTGAATGGAAAGATACCCCTCATATTTGTCATCGGGACACTTGCCGGCTGCGCGGGAACACAGTCAGCGCTCGACGTTCATGGCGAGCCCGCGGTCCACCTAAGGCAGCTCATGCTGATCCTCATCTTCGTGGGCGTGACGGTGTGGGGTCATTGTCGTGGCGGCTCTCGCCTACGCGGTTCTTCATCATCGGTCCTCTCCGATCGACCGCGCCGCCCGCTCGGACAGACGTGCCAGGTTCATCGTGACCTCGTTGGTCGTCGCCACGGCGGTGATTATCGCTGGCCTGACGGTGGCGAGCTTCTACACCACGCGGCTGATCGACGGTATCGGGGAGCCGGAGATGACGGTGGTCGTTCGAGGCGAGCAATGGTGGTGGCGCGTCACCTATCTCCAAGATGGCCAATCGGCATTCCAAACGGCGAACGAGATACATATTCCCGTGGGCACCCGTGTGCGGCTACAACTCGAGAGCGCGGACGTCGTCCACTCCTTCTGGGTCCCAAGCCTGGCCGGCAAGCAGGATCTGGTACCAGGGCGAACCAACACCCTGACAATTCACGCGGATCGACCAGGTGTCTACCGCGGCCAATGCGCTGAATTCTGCGGTCTTCAGCACAGCCACATGGCGCTGTTGGTCATGGCCGACGATGAAGCTTCATATCGTCGGTGGTATGCGAGCCAACTTGCTGAAAGTCTCGTGCCAGATCAGCCGGAGCTGGCGCGCGGCAAGGCTGCTTTCCTGCGAAAGCCTTGCGCGGCCTGCCACCGCGTTCGCGGGACCACCGCGGACGGGACGACCGGCCCCGACCTCACGCATGTCGGAAGCCGCGGGACGATTGGCGCGGGTCTATTCGACCGGACGAGGGGTACGTTGGCCGCGTGGATCGCCGACCCTCAAACACTTAAACCTGGCAACAACATGCCCGCAGTCCCTCTCACCAGCGACGAGTTGCGATCCGTCTCGGCCTACCTGGAGAGCCTCAAATGACGGCTCATGACCGTGCGAACGATCTTCGTGACACCGACCTTGACCTGGCCGACGTCGACCGGCACCTGACAGCGATCTGGCGTACGCCTCGGAGCTTCTGGGGTGCCTTGTCCACGGTCGACCATAAGATCATAGGTCGCCGCTATATCGTGACGGCGTTCGTGTTTCTGTTCCTGGGCGGAATTTTATCACTCTTGATGAGACTGCAGTTGTCGCGAGCCGAAGCGCGATTCATTGGACCAGACCGGTACAACCAAATATTCACGATGCACGGCACCAACATGATGTTTCTGTTTGCCGTACCGGTCATGGAAGCGATTGCGGTCTATCTCGTGCCGCTGATGGTTGGGACCCGTAACATCGCCTTTCCCCGGCTCAATGCGTTCTCGTACTGGATGTTCCTGGCCGGCGGAATTGTTTTATGGGCTGCATTCATAATCGATGCCGGTCCCGACGTGGGATGGTTCGCCTACGTGCCGCTGTCGGGCCCCCAATATGGCGTTGGAAAGCGGGCTGACATCTGGGCGCAGATGATTACCTTCACCGAAGTGTCGGCACTTGCCGTTTCCGTTGAACTCGTTGTCACTATCCTCAAGCAGCGCGCCCCTGGCATGTCTCTCGACCGCGTTCCGCTGTTCGTATGGTCGATGCTGGTGACGTCGTTCATGGTGATCCTCGCCATGCCGGCAGTGATGATCGCCAGTACCTCGCTGATCCTCGACAGACTGGTGGGAACGCAGTTTTTCAATCCCGCCGAGGGTGGCGACGTCCTGCTGTGGCAGCATCTCTTCTGGTTCTTCGGTCACCCCGAAGTCTACATCATATTTCTTCCTGCGGTCGGAATGGTATCGACCATCGTGACGACTTTCACGCGGCGGCCGGTTTTCGGTTACCTGTCAATGGTGATGGCACTGGTTTCAACAGGCGTCCTGGCCTTCGGCCTATGGGTTCATCATATGTTCGTTGCCGGATTGCCACGGTTAGGGGAGAGCTTTTTCACCGCTTCCAGCATGGCGATCGCCGTTCCGCGGGATTGCAAATATTCTGTTGGCTGGCGACAATCTGGCTGGGTCGGCCCGTCTGCAAAACGCCGCTGCTTTTTGTTTTCGGCTTCATCATAACCTTCGTGATCGGCGGGATGACCGGAGTGATGGTCGCCTCGGTGCCGTTCGACACGCAGGTTCACGACACGTATTTCGTCGTGGCGCATTTCCACTACGTGCTCGTGGGCGGCGCGGTGTTTCCCCTGCTCGGCGCGATCTACTATTGGTTTCCAAAATTCACTGGTCGGACAATGAGCGAGAATTTGGGCCGTTGGGTCTTCGCGCTCGTGTTCACGGGATTTCATCTCACCTTCTTTCCCATGCACGTCCTTGGACTGGCCGGGATGCCTCGTCGCGTATACACCTACCAACCCGAGCTTGCCTGGAGTGGTCTGAACCTCATGATCAGCCTCAGCGCGCTGGTCCTGGCGTCCGGCTTTCTCCTGTTTGCGATCGATGTCGTTCGAAGCGCGCGAACCGGCCCGGTCGCCGGCCCAAATCCATGGGGAGCCCCGACGCTGGAATGGGCGACGGCCTCTCCGCCGGCGCCTTACAACTTCGCGCGGATTCCGGTCGTGCGTTCAGGCGAGCCCCTCTGGGACGATGAGGAACTTTGTGTCGCCACGGGCCTTTGTGTCGATCGACGCGAGTTGCTCGTCAGCACCGTGGCGTCATCGACGCCGCAAGCAAGGGAGTCATCGCCGCGCGATTCCATTTGGCCGCTCCTTGCCGCGGTGGCCGCATCCATGGTTCTGGTTTGGTCGATATTCACCCCGTGGGCGGTTGTGTGGGGCTCGATCCCCATCGCGATTGCCTTGATAGGCTGGTTCTGGCCAAAAGGCGTGCCGGAGGACGAGTCATGAAGGAGAGAGTGGTTTGTGACGTTTCCACGCTCACGTCGCACGCAAGCGGAGCCGCTAGCCCCGCATGGTGGGGTACCCTGGCATTCATGGTGATCGAGGGCACGGGCTTCGCGCTCGCCATCGTCATGTATCTCTATTTGATGAGCATTGCCCCCGCATGGCCCATTGACGCGCCGCGACCGGATCTTTGGGCGGGAACCGCCATCACCGTCTTGTTGTTGGCCAGCCTCGTTCCAAATTTCCTGGTGTCACGCTGGGCAAAGCGGCGGGACCTGCCGAAGGCAAGAGCTGGTCTCTTGGTTATGTCTTGCCTCGGCATAGCGCCACTTCTCATAAGAATTCATGAGTTTCCAGCACTGCACGTGGGATGGGATCGCAATGCCTACGGCTCTATCGTCTGGTTGCTGCTAGGTCTTCATACCAGCCATGTTCTAACCGATCTCGCCGAAACCTTGGTTCTCACTTGCTTGATGTTCACAAGGCACTCGGACAACGCGCGTCGCCATGACGACGTGGCGGACAACGCCATGTACTGGAACTTCGTTGTCGTGGCTTGGCTGCCAATCTACGGCTGCATCTATTGGGTCCCACGCCTATGACCCCAAGCTCCATTCGATTTGTTGGCCTTGCCGTCGCGCCGATAGCCTGGGCCGCCACGACGCAGCTCGGACAGATACTTCCGTGGCGCGACTGCGCCGCGGGTTCGAGCTGGATGCTCGTCTCGTTCGCCGCGGCGATTGCCCTGAGCGCCTTCGGATCGATTTTCGGTCTAGGGCGTAGGCAAGAATTGGGAACCCCTGGCGAAAAGGTTGGTCGCGCGCTCCAGCTTCTCGCGGCCATGTTCATGTTCGCGATCAGTCTACAGGGAGCCGCGATAATGTTGGTCGACCCATGCGCACGTTGATTGCCTTCGCCGTTCTGATCGCCGTGTCCGGCAATGCCTTCGCACATGGGGGAGAAACGCACGCGCGCTCATATCCGTGGACCTTCGACCCCCTGGTCATCGTCCCCATCTGCGTGGCCGCGACAGCGTCCATGATAGGTAGCCGTCGATTGCTAAAACGCGTTTGCGTCAACAGGCGCTCGCCGGTTCTTCGAATCCTGGCATTCCATGCCGGCCTCATCTCCCTGGCCGCCGCCTTGATATCGCCGATCCATTGGCTGGGAGAACATCTTTTCGCCGTGCACATGATCGAGCACGAGATCGTGATGGCCGTATCGGCGCCTCTTATCGTCCTTTCGCGGCCGGCGGCATTTATGGTGTGGTCGCTTCCGCGAGCCGGGCGTCTGGCGGCGAGCCGGATGTTCAACGCTGCCCCGCTTCGTGTCGCATGGACGTCGCTAACTGGCGGCTTGCTAGCGACGCTGCTGCACGGCGCGGCGATATGGGTCTGGCACGCACCCGTGCTGCTGGACACCTCCATCGCGGACACGACGGCGCATCGGGCCCAGCATCTGGCGTTTTTCATTACGGCGATCTTCTTCTGGTGGGCGATGATTTGGCGCAGCGAACGGGGTGTCGCGGCTTGGCATCTCTTCGTCACGATGATGCATACGAGCGTGTTGGGCGCGTTGATCGCGCTCTCGCCGCGTGTTCTTTATGTCGCTCAGACCGCCGACGCCCGCGAGTGGGGAATTTCGCCCCTGCAAGATCAGCAAATGGCGGGGCTTTTAATGTGGATCCCGGCGGGCACGGTCTATGCGGGAGCCGCGATTTTTCTCCTATCGGCTTGGATCAAGCAATCGAGCACAAGGATCGAAAATGCGTAGGTTGACGGGTTACCCCGCTTTGCTGACATGCCTTCTGTGCACGGCGCTGGCAGTGTCGTTCCTGATGGTCAATCGCATCAAGACGCGCCATGAAATAGGCGAGACCGCGATTTTGATGACCGGAGGAAAGCTGGACCGGGCACCCGCCATTTTTCGACGTTACGGTTGCGCTGGCTGTCATACGATCCCTGGCGTGCCTGGCGCCGATGGTCAGGTTGGGCCGGCGCTGTCGGGGTTGCGGGCGCGCGTTTACATAGCCGGGACCCTGCCCAACAACGCGGAAAACGCGCGGCGCTGGATTGTTGGGCCAGAGCAGTACGCTCAAGGAACGGCGATGCCGGCGAGTGGCATAAGTCCCGACGAAGCCAGGGACCTGGTCGCCTATCTTTATACCCACTAAGCTCAAGGTCGCGGCGAGGGAATCGCTCCCAACGTTTTAATGTAATGAGCTATCGCTTCGCGATCGCTTTCCGGGAGGCGAGCTGTGTTCTCCACGACGTCGGACATTGAGGAACCGACCCGGCCATGGTTGGGCGTCTCGCCCGTCGTCAACATCCGCACGAGATCCTCCTCGCTCCAATCCGCGATACGAGCGGCCGTGATGTTCGGAACGTAGCCCGTGCCTTGGGGATCAATTCCGCCCGCAAATCGTGTTTCCGGGATTATCGCGCCCACGACGTTTCGACTGGAATGACACTCCGCGCAGTGCGCCAGCGTCTCGACGAGATAATAGCCGCGGGCAAGCAGCTTGTCCGCCTTGGCTGGCGGGGCGGCGGAGCGACCCTTACTGAAAAAAAGAAGCTTCCATGCTCCGACGGACCTCCTGATCGCGAAGAGAAGGCTGGGATGATGCGGTGGAGCGCGGCCCTTAACCCAGGGAACAGTCCTGAGATAGGCATGAAGGTCGCGTATGTCGCCCGGTGTCATCGAAGTATAGCTGGTGTAGGGGAAGGCCGGATAGTAATGGGCGCCGGTGGGGGAGATCCCCGCCACCAGTGCGTTCGCCAAGTCCGAGACGTCCCAATTTCCGATTCCATCAATCGGGTCGGCCGATATGTTCGGAGGCCTGAATGTACCGAAGGTCGATGCCAAGGCTAGCCCGCCTCCAAGGTGAAGGCGGTCGGTTTGGCCGGGAGTGGCGTGGCAAGAGGAGCAATCCGCGGCCGTGAAGATCTGTTCTCCTCGACGGATATCCCCTGGGCCGGCCAGTCGAGGGTCTCCAGGAAGAAACTCCCCTTGGGGTGAGGTCGCGATCCACGCGGCTGTCGTACACATGCCCGCGCAGCATGCAATCAATACCAAAACACCAAGCACCCTCATTGCCGACACCTTCGTGAGCGACCTCCCGCCCCCGGCGCCTTGAGCCGGATGAAGAGCGGGCGGCGCGAGGACCTAATTGAGGAAAGACCGTTACTTCCCAGGCAACTCCTTGGTATGGGTGGGGCCGGCCGGCAGCTTTTCCTCGGAATGCTCCCTGTCGGCGGCGCGGATCGGTGCCGTCGCGAAGGATGACACGAAAAGGGCAACTCCAAGCGCAACCACCGCGAAGAGGACCGCGACGCCGATCGAAAACGCCGTACGTCTCGGATCCTCTTTCATCATTCCAAACGCGAGCGCAGATCCCAGTAGGGCGGCACCTCCCGCGACGGCGATAAGCCAGATATGGTTCAAGGATACTCTCCAATACGTTTGACACCAAGGGAGGAGCGCTCCCGATCCGCGGCGATGCGATCATCGTCGCGCCAGTTGAACGACGTGGGCTCCGGTGTTGCGCCGCTCGCAAGGCAAAAGGTGGCGCGGACCGGGCAACGTCCGCCGGGCGGTCGCTGCTATGTGGCGCGCGACGTCCCTGACGAGCCGGGCGCGCCAACCCCGTCTGGAGCGTCTTCCCCGTCAACGTTTCCTTTTTCCTTGAAATCGATAACTGCCTGCTCCCAATGCTCGACGTGGCGCCCTTCGGGCCGGCCCGCTTGCTCCCACAACGAGTAGGCTCGCTTGCTAATCCACTCGTCGCGCTCTCGCTCGTGGACAGATACCGTTTCATCCTCGCTGTTGAACACGCTAGGCTCGCTAGGTGACGTCATCTCCCCTTCATTGGGCGCGGGGGCCAGGCCTTCCCGCGCGCCGGGATCCTCTGTCGGCCGTTCCAGGCCAGAACGCTGTCGCGATGCGTTAATCGGATTTCGAACCTTTTTCATTAGCTTTCCTATACATTTCTAGGCGGGTTGGAAAAGTCGCTCACAACGATCGGCGGGACTTGCCGCCGGGGTCGCCCTTCACCGGAGCCGGCTCCCCGAGCACAGGGTGTTTCCTTTCGTTGTGGAACCCATGAACCTCGAAAACCTCGTGTTGTTCCCAATAAAAGACGCCTATCGCGCTAATCGTCGGGCAGGCTTTTGAAACCGGGGCCATCCGAATCTGACATCGAATGAACTTTTGTGCCGAGTGCGCCCTTCCGAGGAGGAATTCCCGTCGCGGTCCGAGTGTCGACGGCGTTCAACGTCAGTGGTCTTGACCGGACCATGGTACTGAGGCCGAGCCCGGCCTGGTCGCTGCCGCTCTCGGGGCTCGATTGGGAAGGGGCAAGCGCGCCGGACCACGCCTGACGGAACCTTTGGATGCCAGCGCGGTTTGCAATGCATCCCTCCTCAAACAGACGAGAGACATAGGATGACTGGATCGAAACAGGCCGGAACCGACGAGCGGCGCGTCTCGGATGGCGCCGACGAGCGGCGCGAGGAGCTGGCGAAAAAAGCCGCGAAAGGACTGCGTTCGGCAATGCGTGGAGACGATGCCGATCCGGATGCGCCTTCGGCCACGGGCGATTTGAGGAAAACTCCGTCGTCGGAAGCGCTGGGTACGCCCGCGAAAGGAGCCGTCGAAGACGGCGAGGGTCCAGGGAGCCAGTGACTGCTTGCCCAATCGAAATGCCCGGATCGCCGCCGCGCTGGCCGCTTGCGTCCTGGTGACAACCCGCCCTCTGTGAAGTGGTTCGCCTTCAACGGGACCTACATCATTGGCACGCGTGCGACGGAGTGCACATCGTCACGTCTGGCATTCCCAGGGACCGGTTCCAACGGCGTCGAGCCTGGAGGCGAAGGTTGAACTGTACCATCGAACGCTGCGTCGCGATGGAACGAATAACGCGCTCGAATGCGTCGATACCAAAACGCCGTGGATTTCCTGGTCCACGGCGTTTTGAATCCGATATCCGAGACTACTTATTCAAGTCCTTGGCCATCGTCAGATGATGTTCCAACGCGGGTCGGGTTTTCGCGGCCCATGCCTTCAACTCCGCGTTCTCGCCTTCATCGCCGTACCGTTTGAAAAGATCGACGGCGTCTTCATGGGCATCTTCCTGATCCGAGTGGTACCGCTTGGTGAAATCGTCCCCGTTGAGCTTCTTCAGATCGTCCAGCATGCTCTGTTGCGCCGAGCTCATCGCGCTCGGGATCGCGGCCTTGACCTTGCCACCATCGATCATCGCCTTCAGCTCCGCGGACGTCTTCATGTGATCGCTGATCATCTGCTGGGCGAATGTCTTCGTCGCGGCGTCCTGCGAGCGTTCGACGGCAAGCTTGCTGGATTCGATTTCGAACATGTCGGAGCTCGCCACCTCGGTGACGAAGTCCTCGGTCCTTGGAGCAACGCCCATGACCGAGTTGACCCCAGTCTTTTCGGCCGCGGATTGGGCGAGGACGGGCGAAGTAAATAGGATTGCAAGTCCAGCGATGGCGAGGGCGGTTCTCATTTTGATGGTGCTCCTTTGGCGAGTTGAGACCACTAAACTTATTGGTCGCCTGATCGTTCCTGTCCTGGCGTCTTTAATTGGGGACGTTCGGTTCGTGGCTATCGCGTAAGCGGGGAGATTGGTTGATGGCGCGAGCGAGCCCCGCCCCCCGCCAAGTCCCCATCCGCTCCCGCGACCAAAATGGCCTTGTCGCCATCGTGGAAAACCTGGAAGGCCGCGACACTCTCAATCGCTTCTGGAAAAGGAACGAGACACTAGATTGTCTCTCTCGGATCAAACCAAACATCATGATCAACCCGGAACAAGTGATGTTTTGCGAGGTTACCCATTCACCACAAGGAGTTTTACAATGGGTATGAGCAAGCAAAGTGAAGGTGCTCCCGGCACCACCGACCAATCGCCCCGATGGGAAGGACCGCGGGAAAATATCCCGCCTGGCTACCTTCCCGCCGAAGACAATCCCGACACGGCCAAGGATGCCAACGGTGAAACCAACGCCGATCCCGAGGTCAAGAAGATCTCCGATGGCCTTAAGCAGAAAGGCGAATGACATGTCGGACATCGAGAAGGACGCCAAGGGTCAATTTGCCAAGTCCGTCGCTGATCGCAAGGCCACGGGGGTGCACAGCGCTAAGCCCACCGTGATAACAGGCTCCGAGGACGCGACCGAACATAAGACACCTCCAGGAAGAAAGCCGGTCAAGGATTGGGACATCAACTTCGATCCCGCGGAGGAAAATGAGGGAAAGATGCGATAGGACCAGGGCACCGCCCACGGGGCCTGGTTTGACAGGCTCCCGCGAGCACCGTTTCCACCGCGATCCGAGGCTCTCGCAAGCCGCCGAATACGGTGCTTACTTACTGCCATCGAACTCGGAAAAACACCAATCGGTTTTTCAAGCAGCCGCGCTTGGTGACGGCTGGTGAAGGGTCGATCACCTGTCGCCACCAGATGACGTGATGACGCAAGTTGCCCGTGGCTTCGTCGATATAGCGCAAATCAGGTCTTGCCCGAATCCTCCAAGGCTTCACGGCCATATTGACCATGCCACGAGCCCGAGGATGACAACAAAGCTAACGGGGACCGCGAGAAATCGGGCCATGCCGAGATTGGTGTTGGTATGGCCCACCCAGGCGAACCACCAGGCAGGGCCTTGATTTCCGTCGGACATGGTTGTCTCCATGGGGGTTGCGTGTCGAAAGGCTTGATCGGAGAAATCTCGAGGAAAGAGTATGGATTATCGATCAAGCCTGTCACCCGAACCTTTGCTTCGAGCAATAGTTCCCTTATCTTCGCTGGCGTAGGGGATCAAGGATGCTAAACCGTCACCGGTAAAGCTTAGGCGAGAACAGGGCGTAACATGCTGACGGCCATTGTGGTTTCCATCCGTCAACCAATCACTCACCCTTATTGCCGGGTTCACCCCTTGGCGGATAGCAGCACAAGGCTGCGCGGAGAGAGTAGATAGGACTCCGTCTCGCCGATATCTTGTTCCCCAATGATCGGATCGGCGGTCGTCAAAGTAACCACCCAGCCCTTGCCCGAACTCTCGGGCAGGCTGAACTCCACGTCACCATCATGCGGGTTGAACAGAATGATGACGTCATTCATCCCTTCCGTGTCCGAACTTGCCGTCAGACGCAAGCCTATGGTCGTGCTCCCTTGATCGGCCCAATGCTCTTGCGTCTGTTCGCCGCCGCCTGGATTAAGCCACGTCACCAGGGTGCCATCGCGCCAGCTCTCCCGCCGAAGAATTCGATTGGACTGACGCAGGCTGATCAACCTCTTCACGAAGCCCCGAAGGCTATCGGCGGAGACCGGGAGGTTTTCCCAATGGACCCAACTAAGCTCGCTGTCTTGGCAATAACCATTGTTGTTGCCCATCTGGCTGCGACCGAATTCGTCGCCAGCGAGCAGCATAGGCGTGCCATGGGATAGGAACAGGGTTGCCAGGAAGTTGCGCTTTTGTCGTTCTCGAACATCTATCACGTCTAGGTCATCCGTTGGACCCTCGACGCCGTGATTATGGCTTCGGTTGTCGCCATGACCATCCTTGTTGTCTTCGCCATTATCGTCATTGTGCTTCTCATCGTAGGAAACGACGTCATTCAACGTGAAACCATCATGCGCCGTAATGAAATTCACACTGGCCCACGGTCTGCGGCCACGAAGGTCGTACACGTCTCCAGACCCAAGCACACGCGCCGCGAAATCCCCCGTGGTGCCATCGGTGTCCTTCCAGTAATCGCGCGCCGTATCCCGATACTTGTCATTCCATTCGGCCCACCCCGGCGGAAAGCCACCAACCTGATACCCCCCTGGACCGATGTCCCACGGCTCCCCGATAAGCTTCAATCGAGACAGAACGGGGTCCTGCCCGACCGCGTCAAAAAATCCGCCTCGTTGATCAAAGCCTTCCGGTTCACGGCCGAGGATAGTACCGAGATCAAAACGGAAGCCATCCACATGCATCTCTTCAGCCCAATATCGGAGGCTGTCGGTTATCAACTGCAGGACGCGAGGATGGGAGGTGTTAACAGTGTTTCCAGTTCCTGTGTCGTTGATGTAGTAGCGAGGCTGCTCGGGCATCGTGCGGTAGTAGGAAAAGTTGTCGATCCCCTTGAACGACAGCGTGGGACCGAGTTCGTTGCCTTCAGCGGTATGGTTGTAGACCACGTCGAGAATAACCTCGACGCCGGCGTCATGGAAGGCGCGGACCATGTCCCGGAAGCCAACAATGCCCTTCGGGCCGTAGTAACGGGCAGTTGGCGCGAAGAAGCCTAGGGAATTGTATCCCCAATAGTTTTTAAGACCCTTGTCGAGCAGGTGCGCGTCATCTGGAAACCAGTGGACGGGGAGAAGCTCGACGGACGTGACCCCGAGGTTGCGGATGTAGTCCACGACCTCTCGGTGCCCCAATCCTTCGAAGGATCCGCGCAGCTCCTCGGGAACGGCGGGGTGGAGCTTGGTGAAACCTTTCACGTGGGTCTCGTAGAAGATCGTGTTCGACCAGGCAACCCGCGGCTTCGTGTCCCCTTGCCAGTCGTAACTGGACGGGTCAATCACGCGGCATTTAGGCATTGACTGGGCGCTGTCGGTCTCATCGAACGACATGTCCTTTTCCTCGGCGTCCAACTTATACGCGAACTGCGCTTGGCTCCATTCGACGTCCCCCACCAGCTCGCGCGCATATGGATCGATCAGCAACTTGTTCGGGTTGAAACGATGGCCGCTCTCCGGGTCGTAAGGCCCGTGGACCCTGTACGCGTAAAGTGCTCCGGGCTTCAGACCCGGCACGTAGCCGTGCCAAACCTCGTTCGTGAATTCCGGAAGCACGACGCGGTCGGTCTCTATTATTCCCGTCTCGTCAAATAGGCACAGCTCGACGCGCTCGGCGTGCGCACTGAATATCGCGAAGTTCACTCCATCGCCATCGAAGTTCGCGCCGAGACGCGTCCAGTCGCCGGCTACAATTTGCTTACCGCCGTGAGAATTCGTCATGTCAGCCCTTCAAGGAATTTTTCCATTTTGAAACTCCAAGGGTGAGTGTTCGTTCCCGTTACCGCGCTAAATCGCTTCAAGCGGGGCGTACTTGGGTGTTGCGGGTTGGAGCAGGCCTAGCCTCGTCGGGCACCGGTCACCATCGCCAGCTGTCGGCTCGCGCGCCAATCGATCAGCATCAAATCAATATCTCACGAGAATGTCGCTTCGCCATGTTCGCGACGGGAACCTCGCGACATTAACGAGGTTTGAGCCGCCGAGAGACAAACGAAGGCCGTCGATGGCAACGCGGGTTCGGCTCTGTCCAGGCCGGAGCTGCTTTGATCCGAGGAGGTTTGGCTAATAGTTCGCGCAATCCGGATCATGGGGAGGTTGGAATGGAAAATCGTGGCGAATGGATCGCCAGGCGTGCCTATGCTTTGTGGGAGGAGGCCGGCCGGCCCTTCGGACAGGATAAATATCACTGGGATCAGGCATCCGCCGAGTACGATTTATTGGAGGCGACGCGCGCATCAAGTGATGGGCGCGAGGTCCTCGTAAAACTGCGTGGCGAATTTGCTTGCCAAGACAACCGGAGCGATGCCAAAAACAGAAACATTCTGATTGTCGAGGACGAGCCGCGGATACGCCGCGACACGGTGGACTTCCTGGACAGAGCCGGCTTCCGAACGCTTGAAGCCCGCCAACGCTGCCGAGGCACTTGTTCTTCTTGAGACCAACATCGTCGACACGCTGTTCACGGACACTGACATGCCCGGATCGATGGACGGGCTGGGACTCGTCGCCACCGTGCGGAGCCGGTGGCCGAGCATTCGGATCATCGTGACGTCGGGGCTAATCAAGTTCGCGCGCCGAGATCCGCGCAATGAAATGGCGTTCATGTCTGAACCCACGACCCGCCTTGAGCTTATCAACCTTATATCGCGGTCTCGTTGATCAGATTGAATATGCGGGCCTCCTCGAGCAAAAAGCCGCCACGACCCGAATTCAGCTTCCAATGACGGGACGGATTTTCCGCCGCCGAGCCCCCGTGAAGTAGGCTTCCGAGCTTGGCCGTCGGTAGCGCTTATCCGATCGAGCCTCTCCGGGGGAGGGCGCCTGATATCGCGCACTTGCGTTCGGTGGGGGCGCCTCCCGCCTTCGGCATATGTTGGACACTGACGGGACCGACATCTACATCTTCCGATCCCGTGTTGCTTCTGGCATGGATGAGCGAGGTTGCGAACCGCGTCTCAGTCTGGTTGCACCGGCCTGATGGTATCAACCGAGATCTCGCCCTTGATCACTCCGCGGGCGATATCGGTCCGCCCTCGCTCGACCTCGATCACGGTGTAGAGCTTATCGTCGCGAAAAGCGCTTGCGTTGAACGTCGTCACATCCTCAGCGGGCGCGGCATCCACTTCCATGAAGTCGAGTTCGCGACTCGCGGCCACGATCCTAGCGTCCCCCGACGTTCGGGCCGCGACCATGACGACCCCGTGGCCGGGCGAGTTCACCCACCGCGGATCACCCGGTGCCGCGATTGGCTCCAGCCGATATATTGAAAGCTTTTCCGCTTCACCCCCCGATGCTCCCGCGGCCGCCGCGTCCGAAATCTGCGCCTGGCTCTCGACTGATGAACCGAATGTGTTGCGAGTTGTGGCATTGTTGTGGTCGTCGCCACCTGCTTTTGACACGTTAGACATGAACGTCCTCCCTTTCACCTTTGGATTAACGCTCGAAAGCGGGCTTTGTTGCCTCGGCGCCGCCATTGGAAACTCGTCCGGGACCGGTGCAGGCGTCTGAGCGAACAGCGAGGCCAGATCGGTGCCAAAATCCAAGAGCCGCGGGCGCGGATAGCCAGTGTCCGGGATGGAATCGGTGGCCGGGGTTTGGAAGACGTATCCCACGGTCCATGGCCACTCCCGCCACGCGCCACGCGCCCGCTTGCGGGAGTAGACAGGGCATGCCGGGGCAAAAGGCTCTGTCCCATGGCGCGATCTCGCGAAAGCAACCAGCATCCATCCATCCGGAACCTAGCCGCGTGATCATCGTTGACTATCGCCTTTTCGCCCGCCTCCAAGATACATGGTAAGGATCGATGCCAGTAGCCCCTCAAAACCAACATAGCGCCGCGAATTCATCATTTATCGCTAGCGAGCTCGCGCGCCAGGTCGGCGCTGAGCACGGCGACGACATCGTCTTCGTCGCACGCTCGGACGGACGTGCGAAGCGCATCATCGAGGCGTGCGAATGCCTCTCGCTCGGGAGCAAACTCTTTTATCTGCCCGCGTGGGACTGTCTTCCATTTGATAGGGTACCGCCATCGCGAGCTTCAATGGGAATGAGAATGGATGCCTTGCGCGAGTGGCTGGCGACGCGGCCGGGCGGACGATTGTGTGTGACATCACTTGAAGCCTTGCTTCAGCGAATTCCACCCGCGGACGTCATCCAGTCTGCATGCTTCGAAGTCGCTGTCGGCGGCCGGTTTGATCTGTCGTCGTTTGAAGCCTTCCTTTCGCGGACAGGCTACGCGGTGGACGGTGTTGTCGATGAACCAGGTGAGGTCGCTATCCTTAACGGCGTCGTTGATATATTTCCCGCCGGCGGCAACCTCCCCATGCGATGCTATCTGAACGAGGACGGCATCGTCGAGGAACTCTGGTTTTACGATCCGGCGACACAGCGCACGCAAGCGAGTGTCAAAGAGATGCTATTCGGACCAGCTTCAGAAATAATCCTTGCCCCTGGCGAGCTCGACGAAGCCTCCGATGGCCAGGCGGTATACACACGGATGTTGAGAAATTACAGCGCGCTCGAAACAGTGTTTGACGTGCTTAAACCCGCCACCTTCCTTATCGAGGACGACGTCGACCGGAGAGTGGACGAGTATCTCGACATCATGGAGGACGCGCGAATATCCTCCGGGGCGCCCTTGACGCAGCGCTCACTCTACCTCGATCGCGAGGCTTGGGACGACGCGCGCTCGGGGCCCGGCTGGTCACTGCTTGATACGGATGGATACCTGCCGCTGGAAGCGGGTCGGAAAGGGTTCGGAGCTCTAACGGAGCTTGTCAACAATGTCGCCACAAATGGCACCCATCTCGCGATAGTGGGAGACGAACCCCAGTTGAGCCGATTGACGGATCGGGTGAGCAAATCGCTGAACACGAACGTCGTGCCAGCCACGACTTGGCAAGAGCTGTTGGAGACGGGATCGAGCGTTCGAAGCGGAAGGATCCCGTGGACGGAAGGGTATGTGGATCGTGGACGAAATCTTGTTGTTGTGGCTTGCCAGGACATTCTTGGGCCGCCCATCGGCGACCAACGCGACCATACCCGGTCGACGCTGCGGGCGCCGGATCTCAAGATCGGGGATGTTGTTGTCCATGAGGAACATGGGGTCGCGATCTTGCGGGCGATCGAAACCACCGTTGTCGAAGGCGTGGAATTTGACTCCGCGCGGCTTGAGTATCACGGGGGCGCCTCGATCATCGTTCCGATGAAGGATTTTGGCCTCCTTTGGCGATACGGCGCCGAAGCGTCATCCGTTACCCTGGACCGGCTCAATACAAATGTATGGGCAAGCAAGCGAAATGACCTCCAGCGGGATATCCGGTCCGCGGCCAAGCATCTCGTTGACGTTGCCCGCCGACGTTCGGAAACTAAAACGAAACCGATAGTGCCGCCGCAAGACGAGTATCGGAAATTCTGCGCGCGCTTCCCCTACGGTCTCACCACCGATCAAATGAGCGCGATAGATGAATATCTCGCCGACATGGCGAGTGGCCGTCCCATGGATCGCCTGATTTGCGGGGATGTCGGGTTCGGAAAGACCGAGATCGCCCTGAGAGCAGCGGCGGCCGTCGCGATGTCCAATCTGCAGGTGACGGTCGTGGCGCCTACAACTGTTCTGGCCAGACAACATCATGACGTGTTCAAGAAGCGATTTGAGAAGTCTGGGCTCTCGGTCGGCCTGCTGTCTCGCGCCGTGAGGAACGACGAGGTCACGCGCACGCGCGATGAGATAAGGGCAGGGACCGTCGATATTGTTATCGCGACCCACGCAATCCTTGGAAAGAACGTGAGCTTCCAGAGACTGGGACTGGTCGTCATCGACGAGGAGCATCGTTTCGGCGCCGCTGACAAGGCCGCCATGCGAGCGCTTTCGCCGAACGTCCACGTCCTGGCGCTGTCCGCGACGCCTATCCCGCGCACATTGCAATCCGCTCTCATCGGCGTTCAAGACGTGAGCCTGCTTACCACCGCACCATCTCGGCGCCGCCCCATCAGGACCTCGATCCTCCAAATCGACGCGGCAACGATCCGCGCGGCCTTGCTGCGCGAGAGACGTCGTGGCGGGCAGTCCTTTTTCGTCGCCCCACGGGTCGCCGACATCGATCCGCTCCAGGCAATGCTCGCGGAGATAGCGCCGGAACTCTCGGTCCTGGTGGCGCATGGCAAGATGTCGGTGGACAAGATGGATGACGCGGTTGTCCGCTTTTCAGAAGGCGAGGCCGACATTCTGCTGTCAACCAATATCGTTGAAAGCGGTCTCGATGTCCCTCGCGCGAACACGATTTTTGTCTGGCGTTCCGATCAATTCGGCCTGGCGCAGCTTCACCAGTTGCGGGGCCGCGTTGGAAGGGGCCGATCGCAAGGGCTCGCCTACATGCTGACCGAGCCAGGTGAGAAGGAAAGCGATGATAGTCGTCAGCGCCTATCCTTACTGCTCAAGTTCGATCGTCTGGGATCGGGAGCCGACGTGGCGATGAATGACCTTGAACTGCGTGGCGGCGGTAGCGTGGTGGGCGAGGAACAGGCGGGACACATAAAGGTTCTCGGAACTGGTCTCTACCAGGAGCTTCTCGCAAAGGCGGTCAGCTCGCTTCGCGGCGGAAAAGCCGCTTTCCCTGATCTTCCTGATTTCGAGGTCGGCGTAACCGGCTTCATTCCCTCCGATTTCGTCCCGGATCCAACCGTAAGACTAGGCTTTTACACACGTCTGTCGAAGATGAGGTTGAAGGAAGAGTTCGACGAGTTGGAGGAGGAGATGTTGGATCGCTTCGGTGACCTCCCCGACCCAGTGGCGGCGTTGCTTCGAACGGCCCGCATTCGAGCCCAGGCAGGTCGTCTCGGAATTGCATCGGTGCGAGTGGGGCCGGACGGCGCCGCGGTCGAATTTCATGAGCGCGCTAGCGCAGCGATACTGGCGGAGTGGAAAAAGTTAGCGAGAGCAACCGCTAAGGGCAAGCGGATTCTGTTTGACTTGAAGACCGGGTTTGAAGACCGCCTGCCATTTCTTGAAGCTCTTCTAGCCGCCGCCGCCAGTGTTGACACCGGCAGCCAATCAGGTCGAAGCGGTGTTTCGTGATGCGTTGCAGCGCCGCGGGATTGCGAGGGCGCGCGAGGGCGCGGCGCGGGATCTTATCTGATCGGCGGTTTCGCGCGGGCGGCTTGGCGGACTGACGCGGGTGGAGTCGGCCAGCAGCCTAGGCTGGCGCGCCCCGCCAGACGCTGAATGAGTGGTCGGGGCTATCGCCGCGGGCCATTCAGAGCTTTGCTCACCGCATCAACGATATCGCGGAGCGCGATCGGCTTTTGAGCCTCACGATATCCGCGAGTTCGCCCGGAATGATGTGTGGATCGTAGCCCGTCAACAAAAGCCCTTGTGGGGCACGCGCGTTCGACCCCGTCAGAGCGAGTTGTCCGGGATAATAAAGTCGCCGTCCAGACGATCAAGGTTCTCGCAAAACAAAACCGGGCATGATTGGTCGCGCGTCGGAATCCGCTTCCATTCGGCATACTCGTTCGCGTCGCAATAGCGGCTGTTCCGCACGAAGCGGTCATACAGCGGAAGTCCCCTGGGCGACGACCAGCGAAAAATCACGGCGCCTTGGTTGTGGACGGTTGCGCGCGCCTGTTCGCACGTCATCTTGAGCGGGCTCAGGCGTGAGATCGCGACCGCGGGAGAAGTCGCCAACAGCGCGGTGATGACGATCGCTATGGTTTTCATGATCAAGCTTCTCATGATCAAAACCTCGACAATTTTCTGGAAAACGTCTCCAACGCCGATGTGTTCCGGGATACGAGGTTTATCAATCCAACTCCGTCAATGGAGCAAGCCATCGAGATCGAATTCCTCCCATCCGCGCAGCTTCGTGGCCGCGCGTCATCCGTCTTCTCACTCGCCGATTTCAGAGCTTCCCTAACTTGCTTAAGCGACAGAGGAAGCTTTGCCTTGTAGGCCGCCTGTCTGCGTTTTTCGGCCTTTGTCACCGCATCCTCCTCGCGCCATTCGTCCACGGCTCCTCGATCCAGCAGATCCTCCACCATCCTTGGATCGAAAACGTAAAAGGTAAACCTCCGGGCGCGGCCTCTCCTGTTTCCAGGTTTCGAGAGAAGTGGCCCGTCGAGAAATCGGGGCGGATCGCATTCCCCGAAACCGTCACATGTTGTAGGCAACCGTAGTTATTGATGCGAATTCGGCTGTCCTCGGCCGCCCTAATTCCAGGTTGTTGTGGACGCTCGGGCCCGGAAATAGTCGCAAGACCATCACGTCATGTCTCGCCTTGCTCGGCCGACGGAAGGGCACAACCCCTAAGCCGGCAGCCGTGCGCGTGCCTGTCAGTCTCGAAACCTCGTGCCGAATGAAAATATAGGTCATCTCTTCGTACGACCGATATAGGATAGCGTTGGTAACCTCGCGTAAGAAATACAGCGATCGCATCGGCGCCGACCTGAATCCCTGTATGGATGGCTCCTGCGAGCAAAGGACGAGATCGGTTCCGGTAAATAGGTCGGTTGCGGCCATGTATACGGCGCAGCGAAACCGCTGCGAGCCCTGATGAATATCCGCTTGGAGAACAGGTCCCACTCAATCGAGCGCTCTCGAAGAGCTTCGGATTCATCGGGGTGTCCTGGTTCTTCTTCTCCGCTTGTTTGCCATCACCTCACGTTGCCCTGACCATTCCAGGAGCCGTCAGGCGACCCGCGGCTCGTATCGAGACCCCGTCCCCGAGGACGGCAAAAATCATTCGTGCCATGCGATGCGCCAAGGCAATCGCGACAATCTTCGTCTTCTTGCGCATGAGCATGCCCGACAGCCAGTCCGCTCCTGGCTCCCGCTTGAGCCGACGTCGGAGCATGATCCGCGCCATGGCGCCGAGATACAGCAGGCGCCGGATGTACCGATCACCCATCTTCGATACAGCGCCCACTCTTTGCTTGCCTCCGGTAGAATGAGGCTTGGGCGCGAGGCCGAGCCAAGCCGCATAATCCCTCGCGCAGTCGAAATTGTCGACATCAGAGGTCGTTGCCGCGATCGTCGCCGACAGTACCCCCACACCGGGGATCGTCGCCAGACGCTGACTTGTCTCGCTTTGCGAATGGGTCTCTTCGATCTCGTCGGTCAGCCGCTCGATCCGCGTGTTCGTCTCGGACAGTTGGTCTAATAGTAAGATCAAGGGCATCCGAACCGCTTGCGGTAATTGATCCACTTGTTCCTTCAGCCGCTCGACATTTTGCACGCCCTTCGCGGTTATGATGCCGAATTCTGTCATATGCGCTCGGATCGCATTGCCGATCTGCGTGCGCTGGCGAACCAGAAAGTCCCGCGTGCGGTGAAGAACCATTACCCACGAGCAGGCCTCGCTCTTGATGGCGACGAACCGCATCGAGGACCGCGTCACAGCCTCGCAGATGGCGGCCGCGTCCGCGGCGTCGGTCTTTCCGCGACGTAGGGCTTTACATTACGATGGTGGCATCAGCCGGACATCATGTCCCAGTTACTGAAGCTTGCGTGCCCAGTCATGAGCACCAGCGCAAGCCTCCATGCCGATGAGGCACCGGGGATGGTTCTGGAAGAACGCAAGCAATTGGCTGCGGCGAAGCTGCCGCCGCACAAGGACCAGACCGTTTGGTCCACACCATGGATCTGGAAGACGCTCTTTGCGAGGTCGATACCGACTGTGGCAAGTTCTGACATGAAGCGCTCCTTTGCTTCAGGCAATGACACCGAAACCATGCCGGAATACGCCGGCGGAAGAAGGAGCCATCCACACCATCAATCGAGGCCAAATCCGAAAAGAGAAGCGACCGGTCCCTGGAAAACTATCGGTTGACTTTCGGCGTAAAGCCTCTATCTATGACTTAATCGATCTTTTGCTTGCCGAGCTTTGTCTACCGCGCGATTGGCACCGCGCTCTATTCGAACCTTCTCTCTCAAAAATAGTCGTATCACCGTCCGCGAAGCCTTGCTTCCGCGGTACCTCACTCTATGCTTTGAAAGGGTTCATTATGACCACGGGCACAGTAAAATGGTTCAATTCCACAAAGGGCTTCGGCTTCATTCAGCCGGATAACGGCGGCGCTGATGCGTTCGTCCATATCTCCGCCGTCGAGCGTGCGGGAATGCGCGAAATCGTCGAGGGCCAGAAGATCGGCTATGATCTCGAGCGCGACGCCAAGTCCGGCAAGATGTCTGCCTGCAACCTGCAAGCTGCATGATTGAACGGGCCGCCCCATTGACCACGGATGTACTGGCAATGGGGCAGCGCGTTTGAAGGGCCGGGCAATGTTGTCCGGCCTTTTCGCTTCATAGCCCCGAAACCCAAGGAGGTTTCATGACCCACAGCAAGTCCAGGCAGCAGGCCGAAGCCGCATTCGACCGCGTCCAATCCCAATTCTTCGCACACGGTCAAGCCGTCGAGGAACTTCAGACCGAGGAACAGGCGCGACAAGCTAAGACTCAACGGCTTCGCGAAGCGCGGATCGCGCGTGACGAGGCCAGGGATCAAACTCGCTGAGCTAGCTTCGATCGCGAATTCCAGCGGCGCATTGCCATCATTCCAGCTGTGGTAGCGACAGTAGGGGACCTAGTCATGTCAGAAGAGAAGCACTCACTATCCGTAGTCGTTCGATCCGATGACAAGGGTCATTGGGTGGAATGGAACAACGACGGCGCCACCGGGTCACTCGGACCATACAAGAGCGAAAAGATGTCCGTTGACGTGCGGATAGCCAAGGAACGAGAGTTCACTGAAAACGCGGGTCACATCGACGACGCTTGACCAGCGCGAATAGCGGCTTGATGGCTTGATGGCTTGATGGCTTGATGGCTTGATGGCCTTTCTACGGCCAAGCCCGTGTCAACCCATTAATAGCCCACGGATCATAGTCGCGACGTCGGTGGAAGCATAGGGCTTTGTCAAGAAGGGCGAGCCCTGCGGAAGCTGGCCAATTTCCGGCTGGCGGTAGCCTGACGTCACGATGATTTTGATCGGCGGCCAACGATCGCGTACGAACGCTGCGAGTTTCAGCCCGTCCATGCTTCCTGGCATGTCCACGTCCGTGAACACGAGCCGGATTTCCGGATGCCGCTCGAGGGTCGCTATCGCCTCGTCCGCCGTGCCAGCTTCAAACACGACGAAGCCCTCGTCTTCCAACTCGGCCGAGATCGACAGGCGAAGAATAAGCTCGTCGTCCACGACGAGCACGACTATCTGGTCCGTGGGCATGCGGGGCTCGCTTCTCTGAAAGAGTATGCTCCCGAGACTTAGCGCGAGCTTTGTACGTTAGCGGACATAACTATCGCCATCGTCTCTAATTTCAAGTGGTGGGACTCGAGATGTCATCGACTTCGACGCCCGCCGATCACGCTTCCACGCAAACCGCGAGGTGGTTTCACTCTTCACGTGTTCTGCCTCCCATGACGTGGCACCCGCGGTGACGCGAAGTCTTCGCCAAGTTTACTCCTGGCGCTCCTGTTCGGCGTGGGAAGAGCCCACCAGATTGTTGCGCGAAGATAAGGCATCGGTCGGCCCTGAAGGACGCACGAGGGTCAAGGTCCGCGGGAGATTGCACGTCCCTGGTATGTAGCGGCAACTACACTGGCTCCCAGAACCTCGTCGAAACCGCTGCCAAAATCTCGCGGGCAGCTCACACCCTGGAACCTTTCCGTTGCCGATGCCTTCCACCACCATATCAATCTGCTGATGGGAGCAACGCCTTGATCAACGACCTTTGGTACAAGAACGCGGTCGTCTACTGCCTATCGGTGGAGACGTTCATGGATTCCAACGGAGACGGAATCGGCGATTTCCAAGGCCTGCAACGTCGCTTGGACTACTTGGCTGGGCTTGGCGTCACCGCGATTTGGTTGATGCCATTCCAGGCATCGCCTGGTCGCGATGACGGCTACGACGTCTCCGACTATTATAACGTTGATCCGCGCTATGGGACCTTGGGGGATTTTGTCGAGTTCACGCATGGCGCAAAGCAGCGCGGGATCCGAGTTCTCATCGACCTTGTTGTCAACCATACCTCAGACGAACATCCCTGGTTCAAGGAGGCCAGGGCTGACAAAACCTCAAAGTACCGGGACTGGTATGTCTGGTCCAGGACAAAGCCGAAAAACGCAAGCGAGGGCATGGTCTTCCCCGGTGTACAAAAATCCACTTGGACGCGCGATACGCATTCCGGCGAATATTACTTCCACCGCTTCTACGATTTCCAGCCTGACCTTAATACCGCCAACCCGCTTGTTCAGGCCGAGATCCTTAAAATCATGGGCTTCTGGATCCAACTCGGGGTTTCCGGGTTTCGAATGGACGCCGTGCCTTTCGTAATCGCCGAAAAGGGCGCGGACGTGAAAAAGCCCAAGGAATACTTCGACATGCTGCGCGCTTTTCGCGAATTTCTTCAGTGGCGAAAGGGCGATAGCATCATCCTGGCGGAAGCCAACGTCGTCCCGAGGGAAAATATGCAGTACTTCGGGCACGACGGCGAGCGCCTGCAGATGATGTTCAATTTCCACGTTAACCAGTCGCTCTTCTATGCGCTGGCGAGCGCGGACACCCGTCCGCTTGCAAAGGCAATGCGGGACACGGAGAAGCTCCCGCGTACTGGCCAATGGGGCATATTTCTACGCAACCATGACGAACTTGATCTTGGTCGGCTATCAAAGAATGAAAGGGAAGCAGTCTTCTCCGCCTTTGGGCCAGACAAGGACATGCAGCTATACGATCGCGGAATTCGCAGACGCCTAGCTCCGATGCTGGGAGGAGACATCCGTCGTCTCAAGCTCGCCTACAGCCTCATGTACTCTTTGCCCGGCACACCGGTTCTTCGCTACGGCGATGAGATTGGCATGGGCGATGACTTATCGCTGCCCGAGCGTAACTGCGCGCGTACTCCAATGCAGTGGTCAAACGAGCCCCAAGGTGGCTTCACGAAAGGTCAGAAACCCGTATTACCGCTGATTTCACAGGGTCCATACGGGTACGAGAATGTGAACGTGGCTTTTCAGCGCCGTGATAGTGACTCGATGCTGAACTGGACCGAGCGAATGATAAGAATGCGCAAGGAAGCTCCAGAGATCGGATGGGGCACTTGCACCGTGATCGACTGCCAGGATCCAGGTGTTCTGATCATGCGGTACGAATGGCGCGAAAACGTCGTCGTCATCATCCATAATTTCCACGACAAGCCCGTCGAAATCAGTTTCAGCCTCAACAATGAGGGCAATCCGGGAATGTTGATTGACATTCTCGACGGACACGACAGCCAGGCAACGGGAACTTACGAGCATCACATGGTGCTAGAGCCCTATGGGTTTCGCTGGTATCGGGCAGGTGGCTTGGACTACCTGCTGAAGCGAAGCGAGGTATAGCGGCGCCGGACTGTTGCTGGAGGATGGATCGCCTCCAAGCATCCGCCGTGGCCCAAACGTCTTGTCGTCTCGCGCTCCCGCGCCTCGAATGCTACCATAACGCGTCGGCGACAAGGAGGGCAGGTTCCGGCTGCACGAGTGTTTGCTTGCGTCCCACGGCGATACGTCTCCCATTCCGCAAACGATAGTTACATCACACTCAACTAAGGGTTAGATTGTCGTCGTGCCAGCGCCCCCGGAAAAGAGCCGTACGATGCTGCGTCACAGCCTGCGTCGATACGTTTTCATGTTTCCAGGAGAGGCGTCATGGATGCTCGGGTTGTGGGACGGTCAGAGTTGGGCCCGAGCGGGGGCGCATTCTTGAAGTGTGCGATCGAGTTTGACACAACCACCGTTCCAGCAACAGAATCGAGTTCTTCCGTCACCGGCATTTGTCCATCATTGACGCGCGGCTGAATGCTGGTGATCCAGAAGCCTTCGAGGCTACTGAAAAGGTCCGACAACCTGGGGATTTCGCGTTTGCCGTCATCGACGCTTCCACGGATCACTGGAAGCTCAAAGTTGTCGGCAAGAACTGCCGGTTCCCCCGGACCCAAATCGACATCTAAGGCAACGGAAACCCGCCCCCCCCCCGCGCCCAAGCCGCCTGAAAGCCGAACTGCTGGCGCAGGTGCGGCAAGGTCCCCGGCATGGTCGATGACTGGCAGGCATGCCGCGCGCGTCCCCGCGTCCCTGGAATGGTAAGTTCATTGTTCGCCACCGTACGCTTGGGCTCGAACGGGGCTTGATCGCGTAGTCTATGTTTTGTTCGAAGGCGGAACCACGGAGGGCAATCATGATCGCTTCAACAGTTGACATCAGATACATGACCGTACCGGAGCGCCAGGCAATCATTGAGCTGCTTGCCACGCCAATTGAAAGTAATGCGGATGTAGCGACGGAAAAGGGCGACGATGCCCTTGGGATGATACTGCGATCCGTCAGCAGCGCGATGTCTTCAGCGGCGGGCGAACTTGCTGTGGCGGATATCATCCTAACCGAGAGCGTGGTCCTGCGTGCGCTAGGCCTGCTGACTGCGTTTCAGTGCCGTCATGCACGATACCCGGTCGGGGCGGTCCTCCACTGATTGGTCTTAGCGGAAAAATTGAGTGACGCCCTCTTGATGGCGTGGATCAGAGGGCCGATCCGCTCCATCGTCAACGTCCATCGCGGGAGAATTGTACAGTCCTCTCGTCTCGGTCAGCCAAGGGAAGGCAGCCTTCAATAACATGTGAAAATCCTCGAACTTCACAGAGGGCGATTTAAATAGTTGCTTTTTTAGGAGAGTGTCATGCGAGTTTTAATAGTCGAGGACGAAGCGCTTATTGCCTTGGAGCTTGAGCGAATTGTTGCCGAAGTGGGGCACACAGCAGTTGGGCCTGTCACTACCGTGGAGCAGGCTCTTGCTCACGCACCCCGCGTTGATGTGGCGTTAGTGGATCTGGGGCTCGCCGATGGCATGAGTGGAGCAGCCCTTGCCCGTCGTCTCACGGACCGTTTTGGAGTAAGCGTGGTCTTCGTTACGGGATCTCCGGGTGACGTGGGGCATGGCCTGGATGGCGCGGTCGACATAATTGGTAAGCCATTTTCCGATGATCGAATTAAGCAAGGGCTGGAAAAGGCCGACGCCGCATCAAAAGGACGCGCTTGGAACTCCGCGACAGGCTGGTGATGTAAAGATTTTAATCAGTTGATTTGAGGTGGCCGCGCAAGGACGCGGTCATCTCTTAACGCATTTAAGCTCCCCGTGCTTGGCTCGTTTCCCGCATTATTCGGCGGCGCGCGGCTAAACGGCGCCAGTGCCGACGGCGCTGGAGAGATGCATCTCCTCTAAGCGATGCTATCAATCTCGAAGATCGCAGTGCTATCCTGGACCTCACGAAGGCCGTTGTATGAAGCGTGGCGCGGATCGCCATCATCCGTCCAACCACGGAACAATGCTCCTCGCCTTGATAAGGAACCACCGGTCGCTTGGCCTTCAGCTTGTCGAGGGTCTGGCTGCTGACAGCCACGTCTCCCATAGCTGCCAAGATACGCTCAACCGAACCGCTCTTGCTGATTTCTCATCAAATCGTGCTCCGCATGGACCTCTCCAATGACAATATATCGGAAGAGCAGGCACTCTTCTGCAACCGGTTATTAAGCCGCACTGCGCCGAGGTCCTGTCCTTAACCCACGAAGGCCCTCTGCAGGATCCACTGTTTTGCAACCCGGCCATAAGCGTACACGTTCATGTCGAAGTTTGGCTGGGAATGGTTTGATCCAACTGAGCCTGGTCGCGGTCCAGATGCAGTTCAACGGCTTCGGAAAGCTGCAATCAGGACAGTGTGAGTGGTTACCGCCCCGCGGCGAAGGCCCGGCCCTGCACAGGCCAGGCCCTCGCATGCCACCTCAACAATGAAGCTGGGCGCAATCTCAAAAGCAAGCCAACTCGCGGGCACGACCCGCATACTTGGTGTTTGCCAATCGGTGGTGAGCCAAGCCGACGAAGAGCACTAGATCATGATCTCGCCACCTGTCACCGGGACCACGGCGCCGGTCATGTAACTGCCGAGTTCTGAAGCCAGCAGAACGTAAGCCCCAGCTAACTCAGCCGGTTGCCCCGCGCGACCGATCAGGGTCTGCTGGCCGAACTTGGCAGCCTTTTCCGCTGGCATCGTCGACGGGATGAGCGGTGTCCAAATCGGCCCGGGTGCAACCGCGTTTACTCGGATACCCTTCTCGGCAACCATTTCAGCGAGACCCGCCGTGAAGTTTGAGATCGCGCCCTTCGTGGACGCGTAGGCCAGCAGCGGCGGTGAGGGCTGCCGCGACTGGATCGACGTCGTGTTGATGATCGAGCTTCCTGGACGCATGTACGGGATTGCCGCCTTTGACAGGAAGAAAGGTGCGTAGATGTTCGTGCGGAACGTCCGGTCCCATTCCTCGACGGGTATTTCCGATATGTCGGAATAGGTTCGCTGGAAGGCGGCATTGTTGACGAGAACGTCGATGCCTCCCAACTCGCGGACAGCTCGTTGGACGAGTTCCTGGCAATGCTCCTCATAGGTGATATCGCCCGGGGCGGCAATTGCTCGACGGCCTGCCTGCTCAACCCACTTCACAGTATCAGCGGCATCGTCGTCTTCGCTCAAGTAGGAAATCACGACATCTGCTCCTTCGCGAGCAAACGCGATTGCCACCGCCTTGCCGATGCCTGAGTCCGCGCCGGTGATCAGGGCGACCTTACCCTCAAGCCTGCCGCTGCCCTTGTATGACTGCTCACCGTGGTCAGGAACCGGTTGCATCGCCTCGGTCTTGCCTGGCGGTTCCTGATGCTGCTTGGGGTAGGGTGGCGTCGGGCGACGTGCTTCTTCGGTCATATCAATCTCCGGTTTTGCTCCAACGCAAACCAAGAAGGTCGCTGACGGTTCCCACATCAGTTCCTAAGAACCGGACAAAGTGGGGCAGCGGAGACTCGATAGCTTTAAATACAGGGACAGCGACGACGGAAAGAACGATGATGACTTCGATCTAGTTCGACATAGGGAACCTCGGGAGAAGTAAGCTGTCTCTGACCGGCGCTCGCAGGGTTAACTTCCGACCGCCTTGCCCGGGCGCGTTGTCAAGGTCAGTTTTGGTAATGAACTTGGGACGGTGAGATGCTAGGACGGCTCGGGCGGTAAGCGCTAAGTAGCGGTCGGGGGCCTTCTTGTTTTGGAGAACCTTACCACAAGGCATTGCCGACGAAGCTCTTCAAGGTTGTCGGAAAGATCGGCATGTATGAGTACGGCACCGAGCATGCTCATGCACGATCCGGACCAAGAGCGCTGGTTACATCGACCCCGGCCAGTCGTTCCCGTGCTGCGTAAGCGGCAAGTCGCGTCATCCGCCGTGCCCATCAGACGCGCCAGGGCGACGAATGCTTCAAACACGAGTATGTCGCCGAGACTTTGAGGTCTCGGAGCCCAACCCTGCAAGCACTGAGACCTGGCGGGTTTGATGCGAGCCCATCCAAGATCGCGAGCACCAGGGCCAGGGCCATCGCCGTGACACTAGGCCTGCCCCCCGCGTTCCATGGCCTGCCTCGCCAGGGAGCTGTTGGATCGTTGCTCGGATGTCGCGTTTGGTGGGCACATACATTGGAACTTCGATGCCAAGGACAATTGGCTCCACGCGAACAGCCTCGGCAGCTTTCCAATCATGACTTTCGGCCCCGCGCCGCCGTCTTCGATAAATGGGTCGGTGTACAACAACCCAAGTTGCCTTGCTCCGGCGATCAATATCGACCACAGCGTAACGCATTCGTATCCTTCAGACCAAAAGCTAGCCCGTGGCCGATTCTTGCTCCTGCTATCAGAGACGAGTGTTGTCGCGAATTTGTCACGCGGCATGAAAGTTATTACCGCTGAATGTCGGAAGACTTGCCAGGAATCGCGGTAAGTTTTGAGATAGGCTGCAAAACGTAATCAGGGCAATGGGATGTTCAGGGTAATCGAAGGTGGCCTAACCGAAACCAAGTCTGTCGCTCAAAGCAAGAATGCGTCGATCGCGGCCGAGGGGGAAAGGCGTCTGCGGGAGGCGGGCGTGGGCCGTTTTCTAGCACGCGAGAAACTCACTGGCATCGCTATGCCTAGCCCAATGCGGGCATTCATGCTGCAGGTGGAGTTTACGGTGGAAGCGTTATCGAGACTTTCGCCGATCCCAATCAACATCACGGAGGACGGCTACTGGCCGACATACGATAGGGCTGCCCCTTTTGGGGCAGCCCTGACCAAGCGTTAGGCTGCTTTCGTGGCCTTGGCGTTCGCCGCCGCCTCGGCAAGCCGCGTTAGTTTCTGATCCGTCGCTTCCTCTTCTTCGAGGTTTGCCTGGAGCAGCGGGATTGCATCCTTCATGCCAAGCTGGGTCGCCCAGGCTATAAGCGTGCCGTAACGAGCGATCTCGTAGTGTTCGACAGCCTGAGCCGATGAAATCAATCCTGCGTCAAGGGCAGGGGAACCCTTGAACTCTTCCATGATTTCCTCGCCTTCGGAGATGATCCCCTGGATCGCTTCGCACGTCTTGCCACGGGCGGGCTTGCCAAGGAGTTCGAAAACCTGTTCCAGGCGTTCGATCTGACCCTGCGTCTCATCTCGATGCTGAAGGAAACCCGCCTTGCCTTCTTCGGACTGTGCAGCGCGGGCCATCTTTGGTAGAGCTTTTAAAATCTGCTTCTCGGCGAAGTAGATATCCTTCAGCGTATCAAGGAACAAATCATCAAGTGTCTTCGTGTTGGTCTTGGTGGTAGCCATCGTGTCCTCCTATGAAATGACGTTTGAAAACACGTCGGGCAGCTGGAGGTTCCAATTCTCAGGCAAGATCCGACCCATCTTGCATGCTTTGTACCTTAGCGTACACGGGGGTGGGGGAACATCAGGGCCAGGTCCGCATTTCCAAATTCGAGATCGCGAGCGTGCTAACCGGACGCGACAGGGATGGTGAACATGGTGGTTTTGCCGGTTTCTCGCCATGGCTAACGAAATGGCAGCCCAGCGCGCGATCTGTCCGCAGCGATCTCATACTGGGAGGCCCTGGGATCGAAGGCTTGGCGAGAGCATACTTTGAGGGTCTGCCGAATTCCAAGAAAATCATCTGCTTAACCCCGAGTGGGACAAAAATCCCATTTTACAAGATCATGGTTTAGCAAGCTGCCGTCCCACTTTTTTCGACCGTTTCCGCCTCTTCTTTGAAAGACCGGAGCCTCTTCCATCGGAGGCGCCCTTGGGGCCGGCAGCGTCCTGAACCTCTGTTCCCTCCGCCACGGCAATTCCTGCCACGATTTGATTTAGCGGGAACAACACCCGGCGGTAGAGGTTAGCGAGTTGGGCATGTCCGCCCACATGCCGACGGGATCAAGATGACATTTCAATCTAAATTTCCGATCAGCCGACGATCAATATTTTCCGCGGCGAGCGCGACGCTCGTGCTCTTCGTCGGGAAGGTAGTTGATGGCAACGCCCGCGCCCTCGCGGGCATAGGCGATGGCTGCCGTCCGGACGCCGCTTCAGGTCAGCGGCGGCGCGACAATGGAAAAGCTCGAGAAGTTCGGGGGCGACGCGCCAATGGACCGCCCGGGACAGCCCGCCGAACTCGCATCGATCCACGTCCAACTTGCCGATCCTCGGGCCAGCTACGCGACGGGGCAGGTCTACGGCGCGGCGGGTGGCGGTGGCAGCCGTAACCCGCCAGCATCATCGAAACTCAATCCAAAGGACAAAAGACATGAAAGCACTTACCTGGCACGGCAGCGGCGACATCCGGTGTGAGGAAGTCGACGATCCGATCATTCAGCACGACCGCGACGCAATCATCAAGGTGACGAGCTGCGCCATCTGCGGCTCCGACCTCCATCTCTATGGCGGCTTCGTGCCGGGAATGCATCCCGGCGACGTCATGGGCCATGAGACGATGGGCGAAGTGGTCGAGGTCGGCCGCGGCAACTCGAAACTGAAGGTAGGGGACCGCGTCGTGGTTCCGTTCACAATATCCTGCGGCGAATGCCGTCAGTGCAAGTGGGGCCAATTCTCCCTCTGCGAGCGCTCTAACCCGAACGGCGCCGAACAGGCCAAGCAGGTCGGTTATCCGACCGCGGGCCTCTTTGGCTACTCCGAACTATACGGTCGTTTCCCCGGCGGGCAGGCGCAATATTTACGCGTACCCTATGCGGACGTCGGTCCGATCAAGGTCCCGGACGGACTTTCCGACGAGCAGGTCCTCTTTCTGTCGGATATCTTCCCGACGGGCTACATGGCGGCGGAAAACTGCGATATCAAACAGGGCCAGACCATCGCCGTGTTCGGCTGCGGCCCTGTCGGTCTGTTCGCGATCAAGTCCGCTTTCCTTCTCGGCGCGGAGCGTGTCCTCGCAATCGACACCGTGCCGGAACGGCTGGAGCTTGCCCGGCAATCCGGCGCCGAAGCGCTCGATTACACCGACGAAGACCTGCAACAGCGCATCCTTGAATTAACCGGCGGCAAGGGCCCTGATGCGGTCATCGAGGCGGTCGGCATGGAGAGCCACGGCGCGGGCGGTGTCATGGAGACGATGCAAACCAAGCTTACCTCTACCGAACGTCCGTACGCATTGAGCCAGGCTATCAGGGCTTGCCGTCCTGGCGGCGTTGTATCCCTGCCGGGCGTGTTCATCGGGCCTGCCGTGCCCACTCCACTTGGCGCCGTCGTCGGCAAGGGACTGACGCTGAGGACGGGCCAGACACACGTTCAGCGGTATCTAAAGCCACTGATGGACCTGATTGAGGAGGGCGCAATCGATCCCTCGTTCCTCATCACACACCGTATCGGTCTGGAGGAAGGTCCCGAGGCGTACCAAACGTTCCGGGACAAGCAGGATGGTTGCGTGAAGGTCGTCATCCGACCGAACGGCTGACCTGGTTCTTTGGTGCTTAGGCGACAACTCGCTTGCCGCCTACCATTACAGTTGCATTTTTGTTTCCAAATGCGCGCGCCTGGCGGCGGCCTGATGCGCGCGTCTCCAACACGACCATGCGATGACGTAGGCGTGCTTTATGCGACGCTGGGCGAGCTTATTGGCGATGCGCCGGACTTCCTGGATAGACCAGCGGATCAACTCCTGATGGTCGGAATCCGCGGTCTTTTTGGGGGCGTCGCGTCATTGGCGCGATACCGGATCACCGCCATCATGGCGAAGGCCAGCATGACGAGGGAAACGTGGCGGTGCCAGCCATGCCATGAGCGGGTTTCGATGTCCCAGCGTCCGCGACCGAGAATAGCTTGTTGCCGCCAGGGACCGGAATCACCGGCCGCCTCGGCGCGCATCCAGCCTGTCTTGCGGCGCTCGTCACCCAGCAAGCCGTCCAGGAAAAGGTTCGCCGAAGCCGCAACGCGCTCCTGCGTAAACAATCTTCGAATACGAGCCTTCACGTCGCGCAGCGACGATGCAAAAAGTTCCAACGTCGTCTCGATTGACGCACCTGCCATCCATGACCTCCCAATCATGGAGACCCATAGATTCAGAGTTCATGAAAACGCGCAACTGTAATGTTAGGAACTCGAGTCATAAAAGGGATGACGGGAAAGTCACAGTCGAGTTCAACGGCGAGGGCTGAGTAGCCATCTCGGTACGCATGGCTGCTTCCCCGGAGTTTCATTATGAAGGATCCGTCAATCACGCTGGGGAATTGATGATGGAGGTTGCCACCTTCGGATCCGGGACGATGCCTTTGTGGAGGGCCAGCGGGCGACGCCAGCCAGGTCAACCACCACGCTTCAACCGCCGTACCGAAATCGCGTTGGACTCGTCGCAAAATACCGCGCTCTAACGGAAGCGCCCCCGTCCCAGCCAACAGCTTGGCTTTGGGGAGCGATGTCCGGGCAAAAGACGCCCGTTTTGCGCAGGCAGGGCGGTCGACAGACGCTCACGGAAGCCAATTCGGGGGGCGTGGTCGATGTCTCCAGCAGGCTGCCTTGACAAGGTTTTCGTGTGCGCTCGAATTCTTTCAAGAACGCAAACCTTTTGCCTCGGCCGACGTTAGGCCTCCAACAGCAAGGAGATCGTCTCATGTCGTCAGAAGCCACATCCAAAAAACAGCGAGAGATCCAGCAGCAGGTAAAGAAGGCCGACGAGAAGAAGAAGTCGAAGCCGGACGGAGCCATGCAGGCGGGCGCTCGTCGATATCCAGAGCCCCCGTTTCCGGCCGTCCATCAGGACAAACCCGGATCCGAGGCAGACCTTCCGCTGGCGCCTATGTACGACGCGCCGTTTTACAAAGGCTCCGAGAAGCTGAAGGACAAGGTCGGACTCATCACAGGTGGGGACTCCGGCATCGGACGTTCGGTCGCAATCCTCTTCGCCCGGGAAGGCGCCGATGTCGCCATTGTTCATCTCGACGAGACCGAGGACGCTGAGGTAACCAAGTCCGCGGTGGAAAAGGAAGGGCGCAAGTGTCTCATCATTCGCGGCGATGTGAAGGATCCCGCCTTCTGCCGCAAGGCAGTCGAGAAGACGAAGATGCAATTCTCGAAGCTCGACATCCTGGTGAACAACGCCGCATTCCAGGTCCACACCACGGATATCGAAGATCTGACCGACGAACACTTCGACGAGACCCTGAAGACGAACCTCTACGGCTACTTCTATATGGCCAAGGCCGCGATCCCGCATCTGTCCAACGGTTCCGCCATCATCAATACTGGTTCGGTGACTGGCCTCGAAGGGTCCAAGGAGCTCCTCGATTACTCGATGACGAAGGGTGGCATTCACGCTTTCACCAAAGCGTTGTCGAGTCAGCTCGTGCCGAAGGGCATCCGAGTAAACGCCGTCGCGCCTGGGCCAGTCTGGACTCCACTCAATCCCTCCGACAAGCAGGCCGAGGATGTCGCGAAATTTGGCAGCGGGGCGGTCATGAAACGCGCGGCGCAACCGGAGGAGATTGCACCCGCCTATGTGTTCCTCGCGTCCCCGCAGATGTCGAGTTACATCACAGGTGAAATCCTACCAATCGTCGGCGGTTATTGAAGTTCAGGAGATCCGCAATGTCACAGTTCAACGGCAGACAGACTGATAAGATCACAGAAACCGCGAGCGAAGCTCGGCAAGGAAGCTACGGCAAACCAGTCTTCGTGGTGCTGGTCTGCAGCCTTGTCCTCGCGCTGATGGCATGGGGCGGCGTCGAGATTTGGGGTGAGAGCGTCGATCCTGATGTTCAGCCTGCAACCGCTACGAAGAATGACCCGATCAATGCTCAGCCCTCGGGTCCTGGTACCTTCGACAACAACGCGGCCGATGGTAGTGGCCGCCCTCCGGAGGCTACCGATCGCAACCCGTCACCGTCTGGGAACGGTGGAGGGCCGACGCAAGTGACGACGCCTAATGGAACCGAGAAGGTCCAGTAGCAGGTGAAGGCGGGCAGCTTGGAGGCTGACCGACCCACCTTACGACAAATTGCATGGAGGACGACAGCACGACCGGGCGAGGTGTGTTGTTCGGCTCACCTGCTTCCGAAGCAGTGTCATGCCTGTTGGCAAGCGCAGAGCGAACCTCAACCGCATGATGATCCTGCATCGGTCATCCGGTTCTCTCGCCGCCGCCGAGCAGGGCCACCCGCCTGGCGGCGCGAAGCTTATGGCTCATGCTGATTGGGTTCGCGAGCGGATGTCCGCGCATGACGAAACGACTCAGGATGAGCTGCGCGTTGCACTCGCGGGGCGCGGAATTGAAATCCATCGCGCTACGGTCGGGCGGTTTTTGCACCGGCTTGGGCTAAGCAATAAAAAAGGCCTCAAGGCAAGCGAGCAGCGCAGGCCGGAGATCGCCAATGGCCGTGACCTTTGAATCAACCGCCGAAAGCGGTTCTTCAACAAGGCCTTGTCGCGGCTCATCTTTATCGATGAGACCTCCACGAATACCCGCCTGGATCGTATGGCCAACTTTTAACGGTTCTGCGCCACCCATAGAAGAACAAAGGATTTTTTCGACTGCATTTGTCAATCGCATGGGGAAGTACGTGTTCCAAAAGACTTCGAATTTGAGAATGCTGAAAGACGCGCTATCCGCGCACATGGACCTCCCCGAATACTTTCTAGGTATTCATGCCTTCTTCGATGGTGAGGTCATTTTCGCGCGGGACGTTGTTCACGTGAACATGGACCTCTCTCCGTTTCCGGTCGACTTTCCCAACGTCTGGCAGTGGTTCAGGGAGCAGCTCCAGGGAGGCTCGGGCCAAGAGACGTTTGCTTATCAGATGAGCTTCGTCGTCGACGCCGTCGCAGATCCAGCCATGAAGAAGCTGATCGAGATCACTAGGGGAACCGCGACAACGATCTGGATGTTCGACTTGTCAAACCAGGAGCCACCTGGAGACGGCCACCGATTTGTGATCGTGACAGCAGCCGACAAAAAAGGTCTGAAATCATTTCGAGACGAGTTCCACGGAATAGATGTCGAGTTGCCCTAGCCGGGTTACTTTAAAAGGACATCTATCGCAGCAGGCCTTTGCTTTCAAACTCATCCCAGCCACTGAGACCTGAGCCCACTTCGTCAGCGTGGCGGGCCTTCACCTTATCCCGCCGCTTCGACCGCGTCAGTATCGCCTGATACCGGATGCCTGCGGCGTTCTGCCTCGGCAACGACATTGTGCTCGCGCCAATTCCTCGACACCTCCGCAGTCATTCGCAGCGCCGTCATACCTCGCAAAGGTCGGCATGCCAGAGCAGTTGGACGAGTTGCTTGCCCACGCCTGCATACAGCTCAGGTTCTCGAGCGGCGCCTTCGTGCCATGGGAACTGGAGAGAGACGGGCAGTCGGTCAATATCGACCCACAGGGCAGGCTGATCGTCGGCGTGGATGCGGCGGCTGCCGCCATCGATTGGGCGCGCGCGGGTCGCGGTGTGATATACAGGTTCGATAACTGGTTCGAGCCGCACGTCGCATTGGGGGAACTAGAGCTAGTTCCACCGGACTCATGGATGAGTTTTCGATGGGCCGCGCCTTTATTTCTCCCGCAGGTTCATGCCCGCGCCATTGAGGGCATTCGTCGACTTCGCCAAGCTGAATTCGGACGCACCGAACACCCAGGGATGGATTTAACTCCAGAAGCACGCGGGCTCAGTCCGGTCCGTGTCATGACAGCATCTGCCTGATGGTTGCCACGATCTGTTCCTCCCGGTAAGGCTTGGAGAAAAACACCGTCTCGGCCGGGATCATGTCTCCGGGATCCTCGATGTGGCCGGAGACCACGATCACCTTGATTGGCGGCCATCTGTCTCGAATGATCGCGGCCAGGCGCATTCCGTCGACGCCGCGCGGCATATCGACATCTGTAAAGACTACACGGATGTCATCGCGTGACTCAAGTATCGCGATCGCCTCTGTCGCGTCCGACGCCGCTACCGCCTCATATCCAGCAGCTTCGATGAGGTCTATGCCGGCAAGACGCAGGAGCGGCTCGTCTTCAACGACTAGAACGATTGCGACGTCCTTGGCAATATTACTCACGGTCATCACGACTGCCTCAACTGCGAAATCAGTCCGCGCATCTTAACCTTCAGCCCATCAGGGGAATAATCAACGTCGACACCGCCGGTTCCCGTCAAGCCGAGACGTATGAGCTTCGATCCGAACCCCTTGCCAGATGGGGCGGTCACTGGAGGGCCTTCATGCTCGTCCCACGCAAGAACAAGCAGACTGTCATCACTGGCTCCTTCGATCATCCACGAGACATCGACACTGCCTGCTTCGTTGGACCAGGCTCCATATTTGAGCGCGTTGGTCCCGAGTTCGTGCATCAGCAGCGCCAGAGAGAGCGCCGAGCGCGGTCCAAGCTGCAGGTCTGGACCCGAGATAGAATATCGCTCTGGCAATGAGAGCTGACCGAGAACGGAATCGATCACGGCGATCATCCGCGCCGACGACCAGTCCTGGCCGAGTAAAACATCGTGTGCCTTCGAAAGAGCGTGAAGCCGGCTCGTAAAAGCTTCGACAGGCGCCCGATCGGTGACAGGGCGAAGGGTCTGCGTGGCTATCGCTTGGACCATTGCCATCGTATTCTTCAGTCGGTGACTGATCTCGTGATTAAGAACCTGCTGCTCCTGCTCCGCGCGAATCCTCGAAATCGCCTCTCGTGTGCGATCTGCGATCGTCCGAACGAAGTCGCGTTCCTCCGACGAGAAATCATGAGGTCTGTCGTAGTGAACGAACATGACTCCTACGAAGGCGCCGTGCTCGATGATTGGCACATTCACCAGCACAGAAATCCCGATCGAATGGAAAAGCTCGGCTGACGCCGATGTCCGAGGATCCTTGGCCACGTCTGGAATAATGACCGTCTCGCCGCGTTTGAGATCTTCGATATAGGAGCCATAATCCCGGAATTGGTGCGAGCCGGCGACAGTCGAGATACCTTCGGCGCACCAATCGGGTAGCATCTGCACGGTCTCGACGATGGGATCGATGACCCCGTAACCAGCTCTTGTCGCGCCCTCCAGGTTGCGGGCCATGATTTCCGCTGCGGCGAATGCAACATCTTTCACATCGTCCAGCTCCCGTATCTTGTCGCCGAGCTCAAGGAATGCCAATTGCCGATTTTCGGCGATCTTCTGAGATGTCGCGTTTCTGGCCACCTTGATGAAGCCTGGTACTTCCGGACCGGAATGGCCTGGAAACGGTCGTATGGTCCCGTCTAGGAAAACCCGTGTTCCGTCGGCCGCTTGGTGCCACCTTCGATCAAGTGCCACGCCTTCCGCTGCAGCTTTGCGCATTTCAGTTTCTGGAACGCCGACCGCGCGGTCCTCCTCCGTGAATATCTCCTCGAACCGTCGTCCATGCATCTCTGCTTCGGTCCAGCCAAAGGTGTCCTCTGCGCCGCCAAGCCAGCTCGTGATACGCTTTTCGTGATCGATGGTCACGATCACATAATCCTTGGCGCCCTCGACGATCAGGCGCAGTTTTGTCTCACTGTCCCGAAGGGCCTCCACAGCCTCCATTCTGTCTGTCACATCGACAAAAATGATGATGAATTTGTCATCCCCTGTCGCCTGCACGTAGCCGTCGAACCAACGTCCGAGGGAGGGAATGTGCCGAGTAAAACGCCTGCTCTGTCCGCTTTCGACAACGAGCGCGACGTCCGATACCCACTCCTCTCCAAAATTTGGAAAGATCTCTCGCATCATACGACCGGTGGCGTCCTCGACGGGACAGTCCACAAGCTTGCTCCAAGCCGGATTGACGCTGTCATGTCGCCAATCGACAATAGTTCCATTGACGTCACGGACGACCGAACCGACGATGATACCTTCCTCGAGCTGCTCGAAAAGCGAACTCCACCGGCGCTCTGATAGAAACGTAGCGATCTGGTTCGAGGCAACCTTGCCGATGCGGCTCAACAGCTCGAGCTCTCGTCTTGTCCAAGTTCTGGGCTCACCGTCAATCGCCGCCAACGCTCCGATAACCAGACCGTCCGGCATTGTGACCGGGACGCCCATGTAGGAGATCACGCCCAGATCCGTGATGGCCAGGTTATCTCTGACAAGATCATGGATCGTCGCGTCGCCAATGATCAAGGGCTGATTGTCCCGCACCACGTGTTGACAGAAGGAATGGGTCAGCGGGGTCTCTGCCGCCTCGGCCCATGTCTCCGGCAGACCGAGATGAGCGATGAAGACCTGCCGGTCCTCGTCAAGAATGGAGACAAGCGCCACGGGACAGTCCAGCCCGGCCTTTACGACCTCGATAATGTCCTGAAATTCGGACTGGCCCTGAACGCCAAGCAGACCTGAATTCCGAACGGCGCCGATGCGCTCCGATGGTGAACTCACTGGTTTCCTTCACCGCGAAATCGCGGAGTTGATCATGCCGCAACGGTGGCGCGCGCGGCAGGGGAGAGGACGAGGCTAGGCGGCGCGACCTGCGAGCCATGGCCGCCATCGATGATGATCTGCAGAAACTGCAAGGCGTTTTGCAGACCGTTAACCGTGTAGGGCTTCTCGATCGCCCCGAGCGCACCGGCAAAGTCGTCCGGTATGCGCTTGAGATTTCCCGATACGAACACGAATGGAATGGCCTTGGCCGAAAGGTAGCGTCCGACGTCGATACCCGTTGGGCCATCCAGCAATTGAATGTCGACAAAGGCAAATTGCGGCGAGGTGGCATCAATGATCTCGATCGCCTCACGGCTATCGGTCGCCGTCCCAACAACGAGATGCCCGGCGCCTTCCACTTCGCTTTCCAGCTCCATGGCAAGAAGGACTTCATCTTCCACAATCAGAATATTCAAATCAAATCCTTTCAGTCCTTAACGGACAGCGTGACTGTAACGTCTGTCCGGTGGCCCTTCACAACTCGGTCGATTTTTGCTCGAAGCTGCTTCAGGCACGCCTCGAGCATGGCTTGGCTGAACGCAGCTTCCTCTTTGTCTACGTCAACCGGCGTGACCGTATCGACGACTCGGATAAGGAAGTGTCCGTTGAGCCGTCTGATCTCCAGATGGATCTCGCCACCGCCGTCGCTCAGACCTCTTCTTATCGCGTCGCCGACTAGTTCGTTGATAATGAGAGCCAAGGGCGATGCCTTGGTAGCAGGCACCACAACCGCGTGTAGATCCGTTGTCAGGTGTATGTCGGAGCGCTTCAGTGCGCCGATCTTGTCGATCATGAGGGTGTTCGCGAAATCGGCTACGTCGAATTGCCCCACTTCCTCGTCGTTCAAAAGCTTGCGCTGGACGGTGCTAAGAGCTTCAACGCGATTGAGAACAGACGTCAGCGTACGCTTGACAATGTCGTTTTCGGTCATCCGGGCCTGGAGCTTTACGATGGATGCGATCGTAAGGAGGTTATTCTTGACCCTATGATCGACCTCGTGGACCAGCGTTGTCTTTGCACGCAGGGCGTCGGTCAGGTCTGCCGTTCGCATCCCCACTTCTTCCTCGGCGAGGTGACGCGCGCGCGCGAGTTCGGCTTCCTTGCTTTTGATATTCGTGAAGTCGAGTTGAGAGGCAAAAAAGTAGATCACCGTGCCAGAAATATCCCGGACCGGGCTGACGAAGAGGGCGTTCCAGAAAGGAGACCCATCTTTTCGGTAATTGAGAATGTCGATCGCGAGATCTTTTTCGGCAGCAATGGCTTCGCGAAGCCTGGACACGGCGTCCGGATCGGTCTCGGGGCCCTGAAGGAGGCGGCAGTTCTTGCCAATGAGCTCTTCGTTGGAGTAGCCCGTGAGCTTGCAGAAAGCTGCGTTGCAAAAGATTATCGGATTGTCCGCTTGACGAGGATCGGTGATCAGCATCGGCATACGCGTGGCTTTGAACGCTGCGGCGAACGGGTCTTCCGAAGCGTGATCAGCGACAAGACGGTCACCGGCGTCTCTGGCGTCCTGCCGACTGTTATTGTGTTCTGTCATCGATATTCCTGGATGGTAACGCATCTTAATGCGCGAGCGGCGATTTCGTTCCACGAACTCCTGTTGCCGCGCGGGCGGTCGTGGTCAAGAACCACGAGTTTATTCCCGCGCGGCTCCGCGTTTCCAGACTGGGAAGATCATCGACTTCCTCAGCCATGCTCGTTCCGTTCTGACGAACCCTGACACCAGTGCCAGGATATGACTACGCCGCGATTTATCGCGCGAAACAGTAGAAGCGTACCGAGCGCGTGGAGGCCGCCGAATAAAACTACAAGCAGGACGGAGGCCGCCGCAGGTAGCACGAGATCGCAAGCCCAGCCGACCAGAGTTGGGGGCTTGCATGAGACGGGTCGCGAAGAAATGCGGGATCCGACGGTCCGCAACCATCATCGACCAACGCCTGATCGGCATCCTGCGCCCATCAGGTTCTTCGTCGCCGACGAAACGACCCATTGCGCCACCGATCCTGAATGCGGTCACCCGCGTCAATAGTATCCCAGGCGGAGCACGTTAGGTTTCGCTTTGTAAGAAAGGACCGAGGCTGGCTCGGGGCGAGGCGCGCGCCCTGTTAGGAGCTAAGAGACCTTCGGCGCCAACAAGGGCGCCGCGTCGAGGCAAGGAAACTTGGTCTCGCACCTGTCGCCATCTACGTCGCACATCCGCTCGCATCCCACAGTGAACCTCTGCCGTAGTTTCGCGAAGCTCGCCGCCGCGCCGACTTGGGCGACGAGGACCTTCCGATCGAAGGTGTCACGGCGGTCGGATGCACGGCATTCAAAAACGATGATGGCATCACGAATGTCTTTGAGCGTAGGCCCGTCGTCGCCGCCGAGGTTCTGACGCGACTGCCCCAAACTACGCGCCGCGCGCTCGTTCGCACGTTGAACTCGGGGAGAATGTCCCAGACGACAACGATCTGGTGTACGCACAGCTGTCTGAGCAGTATCCTCCCCTTAAAGGACATTTGCTTCAGCGAATGTATGCGCTGTGTTCTGCACCGGCCTTTCTGTGGGCGAGAAACCCGGTATGGGCTGGGAGACCATCACTCGATTATACCGGCATTATCCGCTGCAGTCCTGTCCTAGGACGTGGACTCGCAAACTGAATTGATCCAAATTCGTGTCGCAACGAGTTTCAGTGCAGCAAGGTAATTGTCAGGGCGACGGTCGTAGCGCGTGGCCAGGCCCCGCATGTGTTTGATACGATTGAAGAACCTCTCCACTTGGTTTCGCTGCCTATAGACCCAGCGACTGAAGCTGAAGCTCTGCTTCCGATTTATCTTTGTTGGGATGTTAGCCCAAGCCTTGCGGCCTTTCACAAACGCTCGGATCGCATCCGTGTCATACGCTTTATCTGCAAGTAGCGTCGTGCCTGGTTCGATGTCAGATATCAGCCTCTCAGCGACCGGAGCATCCGCTGCCTGGCCTGCTGTCAGCTCCATTCGTAACGGTCGGCCATCCGCATCGACCATGGCATGGATTTTGGTCGTCAGGCCGCCGCGCGAACGTCCCATGCAAGGATCGGTAGAGCCCCCTTTTTTGCGTTGGCACCATGCTGGTGAACGCGCACACACGACGAGTCGATCATAACTATATCGCCGTCGTAACGCCTTGATACCGCTTCAAGAAGTCGGTCCCAAACGCCGGCTTTACGCCAGCGCGAGAACCGATTGTAAAGTGTAGTACGAGGGCCGTAGCGCTCAGGGATATCCCGCCAAGAGCAGCCAGTTCTGAAACGCCACAAAATGCCATTGATCACCCGGCGGTCATCAACACGTTCGACACCACGGCTCTTATTCGGCAAAAGTGGTGCGATAATCGCCCACTCTTCATCGCTAAGTTCATGACGGCGCATATCAATCTCCTTCCAAGGACATTGAATCATCATCCTGACTAAAGCGAAACCCTTTAATGGGGACGCGACCTAGTTACCTGATAAGTACGCCCTGCAGAGCGGCAAGCGCCCATGGTGCGCTCAGTGATGCGTCCACCTCAGCATGTCGACATCGTAGCCTAGCGTCTTCGCCTTTTCGACAAGCATGTCACTGGTCTTTTCTGAGGGTGTTGGTGTCCGCGTCAGGATCCACAAATAGCGACCTGAGGGCTCGCCGACGATCGACCAGGAATAGTCGTTGGCGTGATCGAGGATCCAGTAATCCCCGTAAAACGGGCCGAAGAACGAGACTTTGAGCTTGGCGTTTCCGCTGTCTGCAACAATCTTTGCCTTACCTTCGGACTCTTTGCGCTTACCGATTATCCCGCCTTCGCGACAGGCATTCAGCACACGAACCATGCCATCGTCGCGGAGCGAGTAGTCGGCGGTAACCGCCTCGCAACCGCGCTCAAACTGGTTCTCGTAGCGCGCCAGCTCGAACCAGTGGCCCATGTATTTTTTGAGTTCGACAGGTTTGGCGGGCTGAGGTACGGATGAATTGCCTGATGGCCCAGCTGGGCTGCACGCAGCCAACACAGTGCCTACCATTGTTACGATTGCGATATTGAGTTTCATTCCGTCAAAATACTTCGGGCGGCCGAAAGTTCCATCCCATCGAGGATCGAAGCACGAGGCGGCACCACCCGCCAAGTCCATCGCCTAAGGGCGCCGAGACCGTCTTCCCGCGCCGTGTCCCCATCGGATCAACGATCACGAGCACTAGGCGCGGGGAAAGTCGCTGGTTAGATACCGATCTCGTCAGAGAGCTTCTCGATAATCGGTCCGCGCATGTCGGTAGTCCTTTCGGTCTCGGTGTATTTCCGCATGAGTCCTGGCGGTGATTTTCTCAATTGGAGTCTATGGTGTGCGAGTTTGGAGAACCCAACCCGAGTGCATCCTGCCTCGTTTGCAGGTTAGGGGATCAGCCGCTTTCGCGCAAATGAGCGATGAAGACCTCGGCTGGCGATTAGTAGCCCAGGCATTTGCGTGGTTGGAGCAGGGGCGGGCTCCTCGTTTGCCATGCAGCGGCGCCACTCGGCCTCGAACTCCTTTGACCCCCATGGTGCCGGGAGCCGGATGCGCTTCCCCTTGCCAATGCGAAAATACCAGCGTTAGTTTCCGAAGCGGTCGAATTCTTGCACGGTGAAAGCATAGCGTTTGCGGGGCATGTCCTCCCTCAGAAGCCCCCCGTTATCCCCGTTGATAACCACAGATCCGTGAGGCTCGACACGGACGGTCTTGACTTCCACGCCTGCTTTTTTCACGGCGCGAGAGACGGAATCCTCGGTAAAGGCTACTGCGTTTTTTTCGTCGAGGTGGAAGATTGAAGCACCTCCTTTGGTTGCTTGAAAGAGGTCAGCAAGGTTCGATCTCGCGCAATATCTGGCATCGTGAAAAAGGCGTGACAGGCCCATGGAGTGTGGTCGTCTAATATTGTATTTCGACGGTGGTGTTCAAATTGGCGTCTTAGTGATCACCACCCACCAGGTCGTGACATCGCGCTTCGGTTGCCGCAGCGTGTTCCATCGGCCGCCGTGTCATTCGGCGAATAGCAGTTTCCGGGGTAGCGCCGAGGCTGGTAGTAGCTGCCGCCACCACAGTTGTTATTCGCGCATACCGCGACGGCGGTGCCGACTACAGCGATAGCAATGAGAGCTGCTGCGGCCTGCTGCTGCTGGATGACCATCTGCTGACATTGCAACATGTTCATGCCGCGACGGGTCACCTCGGATACCAGCTGGAACTGGAATGCGGGATCTGTCGTCTCCAACGCGGTTTTGCAAAGCGCTGCCTTGCTCACGGCAGACGGCTTCTTCGCAAATTCTGCCTGTGTCGTCGTACAGCTTGCCAGCGCAAGCGCCATCATCACGGCACCAGCGCGGCGAGCCCAAATTCCTACAGTCACGGTTTAACCCCTCAGTTGCCCGGGGCGACAATCGCAGAAATTTGTACCACGTCAAATTGCATTTTAGGATATCGTTAACACACGCAGTAGATGCGCATTACGGCTTGATCCATCCGTGTGGCGGTGGGGGAGACCCCGGAAGCCTCCCCACCTTTCAACCGCAACAATGGCAAAGCCGGCACAGCTAACCAGCGCGGTCGGATCGAAACGAGCCAGAAGTCTACATGTTCCGGAGTGAAGGGGATGTGGAGAGCCGAGAGAGTTACAGGGGCTCAAGGCCCTCCACGTGCCGAGCAAGACGTTGGGAGACTATCTCGGCGGGGAAGAACGCGGTTGAGCGGGATCAGTTCCCGCAAAGTTAGGCGACAGTTGAGCGCGCATCGTCAGGTAATACGACGTCTCGTACTCGATCCCGGCAACAAGGCTTTCATACTCGGTGATTTGTTCGGTATCGGGGCCAAGGTTTCTCAACTCGCGAAGGTGGAGGACGGCGATGCTGTAGGCTTCACACATCTCCTCGATCGATTGGCGATGTTCCGCCAGCGCACGGATCTCAGGAACTCGCAGTGCCAATAAGGCCCAGCCATGGGCGACGTGGTCGATTTCAGTTTTCATCTCAGCGACACTCACAGGATGCAATGGCAAGTTTACGGCAAGTCCACTGTCATCCAAGGCAGCCAAAAGTGCCGAGCAAGACGTTGGGAGACTATCTCGGCGGGAAAGAACACAGGTGAGCGCGATAAGTTCCGCGTCCTAAGCATCCAGAGCGTGGCCTCAGACTGACCAAACGCCGATCGGAACAAACACGTCGAGCCATTGTTGTCATGGGATACACAGCCAATGAAGGAGAACAAAAATGCCTCCGCTGTCTATTCGCAAGCGAACCGACCAAAGACCTCTGACTTCCAACAAGCTCACAGCCCGGTCGAAGCCAAATGCTTTGCGAAACGCTCAGGTGATGCCCCCATATCGGGTTGACTTGACGTTGATGCCAAGCACTTTCGATCAAATCATTACGCCGCCCCGCGCTGGCAGGGACCACTGATCGCTCCGGCACATCTAGGCCGACAATCGAGCGCGCATTGTCAAGTAATACGACGTCTCGTGCTCGATTTCGGCAATAAGGCGTTCATACTCGGCGATGTGATCGGTGTCGGGGCCAAGTGCTCTCAACTCGCGAAGGTGGAGGACGGCGATGCTGTAGGCTTCACACATCTCGCCAATCGATTGTCGGTGCTCAGAAAGCGCGCGGATCTCGGGATTGCGTAGCGCCAGCAAAGCCCAGCCATGGGCGACGTGGTCGATTTCAGTTTTCATCTCAGCGACACTCACAGGATGCAATGGCAAGTTTACGGCAAGTCCACTGTCATCCAAGGCAGCCAAAAGTCTGAAGAGGCTCAGTCACACCAGTCATTGCGGTGTCCCGGCCGCCACGTCTTGCGATCCTAGTCGAAGCGGTATGGGTTCGCCTTACGGTAAGCCAGACCTGCGGCCGTCAACCGGCACATCGGAAACCGCGAGCTATCGCTGACTTCGACAAACCCCGCTTCATCCGCAACTTTCACCGTTTTTCGCCCTAGGCCCGGAGGGAGCGGCTTGAACTCGTCGGTGTTCAGACGGTGCAGAAGTAGGGCAAGGCGAAGGGTTGGACCGTAGCCTGACATGCAGGTGCTCCTGTCTTTCCGGTTGGAAGTGGGGAACCTCAGGAAGGCTCCCCACCCTTTAACCGCGTCAGGGCAAAGCCGGCAAGCTAGCGAGCGCGGTCAAACTCAAAACGGAGTAAGCGACCGCATGTTCCGAGGATGTGGAGAGCCGAGAGAGTTACAGGGGCTCAAGGCCCTCCACGTGCCGGTGAAGGCAAGGGATGCATCCCGGCGGTGTAAAACACGCAGAAACGGCGATAAGTTCCACGGTGGCAAGGCCATTCGGCCCGTACTGGGTCGGCCATGTTAACGCCACTGTAACGGAAAGCCGACCCAGCAACAGGTCGACGAAGGGCCGTCAGCAACGAAAGCCCTTCGCCTTGCCGCTGCGTTGGCTGCAGACCGTTCACAGCGACACACACGAACATATGGAAGGGCGGAGAGTTCCCGGGTCTCAGTCGCACCAGTCGGTTTTGTGCTCCGGTCGCCCGCTGGCGGGCCGAAATTCACGAGCGGGCGACGGGCTACCCTTGCTTTGGGTGCGATAAGCGCGCAAAGCTTTCAAATCGAAATTGCTGGTCGAGCTTTGTTTAACGTCTCAGGCGTTCAAGCTGACTTCTTCTCTCAAAATCGATTCGACGCACCCCGGCCGCCCGGCCGGAGGCGATTTCTGTTCAACAAAGGGAAGATCCTATGAGCAAGACCAATGCAGCCGAGCTTCAGCGTCGGACGGAACGATACGTTGCCAATAGCAGCGGCGGTGGACACCTCGGCGGCACCCAATTTGGCCAGTCCAACGATGCGAAGACCTCCGGTGGCGCCGGCCAGAACAGGGGCCGTCCGGGCGGCGCACGCAAGTAAGCTGCCGGTGAGGCGTTCTTTGCAACGCTTTGACTGCACCAACAAAGGGCCGGGGCGTTGTGCTTCGGCTTTTTTACGCAACATCAAGATGCGAAGTTAGTTACGGGGCTCGTTCTGCTCATGTAAGTGGCTTCAGCAGGACGAGCCGATTACCGCTCGGCAGATCAATCACGCCTTCATCCTTGATGGCGTACAGCGCTTTGACGATAGCGTCCTGGCTGATGCCTTGGCCGCCGAGGGGCGGGCCGATCTCATAGAGGCTGAGCGAAACCCAGGTTCGAGCTTCATCTCTTTCAGCAGCGTCAGGAGCGCGGATCTTGCGTCGATGTCGGTCATCAATGATATCTGCTTCAGGCTGTCCAGTTGGCAAGACCGTGAGCTTTGTGCGGCGCCAGTGGTAGAGGGGTTGGTAGGGCATTCACTCAGTCTGGCAGGGAGGGGCGCCGGTTCACCTTATCAAGGTGAGGGAGACCCGATCGATTTTTCCGGAGCGCGGCCAAAGGGAGTTGGCTTGGGTCTCGGCGTCGGAAGCAGCTCATCGCGTGGGCGAGCCTGGCTTGAAAAAGTTGTTTGCGAAGCTATCGAGGCGCTTTTCAGCGGACTGAAAATCAGGAGCGCGCTCCCCTTGCAGTAGCGGCCACCCCGATTACAGTTGGCACGATAAATAGTTCGAGGTCGCCGATGGATTTTCTGAATGCCCTCGCGTTTCTTTTCTTCCTGATTGTGTGGATCACTTTTGAGCCCCTTATCGCGATCGGTTGGCCAAGGAGAAACGACAGCCTCTCGATCGACATGGTCCGCATTCGCTCTTCCTGGATGAGAGAGGTGCTGACGAGGGATAACAACTTTATCGGCGACGCCGCCATTCTTTGACATACGATCAACTCGGCGTCGTTCTTCGGCTCGGCTAACCTTATTGTCATCGTGGGTTTGAGCGGCGCGTTGTTCGTTGAGCCGAACTACGGATCGGGACACGGTCTGATAGCAATGTTTGCCGTTCAGGACCCCGCTTGGTTCTTCCAATGCAAAGTATTGCTCGTTGTTGCGACGCTTTTGAGAGGGCTCTCGGACTTCATCTGGGCAGTTCGTCAGATCAACTACTGCCTCGCAGCGATAGGCGCGAGCCCGTCTCGCCAAGAGGAGCGCGACCTTGTAGCCTGGACCCACGCGTTGACGCTCGTCCTCAATCCAGCACTTAGATCGTTCAGTGTCGGGGTCCGATCGTATTACTTTACGGTAGCTGCCGCGTTCTGGTTTCTTGGCCCATTACCATTCGTGGCTGCGACGATGGCGTGTGTTTCACTGCTGATTTGGCGACAGTCATGGTCTGACACCGCAAAGGGCGTGGCGGCAATCAGGCAGCTTTTGGACGACGAACGTTCGTCCAAGTGATCGTGAACTTCGCGCATCTCAGGCGTCACGGACAACCCGGTCCGAGGCTTCTTGCTCTGTCTGCACCATACGAATTCTGTCCCGATACCACAGCGGTGAAATGAAATCTCGTGACGTGGCGAGGGAGACGCCTCGAGGAACGCACACGGCATCGTCCGCGCGCTCAAAGCCGGACGAACATAAAGGCTGTCCTAGGCTGGCGCTCGACGCCACCACCCAAGCGGGCGCTACCGGCTATGCGAGTGCCTGCCATCCGCCACTTGACGCTCAGTCTCATTGGGCCGTTGAAATCTTCGAACACTATAGCCTCGCGGTCCTCTACACGCGGAAACTGATCGCCACCGGCTCACCAAAAGACCGCGTTGCTGAATATGAAGCTTTGATCAGAGACTTAGAGAGGGAGGCGGAGCACAACCTAGTTTAGGGGCACAACGGTAAGCGTCGGGATAAATTTGCGGCCGGCCCGTCATACAGCACGGGGCGGCATTATCTGGACATCTTGTTAGATGGCACTTTTGTACCGTACAGGCAGACTCCCGCCGACAAGAGCATGAAAGCCATCCCGACGAGGTTCGTGGCGGTGAGCGGCTCCCTTGCCAAGAAGGTGCCGACTGCGACAGCAATAGCTGGCGATACGAAGGCAAACATGCCTGCGCGTGTCGGCCCCGCATCCCTCAGGAGCTGCATGTAAAGTCGGTATCCAATCAGCGAACCGAAGATCACCAGAAACAGCCAACCACCGAACGCCTTCATGGTCCAGTTGGAGACCGCCAGGTCGGTGACATCTTCGCCGCAGATTGAGGCCGCAGCGGCAAGCAGCAATCCGCCCAAGAGGGTCGTTGCCCCCGCGATTGCCGTGCTGCCGTGCTTCGCGATAATTGGTTTTGCCAACACCGAGCCGAGTGCCGACGATGCGGCAGCCCAGCAGACGGCAATAATGCCTATCCACGCCCCGTCGTCGTAGCTCGCGCGATCTCCCCCTACGAATAGAAGATATAGCCCAATGGAACCGACGGCCAGGCCGGCGGCCGCTGCCCAACTCCATGATTCCTGTCGTAAAAGCATACCAAACACGAAGAGGCAAACTGGCGTCAGAGACATCTCCAAGACGGCAGAAGTGCCGGACGGAACCTTTGTCATTCCCCAGAACAACGGTCCGTAGCAGAGGGTTATCATCAGCAAGCTGGCAATGAAGATTGGGAACCAGTCGGCAGCCAATGCTCGCATCGAGCAACGGTGCCAGATTGCTATCGACAGAAAGACAACCCCTGCCGTAACAAAGCGCAGGGCCGCGAACAGCATGGGTGGCAAGGTCGTCACCCCGAATTTCACAGCGATCCAGGTCAAACCCCAAACAGCGCAGAGGATCGCGAATTTTCCATAGTTTGAAGCTGACATGGTATGGACCCGATCTATGTAACGAGTATAATTCGTTTATACCGTTACAACTAACGCAACTGCATCCTGTTCCATATGGCAAAATCAGTAAAAGATATGCGACTGAGCGGCGGCCATCCCGCGCTCGACTTTGTGAACACCGTCGACAGCCGACGAAATCGATGGGGTCCTGATTTCCTCAGCGATTACGGTGACTTGATTACTTTCAGTAGACGGGTCGATCTCGTTTCGGACGCGCAAGCGGCTGGTTTGAAGCAGATGGCAAAAGAGAATCCTGCTGCGGCAGCAACGGCTCTGGAAGCTTCGGTGGAACTCCGCGAATGCGTGTACCGTGTCTTTCTGAATGAGGACGCGCGCGGAAAACCCAAGATGGATGACGTCGCTTATATCGGCGCAGTGGCAACGGCGGCTCGTGGCCGTCAGGTTTTCGCGCAACGATCCGCGGCATGGACTTGGGCGCATAAAATCGAGACACCGGCCGACCTTGTGCACGTTCTTTCCTCATCCGCCGCCGAGCTATTGGCAACACGATCCGAGCGTCGGCAAGTGAAGGAATGCAAGGGCGACAACTGCGGCTGGCTGTTCCTTGATAAATCGAAGGGAGGACGGCGGATTTGGTGCTCTGAAGAGAGTTGTGGTGTCCATAGCCGGGTCAAGAAATTCCGGAGCAGTTGAGAACGCTGGCGCGGATAGCCATCCGCTAAATAGACATGCCGCAGAGCGGGTGATTGATTGAGCCGCGGCTCTCGTTGTTGGCACCAGGGCTTTAACAGCTCAGCTATATGTCGAAATGGATTTACCACTTTATGCCGATCCTCGGCCCGTGTACGTGAGCCGCCAAGTCGGTATTCTATATGCGCGGCAGCTAATGCGGGGTCAACAACCGGAGAGAGCGGATGCGTGGGGGAGGCATAATTAATCGCATTAAGTCCAAGGATTTAGCCTACATGCTTGGACGGTTCAGATTAGTCAGAATTGGATACAGCTCCGCAAGAGGAGCGGCAGAGCTATTCAAACGGAAACCGCTAGGCCGATGGAGCATGCCGACCTTGTTTCCTCAGGCAAATGTGCCTGACATTGTGCAATCAATTCATGATGAAGCCGTTTTTATCGGCCTGAACTTGCCGGGATACGTGGTTGATCAAATCAGGGAATTCGCCCTGTCGGAGCCATTACACGCCATTTACGATCCAACCGGGCCGACGTTCCAATACTCTGACGTCAAGGATGGCGTCGCAGCTGACGGGAGGCTCATGCCGATTGGTGGCATCACCAAGCCAGAGCGATGCTCGGCGGTGCAGAAGGTGATTGATGACCCAATTCTTCGGTCCATCGTGCGGAAATATCTCGGGCACGAGCCCCGGAAGATAGTGACCATACTGGACTGGAGTTTTGCATCGGCCATGAACGACGAGGAGCGCCGGCGGCTGAAACATGGCGTCATCGATTATCACTACGATGTAGGTGGCTACAGCTTCGTGTACGCGAGCTTCTACATCACTGATACCGATCGCTTCTCCGGGGCTCATGTCATGATGAAGCGGTCGCACAAGTCTAAGCCTTTAAGAATGCTTTTCGGGTCGGCGAGAGCCTCGCCAGAGGCCGTGTATAGGCAGTTCGGAAGGGACAACGAAATAACGATCGAAGGCCCGGCGGGAACAGGGTTCGTTCAGGACACTTCCTGCTATCATCGCGCCTCACCCCCGACCCGAGGTGACCGCCTGATGTTGGCAGTGCGCTTTATCAACTGATGCCCGGCTCGGAGCACCGCGAGTATTTCAACGTTGGTTTCATTCGCGCAACAACGTGATTAGGGGAAACTGCCTCGGCTCCGGCCGGGGCCTTTTTGTCGTTCGGGCTCCCAGCAGCTTGGCATAGAGTCTGAATTGTCGCGCCGCTCTGGTCGTCGAAACCGGGGCGCTTCATTCACTATCAGTCAGCGAGCTCAACTGTCTCTACCTTACGCTTCCCCGGCGAAACGCTACCTCCTGCCGCAGTCCATTTACGTGAGCGTCGAACGGTTGCGAGCGGGAAATCGGGATTGTCAGGGCGTTAGTCGCGGCTCTGTACTGGTGAGGGCGTGAGCCTGCGGTCAACCCGCCGCACGAGTGAAGCTAACATCTCGACATTCCGCTCTATCGAGCCGCAGACTGATCGCTAAATCATGATCTCGCCGCCTGTGACGGGAACGACGGCACCCGTCATGTAGCTGCCAAGGTCGGAGGCGAGCAGCACGTAAGCCCCCGCCAACTCCGCCGGCTGCCCGGCCCGACCAATCAACGTGTTTTGACCGAACCTTGCCGCTTTTTCCGACGGCATTGTCGAAGGGATCAACGGTGTCCAGATCGGGCCGGGCGCGACAGCGTTTACCCGGATGCCTTTTTCGGCCACCATTCCCGCAAGCCCGGCGGTGAAATTCGAGATCGCGCCCTTCGTCGACGCATAGGCCAGCAGTTGAGGCGAGGGTTGGCGCGATTGGATAGACGTCGTATTGATGATCGCGCTGCCCGATCGCATATATGGAATGGCAGCTTTTGAGAGGAAGAAAGGCGCGTAGATGTTCGTGCGGAACGTCCGATCCCACTCTTCGACAGAAATGTCACCGATGTCGGCGTATGTTCGCTGAAACGCTGCATTGTTAACGAGGATATCGATGCCGCCGAGCTCGCGCACCGTTCGCTGGATCACCTCGTTGCAGTGGGTCTCCGTTGTCAGGTCTCCCGGAATGAAAACGGCCTTACGGCCGGCTTCTCGTACCCACTTTGCTGTGTCCTCGGCATCGCCATCTTCGTTAAGATAAGCAATCGCCACATTCGCGCCTTCGCGAGCGAATGCGATCGCAACAGCTTTGCCAATACCGGAGTCGCCACCTGTCACCAAGGCAACCTTTCCTTCGAGCAGGCCGTTGCCGCGGTAGGACTGCTCGCCGTGATCGGGAGTGGGTTGCATTTGACCCGTATAGCCGGGCGGCTCTTGCTGCTGCTCGGGGTAGGGCGGGATTGGATATCTGTCATAGGTCATGGAAGCCTCCTGGATTGGTCATGACCTTAACAAGCACGCGCGGTAACGGTTCCTTGAACACGGCCCACTGCGGCGGGTAAAGTTTGGCAGGGGCTCAATACCCCTGCCAAGGAGAACGCTGCTCAAGTGCCATGCCTTTGAGAACCACGTTGCTATATTGTCGAGAAGCATTACCAATGCGTGGACCGACCCTGAAGGAGCTGCAATGTCGAAGACCAGACTATTCTCACCCGTCAGTGTCGGTTCTCTCGAGCTTCGCAATCGCATCGTGATTGCACCGATGTGCCAGTACTCCGCAGTCGAGGGCGAGATGACTGACTGGCATCAAATCCATTTGGGCAACCTCGCACTCTCGGGGGCGGGCATTCTGACTATCGAGGCGACAGCGGTCTCGCCGGAGGGAAGGATTTCATACGGTGACGTCGGCCTCTACTCGGACGCATGCAAGGCAGCTATGGCCCGCGTGCTAACCAGCGTGCGCAGGTGGTCCGACATCCCGATCGCCATCCAGCTTGGTCATGCCGGGCGCAAGGCTTCGACTGAAAAGCCCTGGCTAGGAGGCCATCAGATCAGCCCGGGCAGCGATAACGGCTGGAAGACCGTCGCGCCGAGCGCTATCCCGTTCAAGGACGAGTACGATCACCCGAAAAGCCTCGACAAAGAAGGGCTCTCGCGTGTCAGAAACGCGTTCGTCGACGCCACGCTAAGAGCTGCTGCTTTGGGTATCGACGCCGTACAGCTACATGGTGCGCACGGCTACCTTCTCCATCAATTCCTGTCGCCTTTGTCCAATAGGCGTAGCGATGAGTATGGCGGTTCTCTCGAAAATCGCATGCGGTTCCCGCTCGAAGTATTTGATGCGGTCAGGGAGGCGTTCCCATCCGACAAGCCTGTGACTATGCGAGTGTCGGCGACCGACTGGGCCGAAGGTGGCTGGGACACCGATCAGACGATCGTGTTTGCAAAGGCCCTCGAGGCGAGAGGTTGTTCGGCGATCCACGTTTCTACAGGCGGGTTGGCATCACATCAGCAGATCGCTCTCGGCCCCAACTATCAGGTGCCGTTCGCCCGCGCGGTCAAGCAGGCCATCGACATTCCCGTCATCGCCGTCGGTTTGATCACGGAGTTCGAGCAAGCGGAGGGAATTCTGACGACCGGTGACGCTGACCTTGTCGCTCTCGCGAGGGCAATTCTTTATGATCCACGTTGGCCATGGCATGCCGCGGCCCATTTCGGGGGAGACCGTGCGAGCTCCCGATCAATATCTCAGGAGCCAACCAAGACAGTATCGGGACCTCTTTGGTTCACCTGTCAGGTGATTTGTTGGCATAATACGATCCAGGCAGCCTAAGCGGGACTCGAGAAAATCTCATCCAGAGGCTTGCGGGGCTCTCGAACCGAAATCCCGACGTCGCGATGGGCGTCTTGCATTGGAGCTGAAGATGGCCTCGTTCACTGGGAAACGCGATCTTGTGAGATGCCCAACTCATCCAGGCTCGCTCCTTCGCGATGAGATTTCTTCCAGCGCGCGGAAAGCCTAAGGCCGAGATCGCCAAATCGCTGGGCATGTCGCAACAGCACCTCTATCAAATTCTCTGCGAGGATCGCCCTGTCAGCGCTGGCGTAGCGGGTCGGTTCGGGAGGATGTTTGGCAACGAACCGCTGGAATGCAGGCCGCACATGATGCGTGGCATGCCGCTCGTAAGGCTGATGTTTCGAGGATTTGACGCTGAGGGACTATAGTACCTCCGGCGATGGGTCACTAAGGTGGCGATTGATCTGCCGCCCTTGTGGTCTAGCACGATGGACATCATTGACGAACGAATTAGGGTGAAAGCCTGGCTGGAAATCTTCGGCGAGGTCGAGACCTCACAGTCCCATAACTGTCTGATTTGATTCGGAACGAATCACTTCGTCACCAGTTGACTCGCATCTGCCGTCAAGGAAGGTTGCGCGTCATGACCCGGTATGCCTCACACCGATCGAGCCGCTCGAAGTCGAAATCAACGGTATTGGCCAATATGCTCCCGCCGAGACCGTCGAGGAGATAATCATGTACCTCACAGATCGATGGCCGGACAAATCGAAGCCCGCTTTCCATAGTGCGCTTGCGCGATCAATTGACGCCATGGTCTTTGCGGCAGAGCCGGAAGCGGCCCGTGCCGCCTTCGTGACGGCAGCTCACGCGGCTGGCATGCATGTGCTTCCGGACGACATGGATGAGCTCAGGAAAGCGAGCTGACAAAAGAAACCCCGCCGCAGGCCGCAGTGGGGTCGAAGGAGGTCATCTCAAGCAATTCGACGGTATCATCCTCGTCGCTTACGGCAACCCATTATTTAGAACTTACTCATGTAATCCGCAGATGGCCGATCACAAAATTCTTCACAGAGAAAGGTGATCACCAACAGACCAACGAGCCGTCACCTAGCGGAAATTGCTTAAACGTTTAACAAAATATTTGAAGTTCTGCCGGTACTTGGTAGCCACAATTTTGGTGGGGTGGAGTCGAATGCAAGACGTCGTAGTCAAAAGACCTCTTTGGATCACAATAACAGCTTGCGGCTTTGCCGCTGTCCTGTTCTCGAGCGTCGCTATAGGCGCGAGCGTCCTTTACAGGCAGACCCTAGCCGAGCATGAATCTATGACACGCGAAGCCGCCGGCGATCTTGCCCTTATTCGGACCGACATGGATGCACAACAGAAGGCGGCCTCATCACTCGCGCTCGCACTTGCAGGTGAACCCGATGTCGCTCGATTGGTCGCTTCGAACTCTCGGGATGAACTCATCGCTCGCTATGTGAGCGCCATGCCGGCGATCAAGGAAAGCGGCGGTCTTCAGAACATTACGTTCACCGATGCCAAGGGGGTTGCTCTCGCTCGTATCCACACACCGGAGAAATTCGGAGACGATATGACTGGTCGCCGCAAGACCGTCGTTGAAGCGCTGGCCTCTGGAAAACTTGTTGCTGGGATCGAGCCCGGTAAGTCTGCCGTCTCGATGTTTGCGTCGGCTCCAATTATCGCCGACGGTAAAGCGGTCGGCGTTGTCGATATCGGAACCGGGCTGACGAACGCTTATTTCGAACCTATTGCCGCCAAGCTGGATGGAGACATTACTGTTTATATCGCGGCTGACGGGAAGTTCTCAGTCCAGGCATCCACCGCTGCCAAGCCGTTTACGTCTGAGGAGCAGTTGACGTCAGCTTTCAACGGAGAGGCAGTGGAGCTTGAGATCGAAAACGGTGGCAAGACTCTTCTAGTCAACGCCGTGCCATTCAAGAATTTCTCCGGAAAGACGATCGGCGTCCTTGAGGTTGCCTCCAATGTCAGTGAGGTCGCCCAGGAAGCGTCGGCATCGATCAGGATGACCGTTATCGGTATCATCGTCGTGTCCCTGCTTTCGCTGTTGGGCTTTTTCTTCTTTGCCAGAGCTCTCGGCGGAGTGATCTCCCGGATCACGATGACGATGGCGAAGCTTGCATCGGGCGACCTCAGCCCGACGGTCGAAGGTAGCACCCGCTCGGACGAGATCGGGGCGATGGCCCGCGCCGTGCAGGTTTTCAAAGACAACGCCGTGCGCACCGGCCAACTCGAGGAAGACGCCGCACATCAAAGAGCAATGTCGGAAGACGAGCGGCGAGCCACTAGCGAGCGAGATCGGACTCGTGCTGAGGAAATGGCGCAAGCAACGAACGGCCTTGCGGACGGTCTCAAGCACCTCGCGTCGGGTGATCTCAGCTTCCAACTCACCGCGCGTTTCGCGGACGATTTTGAAACACTCAGGGCTGATTTCAACCGTGCTGTTGAGCAGTTGCGGTCGACGCTGACATCAGTCGCGGGAGCAACAAGTTCTATCGAGAGCGGCTCGCGTGAGATTAGCCAAAGCGCCGATGATCTCTCGAAGCGCACCGAGCAGCAGGCCGCTGCGTTGGAGGAGACTGCCGCCGCCCTTGACGAGATTACAGCGAACGTTTCGAATTCGTCAAAACGGGCTGAGGAAGCCCGCACTGTCGCGATGGAGGCCAACCAGAGTGCACGCCAGTCCGGGGAGGTCGTGCAGAATGCCGTCGACGCAATGAGCAAGATTGAACGTTCTTCCAACGAGATATCGAACATCATCGGCGTAATCGACGAAATCGCTTTCCAGACAAACCTTCTGGCCCTTAATGCGGGTGTCGAGGCTGCACGGGCAGGGGATGCTGGAAAGGGTTTCGCTGTCGTTGCCCAGGAGGTCCGTGAACTTGCTCAGCGGTCGGCTAAAGCTGCCAAAGAGATCAAAGACCTGATCCGGAACTCGAACGACGAAGTTCAAAACGGGGTTCGGCTTGTCAGCCAGACTGGTGAATCACTGCGGACGATCGAAGCCCACATCGTCACGATGAACCACCATATGGATTCGATTGCCACGTCTGCTCGTGAGCAGTCTATAGGACTGGCCGAAGTGAACACGGCCGTTAATCAGATGGATCAAGTGACCCAGCAGAACGCCGCTATGGTCGAGGAAGCCAATGCGGCTGGCGCGACGCTAGCCTCCGAATCCGCGAAGCTCAAGGAGTTGGTGGAGCAGTTTCGATTGGTCAACGTGAGCGCAGTTCCCGGAGCAAGGGTAGTGATCCGCAACGAAACCTCGGTCCCGTCGCCAGCCAGGGCACTGGCCAGCGAGCTCACGCGTGCCTTTTCTGGCGGACGCCAATCGTCCGCTGTCCAAGCAAACTCGGGCAGAGCAATGGGAAGAATTTTGAGGAGAGGCTAATTAAGGGTGCGGTATCGGCGCGGCGGGGGGCCATCGTGGAACAAACGGCGTCGGCGGCCTTCCGCGTCGTTGTGAACCACCAGAACATGCTGAGTGGGCGCGATATTGAACCGGGCTGCCAAGTTTCGACCGCGTTCGGAAACCCATGGGAGGTTGTAGAGATCGAAAAACGCCGACCATTCATGCTCGAACGTGAACCTACCGCACATGCCGCTTACAATCTCCTTTTCTTCAGGATCGCAAGATTGCGCTCGAGGCCGCGGTTGGCAAGGACCGGAGCATGTGATCGTGGGCAATCTCGATCATTGCAGCGGCGACCTCTTCTGGCTGCCAGCCTGCCTCCACTGCGGCTGCGGCGGGTGTCGCAAAAGCGCCGTCGAGAGCTGAGGGACAGGCCGAGTAATCGAAAGCTTTACAGCTACCGCGGCTAGATCTTCAGAACGCCAAGGGCGGACGAACGCTAGCTAAACCTGGTGTTGTCCGTGTTCGTGGGCCAGAGGCCGCCTTGGCATCGTTTTGCAACGCATTTCGCGCAGCCGAGCCGCCTTCGCATTCCCAGCGTCGCGCTGAGACTTGATGATCTAGATCGCGATCTCGTGTGTTAAGTTCGAGTTTATCGCGAAACTCGGCTTGCGCCATGGACAGTTTCTTTGAGAAATTCCTGGTCGGGGTGCAAACGCGAGGTGAGCTCCTCCAGGAGAAGGGAGTCATCTTGCCTAAACTGGACGAGATCGATTGCAGCGGTGAGGGCGCGCCGGCCGTCGCTGCTGTCGATCGCGCAATGGTTCGCTCGGCACCACTTATTGACAGCATCTGTGACCAGCTCGATCTCATCGTCGGACAAAGAAATTAAGGATTGCAACATCTTGATGCTCCCGCCTTCAAGCGTCGGATAAGCATATTGCTTTTCCAAGCCGCGACTACCGAGGATTAAGCAATGAGTGTACTCTCTTTTTGGCCGGTTGCGCTCGTAGTACGGTGCCGGACATTTCTCCATTCATGGTCGCGCTCGCTCGAATGAGCAGTCACGTGCATCTGTGCGCCATCGCACGGAAACTTTCCGGCAAACACGGCATTGGGCTCACATTTCGAGCAGGTCAAACCGCTCGCTATTCGACATGCGGAGGTCATCATGTCTGACGAACGTCACGAGTGGATCAGCAAACGCGCTTACGGGCTGTGGGAAGAAAACGGACGTCAATGGGGCCGCGATCAAGAATACTGGCTGCAGGCCGCTTCAGAAAGAGACCACATGGAAATGACCCGCGCCTCGCCGGATGGACGTGAAGTACTCGAAAGGAGGGATCGGTTCACCACACGAGTGGAACTCCTCGCGCCCAACCAGGGTGCGCTCGAACTCCATCGCAAGGTCCTAATCGTCGATGACGAACCAATTTTGCGTTTCGCAGCCGTAAGTACGCTTGAGGATGCGGGCTATGTCGCGATGGAGGCCGCGAACGCATCGGAAGCGTTGCTATGGCTCAGAAAGCACAGGGTCGATGCGGTTATCACCGACATAAATATGCCGGGAGAGATGGACGGACTTGGTCTCGCTGCGAAAGTCCGACAGCTCTGGCCTGAAACGCGAGTTATAGTGACCTCGGGACTTGTCTCGCTGCGCGCATCGGATATTGGTGAAGGCATCACCTTCCTGAGCAAGCCCTATGAGGAAAGCGCGCTTTTGAGGACGTTACCGGACGCGGCATAGGTCGATTTTTGTAGGGGCACGACCGGTGAGCAGCGTTGACCCATGCCCGCGCAGTTGCGGCCATTTCTTCCGAATGACGCCGACGTACCAACCTAGTGAGGTCGCCGTTTTGATGTCTCAGCATCATCCCAGCCGCGATCACGGCAGTACTGCTCGCCAGCGCGCACGGCTGTCTTCTGATCTCTGAACGGCCCAAGCATTTTAACCTCGTCACGGAACGCAACGACGATCGTTCTGTCGACCAGGTCAAATACGATCTGCATTCCATCTTCATACGGCATGCTGGCACTATCCCGTGGATCGAATGCGACTCAACGAGCGAGGCCCGTCTAAGTTCACAAAAATATTACAATTCGCGGCAGCTGCAATTACGGCCGTTAAGTTGTGCACAGCAGGACTTTCGACGAGCCTGAGCGCCTCAATGAACCGATGTCACGAGCGACAGGGTGCTTCACTCGACTGGACCCCAATTCGGGGTGTTCGCGCGACCGCATTTGCTTTGCTCATCCGGCCTCGGAGCGATTACCTCGAAGATCAGCGGCACCAAGGGAACTGCGGTCCGAAAATGGCGTTAGCGTAACGGAGGCAGTTATGGCTATCAAAAGAGGTGATCCCGACGGTTCTGTTGATCAGGCCACGACGTATGAGGCGACCAAGCCAGCTGTGTCACGGCGGCTCAGGGACAGGTCGCGGTTGGGATTGGCCGCCGCCGTCGTTTTCCTTGGACTGATCGCGGTTCTTCTTCTGTTCACGCCTCGGAGCCCAACATCACCCACCCCGGGCGGATCGGCGGGCTCCGGACAAGTGTCTACCCCCGCGTCCGTGCAAAACTCGAATTGAGTTCCCGACCACTTATCAAATGCAGTTCGCTCTCTATTGAATTAGGGTGCTTTCGCGACAGTCGAAAGTCGGGTGCCAACAGTCACCCGACCTTTTTGCATCCGAAATACAATCACGGAGGGCAGGGGATGTAATTCTCGCCGCGGGATATCGACGACCGAGGAGGTTAGGACTGTCCTCCTCTAATTCAGTGAGGTCTTGGCTGGATTCGCCCGGCAACTACGTGACGATAGCAAGCGGTTAGCAGAATTAGTGAGCGCCGCGCCACGTCGATCAAAGAACTTGCTGCAGATGTAGCTGCGGGCGATGCAGATGTAGCAAGCGAAATCGTGAAGTCGACCGCACGCCTCGTCGGTGCCGTCCCGAAGGTCATTTCAGCCCGTCGCCCCACTTCGACCCTACACTGAAGAGCGAGACGCAGCCCTTTCGCGGCCCTGCGCGTGCTGAAAGAGAGCATAGCAGCAGATGCGGTGCCTTTGCATGAAGCCATGACTTCAAAGGCATTGTTCGCATTTTATTAAATCTGTTTTAGTTTTGCTGTGGGTGGGTTGAGGCCATTCGCTCAGACGCCGCGTTACATCCCGGACAACAGGGGACAAAAATATGAAGATGCGGTCACGGATTGTGCTTGTGGTTGAAGATGAACCTCTGATCCGCCTGTTTCTGGCGGACGCGTTGGAAGACGCTGGGTTTGCTGTGTGTTCTTGGCATGAGATCGGATGTCGATGCGATCTTCACCGATGTCGACATGCCAGCCGGTTTGAGCGGCATGGACCTGGCGACCATGGTGGCAGTGAGACGCGCTGGACCTAATCCTGTCGATCGGCGGCCCGTCAATCTGCGATGGTTTTCGGGCAGTGACTTTCCGCCTGATGCTCGGTTCGAAAAGGGCTGCTTTCTGCGAATAGAAGCGGGATGCACTCGTCAACCTCAGCAGCTGGAAAATACACCAGCCACTCTTTCTCTGTTTCCAGGATCGCTCCGACAAACCGCCAGTCAGCAGACGACTGGGGATCAATCATCTGGCTGCTGATTACCCGAGGCTTTGCACTCTTCCAAACATCGACGAAAGTGGATGCGCCTGTGGTGGCGATTACGCCGATGATATCTGACGGAAGGACGTAATATTGAAGCGGGGGTCTACGACCGAGGTATCAATGATTGGCCCAGCGTTGATCCTTGCACCTGCGGCCACAATCGCATCGAAGTCACTGTTGTCGGGAACGCCGAACCATTTCTTGATCGTTACGGTCGTGCCTTGCCCCAAGTCGGCAGATGCTTGCGAATACGGGAAGATTTTCACCCAAGCGACCGGGACAACAATAAAGATGAAGAGCAGCGCCAGAACGGCTCGCGCGAATTTCCAGGCAGCTTGTTGAAACTGTACGTGCCAGACCTTGGGGCGGTTGCTATTCAATTGCATGGTCGTCGCTCTACCGTACTGGCAATGATTGTGTGCTGAACGCGGGGTCCCCACCAACTTCACCAGTGCGGTAGAACCCAAACGCCCGTGCTGCGACAGAAGCGCGGGGGAGGGTGGTGGTGGCTGGGCCCTGGCGAGGTATGCCTCCGGCCAGTTTAAAAAACCGACGTGTGCGTTGTCCGAGTGGCAGGCCATATACTCGAAAAGCCGCGTCTAACGCCCGCCGCTCAAGCGATCCGGATGGCAATCGCCTTCGGACCTTTGCCTCGCTTGTCCGGCTCTGTGTCGAAGGTGACCTTCTGGCCATCCTGAAGCGACTGGAGGCCGGAAGCCTGCAACGCGGATACGTGAAGGAAGATGTCGGCTCCGCCCCCGGTCGGCGTGATGAAACCGAAACCCTTATCGGCGTTGAAGAACTTTACGATGCCGGATGCCATGTGTTTCCCCTGATATGCTTTGCGAGTCGGAGGATGCTTCGAAATACGATCATATTCAACGACTTTCTAATCAGCTCGGCGTTAGGTTCGATGAGTCGTCGACGTTGTGTTCCTCTCCCGGTACGGCAGCTCGGCGATGTAGTCCTCCATCACCGACGCGAACGTGTGCCGGTCCTTCAGTTCCTCATCCTTCGCCTTCCGTTCGTCTTCCTCCCAGGAGTCGATGCCGCGTTTGACAAGGGCGTTCCATTCGGTCGCAATCGCCCGGACCCGCTCCGGCGACATCACCCCGAAGACGCCGATGGCGCGGCGGCTGGAGTTTTTCCTGCAACCGAACCGGGCGAGCAGCACGAACATCGTCTGCGGCGCGCCGACCCGGACAAACAGGTTCGGCGTCTCCCCGACGGGGACGTCGTACCTGCTTGGGGTTCGTGCCCGCCGCAATTTGGAGATGTGTTGTTCCGTCAGTCCTTGAGGTCGTGACATGGTCATGCTCCTTTCTTCGGGCAGCGCGCTGGGCAGCGGGAGCGGCGGCAAATGCGGTACCGGTGTCCTTCAAGGGAAGCACCGGGACCGGGCTAAGGCTATGATCTTTCTAGGTTCGAAACCTAGTGCGTCGTTCTGCGACATTCCGCGACAGCCTCGGCATCTCTCGATCGGCGGGGTCTCAGGCGTGTTCGATTGCAGTGCGGCATGCCTCGTAGACCACGTCATGCACATGCTGGCGGCCGAGCTTGGGGGCGGCCGCCAGCATTACGACTTCCCCCACGATCAGGCCATTGGTGAGGTCCGGATTGGCGCGCATCCGCTCTTCGTGAACCGCCAGCCCCATCCAGCATGTAGCGGGCATTGGCGAATGCGGAAGCGGTCAAGACCGATTTGGCGGCCGCAAGGATGAGTTCGCTGGAGATCGGATTGCGCTTCTGCGGCATCGTGGAAGACGCGCCGCGACCGGGAACGAAGGGCTCCGAAACTTCGCCGAGTTTGGTCGCCATCATCAGCATGACGTCGGTGGCGTCTCGGCGAGCGAGCTGGTGACGAGACCGAGGAAAGTACGACTTCGGCAATACCATCGCGGGTCACGTGCGGCATCTATCGCCTCGCCGGCGGAAGCGGGAATGGTGTCAAGCACGGTATTCGACTCTCTGCTGTTCATATGTTCGGGACGGCCGCGATGCGCGGTCTTCAGCGATGAAGCCCTGGTTGGCCGCTGTCTTGATGCGGAAGCCGCACTCGCGCGCGCCCAGGCCGGTTTGGGCACCTATTTAGTCCCCCGTCATTATCCGAACAAAACATTTTGTACGAACAAAATCAGGTCGCCTTGTCTGCTCCCCCTGCGCTGCCTATAACATTCAGTAAAGATGGAGATTTTCGGCGAATGAAGGCAAGCAAGCGTTATGCGGAGATCGCTCAACAGCTGTCTCTCGACATCGCAAATGGCGTCTATCCGGTGGGGTCGACCCTACCCAGCGAGCCCGTCTTGGCCGAAGCATTGGGCGTCAGCCGCTCGACGGTCCGCGCCGCGCTTGGCGAATTGCAGAAACTCGGCATGGTGTCACGGCGACCGAGCCTCGGCACGCGCATCGAGGCATCTGAGCCGTTGACATCGGGTGAAAGCTTTTCGCAGACATTCAGCTCGATCGAGGCCATCGTCCAATATGCTGCCATTACGCTGCGGGACGGCCTGACGTTTGAGCAGATTGTGCTGGATGATAGTCTCGCGACCCGCCTGCAGACCAATCCCGGTTCGAAGTGGCTAAAGATCTCCTACCGCCGCGTCGACAAGCTTGTGAACACCGCACCGCCCATCTGCTGGACCGACGTGTACGTCGACAGGCGATATGCAAGTTTCGTGTCGGACCGCATGGCGCTGCACGTGGGAGCGGTCTCAGAACTGGTGGAGGAGGCGGCGGGCCGGCCTATCTCGCAGGTGGAGCAAGCACTTCGCGGCGTCGGCGTTCCGGCCCAATATGCCGAAGCGTTGAAGGCGCCAGTCGACGGCCACGCGCTGGAAATCACCCGCCGCTATTTCCTGGGAACCAGTGAACTCGTACTCGCTTCAATCAGCATCCATCCGGGCGACCGCTTCACCTATGTTTCGAGGCTAATGCGGCATCCGTGACCGCAACGCACCGGATCTGCGTTCATCATGGCTGGAGCGCGTTCTCTCCGGTCGACTATGGGTTCGCTGGAGTGTTATCGCTAGCGTGCCGGATGATCGTTTACAATCAGTCTCGTGACACGTCGAACACTGCCTCGATCTCAACCGGAATATCGCTCGGCAGCGATCCCGCGCCCATCGCGGTGCGGGTATGTATAGCCTGAGCTCTCCGCGAAAATTGGAGCAAGAGCTTAAACAGTTGATGCCAGAGATTTGGAGAGCTGATCTGAGCAATCTGAAGATAGTCTGCGATGATGCCGGCCGGCAATATGCTTCAACGGCCGTAATCAAGGGAACCGATGGTTCGATTTCTTTAAAAGTGCGAGAACCGAGCCTGCGGCAGTCCCGGTTTCCTTATCTACTTTTGGCGCCTTGTCGGAAAACCAAGAGGATAAAATACGGGCATCCAATAAATGCCGCCAGAACGCCCGCTGGAATTTCATAAGGAAAGTCGACGCTTCGGCCAATCCAGTCTGCGAGCATCATCAGCAGCCCTCCGATGACGCCCGACATCAGCATGAACGATCCGGGTCCCCGTGGGCGCGTCATCCGTACCATGTGCGGGGCCATGAGGCCGACAAAGCTAAGTGGCCCGACCATGAGCGTAGCGGCCGCAGTCAACGTTGCGGAAAACAACAAGAGCGTTGCGCGAATGCGCACCGGGTGCATGCCGATCGATCGCGCGAATGCGTCGCCCATCGGCAGGATCTCGATCCAACGCCGGAACAGGGGCGAAAGCAAAAGTGCAACGAGTAAAATAATCGCGGCGATGATTGCGACCACGCCGGTGGCGCGGAACGTCGGTCCCATCGTCCATGCGAGAACGTATGTTGCGCGCGGATCGCCACTGGCGACGATGACGGAAATGACTGACGTGACCAACGCGCCCACCGCGACGCCTGCAAGCATCACTGGGCCGGGCGCGAAATCATGATGCTTGGCGACAAAGAGGATTATGGCCAGTGCAAGGAGCGCGCCGATGATGCCGCCCGCCAAGGGCATGATGGGTGAACTTATGCCGCCGAGGAACAGGGCTGCGATGATGCCCAAGCCGGCACCGCCGCTGACGCCCAGGCCCTCCGGACTGGCCATCGGGTTTCTGGCAACCGCCTGCAGAACGGCTCCTGCCAAGGCCAGCATGCCGCCCGCTGACGCGGATGTGAGGACACGCGGCCAACGCCCCTGTACGAGAACCGACATGTCGATGTCATTGGAAAAGACATGCTCGGTCAGCGACAGGCCAGCGACAACGACCATCAACACGACAGACAGCGGCAGCGCCAGGCTTCGCCTGATCGGGACCACGACGTGGCGGGCACCCTCGGCGCCTGCCTGGAATGGGGCCGGTGGCACTTCGCGCAGCATAAAAAGCATCGCAACCGCACCGGCGAGTGCGGTTATCGTTCCTGTCGGCACCTCTCCGATGAAGGGGGTGATGATCAGCACGATACCATCCGCCATCAGCAACACGGCGCCGCCGATCAACGCTCCCCAGAGAAGCCTTTGCGGCAGTGTCCGGGCGCCGGCAAGCCGCGCGATGTGAGGGGCGGCCAAGCCAATGAACGCGATCACGCCAATCCGGGCAACAACCATCGCCGACAGCACTGTCGCCAGACAGAGGACGGCCAGGCGTAGTTTCGAAGGAGATATACCGAGGCTTCGAGCGCCGGTATCGTCAAGCCCAGCGATTGCGAGCGGTCGAACGAAAAGCAGGAGCGCGGGAATCAGCACTAGCATCCGCCATGAAAGCGCGGTGGCATTAGAAAAGTCGTTCTGGATAAGCGAGCCGCTTCCCCATATGAATACGCTTCGCAGATACTCGTGGTGGAATAACGCCATCACCACGGACGCGGAGCCGGCTGCAAAGCTCACGATCATTCCCGACAGGAGTAGGGTGACCGGCGCGAACCCGCTTCTGTAGGAAAGTCCGCAGACGAGCGCGACGGCAGCCAACGCGCCGCTGACGCCGGCGAGTTCTCGCTGTTCAGCGGAGACGCCAGCAAGAGAGAGAGATACCACTATTATTGCCAGTTGAGCGCCGGAGAGCACGCCGAGCGTCGATGGCTCCGCCAGTGGATTTTTCAGTATTTGCTGAAAGATCGTGCCCGCAAACCCAAGCGCTGTCCCGGCAAGCAAAGCAACGACAATGCGAGGCAGAAGGGAGAAATGAACATAGGTCTGACCGAACGAGGCGCTATCTGGATGAAACAACGCGTCGAGAATGTGCGCCGGCGAAACGTATCTCAGTTGTCCCAGGGCGCAGAAGGAGAGCGTGAGGGTCATGGCCAGCCAGTACACGCGGGCGGGCGTCACGAATTGGTTTCTATGCAAGACCAAGGGCCTTTCGAAGAACTTCGGCAAATCGCATTGCTGATGGGAATGCCCCGAACACCCAGGTGGGCGGAATGGTGGCGACATCGCCGCGCTGCACCGCAGGTAGCGACCGCCAGAGCGCGCTTCTGAGAAACGCATCGGGCGGACCGGGTTCGATGATCAGCAACCGCGCCTCAGGGTATCGGGCGATGGCGTCGAGGCCGGCGGTCGCGAAACCCCAATTGTTGGTGGGTTCGTTCCAGGCGTTTGCGATTCCGATCTTCGCAAGCACGTCGTCGAACAGGCTTCCGGCGCCATAGATGTCGATCACGCGGTCATCGGTGAATTTGACGATCAGGAGTTTGCGTCCGTCATAGGCAGTCATCTCCGTCTTGATGGCGGCGAGCCTTGCGTAGCTGCGATCAAGGAAGGCTTCGGCTGCGGGGTAGCGGTCGATACGCTCACCGATCGCGACCAAAGCCTCGTGCGATCGTCGCAGGGGCTGTTGCTCGGCCGTATAAAGTGGCAGCGCCATGGTTGGCGCGATGTCTTGCAATCGCGCTTGAGAGACGCCGTAATTCGCCTGCGACAGGATCAGGTCGGGCCGTAGCGACCTCAGCAGTTCCATGTTGGGCCACGAACGAAGACCGAGATCGATCGTGTCCTTGGGAAGCGCCGGCACGACAACACGGTCGCCATAGAGCGGAGCCTCCGCGACCGACTGCGGCGCGACGTCGATCGCAAGCAGGCTTTCCGCCCAGCCCCAGTCCAGGACAGCGATCTTGGAAGAAGGGCGTTCAGCCCAAGCGATACGCGGCATCATAAACGCACCGAACGCGGCGGCGAATTGCCGCCGCGTCAGCTGAACGGGACGCGTGTGTCGAGGCTTTGTCAACGTCACCAGCTATACTTCAAGGTGGCATAGACGGTGCGTCCCTCGCCCCAGTAGCATCCCGTCGCGGCAATGCAGGTCGAGACGTATTCCCGGTCGAACAGGTTGCTGACGTTGAGCGCCGCCTTCAGGCCTTCGAGCTTCGGGTTCGCTTTGCCGAAATCGTAGCGGACGGCGGCGTCGAAGACGGTATAGCTCGGGATGTCGAACTTGTTGGCATTGTCGCCGAATGTCTGGCCGGTGTAGCGCGCGCCTGCGCCAACGCTCAGGCCGTCCCAGTTGGTCGAGCTCTGCAAGGCATAGTCCAGCCAGAGGGACGCCTGGTGGCGTGGAACGAAGGCGAAGCGGTTGCCTTCGTTGCTGACGCCTGCAGCATTCGGATTGTCCTTGGTGATTTCGCTGTCGGTATAGGCATAGGAGGCAATCACCGAGAAGGCATCGTTCAGCTCGGCTTTTCCTTCGACCTCAACGCCCTTCATGGTGACCTGGCCTGTCTGGACCCGGAAATTGGTGTTGAGCGGATCCGGAGACAGTACGTTGTCCTGGGTGAGGTGATATGCAGACAGCGTAACGAAGCTGTTCATGCCGTTAGGCTGGTATTTCACGCCGACTTCGAACTGCTCGCCCGTGGTCGGATTGAACACATTTCCGAGACGATCGGTGCCGCTGGCAGGGTTGAAGGACGTCGAGTAGCCCGCGTATGGTGAAATTCCATCGTCAAAGTTGTAGACGAGGCCGGTCTTCCAGGTGAAACGTCCGTCGTTTTGATCGACAAGCGTATTGGACGTACTTGTCCGCGTCCGGGTGTCGGTGTTGGCCCAATCATAGCGACCGCCGATGGAAAACGCGAAACGGTCCCATTCAATCTGGTCCTGAGCATAGATGCCGAGCTGGCTACGATGCTGATCGATTCTCGTCGCAATAGCGGGACGTGTAATGGTAGTGGCGCCGTAAACCGGGTCGTAGCCATTGAGTGGCGCAGGAATGAACCTGAGGGCGGATTCCTCGTAGCGGCTGCTCTCATACGAGTAATCGAGACCAAAGAGAGCGGTGTGGTCAAGCGCGCCGGTGGAGAACTTCGCAATCGCCTGATTGTCGACGGTGACGGCGCGAGCGCTTTCCGGAAAGGCCCAGGCGTAGCGATCAAATCCCGCCGGGCTGCAAGCCAAGACGCAAGCTGGCTGAACGCGCTGCGTGTCGGTTCCGATGTAGGAGTAACGCAGGTTTTGGCGAACCGTCCACGTGTCGTCGAACTCGTGCTCGAATTCGTAGCCCACCGAGGCTTGATCGCTTTTGTAGTAGTCATATCCGGGTTCGCCGGGGAATGTGCTACGCGGCAACTCGGGATAGATGTTGGTGTAGAGCGTTCCGTTTGCGATCAGCGCCGGCGCGCCGCCGCCACCGGGCGAATAGATCTTCTGATAGCCGGCGTGAATCGTCAGCGATGTCGCGTCGTCCGGTTGGAACGTGAACGACGGCGCGATATAGGCCTTCCGTTCCTTGACGAAATCGTACTGCGTATCGGTGATGCGGCCAACGCCCACGATCCGGTAGAGGAACGCATCGTCGCCGTTCACAGGGCCGCCGAGATCAAAAGCCGTCTGGACGCGGTTGCCGGTCCCTAGCTGCAGTTCGAGCTCGTTCTTGGCCGTCGCGCTCGGCCGTTTCGACACCATGTTGATCAAGCCACCCGGCTCGCCTTGCCCATAGAGCACGGACGAGGGGCCCTTCAGGACTTCCGCTCGCTCGAGGCTGTAGGGTTCCACGCGCGGCTGCGCATAGCCACGCGAGCCGAACGGCAAGCGGAGACCGTCGAGATAACGGCCCGGGCGGAAACCGCGGATGGTGAACCAGTCATAGCGAGAATCGTCGCCGTACTGGCTGATCACGCCCGGCGTATAGCGCAGTGCCTGCGTCAGCGTCGCCGACCCTTGTGCCGTCATCTGATCCTTGGTGACGACATTGATGGCCTGTGGCGTTTCCTTGAGCGACGTGTCGGTCTTGGTTCCGGTTGCGCTCTGTCTAGCGACAATGCCGTCGACGGGCCCGAGCGCTTGTTCGCCGGTCACGCTGATTGGCTGCAGCACGGTTGAACCATCGGAGGGGACGACGCTTACTCCTCCGGCTGGATTGACCAGAACGACTGTATTCGCTGATGAAAAGCGGTAGGAGAGGCCCGTCCCCGCCAGGAGTCGCGACAGTCCGGCTTCAGCTGGCATGTCGCCCGAGAGCCCTGATGTACGCAGATTGCCGGGCATCGCCCCATCGAACACAACATCGACGCCTGTGATTGACGAGTAGCGGACGAGCGCGGCCGATAGCGACTGCCCCGGGATCGAGAATTGGTAGCCTTTGCCGGCTGTTTGGGCATGAAGTGTCGCCGCGGCAAGCGGGCCGAAGACGATGCAGGTCGCCAGAAGAACGCCGCGAGCCATCTTCAGTTTGCTTCGGTGATCTCTTGCGAAATATTTCAACACAGACACGGACGTCCCCTTGAAAAATAGTCTGCACCCCCAATGATGCGGGGCTTCAAAAAGGGGACGACGTAGGCTGGAAAAAACCTGAGTACATTTTGAAACTATTTTATCTCGGGTAGATCAGCGCCAGCCAGGGTGAATAGGTGTCCACGCGGATAGGTAGTCCGTTTTCAAGCGTCTGAAGGATAGTGCCGGCTCGCCTGATATCGACGATTACCGTGACCGGCCGTCTGGCAAGCTCGCTTTCCATGACGATCATCTTGCCACGACGCCATTTCGACAGTGCTCGAACGACGTCTTCCAGGGGCGTGGAAATGAAGACCAGCTTGCCCTCGCGCCACGAAAGCCGTGATCCAATATCGGTTTCGGACGGCTTTGAGATCCTGTCGTTGGCATACACGACGGATTGCCCCTCCTGCACCTCGAAAGCCTCGAACGGCGAAGACACTCGGACTGAATGTTCGGCGACAGCAATAGTGATGCGGTCGTCTTCTTCGGAAACCGAGAACTGCGTTCCGAGTGCAACGGTCCGCAGTATTCCGGCATTGACGACAAAGGGACGGGAACTGTCCTTTGTCACGGTGAAAAATGCCTCTCCCTCGACCAGTGAGACGGCGCGCTGTGTCGCCGTATAGTCAAGCGAGATTGCAGACTCCGTAGAGAGTTCTGCGATCGATCCATCCGGTAGAGTAATGATTTTGGTCTCGCCTTTTCCTGTCCTGAAGTCTGAGGGCAAGGTGCGTAAATACGCGGCTGTTGCCAGGGCGGATGAGGCGACGACCACGAGCGCGCCCCCCGATTTCAGCAGCTTTCGTCGCGACAGGCGATCTGATTCCGATTTGTCCGGCACCATGCCGGCGCCGAGCCAAAGCCTTTCAATTTCAGCATAGGCCGCAGCATTCGACGGGTCGGCTTCTAGCCATGTCCTGAAATCCACCAGGTCGTTCGGCGTCGCACTGTCATCCAGCAAGCGCGCGAACCACTCTGCGGCGCCTGTCGATGCATCGACCGATGGTTGCTGCGATTTCCCGATGTCTTTGTGCATATCTCTCACGGTCCCACCCGCCCGTGTGTTGATCCCGTTGCCGGTGGTTACTTGCCCGACGCCATTTCGCTCCCAAGACGTTCAAGCGCAACCACCATATGGCTGAAAACCGTCTTCGGGGAAATCCCGAGGTGGCTCCCGATCTCCACATAGGTGAGGCCGTCGATACGAGACATGAGGAAGACCTGCTTGGCGCGAGGCGGCATGTGGTCAATGATCGCGGAGATACGTCTCAGTTCCTGCACCCCGATCGCTATCTGCTCCACGGATGGAGAGGGATCGGATACTCCCTCCAATCCATCGATGCCATCAACGAAGGGCGCGATCCTTTTGCGCCGCTCATGGTCCACGGCGAGATTGCGACCGGTCGTCATGAAGTATCCAGCTAGGTCAGCGACCTCTCGCAACAACGACCGCCGCTCCCAAAATCGAAGGAATGTGTCCTGCAACAGGTCCGCGGTCGTTGCCGAGCATTTCACTCGCCGGTAGATGACAGCCGAAAGACGCGTTCGCACGTGAAGAAACGTATCAAGAATTTCAGGACGGTGAGCGCTGGTCATAGGACGCTGCTAGCATCCAAGAGCGGAGCGGCGCAATATTAAAGTTGATTATAGAATTCATATTTTTCGCGCGCGGCTATTTTGCCACTAGCCCGCGATAGCTCGATTTTCACAAGCTATTCGCGGCAGCGCCGAAGCAGTCGACCAAATATTAGACCTGCGGCGAGACGCTGGAGGAGCATGCTCGGGAATGAGCGGAAGGGGATCCGGAATCGACGACCGCGAAAGCCGCGCGGCATTTCCGTATCTCGGTCCGAAACCTTCGGCAAAATCGTTTGCGTAAAGAGGGGAGGGACTGGAAACGAGCGGCTACTTGAAGCCCTCTTCAAGTTGGCACCAGATGGCGAGTAGCGGTTGAGAGGTGCACCGTATCGCGAATGTCTGCCCTGCCTCGACCGCGAAAACCGATCCTGCGTCAGCCCTCAACCAAGCTTCACCATCGATGCATATTTCCGAGGGGCTTAGAAGCAGGAAAGCCTTGGAGCGGGCCTGCACGTTATCGGGAAACCGCGTATACGGCTCCATCAGGATCAAACAAATCCGGATGTCTGGTCGAGTTTCAATGCCCGACGGACCGATCAAAATGCTGTGCGCGTGCGCTTTCGAGAAGTTCACGCTCGCAAACGGACCGGAGCGACCGCTTCGCCAGGCAATATATGGGCTCAGCTGAGCGAGTTCAGTGGCCAAGCCTTGGTGGGGAAAGCCGGATGATTGGCGAGCGTGGCGCAATGCCGTTTCGAAGGATTGCTTGCGCGACGCCGTTTCCTCGAGATTGAAAATCCCCGTTCGTTCCGTTCGCTGAAGCACCTTTCCCGCGATGAAGCTTGCCGTTGGACAGGCGTTGGAGGAGAGCATTGCCGAGGCAAAGGCATTCAAAAAGCCTTGCAAGGCATCGGGGCGACGCGCTGCGCCGCGCACGACGAGCCTTGCCACCACACCGTCCTTCTCCGTCACAAGAAGGTCCGCGGAGTGGTCGGGTTTCTTACTCATGCGCAAAGATCCACATTTTACCATACGTCAAGGCTGCCCCGGCGATTGGTTGGCGCAAACGGCTATCTTGCCGTCATCCAGAGCAATGAAATTGACACCGCCATTTTCCAGCGCGAACTTCAATTGTGCCGCCGTCGCACGGTGGACATCGTGGCGCCCACCTTCATAATCGCGAACCGTGCTTCGCGACACACCCGCACGCGCCGACAGCTCGAGCTGTGTCCAGTCCAGAAGACCGCGGGCCGCTCGACAAAGAGCCGGTGACAAAATCTTATGGTCGTAAGCTTGACCCATGTTCGACTATCGCCCATATTGGTTGACATAGATCATATAGGCTAATTTCAGAGAGATTTCTAGGTGGGTACCTAAGGTGCTCAGCCGGGGGATCATAATTCGAAAAGGATCGACGCATTGGGATAACAGCCGAACCGTTCATGCTCGTTGCGCTGCTGCTTCTGCCGTTCATCGGAAGCATTCTATCGGTCTTTTTCTTGAGAACGGCATCACGTCGTCTGCCCGCTGGTCTAGCTGGTTTCGTCGTCCTCATTTCCCTTTTGCTCACCGCCTCTCTTTACCCGCAAGTCATTGATGGTGACGTCATTCGCTTTAACGCGGAATGGCTGCCGCAGCTCGGTCTTGATCTGACGCTGCGCATGGATGCCTTTGCATGGATTTTCACCATGCTGATCACCTTCATCGGCTTCCTGGTGATCCTCTACGCTCGCTATTACATGTCAGAAGACGATCCGGTTCCGCGCTTCTTCTCGTTCCTGCTCGCATTCATGGGAGCAATGGTCGGCATCGTCATATCGGGTAATGTCATCCTGCTGTCGGTGTTCTGGGAGCTGACAAGCATCTTCTCGTTCCTGCTGATCAGCTACTGGCATAACAATGCCGCCGCGCGCGATGGCGCGCGAATGGCGCTGACGATCACCGGGATCGGTGGCTTTTGCCTGTTGATAGGCCTGATCTTGCTCGGCAAGATCGTCGGCAGCTACGATCTGGACAAGATCCTGAACTCAGGCGACCTGATCCGAAATCACAGCCTCTATGTGCCCGCGCTGATTTTCATCCTGCTCGGCGCTCTGACGAAGAGCGCTCAGTTTCCGTTTCATTTCTGGCTACCCAACGCCATGTCGGCGCCAACGCCCGTGTCGGCGTTCCTGCATTCGGCAACAATGGTGAAGGCGGGTGTTTTCCTGCTCGTGCGTTTCTGGCCCGTCTTGTCGGGAACTTACGAGTGGTTCTGGATACTCGGTGCCGCGGGCATGATCACCTTGCTGCTCGGCGCCTATTTCGCGATTTTCCAGCGCGACCTGAAGGGTCTGCTAGCCTATTCGACGATCAGCCATCTCGGCCTGATCACGACGCTACTGAGCCTTGGAAGCCCGTTGGCGACGGTGGCGGCGATTTTCCACATGCTCAATCACGCGACCTTCAAGGCATCGCTGTTCATGGCGGCTGGTATCATCGATCACGAGACCGGCACGCGCGACATGCGCAAGCTGAGCGGCTTGTACCGGTTCATGCCGATCACGGCGACGCTTGCTGTCGTCGCCAGCGCCGCCATGGCAGGCGTGCCGCTGCTGAACGGGTTTCTCTCGAAGGAAATGTTCTTCGCCGAGGCGGTCGAGACGCATGCCGATTCCATCCTCGATCGAATCCTGCCTTATGTCGCGACGCTCGCCAGCGCCTTCAGCGTCGCCTATTCGTTGCGCTTTATTCACACGGTTTTCTTCGGGCCACCGCCGACAGACCTGCCGATCGCGCATCCGCACGAGCCGCCGCGCTGGATGCGATTCCCGATCGAGTTTCTCGTCGTGCTGTGCCTGGTTGTCGGTATCGTGCCGGCACTCTCGATCGGACCGTTTCTCCATAGCGCCGTGATCAGCGTTCTGAGAGACAACACGCCTGAGTACAGCCTTTCGCTGTGGCACGGGATCAATCTTCCGCTGATCATGAGCGTCATCGCGCTGATCGCCGGGACCGCGATCTACTGGGCGTTGAAAGGCTATCTGTCTCGCTGCGATGATGGCCCGCCCTTTATCCGGCGGCTGAAGGGGCAGCGCATCTTCGAGCGAATCCTTGTGGAAGTCTCCTGGCGCTGGGCGCGTGTTGCCGAGCGGCGCCTTGGAACGCGCAAGCTGCAGCCGCAATTGCGGTGGCTGGTGGTTGCAGGTCTCCTGGCCGGTGCGCTGCCGCTCTATCTCAGAGGCTTCGAGCATCGCCCCTTTGTCTATTCCGGTGTCGATCCTATCTTCACCGCGCTCTGGCTGATCGGAGTGTGCCTGGCGATCGGCACCGCCTATACGGCCAAATACCACCGACTTGCCGCACTGGTCATGCTCGGCGGCGTCGGCCTCATCGTGTGCACCACCTTCGTATGGCTTTCCGCACCCGATCTTGCCATCACCCAGTTGCTGGTCGAAATCGTCACCACCGTTCTCATCCTCTTGGGGCTCAGGTGGCTGCCGAAGCGATCCGAAGACATTCGTGAATCCATGACGATCCGCGCCAGGTTCCGGCGCTTCCGGGACTTCGCGCTCGCCGTCCTCTGCGGCGTCGCCATGTCGGCAATCGCCTATGCCGTGATGACGATGCCGGTGCCCGACGCGATCGCCAACTATTTTCTCGAGCACGCCTATTCGCTCGGCGGTGGACGAAACGTCGTCAATGTGATCCTCGTGGATTTCCGCGGCTTCGACACGCTGGGCGAAATCGCGGTGCTCGGCGTCGTATCGCTCACCGTCTACGGCCTGCTGCGCCGCTTTCGTCCGGCTGACGACAGCATGGGGATGCCGGAGCAGCAGCAGGTGCAAAATCGCTTCGACGAGGAGCGGCCGGAGCGTTCGGCTGGCGACACGGTGCGTGACTATCTGCTCGTCCCATCGGTCATCATGCAGTGGATGTTCCCTGTCATCATCACCTTCTCCGTCTACCTCTTCATGCGCGGGCATGACCTGCCGGGCGGCGGGTTCTCGGCGGGATTGACGCTCTCGATCGCCTTTCTGCTGCAATATCTCGCCGGCGGCACGCGCTGGGCCGAAGACCGCATCCGCATCCTGCCGTTGCGCTGGATGGGCGCGGGATTGTTGACGGCGGTGCTCACGGGCGCCGGTGCTTGGTTGCTCGGCTATCCGTTCCTGACCTCGCATTCGCGCTATCTCGAGCTGCCCCTGATCGGCAAGGTGCCGGCGGCGACGGCGCTGCTCTTTGATCTCGGCGTCTTCTCGCTGGTTGTCGGATCGACCGTGCTGATCCTTGTCGCGCTTGCCCACCAATCGCTGCGGATCAATCGCCTGCGCACGATCGAAGCGGCCAAATCGGAGGAGCGGTGATGGAACTGGTTCTGTCGATCGCCATCGGCATCATGACGAGCTGCGGGGTCTGGCTTATCCTGCGTCCGCGTACCTATCAGGTGATCATCGGGCTCTCGCTGCTCTCCTACGCCGTCAACCTGTTCATCTTCGGCGTCGGCGGCGTGAAGGCCAATGTGCCGCCGATCCTCGGCAATGACGATCCGTCCATTCTCGCCGATCCGGTGCCGCAAGCGCTGGTACTGACGGCTATCGTGATAGGCTTTGCGACGACGGCACTGTTTCTCGTCGTTCTGCTCGCGTCGCGCGGGCTGACGGGCAGCGACCATGTCGACGGAAGGAACGAGCCGAAATGAACGGTTGGTCCCATCATCTCATCGTCGCGCCCATCCTCATTCCGCTGATCGCCAGCGCGCTCTTGCTGTTCATCGACGAGCGGCGGCGCGTCGCCAAGGCGATGGTCAGTCTCGCGTCGGCCATTTTGCTCGTGGTGATCGCGTTCATCCTGTTCAGGATCGAAAGCGGCCCGAATGGCTTCGAGGGCGTCTATCTCGTCGGTAACTGGTCAGCGCCGTTCGGCATCGTGCTGGTTCTCGATGGCCTCTCCGCAATGATGCTGCTTTTGACGGCGCTGCTTGCCGTGTCGGCGCTCGTATTTTCGCTGGCCCGCTGGCATGCCGTGGGCGCGCATTTCCACAGCATGTTCCAGCTGCTTCTCATGGGCGTCAACGGGGCGTTCCTCACGGGCGACCTGTTCAATCTCTTCGTTTTCTTCGAGGTCATGCTGGCAGCCTCCTATGGCCTCCTGCTGCACGGTTCCGGCCCGCTGCGCGTCAAGGCCGGCATGCATTACATCGCCGTCAACCTCGTTGCCGCCCTGCTGTTCCTGATTGGCGTCAGCCTCATCTACGGAACCGCCGGGACGCTCAACATGGCCGACCTTGCCGCCCGCATCCCCGAGATCGAGCCCGACCGGCGCATGCTGATGGAGGCAGGTGCCGGCATATTGGGTGTTGTCTTCCTCATCAAGGCTGGCATGTGGCCGCTCTGCTTCTGGCTACCCACCGCCTACAGCGCCGCATCTGCGCCGGTGGCCGGCATCTTCGCGATCATGAGCAAGCTTGGCATCTACGTGATCCTGCGGCTGACGATGCTCTTGTTCGGCGAGGGACCTTCGGCCGGCTTCGGCGCGCCGGTGTTGCTCTATGGTGGCATGGCGACGCTGATCTTCGGGATCGTCGGCGTGCTTGCATCGCAGGCACTCGGACGGCTCGCAGGCTTTTCGGTGCTGGTCTCCTCGGGAACGTTGCTGATGGTGCTTGGCATCAACGACGGTGCCGTCTCTTCCGGCGCACTGCTTTATCTCGTCAGCTCGACACTGACGATAAGCGCCTTCTTCATGCTGATCGAGCTCGTCGAGCGCGGCCAGGATGCCGGCGCAAACGTTCTGGCTGTTACCATGGAGGCCTATGGCGAGGCGGACGACGAACCCGAAAACGAGGAAGAAGGCGTGACAATGCCGGGGACCATGGCTGTTCTCGGCATCTGCTTTGCGGCCTGCGGCATTCTCCTGTCCGGCCTCCCGCCGCTCTCGGGCTTCGTCGCCAAGTTCGCCATGCTCTCAGCGATGATGGGCACCGGCTCCATCGGCGTGCCGCCCACGGCCGCGATCTGGGCGCTGGTCGTTCTTGTCATTCTCTCGGGCATCGCCGCATTGATTTCCATGACGCGCGTCGGCATCCGCACCTTCTGGAGCTCGATCGAGGGAACGGTTCCCCGCGTGCTGGTGATCGAGATCGTGCCGGTGATGTTCCTCTTGGCCCTGACGCTTGCACTCACCGTGCGGGCCGGGCCGGCGATGCAATACATGGATACGACGATCCGGACGCTGAGCAAGCCGTCGATCTACATCGACGCGGTCAACAACGCGCTGCCGATCAAGGGCGTCAAAGCTGGAACGGAGGGCGAGTGATGCTTCCCTATCCCATTCTCGCGACATGCCTCCTCATTATGTGGTTGCTGCTCAACGGCTTCACCCTCGGCCATTTCATTCTCGGCCTTATCGTTGCGGTCTTTGCGGGTTGGGCGATGGCGTCGCTGCAGCCGGAGCCGATACGGCTGAAGAAGTGGTATCTCCTGCCGAAGCTCTTCGGTTTGGTTTTCCGCGATATCGTCAAGTCCAACATCGACGTCGCGTGGATCATCCTGCGCAGCGGCAAACGCCGGCACAATCCCGGCTTTATCACGATTAATCTGGAACTCCGCAGCCAGTTCGCGCTCGCCGTGTTAGCCGTCATCCTGACGAGCACGCCGGGGTCCGCCTGGCTGGAATATGATTCCAACGATCATTCGGTGCTGCTGCACGTTCTCGACATCCAGAACGAAGCCGTATGGCGCGATACGATCAAGAACCGCTACGAAGCGCTGTTGCTGGAGATATTCGCATGAGTGCAATCATCCTCTTCACGGCCGTTTCGGTCGCCCAGATCATGCTCGTCGCCGCCATGGCCATCGTCTCGATCCGCATGTTCGTCGGGCCCCGCGCGCAGGACCGGATCCTCGGCCTCGACACGTTCTACATCAATGCCATGCTGCTTCTGGTGACATTCGGCGTCGGAACGGGACGGGTGGTGTATTTCGAGGCCGCTCTGGTCATCGGCATGATCGGCTTCGTTGCGACCGTCGCGCTGGCGAAATTCCTTATGCGCGGAGAGGTGATCGAATGATGCACCCGGCTATGGATATGCCTGTTTGGGTGGCGGCGCTGGTCGCCTTCTTTCTCGTGCTCGGCGCCCTTCTGGCGCTGATTGGCGCGATCGGATTTCTGCGTCTGCCAAGCTTCTACCAACGTATTCACGCGCCCACCCTCGGGACTAGCTGGGGGATCGGTGGCGTCATGCTCGGCTCGATGATCTTCTTTTCCGTGGCGTCGTCGCGATTGGCGATCCACGAGATTCTGATCGGCATTTTCGTGACGGTAACGACACCCATCACGCTGATGATGCTGGCGCGCGCTGCCTTGCACCGGGATCGCGCCGAGGCAAATGGAGAGGCGCCTCCAAAGCACAACCCGGAGCACAGATAGGAGCTTGTCGGCCACCTGACTGGTTGGGGTCGTGATGTTAAACTCCGCGAGACCGTCATGCCAGCCGATGTGGATGCGCGTTCACCGTCGGGCGATCCCACAAGAGCAGCTTTGCCCGCAACCCGAATTCTGTTTGGATGTTGGTGTCACTTCACATATATCGATATCAGTGTCATCACTAAAGCCGAGGTGATATCGATGCCGGCCGTAACGATCCGCATCCTTCCTGATGAAACACATCGCGCTTTGCGCGTGCGCGCGGCTCACAATGGCTGCGGCACGGAGGCTGAAATCCGCGACATTATCGAGGCCGCGGCTCGCCCTTCTCAGGGCGTAAAGCTTGGTTCTCTGTTGCTGGGCATTGGTCGCAATGCAGAGCTCTCCAATGCGGATGTCGAAGCCCTGCAGCGGACACGTGATGATACGCCTGCCGAACCTATGACTTTCGAATGATCCTTCTAGACACCAATGTGATATCCGAACGCCGGCGGAAGCCGGTGGCCTGTCGCATGCACTGCGGCGGATGGCGGGGATTGCAGATTTTCGCTACAGTTCCGAGCAGTATTACATGCATGTCGACCCGTCGAACGATGTGCTGGCGACGACGACCTTTACCGGTGAACATGCTTATTGGATCGATGGCGTCACCATGCCTGTCGTCTGGAAGCGCATGTATGGCAAGGGCCGCGTTTTCTACTCGTCGCTTGGCCATGCTGCCAAGGAATTCGATGTGCCGCAGATGTATGAAATCTTCAGGCGCGGTGCTCTCTGGGCCGCGCGGTAACACTTACCTCAGAACGGGCGGGATTTCGGACACGGTGGGCTCGAAGTTTCCGAGCTCAATAAGCTCAAACATCCGGGTCAGCATTGCCGGCACATCCTGGCGGACCATCTCGATGTTGTCGCCGAGGAGGGCGACGAGAGGGTCGTAGTCGAAGCAGCCGAGAGCGAATTCCTGTTCGCTGACAGGTCCGGCGAGCCGCACCCAGCGCAGCACACCTTCGAGTGTAATCGTCGAGTTGACGAACATGCCTCTCGAAAACGGCAAACCGCTGGCGGCGCGCTCCTGAAGTGCGGTCTGCGCCTTTTCGGGGGCGTAGCCACAGGCGATGACCCTGTCGTCCTCAAGGTCGATGCCGTGATCCGCATGTGCCTGGCGAAAGCCCCTCAAGCGTTCCATCGTGTTGTGATCGCCACCGCGTCCGCCAACGAACATCAGCGGCTCCATGGCGCCAAATCGTTGTTGGCAACTGACGAGAATTCTTCGCGTCAGTTCCCGGGCGCCTGCGAAATTGTCGGAAATGACTGAAGGCGCGAGTTTGCCCGGTAGGTCGAGGTTGATCGTGCGTACGCCGGCGGCGGCGCAAAGCTCGGTGATCCTGTCTGGGTCGGTCGCACCTGTCGCGATCACGCAGTCCACCTGATACGAAAGCATCGTTCGAGCGGCCTCGATCTCAAGCGCGGGGTCGCGTCGCGTGCAGGTGATGAGCGGGAAGAGGCCCTTGTCACGCGCCATCGTCTCGAAGAGCTCGACGATCGAACCGAAATACCGGTTGTCGTACTTGGGAACGATCATCCCAATGATGTGCGACTTCTCGCGACGCAGGAGACTTGCCTGCATGTTGAGCGCGTAACCCTGCTCTTCGGCTATGCGCGTTATCTTCTCCGCAAGCTGCTTGCTGATGCGCCGCTTCTTCCAGTTTCCGTTCAGGACAACGCTGACCGCGCTCGCGGACGTACCCGCGAGTTCAGCAAGATCATAAATCGTCGTGCGCTTCTGCTGCTTGTCCAGACTCAAAATTCTCATCTCCTGTATCGGGCGCTAACTTGACATCAAACGAGAGAAGTGGCAAATCTAGCTTCATCGATTGAGCAAGTGAGCTCAATCGATGATACGTGCCAGCTAGGAGGCTGGTACCGGGAGGTGATTTCGCAGCTATTGGTGGTCCTCTTTGCCGTGCGGCTCTCGTCGAGCCGCGGCTTGGGGCGATGACGCATCGCGCGTCAGGCCGATGTTGCGGCAATGGCCGAACCTTGTCGTTGGTCAATTAAGGAGGAGAACATGACCTATCGCAAACTTTCCCTGGCATCCGCGACCATGCTGATCGCGCTTGGCGGAGCAGCATTCGCCCAGGAGGCGTCCACGGTGGCGTTCCTGATGCCCGATCAGGCGTCGACCCGCTATGAGCAGCACGATTTTCCAGGCTTCAAGGCCGAAATGGACAAGCTGTGCGCCAAGTGCACCGTCGTCTATCAGAACGCCAATGGCGACGCGTCGCTGCAGCAGCAGCAGTTCAATTCGGTGATCGCGCAGGGCGCAAAGGTCGTCGTGCTCGATCCGGTCGACTCCGCCGCTGCGGCAGGCCTCGTGGAACTCGCCCAGTCCCAGGACGTCAAGGTCATCGCCTATGACCGCCCCATTCCCGACAAGCCGGCCGACTTCTACGTCTCCTTCGACAATGAAGGCATCGGCTACGCCATCGCCAAGTCGCTTGTCGAGCAGCTGAAGAAGGCCGGCGTGCCCGACGGAGCCGGCGTGCTCGAGATCAACGGCTCGCCGACCGACGCGGCCGCCGGCCTCATTCGCGACGGCATCCATCGCGGCCTGAAGGAATCCAAGTACAAGACGCTTGCCGAATTCGACACGCCGGAATGGGCGCCGCCGAAGGCACAGGAATGGGCCGCCGGCCAGATCACCCGCTTCGGCGCCGATATCAAGGGCGTGGTCGCCGCCAATGACGGCACCGGCGGCGGCGCGATCGCCGCGTTCAAGGCGGCGGGCGTCAATCCCGTTCCGCCTGTTACCGGCAACGATGCGACGATCGCGGCACTGCAGCTCATCATTTCGGGCGACCAGTACAACACGATCTCCAAGCCCTCCGAGATCGTAGCCGCTGCGGCGGCACAGGTGGCGGTCCAGCTCATCAAGGGCGAAAAGCCGGAAGCCAAGACGACGCTCTACAACACGCCGTCGCAGCTCTTCATCCCGGCCGTCGTCACAGCGGAGAACATCAAGGCGGAAATCTTCGACAAGAAGATCCAGACGCCCGAGCAGATCTGCACCGGTGAATATGCCGAAGGTTGCAAGAAGCTCGGCATCGGCAACTAAGTGCCGATCCGCCACTCCGGCCGCACAGCGTGCGGCCGGTTTCTCAAGGACGTACAAAGGCCTTAAGCCATGAGCACCACAGCAAGCAATGTACCGGAGCGCGGGCAGCCCATCCTGCGACTGCGAAACGTGTCGAAGAATTTCGGCGCCGTCTCGGCGCTGACCGACATCGAACTGGACGTCAAGGCGGGCGAGGTCGTCGCCCTGGTGGGAGACAACGGCGCCGGCAAGTCGACGCTAGTCAAGGTGCTGGCGGGGGTTCATCAACCTTCTTCCGGCTCGATCGAATTCTGCGGCCAGAGCGTTTCGCTCGACAGCCCGGGCAAAGCGCTGGAACTCGGCATCGCCACCGTCTTCCAGGACCTGGCGCTCTGCGAAAACCTCGACGTCGTCGCCAACCTGTTTCTCGGGCATGAGCTCTCGCCCTGGGCGCTCGACGAGGTCGCGATGGAGGTTCGCGCCTGGACCTTGCTAAGGGAACTGGCCGCGCGCATCCCCTCTGTCAGGGAGCCGATCGCCTCGCTGTCGGGTGGCCAGCGCCAGACGGTGGCGATCGCCAGATCGCTGCTCCTCAATCCGAAGATCATCATGCTCGACGAGCCGACGGCGGCCCTCGGCGTCGCGCAGACGGCCGAGGTGCTCAATCTCATCGAGCGCGTCCGCGACCGGGGCCTGGGCGTCATCATCATCAGCCACAACATGGAAGACGTCCGCGCCGTCGCCGATCGCATCGTCGTGTTGCGGTTGGGCCGAAACAACGGCGTCTTCACGCCAGATGCCTCCAACCAGGAACTCGTGGCCTCGATCACGGGTGCCACGGAAAATTCCGTCTCGCGCCGCATCGAGCGCAAGACAGGCACGGCGCAGGAAAACAGCGGGAGACCGGCATGAGCCAGAAACCATCCGATACAACACTCGCACCCGCCACGACGCTCGATCGCAGCGACGAACGCGTCCGCCATGACGACAGCATGATGGCGATGGTCGGCGCTTTTATCGATCGCGTCAAATCCGGCGATTTGGGCATGCTTCCCGTCGCGGTCGGGTTGATCGTCATCTCGACGGTCTTCTCGCTTCTCAATCCGGTGTTCCTCGCGCCCAACAACCTCGTCAACCTGCTCTTCGACTGCGCGACCGTCGGCATCATTTCACTCGGCATCGTCTGCGTGCTGATGCTCGGCGAGATCGATCTCTCCGTTGGCTCGATGAGCGGCCTGTCATCCGCCATTCTCGGGGTTCTCTGGGTGAACAACGGCCTCCCGTTTGTCGTCGCGATCATCGCGGCCATCGCGGCCGGCGCGGTCATCGGGACCGTCTACGCCTTGCTTTACAATCGGCTGGGAATGCCAAGCTTCGTGGCGACGCTTGCCGGCCTGCTGGCGCTGCTCGGCATGCAGCTTTACATCCTAGGCCCGAGTGGCAGCATCAACCTTCCCTATGCTTCCCCGCTCGTCCGCTTCGGCCAGATCCTGGTGATGCCCGATTGGCTGTCTTATCTGCTCGCTCTCATTCCAGGCGCCGTGATCATCGCCAAGGGCCTGCGGACACGCCAGCAACGCGCTGCCGTCAACCTATCGTCGCAGCCCTTCGCGGCGACAGCCATCAAGGCCGTCGTGCTGACCGCGGCACTCGAATTCGCGGTCTACTATCTCAACCTCGGTCGCGGCATTCCGTGGATGTTCGGCCTGTTCGTCGCCATCGCGGTGGTCTTGAACTACGGCCTGACGCGTACCCAATGGGGACGCTCGATGTTCGCGGTCGGCGGCAATCGCGAAGCCGCGCGGCGCGCCGGCATCAATGTTCGCCGCATCTATCTGAGCGCCTTCGTGCTTTGCTCGACGCTTGCCACCATCGGCGGCATTTTGTCAGCCTCGCGTCTTGCCTCATCGAGCCAGCAGGCCGGCACTGGTGACGTCAACCTCAACGCCATCGCCGCCGCCGTGATCGGTGGGACGAGCCTCTTCGGCGGCCGTGGCAGCGCCTATTCCGCGCTGCTCGGGATCATCGTCATCCAGGCGATCTCCAACGGCCTGACCCTGCTCAACCTCAGCTCGTCGTTGCGCTACATGATCACGGGCGGCGTTCTCGCCATTGCCGTCATCGTCGACTCGCTCGCCCGTCGTTCCCGCGTCAGCCACGGACGCGCCTGATCAAACTTCTAGGAGTAAATTCATGACCGACCTCATGAAAGGCAAAGTCGCCGCCATCACCGGCTCGGCTTCCGGCATCGGCCTCGAATGCGCCCGCACATTGCACGCCGAAGGCGCGACCGTCGTTCTCATCGACCGCGCCAAGGACAGACTGGATGAAATCTGCGCGGAGTTCGGCGAGCGCGCATTCCCTCTCGTCGTCGATCTTCTCGACGGCAAGCAACTCTCTGGCATCCTTCCCAGGATTTTGGAGATCGCTGGTGGGCTCGACATTTTCCACGCCAATGCCGGCGCCTATATCGGCGGGCAGGTCGCCGAAGGCGATCCCGATGCCTGGGACAGGATGCTGAACCTCAACATCAACGCAGCCTTCCGCTCCGTTCATGCCGTGTTGCCGCACATGATCGCCCAGAAGTCGGGCGACATCCTGTTCACCAGCTCGATCGCCGGTGTCGTGCCGGTTGTCTGGGAACCGATCTACACCGCCTCGAAATTCGCGGTGCAGGCATTCGTGCATTCGACACGCCGCCAGGTCGCGCAACACGGCGTACGCGTCGGCGCTGTCCTGCCGGGTCCGGTCGTGACCGCGCTGCTTGATGACTGGCCGAAGGCGAAGATGGAGGAAGCGCTTGCCAATGGCAGCCTGATGCAGCCAAGGGAAGTCGCCGACTGCGTGCTCTTCATGCTATCGCGGCCGCGCAACGTGACCATTCGTGACCTCGTGATCCTCCCCAACAGCGTCGACCTCTAGAGACCGTGATCTCCGCGCGATGCGCGGGCATCAGCCATTCATGCCAGAAAGATGAGAGACCATGAGCGACGAAGTCCAAACACCGCGCTACGTGATCGGCGTTGACGTCGGCACCGGAAGCGCTCGCGCGGGGGTGTTCGATCTCGGCGGACGGATGCTGGCTTCGGCCAAGCGCGACATCACGCTTTACCGCGAGGCGGGATCGATCGTCGAACAGTCGAGCAACGAGATCTGGCGGGCGGTCCGCGACGCCGTGCGTCAGTCCGTTCAAGATGCAGGCGTAAGCCCGGAGACCGTCGTCGGACTGGGCTTCGACGCGACATGCTCGCTCGTCGTCCTCGGTGACCAGGGCAAGCCCTTGCCGGTCGGCCCATCGGAGGATCCCGAGCGCAACATCATCGTCTGGATGGATCACCGGGCGGTTTCGCAGGCGGAGCGGATCAATGCGCTCGGCCATGAGGTCCTGCGCTATGTCGGCGGGCGCATCTCTCCCGAGATGGAGACGCCCAAGCTGCTGTGGCTGAAGGAGAATCGGCCTGACGTGTTCGACGCGGCGTGGCAATTCCTCGATCTCGCCGATTACCTGACCTGGCGCGCCACCGGCGACCTCTCGCGCTCCACCTGCACCGTCACCTGCAAGTGGACCTATCTCGCGCACGAGAAACGCTGGGATCCGACATATTTCGAGGAAGTCGGCCTCGGCGCGCTGGCGGATGAAGGCTTTGCCCGCATCGGCCAGACGATTGTCGAACCAGGCTCGGCGCTTGGTGGCGGCCTGACGCCGGCTGCGGCGGCGGAACTCGGTCTGTTGCCGGGGACGGCGGTTGCCGCCGGACTGATCGATGCCCATGCCGGCGGGATCGGGACGGTCGGCTTCGGGGACGGACCGACGGCGAACCTCGGCTATGTCTTCGGCACCTCATCCTGCACGATGACATCAACAGTCGAACCGGCCTTCGTGCAGGGCGTATGGGGACCCTACTATTCCGCGATGGTTCCTGGGCTTTGGCTCAATGAAGGCGGCCAGAGTGCCGCGGGTGCTGCGATCGAACAGCTTCTCTCCTTTCATCCTGCCGCGGCGGAAGCGACGCAAATTGCAAAGGACAAAGGCCAACCGCTTCCCATCATGCTTGCCGACCTCGCCGCCAGCACAGCGGGAACCGATGCCGCCTCGCTCGTGACAGGCCTTCACGTCGTCCCTGAATTCCTGGGTAACCGCGCACCGCTGGCCGATCCGCACGCCCGCGCGCTGATCGCGGGCCTTGGCATGGAACGCGATATCGACAGCCTCGTCCGGCTGTACGTGGCGGGGCTCTATGGCATCGGTTATGGGCTCAGGCAGATCATCGACGCACAAGCGCAGGCGGGTGTCGAGATCGATACGGTCGTCATCAGCGGCGGAGCCGGGCAGCAGGCTTTCGTTCGTCAGCTTTTGGCGGATGCCTGTGGCAAGCCTATTGTCGCGACGTCAGCCGATGAACCGGTGTTGCTAGGCGCGGCTATCCTTGGCGCGGTCGCCAGTGGCCGTTACCGCGATGTTCGCGACGCGATGAGCATGCTGACGATGGTCGACGGAACGTTCACGCCATCCGCGGGCCCGGCCGCCGATATTCACCTGCGGAGATATGACGCTTTCAAGCTGTTGCAGCAGTTGGGGCAGCAAGTGCGTGATTGCTGATCAAGGATAGGCCTTCGCCCCATCCGTCGCGCTTTTGCTGGAAGTGCTGGAAGTCCACGGACCGGATCGCAGGCGAAAGCATGTCGCGGGCAGGTGCTGCGCGATATCGGCCTTGCGCCAGATGTCTTGCGGATCCGGTATCTTCATCTTAAACCGGGCATCTGCCGATCACGGCGCGTTGTGAGCGGCAAAATGGCTGACGAGCCACGGATGAGTGATTGCCGACCCGCCGGATGACCTGATGAGCGACCTGTTTGACACTGCTGGACGGATGAATCCGCAACCTCTTGCCGCGGCGCTGAGGCCAGCGACGCTCGACGACATCATTGGCCAGGAAGCTGTTGTTGCTCCTGGCTCCATCCTGCGCCGGCGTATCGCGGCCGGCCGGCTGGGAAGCATCATACTCTACGGTCCTCCCGGCCTCGGCAAGACGTCGATGCTAGCGGGCGGACGGTACCCGGAAGCTGACATGGTACGAGACGTTGCTCTTGAGTGAGGACTTACAGGCGACAAAGCCGAAGCCGAGGCTTTACGCCAATTGGATGGCGTCGCGAATATTGTCGAGTGGTGAGGGGATGGCTACTCTAGGGGAGGCGTCACGAGATGGGCGGTCATTATGTATCGGACGTTCCAAACACGTTTAACCCTGACTGCGCAGCAATCTAACGTTCTCCAGCGGTACGCGGCCATTCTGGGCACTGTCGAGCGAACTATTTACAGCCGTCTTCGCAGGGGGCGTACTTGGGAAGGTGATCTGCGGAGATCGGTGCATAGGGAATTCGGGGTCCATTCCGCTGTGGTGGCAATGGTTCACCGCCAATTGCTCGCCAGGGTCAAATCTGCTCAAGCTGTCTCGAAGCTCCACCGGGACCAGTTGAGACGTCGCCTCTGGCAGGAATGCCTACGTCTCGAGATCAAGAAGAAGAGGATTTCCCAAACAGATCAGCACATCGCCCACAACCGGAAACGCTTGGCAGAAGCGGCATCTATGTTGGACAGCCGGCCAAACCAATTAACGGCCACTCAGCTACGGAAAATAAAAGATGCGCTCGATCGCAAATTCCGCTGCGAGAAACGTCTGGAAATTCTCGTAGCCCGCAAGTCTCATATTTTGCGATCCATCCATTTCGCGAAGCGCAAAATCCAGAAGATCGCCTCGCGACTGAAGCGAGTGGAGTGTGAGATCCAGGAGCCATCGATCCATTTTGCGCCCGGTAAGCTCTTTCGTGCGCAGCATCATTTGCAGGCATCGGGTTTCTCATCGCATGAAGAATGGCGGAGAGCGTGGCGTGAAGCCCTCTCCAGCAACTTTTTACTGGAGGGCGACAAAAGTACGCCGTCTGGGAACAGGTACGCGCGTTTGCATGGGGCAGGGGGCCTTCACGACCTCGAGCTCAGGCTGCCCGCTTCGCTGGCGGCGGGAGCAGATCGGAGCGAGGTGGTCAAAGGTCGCAGCATCTACATCCTCGACATCAAGGGCCTAAACTTCCATCACGGTCGTGTTAGTATCCAAAGAGCTTTGGCCCAAGGGGCACCAATAACGGTCCGGTTTCATAAAGATGATGTGTCGTGGAAGGTGTCGGTCACCATATACGAGGAGACCACGGTCCCGCCCGTCTGCTGGGATGGCGGCGCGGTGGGCCTTGACTGGAATGCGGGTAAGATCGTCACGGCAATGGTCGATGGCGCGGGCAACCTCATCGAGACCAAAGCTTTCGCATGCCGCACCGCGGGGGCACCGCCAACCAGACAAAGGACAAGATCCGGAAAGTCTGTTCGCAAATCGCGGCATTCGCTAAGACGCTGAACGTGCCTCTGGTGATCGAAAAGCTCGATTTCGCCCAGGTTCGCTCGTCGCGCCGGGCGTTCGCCGATAAGACGTATTCCCGCAGGGTGGCATTATACCCTAATGCGCAATTCACCAAGGCCATGACGTCGGCATCGGCCCGGCAAGGTATTCCGCTTTCCGTCGTTGCATCCGCTCATACAACCCGAGTGGGGCGTTATAAATTTGCGAGACGTTATGGCCTGTCGACCCATGAGGCGGCAGCATTCGTTATCGCAAGACGAGGTATGAAATTCTCCGAAAGGCCGAATGGACCAACGCTTCAGCACGAGCGTTGGCAATCCCGACCGATGCGCCCGACCGTCACCCATGCGGAAAGGAAGGCACGCAAGAGCGGGGGCAAGCTTCAGCCTTTGGGAGATAGAGAAGGTGGCTCGCACACAGAGGCTGTCCCCACCACGGACGTGGAGACCACAACACGACCTCACCGTCGCCTGTGGCGGAGCGTTCAGCCGCTCCATAGCCTTTCGGTATTCTCGGGACGTTCCTTGGGAAACCGCTTCAGCCGTGGTTCTGAGGGCTGGGAACCACGCCGGGAATGAGTTTCCCGCAGCAGCCGAATTATGAGGTTTACTCCTGAGACGCGCGACTATGTGCAGCGGGTGATAGAGAACTACGAAGTGTACAAGGCCCGGTTGGGTCAGCCCGTCAGCATCCAGAAGGACCTGATCGGCGGACGCAACGCGTCCTAAAGCGCCGTTTGCCTGCCGGTGCAGCGAAGTCTAGTCTCTTCTCGTCAAGGCGGGGAGAGACGATGGACGATACCAACAGCCGAGCCTTTCAGGACCGGACTTATGTTTCCAGTGATGGCCTGACGCTGCATCTGCGGGACTATGATCCGGGCTCTGATGTGACCGAAGGCCGGCTGCCGGTGATCTGTCTTCCTGGGCTGACACGGAATTCCCGCGATTTTCATCAGCTGGCCCTGATCCTGTCGCGGGATCCGGTTGCTCCACGACGGGTGATTGCTCTTGACTACCGAGGGCGCGGTCTCTCCGACTGGGACGAAAACAAGGCCAACTACAATCTCGCCGTCGAAGCCCGCGATGTCATCGAAGCCTGCGCCTATCTGAACATCGGCCGCGCCGCCTTCATCGGCACATCACGCGGCGGCCTGATCCTGCACCTGCTTGCGGGAATGAACCCCGATCTGGTGGCCGCGGTGGTTCTTAATGATATCGGCCCGGTCATCGAGGCTGGCGGATTGATGAAGATCCGCGACGATCTCAACGCCGCACGGCTTCCGAGCGATATGGAAGAGGCGGCCGCGTTGCTGAAGCTACGGCATGGCACCGAATTCCCTGCCCTGTCGGATAGCGACTGGGCGGAGATGGCGACGGCAATCTTTCGCGACGTCGATGGTCAGTTGGTACCCGATGTCGATCCCGCGATTGCCAGGCAGCTGTTGTCTATCGATTTCACCAAGCCGATGCCGGACCTCTGGGCGCAATATGAGCGTTTCGCACGCCTGCCCCTGATGGTGGTTCGCGGGGAGAATTCGGCGTTGCTTTCCGAGAACACGCTAACAGCGATGGCTGATAGCCATTCCAATCTCAGGATCGTCAGCGTTCCCGACCAGGGCCACCCGCCTTTGCTGCATTCAGAGCCGGCGCTCCAGGGCATCCGGACTTTTCTGGCGGCGACGTAGCACTCCGACCCAGGCCTTCAGACGCCAGGCTTTCCAGCGCAACTTGCACACCGCCAAGAATGCAAAAAGCCCGGTTCTTGCGAACCGGGCTTTCCTGATTAGACCGAAGTCAGATCAGATTAGAATGCACGCTGCAGACGGAAGTAACCCGACCAGGTGTTGTCGTCGACAGCAACCGTGCGGTCCTGCCACTGTACCGAAGCCTTGGCGTAGAAGTTTTCCACGATCTGGTAGTCGAGCGTTACGCCAGCCTTCCAGATGTCAACGTCGGTGAAGTCGGTAACCGTCGAGATCGTGCCAACCTGTCCACCGTTCTTCGCGTTAGCGAAGTACTGAACAGCCGGGGTGATCTTGAACTTGTCGGTTGCCTGGATGGCGTATTCAGCAGCAACCGTCCACTCCGACTCTTCGAAGTAGGCGTTCGGGCCAGAAGCCCAAGCAGCCGCGAGGCCGAGGGTGCCCGGGCCAACTGCAACGGTGCCCATGCCACGGATCGCACCTTCTTCGGTGTCCGTGTCGTAGCCGCCGATCAGCTGATAGCTGAATGCGCCAGCCTTGCCACCGATGCCAGCAGCGATACCAACGTCGTTGGAGGTTTCGCCGAGACCCGTGTGGATCGCGTCTTCCAGTTCGTCAACCGAGATACCAGCGTAGAAGTCGCCAGACTCATACTGATAACGGACCGAGTTGTGCAGCGTCGAGTTCGAAGCGAGCGAGTCGGTTTCGCCAGAAAGGCCATCGTCCCACCAGCTGTAGAACAGACCAGCGCGGAAGCCGGCGATGTCGATGTAAGCCGAGTCGAGGTAGGAAGACTGGCTCGAAGCGTTGTCAGCGTCCGTCTGCAGAACGATAACGCCGGTGAGCGGACCGTATTCGGTATCGCTCTTAGCGGTGAACTGAACGTTACCGCGAGTGAACGAATCCCAGTCAGAGTTACCGCCTTCGCCACGACCAACATCTACCTGGAAGCGGATGTAACCTTCGATCTTCAGGCAGGTTTCCGTGCCCGGGATGTAGAAGTAGCCGGTGCCGTATGCGTCGCAAACGCGAACGTATTCTACTGCTTCCGGTTCAGCTGCAACAATCGCGTCAGCAGCCTGAGCGCCGGATACAACTGCCAGGGCAGCTGCGGAGCCGAGAAGTAGGCTCTTGATGTTCATATTGACCTCCAATTCAAAGTTTCAATCGGATCCGGGTTTTCGCCGTTTTGGCAGCGTTCCCTGCCCCGTCACCGTGTTTCAAGAAGTCGGACGATCAACCGCTAACAGAAAACGGACACGGTGCCCTAAGCTAGTCGTACCAGTCGCTGTCATGGCCACGTCGCCAGTCGCGATCACGTCGATCGTAGTGGCGGTTGTTTTCTCTGAAATCTCGGTCGCGGTAATGGCGTCGCTCGGCGCTCTCAGGGTGTTTTGTACAGCGCCACGGTTCGCGGTGACACACATTCGCGTCACCTCCGAGCAAGCTGTCGTACCCGCCCTTACCCTTAGCATCGAACGCGTGGACCGAGCCTGTGGTCAAAAGAGCTATGCCGATTGCGATGAAAACGTTTCTCATCCTCTAGCCTTTCATTATTCCTGCATCGATGAACAACACAACGAGCTGTGGACATCGGTGCCTAAACATGTGAGCCTTGTTGAATGTTCCACCTTACAGACCTCGCCGTTTTTGCGTTGATCGCCGATGTTAGAAGCATTTCGGGTGCTGCGCGTTCACTCAAAATGCCTAAATCGTCTGTGAGCAGGGCTCTGGCGAGGTTAGAGGCCGAAGTCGGCCGGGTCTTAATAGAGCGCTCGACGAGGTGTCTTCGCCTGACCGAGACGGGTGAGATGTTCTACGCCCATGCGTGCCGCATCTTGGACGAAGTGGCCGCCGCGGAAGAGGCGATCGGCAATATGCCCTTTTGTCCCGATGAGCTCCCTCGGCAATGATGATCTCTAAAGGCACGGCGATATGCGGGGCTTTGCAAGGGCGCACAGACGTAGCGGACGGCCCGGTCCTTTAGCGCTGGTGCGCATGGCGGAGCTCCAGTGGCGCATCCAGCTGGTTGAGCGTAGCCCGCTGAGCAGTTCGCGACATTTTGGAATCTTGCGCGTTTCAAATCCTCAACCGAGGAGAAAATGATGTCAAAACGCGAACTCGTCGATACAGGGACGAATAAGCGATACATCCGTCGCGCCAAAGACGGCGAGTTCAATAAATCGACCGACATCGGTCGTTCGCTCTTTGCGGAGCTGCAGATTGCACCGGCTCTGGCCAAGGGCTACGCCTGATGCCCATGAGGGCTCGGCCTCTAGAAACGTGTGACAAAATTGATCTGTGCCGCGCTGGAGCGCAGATCCTTGCCAAACTCACCGGTATAGGCGAGTGTCAGGCGCGCCGACTTGGCAAGCTTCGCAGAAATACCAAACTGTGTCACGATCGAGTTTTGCGGAATATCGACGCCACCGATGAGTAATGGCGAACCGCCGGCGAAGGCGAGGCTGGAATATGGCGTCACATCACCCGCGACATGTCGCCATCCCAACATGCCGGAGAACAGGATAGGCACGTCGCCTTGCGACCAATCCATGGACCAACGCAACCCAACCGTCGATGTGGCGATTGCATCGTTACCGCCCCCAGATGACAGAGCTGCAGCGCCGCCACTTTCCTGAAACGCGTCGGTCTTGAGGTTGACGTAAGCGAGGTTGGCAAATGGCTGGAACCTGACGGCATTCCATTGTTGCGTCCACGAGACATCTGCGAACAGCTGGCTGGTGGCGCTCGCATACTCGGCGTTCAGTTCATTCGAAAATGTTCCAAACGAGACGTCCCTGTGTATCGAAGCTTCGTTATGGGAGTAAACGGCGCCGCTTGTGAGGGTTATCGGCCCGAAGTCGCCCGTGGCATAAAGGCCGGCGTGGTAGGAATCCGCGTCCGCCTGGTCCAAGGAGCCTCTGCTGTAACCCGCTATCGCGCCAACGCGCCATTGATCGGAGATCGGCGCATCGGCTCCAAACACGACACCGGAAACGCCGGTATCGATTCCCGCCGCATTTCCATTGTCCGACCAACGGTTGGACGACGCGTAGCCGGAGGTCCAGAAAACCGCGTCGTCCTCGCGTGAAGCGATGTCATTGAGGATCGCCTCGCGCGCGAAGCGGCTCTCCCACAGGAGGGCGCTCTTGAGCGAGGCATGAACCTCGCCGCTCAGTTGCGAGAACGCGCTTTTCGCGGTGATGTCATCCAATGACAACACTGCGTCATAGACCGCGTTGCCCGAGCCTGATGCTTCCACGGCCGTAGCGGTTGCCCGACCATTCGCCGTATCGGCGACGTCGGCAAAGCGCACATTGTTGCGATCGAGCGTCATGTCTATGCCGGTGACATCATAGGTGAGTGTCGGCGACAAAAAGGCAAAATCGCTTGAGATCGTATCGAAGGCGCCAGTAACGCTTCCGGCGGTCAGGATCGTGTAGCTGCTTGTCGTCGCATAATTGCCGCCAGCCGCTCTGATGTCGAGCCTGCCTCCCTGGATGGCAACCGCGCCTGTCGCATTGACGCTGTCGGAGCGGCCGTCGGCCTGGATGTCCACCTGATAGGTCGAGCCGGCGCCAAACGTCAGATCGCCGTTGACGCTGAGCGTCGCGATACCCGGTCCTGGTGACAACGAGCCGCCAGCATTCACGACGAGCTCGCCGACGGCGCCGCTACCGGATAGCAGACCGCCGTCATTGACGTCGACCGCGCCCGAGATAATGCCGTCGTTGATCAGCGCGCCGCCCGAAACCGTTGCCGTTCCCGCTATGGTTCCGGTGTTTGAGAACGTGCCGCCATTGTTCACCAATGCGGCGACAGTCCCGTCGTTCGCGGTGCTGCCGGCATTTGTAATCGTTCCCGCCACTGCGCCATTGTTGTTGATGAGGGTGCCCCGCGCGCCGACATCGACGTTGGCCAATGTCGCATTGTTGACGACCTCACCTCCGCTCACTGTCGTGTTGCCGGTTACCGATCCACCCGCGTTGTTGACGAAACTCCCACCGTCGTTTTGAACGGAGGCGATCGTTCCGGCATTTGTGACGCTGCCGGAATTCCTGATCGCGCCCGCCGTGGCCCCACTGTTGTTCACGAACGAGGCCACGGCCGCGACGTCGGCGTCGGTGACGATGAAATTGTTGATCACGGTTCCGGCCGCGACCACGGTTTGCCCGGCAATCGTGCCGCCGGCGTTGTTGGTGAAAGTGCCAGCCCTGTTGGTCAGGCTGGCAACCGTGCCGGCATTGGATGTGGTGCCGGCATTCGTGACATCCCCGGCGGTCGCGCCAGTGGCGTTGGTGAAGATGCCCGCCGTGCCGACCTCGACGCCGTTGAGCGTGGCGTTGTTCGTAACGACGCCGCCATTGACGCTGGTATTGCCACTAACGACCCCACCTGCATTATTGACGAAGGTTCCGGCATCGCTTTGCAGGGAGGCGACCGTGCCGGCGTTTGTAACGGTGCCGGAGGTCCTGATTGCACCGGCCGTGGCTCCCGTATTGTTGATAAAGGCAGCGGTGGCGGCGACGTCGGCATCGGTGATGACGAAGTTGTTCGTGACGGTTCCGCCAGTGACGGTGGTCTTTCCAGTCACCGTTCCGCCGGCGTTGTTGATGAAGGTGCCCGCCGTATTGGTCAGGCTCGCAATCGTGCCGGCGTTGGATGTGGTGCCGGCGTTCGTGACCGCCCCCGCGATGGCGCCGCTGGAGTTGGTGAGGATGCCCGCCGTGCCGACCTCAACCCCATTGAGCGTGGCGTTGTTCGTCACATTCCCGCCGTCGACGTTGGTAGTACCGGTGACGATGCCGCCCGTATTGTTGGTGAATGATCCAGCCTCGTTCTGGATGGAGGCGATCGTTCCCGCGTTTGTGACGGTGCCGGAATTCCTGATCGCGCCGGCTGAGGCTCCGGCGTTGTTGATGAAGGCAGCGGTGGCGGCCACATCCGCATCGGTGATGACGAAGTTGTTCGTGACGGTCCCACCCGTGATGGTCGTCTTTCCGCTAACCGTTCCGCCGACGTTATTGGTGAAGGTCCCCGCCGTATTGGTCAAGCTGCCTACCGCACCGGCATTCGACGCCGTACCGGCATTGGTGACCGTCGCGATCGTCGCGCCGCTGTTGTTGACCAATGTTCCGCCGGCGGAGATGTTCGCGGCGCCGGTGGCGCCATTATTGGTAAGGGCCGTCCCGGCCTTGACCTCGGCGCTGGTGAGCGTGCCGGTGCCGGTTACGGTGACATTGCCGTTATTGAGGTTTAGCTGGCCACCGAGGTTGCCATCAAGAGAGAGGCTGCCGCCGTCCAGGCTGACATCCGAGTTGACGACGCCCCCCTGGTTGATGCCAAGGCTGCCCGAGCTGATCGTGATGCCGCTCGCGGCATTGAGCGTACCGTCAGAGGTGACGGTAACGTTGCCACCACCCACATCGAGATGGCCGATCGTGACGTCCGTCGTGACCTGCGGGGAACCTGCGTCCACGCGCGCGGTGTCGCTGGACCCGGGCGCGGATGGGGTCCAGTTGGATGAATTGCTGAACTCATTGTCCGCGGTACCGGACCACGCGGACTGGGCAAGGCAGTGCGCCGGCAGCGTGGCCGATGCAAGTGCCGTGAACAAGCCTAGGCGGCGGGAGAATGCCGAGAGCGGTGATTTCATCTGGTTCGGTCGAGGCTAACGGGCACCCGCCATGCATCGACGGGATGGTTAACAATTTCTATCCAAGCCCGGTTAATGAATTACTAATGCATGGAGCGACGCCGGCTCTCGGCCGAAGCCCTTGGTCGGGGAGAAAGTCTTCCGCCACTTCCCGAGCAAGGTCCGGATGACATTCGTTGCACGGCAGAGGCGTTCAACAAGATGCAGGAACGGCTCCGTCGCTTCGTCGACGACCGGACCAGAATGCTCGCGGCTATCGGTCGTGATCTCAGAACGCCCCTGACGTCACTGCGTCTGAGAGCAGAGTTCGTTACCGATAAGAACGTCCAGCAGAAGATGCTGGGCACCATCGATGAGCTCCAGAACATGACCGAGGCCGCGATTGCTTTCGCGCGCGGAGAGGCGAACGTCGAGGAGACAAGAGCCATGGAACTGGATGCGCTGGTCGGCAGCAACCGCGACGATCTCTCCGATCTCGGCCAGGCTGTCGAATATGTCGAGGGCCCGACGATGACCTATCGATGCCGCCCGGATGAATTGCGGCGCGCCGTGCGCAATCTCGCTGAAAACGCCGTGCGCTACGGTGGGAAGGCGCGCGTGCATGTTGCGCAGCCGCTTGCGACGGTCGATATCGTCGTTGAAGACAGCGGCCCTGGAATTCCGGAGACAATGCGTGAGAAGGTATTTGATACCCTTCTATCGGCTTGAGGCGTCGCGCAATCGAGATACGGGTGGTGTCCGCCTGGGCTTGTCCATCGCACGGGCGATCGCGCGCCAGGGGCGGCGACATCATTCTCCGTTCCAATGATCCTGGCTTGAGGGCGATCATATCTCGTCCGAAGGAAGGACGCACCGACACCGCGATCAAGGGAAGGAAGTGTCGTTGACACGAACGGTCTCGAGAGTGCGGCCGGCGCGGGATCGCGTGGCTTAAGCCCGAAAAGACGTATAGCTTCCGATGCCATCCGCGATGGCCGGCGCTTGCTTCCGAAGCTGTCTCAAGAAAAACGATGTTCCTTGTTTGGCAAGGGTGAGGCAAACGCCGTGTCGCCAACGCTGATGGTGCTGTCGCCATCAGCCCTTACGAGCACGGCTCCGAGGGTGTCGACATCGAGATGAATGATCGAATCCGCTCCCAGCCGCTCGATATGCCGGACTGTGCCCCGCCATTTACCATCGGTCGAGGAAAGCGCCAGGTGCTCAGGCCGGATTCCGTAAACCCGGCACCCCTCGGCCTTGGCCAGGGCTCCGTCGAACAGGTTCATCTTGGGGGATCCGATGAAGCCCGCGACAAAGGCGGTCCGCGGACCGTTGTAGAGCGCCATCGGAGAGCCGACCTGCTCGATGTGACCGCCGTTCAACACCACGATCTTGTCGGCCATGGTCATGGCTTCCACCTGGTCGTGGGTCACGTAGATCATCGTCGCGCCAAGGCGGGCATGCAGCTCGGTGAGCTCCATGCGCATCTGAGAGCGCAGCGAAGCGTCGAGGTTGGAAAGCGGCTCGTCGAACAGAAACACCTTCGGATTGCGGATGATCGCTCGCCCGATCGCCACGCGCTGCCGCTGGCCGCCGGAAAGTGCTTTCGGCTTACGATCGAGCAGATGCGAGAGCTGCAGAATGTCCGCGGTCTGCTTCACTTTCTCAGCGATTTCCGCCTTCGGGCGTCTCGCGAGCGAGAGACCGAAGCCGATATTTTCGGCGACCGTGAGGTGCGGGTAGAGAGCATAGGATTGAAACACCATCGCGATGCCACGCTCGGAGGGCTCGGCATCGGTCACATCCTTGTTATCGATGACGATCTTTCCGGCGCTTGATGTTTCCAGGCCCGAGATCATCCTCAGCAACGTCGACTTTCCGCAGCCCGAAGGTCCGACGAACACACAAAATTCTCCGGCGCCGATGTTGAGATCGACGCCCTTGATGACTTCGAGGCTACCGAAGCTCTTTCTGACGCCATCGAGAACAACGCTGGTCATGGCTTATCCTTTCACTGCGCCGGCCGTCATGCCCGCCACGATCTGTCGATTGAAGAAGATGAACACGATCAGCGGCGGAATGGTCACAAGCAGGATGTTCATGAACAGCAGGTTGAACTGCGTCTGGAACTGTCCCTGAAAATTATAGAGGGTGAGCTGCACGGTCACGTTTTCCCGGCCGGGCAAATAGTAGAGCGGGTTGGTGAAATCGTTGAAGATCGCAATCGACTGGACGACGATGACGGTCACGGTCACCGGCTTCAGCAGAGGAAGCACAACCCGGAAGAAGATCTGCAGCGGCTTTGCGCCGTCGATGATCGCCGCCTCGTCCAGGTCGCGCGGGATGGTCGCGATGAAGCTTCGAAAAAGCAGCACGGTGAACGACAGGCCGTAGGCGACCTGGATCAGGACCATGCCGGAAATCGTCTTGAACAAGCCAAGCGCCTGCAACACCCAGATCGTCGGTACCACGGCGGGCGGGATCATCAAACCGGCGAGCACAAAGGCATAGATCACCGCGTTCCATCGCGATGGCCGGCGCTGCAGCACATAGCCCACCATCGCGCCGAACAGCACGAGCAACGTGACGGCAACAACCGTGATGACCGTCGAGTTGAAGTACGCCAGCAGCAGCATGTAATTGCGGGCCTGGATCACATCCACGAAATTCGTCCAGAGCTGCCATTCGCTCGGCAATGTGAATTTAAGCGCCGCGGCATCCTGCTTGGTTTTCGCGGCCGTCAAAAAGATGAACAGGAACGGCATGACGAAGATCACGCAGCATGCGGCGAGCGCCGAGGCCCCGGTGTAAAACTGGCGCCGGGTCATACATCGACCTCCCTGCGATTAAGCCAGAAGGTCAGCGGCAGAACGATCACCGCGATCAGCACGAACAGTATGACGTTCCCGGCGGTGGAAAGGCCGTAAAAGCCAGCCTGATATTGCTTGTAGATCACGCTCGCGAGCACGTCCGAGGAAAATCCGGGGCCACCCTTCGTCATCGCCCAGATCAGATCGAAGCTGCGCAGCCCACCGATCAGCGACAGGGTGATGACGGTGATCGTCGCCGGCTTGACCAGCGGTATGGTGACGCGGAAGAGCATCTGCGTTCTGGTTGCGCCGTCGATGCGCGCGGCTTCGTAGTAGTCGGCGCTGATGGATGCCAGTCCGGCGATATAGATCACCGTCGCAAGCCCGATGCCCTTCCAGAGATCGACGAGCACGATCGAATAGAGCGCCAGCGCCGGATCCGTCAGCCAGCCCGGTCCGTGGATGCCGATGGCGGCCAGCGCGACATTGATGATGCCACGCGTCGGATGCATGAGAACCGAAAAGGTAATGCCGACGCCGATGGTCGACACCAGCACGGGAAAGAAGATTACCGTTCGAAGAAGACCCTGAGCCCAAAGGCCGGATGTCAGCAGCACAGCCAGAAGCAGGCCGAGAACCGTCTTCGCGGCCGACGTCGCCACCGCATAGATTACAGTGTTGGTCAGCCCCTGGATGAGGAAAGGCTCGCGAAAGAACTGCTTGTAGTTCTCAAGCCCGATGAACTCTGTCGTGAACAGATCCCAACGTGTCAGGCTGAACCAGAAGGATGCGATCGTGGGTGCCAGGAACAGAACGGTAAAAATGACCGCCGCCGGCAGGATGAACCAATAGGGGTAGGGTGACTTGCGTATAACCATGGCGGTTCCTAAGCACCTTGCCCGGATATTTGCCTGGCAAGGTGCGTCTGGATGTTACCAGTTCGGGAGGCCGAGCTGCTTGGCCTGCTTGGCGACGTCCTGGTCGTAAAGCGCGGCCGCGTCCTTGGCGGAACGGATACCCGTTCCAACCTCGACGGTGATCTGCTCGAGCGCTGGTCCTTTCACGGGCGACAGGAATTCCAGCGCCGGGCCATTGCGGCCTTCCGTCTGGAAATAGGGCAACATGTCCGTGACGGCTTGCGGCACGTCCTTCGGCAGCTCGCAGCCCTTGATCAGGTAGGGACCCGACGGAACGGCCTTCGCCATCAGCTCGCAACCTTCCTTGGAGGCCACGAAATCGAGGAACTTCTTGGCTTCGTCGAGATGCTCGGCCTTGGCTGACAGATAGAGTGCCGCCGGCATCCAGATCGTCAAACCGTTCTTCGCGGCATCGGTCCCGGGTTCCGCGAAAAAGCCGACATCCTGAACGTTGTCGGGAAAGTTCTGCTGGATGTTGCCGATCCCGAAGGTCAGGCTGGGATAGTGCGCTGCCTCACCGGTCGAGACCATGCGCATGCCGTCATCGAAGCTCGCCGCGCCGAAATCCTCGTTAAAGAATCCCGCTTTCGCGACCTCTTCCTGATGCTCGAAACCGCGAAGTGCCGCGGGTGTCGTGGCGTACTTGACCTCGTTGGCGGTGTAATCGTCAGCAAAGGTCGGAACTTCGGTCTGGACGTTGAAGAAGTCCGCCAGGACGAAGATCTGCGATGTCCAGGTCGTGCCGTATGTCTGGGCGATGGCGACCTTGCCGGCTGCCTTGATCTTCTCGTTGTTGGACATGAATTCGGCCCAGGTTTTCGGCGGCTGCAGCCCAAGCTCCGCGTAGATCTTCCTGTTGTAGAAAATCCCGCCGCCCATCGCCGGGCCGAAGGGTATCCCGCGCACATGACCATCGGATCCGCTGACCACCTTCTTGAAGCTTTCGAAAATACCGGCGGCGGATGGGAGATCGGAGAGATCAGCCATCGTCTGCTCGGGCTTCAAGGCCTGGAACAGAGAGCCGCTGTTATACTGGAAAATGTCAGGCATCTCGCCGGTCGCCAGCCGCGTCTTGACGATGTTGTCGCCCTCGGAACCGCCCGCCCGCTGCTCCACGTCGAAGGTCACATCCGGACGCTTCTCGCTATAGGCTTTGGAAACGGCATCGAAGGAAGCGATGGTTTCCGGGTTCGTGTCGATCAATACGCTCAATGTCACGTCTGCGTGGGCGACGCTACTCGCCAGCGCCAACGTGGCCGCCGCGATGATGCTGCACTTGGTCATCCGCATGGTCTTCTCCTCCTCCAAAGGACTTGCGATTTACCGTTAAGATCAGTCACGTCGTGCGCGGCTCGCCGCGCCGTCTTGATCAGATGTCGAAGGTGATCGAATGGCTCCCATGTCCGATCTGGACACGCTCGTCATCCACCACGTTGGCGCCGTTCACCGTCAGGTTCTTCCTTGCACGATTACCGCGCATATGCACGGTTATGCCATCTGGGATTTCAAGATGGCACGTGACTTTCCCCCGTCGATATCCCATCCGGCCTCGATGCGGCCGAAGCGCGTGTCGTGCCAGGCCGCAACGGGCGATAGCGCCGGAAGGATAGCCGGATCGAACTCGATTTCCTCGAAACCGGGCTTGTCTTCAAGCGGCCTGATACCAGCCACATCCTCGAACAGCCATTGGCAAACGGCGCCATATGCATAGTGATTGTAGCTGTTCATATCGGGATCGTAGATCGTTCCGTCTTCGGCAAGCGCATCCCAACGCTCCCAGATCGATGTTGCTCCGCGCTCCACCTGGTAGAGCCAGCCGGGAACCTTGCGATTGAGGAACATCTTTTCGGCGAGATCGAGCATGCCGAGCCGGGTGAGGGCTGGCAGCAACGCAGGGGTGCCGATAAACCCGGTGCCGATCACGCCATCGGTCTCTTCCGCGACGCGGCGGAAATAACCGCGACCTGCCTCTTCATATTCCAGCGGAACGAGACCATGGAGGAAGGCGATCGCCCACGATGTCTGGTCGTTATGGGCAATGCGCCCTGATGGGGAAAAGAACTCGTTCTTGAATGCCGCGCGGATGTCCTCGAGCTTGCTGTCGAGGCGCCGTGCCTCGCTCGTATCGCCGAGGACCCGCGCGATCTTCGCCGTCAGCTGCGTTGCGACGAAGTGATAGAGCGTCGCGGCGCAATCGTCGGCGACGGTCGGGCGCGGCTTTCGATTGTCGCCGACCGGCTGCAGCCAGTCGCCAAAGGTGAAGCCGTGCTCACCCCAAACCGCCGGAGGGCGGATGATCGGGCCGTTGGAAATACCCCAGAGGTAATCCAGCCAGCGCAACATCGCCGGAAAGCACTCCCGCAGGACTGCCTTGTCGCCATAATGCAGATAAAGCTGCCATGGGATGATGACGATCGCATCGCCCCAACCGGTCGATCCGGCCCAATCGCCGCGGTTGCTGATCGGATGCAGACGTGTCGGATCCGGCGAGAAGTGCGGCACTGCTCCGTTCTCTCTCTGATCGTGCATCACATCGCGAAGAAATTTCCGGAGAAACGACTGGCTGTCGGCAAGCCAGCATGCGGTGCCGGCAAAGACCTGGGCGTCGCCCGTCCACCCCAGCCGTTCGTCGCGCTGCGGGCAGTCCGTCGGTATCTCGATGAAGTTCGATCGCTGCGACCAGATCGTGTTCTCGACAAGGCGGTTGACGGCGGGCACGCCGGTCATGATGCCGCCTGTCGCGACCGGGACCGAGGTGATCGGGACCATCTTGATGGAGAGAAGCTTCGCATCGCCGGTGACGGTCACGCGAGCGTAGCGGAAGCCCATGAACGTAAACAGCGGCGCGTGGATTTCGACGCCATCTCCCGACAGCGTGTAAACCAACTCGGCCCTGGCACTGCGGTAGTTGCGGTTGTCGAAGAACCGGTTTGGCCCGAGGACTTCGGAATGCTCCACGCGTACGCTCGCGCCAGCCTCGCCTTGGGCCTCGATGCGGATATACGCCCCGGCGTTCTGGCCGAAATCATGGACCAGCCGGCCATCCTCTTCCGTCCAGCTGTCGATCGGCTCGAACGGGGCGAGCTCGACAACGGCGGCCGTCTCATGGGGCACAAGCAAGGTTTTGTCGAAGGCGAGTTCTTCAACGCCGAACGCGTCTTCCGCCCTCAAGCGGGCGTCATAGTCCTCGCCGTAATAGATGCCGTTCCTGGTGACGGGGGTCAGTCCACTTTTCCAGGTGGAATCTGTCTTCAGCGCCAAGGCGCCATCGACGCTGAGTTCGGCAATGGCGGCCGTGCGGTCGCCCCAGCAATTGAAGATCGGGTTCGAGGCCCACATGAGCTGGCCGCGATACCAGCCGTCGCCGAGCCAAATCTCGATCCTGTTCTCGCCCGGCTGAAGCAGGCTGGCGACGTCATAGGTCTGATAGGCGATGCGATCGTCGTAGCAGGTCCAGCCCGGCGTCAACAGGTCCGAGCCGACGCGGCGGCCATTGATAAAGGCGCGGTAGAGCCCGAGCGCTGAAATGGTGAGCACGGCTTCGCGAGGGGCATGCTCAAGCTGGAAGTCGCGGGACACGAAGGTGCCGGCGGTGCCTTGGCCTTCATCGCATAGTGGCGCCACCATCGCGGCGGTGAATTGAAATGACGAGCCAGCGGCAGCGCTCGCGCGCCCTTGCATAATATTCATGTCCCCTCCCGATCCGCTTGAGGCGGACCATCAAACGAAGTGTGTATCGTTATATGTATATCATTCTACATTCCTGTTTGATGTGCAACAGAAAAATGCCTATACTCCGGGCAAGATTGATATGAACGGAAAATTATGCAGACCTTTCAGAAGGATAACGACGGAGCGCGAGCGCGGGTCACCATCCGCCATGTCGCGGAAGACGCCGGCGTCTCGGTCGCCGCGGTATCGAAAGTCCTTCGCAACGCATATGGCGTCAGCGCGCTTCTGCGCACGAAAGTCGAGACGTCGATCGAGAAGCTCAACTATCGCCCATCCGTTGCCGCCCGCGCCATGCGGGGGCGGACGAACACCATTGGCGTGCTGGCGATCGAGCTCTCTAACCCGTTCCTGCCCGGCCTGATCGAGGCGGCCAGCAACACGCTCGCCGACAGCGGCTTCAAGGCGCTGGTCGGGCTCGGGCGATCTGCTCAGCCGATCGAGGCGTCAATGATCGAGTCGATGATCGACAACCGCATGGATGGCGTTCTGATCATCGCTCCCCGTATTTCCGGCAAGGTTCTCGAGCGCTACGCCAAGCAGATTCCGATCGTGGTCATCGCGCATCACGAGCCGGACGCTCAGACCTACGACACCGCCAATTCCGACGACCGGAAGGGCGCCTACCTCGCTGTCGAGGCTGCTCTTTCGAAAGGCTATCGCGATATCGCGATGCTCGGCTACGACATAGAGGGCTCACCGGCCACCATCGTCGCCGTGCAAAGAGAGCTCGGTTATCTGGACGCCATGAGGGCGGCCGGCTTGGAGGCGCGCGTGCTGCGGCTTCCGCCTGTTGATGCCGACAGAACCGCCGCCCTGAACGATTTTCTATCCGCTCTCGATCGCCCGAGAGCCGTGTTCGTCTGGTCGGATCTCGATGCCGTGCCGCTGATCAACATCGCGCGGATGCGAGATATCGGCGTGCCCTCGGACCTGGCCATCATCGGCTACGACAACTCGCCCGTCTCGGCGCTGCCGCTGGTCGGGCTGACAAGCGTCGACCAGAACCCCGTCCAGTTGGCACGAACGGCGACGCAAATGTTGCTTGAGCGGATCGATGGCAGACGCGAAGCCAGACATGTCTTGGTCGAGCCCCATGTCGAACATCGCGGTAGTTCGTGACATGACGCCGGCAAACACTTCCTGACCTCCGCACCGTCCGTCCTTTGCCCATCTTGTGCGCCGGCTTAAAACACGCTTAGCTGGTGTTAAGGGAGCGCGGATGAGGGGGTCGGCATGAAGCGGCATGGCACGTCCAAGGGGCTTGTGGACTGGTCCCGGCCGCTTAGGCTGCATCTTGGCGTGCTGGTCGTTGGATCGCTTCTCTGCACATCGGTACCAATCATCTGGATGGCCTTCAGCCAGGGAACGAGCGCGGCAGTCACCGCGGGGGCGCAACAGATGCGCGAGATGAGCCTGCGGCTGATCGAGGGATACCGAAACACATTGCAGGAAGGCACCGAAGCGGTGGCGCTGGCCTCGACCATGCGGCAGCTCGCCTCCGCGCCGCCGGCGGATATCAGCGCGAAAGAGGGCTTCTTTCTCGAGGTTCTGCGCAACGTCCCCAATGCGACAAGCGTCTACACCGGATATCCTGATGGCTCGTACCTGCAGGTGATCGCCGCCATCCGCGATGACGTCAGGCAGACGCTGTCGGCGCCCGATGGAACGGCTTTCGCGATCCGGACGATCGCCGGCAGGGACCGGCCGGACGCCGTGTCAACGCTGCGTTTTCTCGATGCCAACGCCCGCGTGATCGAGGAGAGATCGGTCGAGTACGCATCCTTCGATCCGCGGCAGCGGGCTTGGTACCAGGCGGTCGTCCAGGATGGAAAGGCGGTTTCGGTCGGGCCCTATGTGGCTGGAACCCTCAAGACGCCGACGCTGACGATCGCGGCACCCATGCGCGACGACGGCAACGTCGTGGTCGGTATCAACATCCACCTGAGGACGATCAGTCGTCTCCTGGATGCCAGCCAAATTTCGTCACGCGCCCGTGCCTACATTATCGACGATGAAGATCAGCTGGTCGCTCATTCAGACCCCGACATCATGAATAGACTGATGGATCTATGGTCTCGAAGCGCCGGCGGCATCGGCGCGACGGCAAGCGGTTTCGACACCAGCCTGGCCACCGTGGCCAACCTGCGGCGAGATTCGGCCCTCGGCGCCGGAGGGCTCGCGCGGCTGGACCTCGATGACGAGCGCTATCTGATCCAGGTTGCGCCGATCAGCGTGTCCGGTTTGTTCGCGGGAAGCGAGGCGGCGATCGTCGTGCCATTGGCGGACCTCGTGGAGCAAGCAAACCGATCGCTGATGCACAATCTCATTATCGCTGCTGGCTTTGTCATCGCGGGTGTCGTCGCGTCGGTGCTTCTGTCACGCATGGTCAGCCGCTCGCTTAACCAGCTGGCGGAGGAGGCACGGGAGATCGGCAACCTCGACGTTCACGAAAAGACCACCTCGCATTCCTTGATCACCGAGATCAATACGCTCGCGACCGCTCTCGCGGCAAGCCGCCGGGCCATCGGCCAGTTCGCGCTCTATGTGCCACGTGAGGTGGTTCGGCGGATCGTGGGGCCGGGCGGGCCGGCCATCGTCACCGCCAAGCGGCAGGAAATAACCGCGCTGTTCACCGACATCCGCGACTTCACCACCATCTCCGAGCAGCACTCGCCGGAAGACGTCGTCGAAACGCTCTCCACCTATTTCGAACTGCTGAACAGCATTGCCGAGCGCCATGGCGGGACGGTTGTCCAATATCTCGGCGATTCCATCTTCGTCATGTGGAACGCGCCCGTCGAGACCGCAACCCATGTCGAAGAGGGCTGCCGGTGCGCCCTTGCGATGAAGGCAGCCGTGGATGCGTTGAACGATGCCAATGAGAGGGATGGACGTCCGCTGCTGTTGACGCGATTTGGAATGCACACCGGGCCGGCCGTTGTCGGCAGTTTCGGTGCCGCTTCGCGCCAGCAGTACACGGCAATGGGTGATACGATCAACGTGGCGTCACGGCTCGAAGGGCTGAACAAGGAGTTCAACACGTCGATCCTGGTCAGCGCGGCGGTGAGGGATGCGGTCGGCGGTGGGTTCGATTTTCGACCGCTCGGCCTGGCGCGGCTCAAGGGGCGGGCGGGCAAGGTGGATGTGTTGGAGCTTGTCGGCGCGCGCTCGACCGGCCCGGGCTGATGAGCTCTGGGTGGTTCATTGCCCAGCTCCGCCGGACACGGGCGTTCCGCCATCACGGCGCCGGCGCCGATTTCGTACAAGCCGTGACAGGACGTTGCGCTTTTTCTTCTTCCTCGGGATAAGGTCGACGTCGCTCACAAGCCTCGCACCGCCATCGCGCTTTTCCAATGTGATCTTGCGGCTATGAAACGCTTCCAGTTCGACGCGATGCCCGACGCTCAAGATAGTGGCCTTCGGCAATTCGCCGATCAGCATTTCCATCAGCCGATCCTGGCTCTTTTCGTCGAGGGCCGAGGTCGCCTCATCAAGAACGATGATATCGGGATCGTGCAACAGCAACCTTGCAAACGCCAACCGCTGCTTTTCGCCACCTGATAATGTCTGGTCCCAAGGCGCCTCGTCTTCGATCCTGTCCTTCAGATGACCGAGGCCGACCTGCTCAAGGCCACCGCCAATCTCCTCGACCGTCCATGTGTCGGCGCCCGCCGGATAAGTCACTGCCCTGCGGAGCGTCCCCGATGGGATGTAAGGTCGCTGCGGCAGCATGAAGAGGCGTTTGTCGGGGCGGAAATTGACGGCGCCATCGCCCCATGGCCAGAGGCCGGCGATCGCCCGGACCAAGGTGCTCTTGCCGGATCCGGATTCGCCTGCCACAAGCACCCGCTCCCCTGGCTGGATCTCCACCTCCGTCTCCTTGACCACGGCCGTGCCGTCGCCCAGCGAGACAGAGAGATCGTTCAAACTGAGGATCGCATCGCCTTCGGTTTCGCCGCGTTTGATACGTCCAAGCGCATTGCTCTGTTCAGCCCGCTCCAGCCCGTCGATCGACATCATCAGGGACGCGACGCGCCTTGCGCATGCGTTCCAGTCGGCGAGCCGCGGATAGTTGTCGACCAGCCATCCGAACGCGCTTTGGACAATGGTGAACGCGGATGCGGCCTGCATGACCTGACCCAAACTCATGCTGCCGTCGAGGAATTTGGGCGCGCAGAGCAGAACAGGCACGACCGGCGCGATCAGCATCGAACCGTGCGAAACCAGGGTCGTTCGCATGTACTGACGCGCCAGCAGGGCCCATTGATGCAGAACGTTGCCGAAGGTCTTTTCCAGGTCGTTGCGCTCTTCGTCCTCGCCACCGAGCAGGGCGATGCTCTCGCCATTTTCGCGCACACGCGTCAGCGTGTAACGAAATTCGGCCTCCACCTGGTTCTTGGCTTCCGAGACCTTGACGAAATGGCGGCCGATGAAGGCGATCGAGGTTGATGTGATAATGGCGTAGAGAACGGCCGTGACGACCAGAAAGCCGGGAATGGTGATCACGGTTCCAGCGATCGGCAAAGACAATGCTCCACCGATCATCCAGAGCACCACGATGAAGGTCGAAGCCGAAACGAAGGCCGCGATGACGCCGGCGACGAAGTCGACGGGGATTCGGTGGCGATGCGCATATCCTCGGAAATGCGCGCCTCCGGATTCTTGTGGTCACCGCCGATGAGATTAAGCTGATAGTAGCGACCGCTTGCCAGCCAGCGCCCGATGAGCGCTTTCGTCAGCCATGATCGCCAACGCCGCTGCATCTTCATGCGCATGTAGACCTGAATGGTGACGAGGGCAACGCTTCCCAGCACTAGCGGCGGAAAGAGCGCGCCAAGGAAGTAGACCGTGGGCGCATCGCGCTTTTCGATGGCATCGAAGAGGCCGCGGTTCCAGACGTTTATGCCGTATTGGAAGCAGACGTTCAGTCCGATCAGCGCCAGCAGGCCGATGGATAGCGGCCAAGCCAGCTTGTCACCGCGCCGCGTCCAGTAACCGCGCGCGCTGATCCAGAACCGCTTGAGAAGATAAGCCCTTCGTGCCGCCTCGAATTCCTCGGGCGTCACGTCTTCCTCGGGTTTCAGGACCTCTGGTGGAGGGGCGATATCAGGCGTTGGCGTGTTCTCCTGGGCCGGATCTTCTCTTTCACCCGGTTGGGTGCCGCCAGCGTTGGTCGGATCAATATCATCGTCCCTCATGACCAGCTAAACGTTCTGAAAATCAGAAAGTTTCAAAACCGCTGACAGGATGTTAGTGTCCGCCGCGTGGCTCGTCGGTCTCGTCAACGATTGATGGCAAGAACGACTGGACCTCAGCGCGCTCCTTATCCGGGAGGGTCGCAATCCTCGTCTGCCAAAAACGCTCGGCTTCCGGCGTATCCTTGTCCCAGGCTCGCGTTGAGGCCTTGTTGTCGTCAAAAGCCGCCAACCGCCGTCCTCCAAGGTGGCGATACTCGTCGGCTGTCTGCTTGGCGCGGTTCATCATCTTAGTCTCCTTTCCACGGATCCCGATGGCGAAGCACCCGACGCTGCACGCGCTTCGCCACGGGAGAGTCTCGGATGGGGTTTATTCCGAGATGCTGACACAACGAATTTTCTGGCCGGTTGTTCCCGGCCAGCGTTTGGGTTGGGAACGACGGTCCGAAGCTGTCGCCGACTGGTGTGGCGTCAACCGCTCGCTGTAGCGGTCTTGAAACTCCCGCCGGAGAAACCACGTCTTCATGCGGGCCGCGAGGGAGATGCGCATGAGTTATGACGTGGTGGTGGTAGGGGCGGGCTTTTCGGCAATCGCCACTGTCTGCAATCTGATCGAGCATCTTCCCGCTTCGGCCAAGGTTGCCGTTGTTGGCGATGATCCGGGCTTTGGACGCGGAACCGCTTATCGCTCGGAGCTCTATCTGCACAGATTGAATGTGCCGGCCGGCAGGATGAGCCTCTTTCCCGACAGGCCGGATGCGTTCGTGACGTGGCTTGCCGAGCGCAAGCGTCCGCTGCGTGATGGCGATTTCGCCTCGCGCCAAGATTATGGGCTCTACGTTCGAGATACGCTCGCAGCCCTGCTGCGGGATAAGCGATCACGCTGCAAGGTCGATTTCATCCGCGCGAAGGCCACCGGCTGCGTGGAGCGCTATAGCGCCACGCTTGGCTTCCTGCTCGACAATGGCGACGAGATCGTCGGACGAAACGTGGTGCTATGTCTCGGCGTCGGCAACGCGCCGATGCCCGTTAAGCTCTCTGGACTTTCCGCGGAGGCACACGACAGGACTGTCGAAAATCCCTGGCGCCTCTCTTGGCTTCGTCGCGTGGAGGCACATGACAGTGTCTGCATCCTCGGCTCGGGACTCACGATGATTGATCAGGTCCTTGCCTTGTTTGCCCAGGGGTTCCGCGGCAGGATCGACGTGCTGTCGCGAAGGGGCCTTGTGCCGCACGGGCACGCAAGGACACCAAAACCACCGGCGGATTTTGATCCGGCCAGCCTGCCGAGCAGCATGAGTGCGCTTCTGCGCGAATTGCGCCGCGAGAGCCGCCGCTCCGGAGACTGGCGCAGCGTCATGGACACCTTGCGTCCGAAGACGCAGGCATTGTGGCAGCGGCTGCCGCCGTCGGAGCGCTCCAGATTTCTGCGTCACGGTCTTGCATGGTGGAACATTCATCGCCATCGCGTGGCGCCGGATGTTTACGACAGGTTTCGCGGCATGATGGCGAGCGGTCAGGTGTCGGTTCATGCCGGATATCTTCAAAGCGTCGAGCAGGCGGGAAATCAGCTTATGCTCCGCTACCGCGGGCGAGGAACGCACGATGCGAGGGATATTACCTGCGATTGGCTGGTTAACTGTACGGGCGTGGAACGCGCCGGCATCGCTCATTCGCCCTTGCTGCGGGAGATGATGCGGCAGGGTTTGATCAAGGCCGACCCCCTTCAGCTTGGTATTGGAGTGGACGAGGCTTCCAGGGTTGTGGGCGGCAATCCCGGTTCAGTGCCGATGCATGCGGTAGGCGCGCTGACGGCCGGTCAGTTCTGGGAGATCACGGCTGTTCCCGATATCCGGGCACAGGCGCGCGCTGTCGCGCGACGGATCAGCGACAGCATCGCGGGGTAAAATTCCAATGGCTTGTGTGGAGCGCGTCGGAGCTCCACGCGCGGCCGCGGAATAAGGAGCTCGTCATGACCGATATCGTCATTCATCCGCGGATTGAAAATCGCCCAAATAGGTTTACCCAGGAAGAAATCGGCTGGACGCCTGGCTCGAGCCGCTTTCAGAGGGGGAGCTCACCGAACGGCACTGGGCCGGCCTCGTTGACGCCTCTCGGTCGAAGTCTCCGTACTTCATGCTCCTTGCGCGCGATCCGGGGATCCTCGAAGCCCGCACCAAGACCGACAAGGACATTTTCTACAATACCGAGGCGGGTTTGCCGCGTGCCGAGCGTGAGCTTTCCGCCACGGCCGCTTCGCGCAGCAACGGGTGCATCTTCTGCGCCTCGGTACATTCGCGCTTTCCGTCGCATCATTCGAAGCGCACTGAAGAGGTTCAGAGGCTGCTTGACGAAGGCACCGGCGCCGATCTCGCCAGCCCCCGTTGGAAGGCCGTGGTCGCGGCCTCGGTGGCTTTGACCGCGACACCGCCAGCATTCGGCGCGGAGCAGGTCGACCAGCTGCATGACGAGGGTCTCGACGATCTCGAAATCGCCGACGTCATTCACGGCGCCGCCTTCTTCAACTGGGCGAACCGCCTCATGCTCTCGCTCGGCGAGCCGACACCGGCGAAATAGCGGTTGTCGCCCGTAAACGGGCGACAACGATGGGTCAGATGGCGTTTGCCAGCTTGTCTTCGATATAGAGCTGGCGGAGCTTCAGCGTCTGGGGTCCAGGCTTTCCGTCGCCGACCGCCTGTCCGTCGATCGAGGTCACGGGTAGAACGAAGTTGGTCGCCGAGGTGATGAAGGCCTCGGCGGCATCCTTCGCTTCCTCTGGCGTGAACGCGCGTTCCTCGACGGGAAGGCCGGCGTTGCGAGCGATGTCGAGAACGCTGAGGCGCGTGATGCCATGCAGGATCGCGTTTGACAGGCCCCGCGTGATCAGCGTCCCATCCTTGCTGATAATGTGTGCCGTTGCCGCGCTTGCTTCGGTTACGAAGCCGTCCTCGACCAGCCAGGCGTCATCGGCGCCGACGGATGCGGCCTGCATCTTCGCCATCGAGGGATAGAGCAGCTGGACCGTCTTGATGTCGCGCCGAGCCCAGCGCTGGTCGGGAACGAGCGCAACGGAAATCCCCGTCTTGACCTTCGGGTTGTCGAGCACGGACTTGGCCTGGGTGAACAGAACCAGCGTCGGGGTTGCGTTCTCAGGGAAGGCGAAGTCTCGGTCGGCGGCGCCGCGGGAAATCTGCAGATAGATAAGCCCCTCCCGAAGATCGTTCCTGCGGACGATCTCGCGATGAACTTCAAGTAGTTCCTCTTCCGTCAGCGGGCAGGCGATGCCCAGTTCGGCCGTGGAGCGCTGCAGGCGTGCCGCGTGACCGGCATACTCCAGCAGCTTGCCGCCGATCACGCCGGTGACTTCGTAGATCGCGTCGGCGAACAGGAAGCCGCGGTCGAAAATGGAGACTTTCGCGTCAGCTTCGGCGAGCCAGCTGCCATTCAGATATACGGTACGGGTCAAGATCAGTCCTCGTTCAGATTTCAGGCTTGGAAAAGGGCGCGATATCCACGCCAGCGGCGATAAGTTTGTCACGCAGGGCGCGCGCCGTTACCGCCGCACCCGGCGTATCGCCGTGAATGCAGACGGTGGCCGCGGTGACGTCGAGACTTGCGCCACCGACCGTCGGAATCTTGTTGTTGCAGACCATCGAGAGCACCTGGTCGACGCTTTGGTCGACATCATGAATGACCGCGCCCTCCATTTGCCGTGGCGCCAGCATGCCATTTTCGAGATAACTGCGATCGGCATAGACCTCGCAGGCGACGCTGAGGCCGGCGGCCTCGGCGGCCCGCATGGTCCGCGAATAGGGGAGAGTGATGAAGACGAGGTTCGGATCGACGGCGCGGATGGCGCGCACGCAAACCGCCGCCAGTTCCGTATCCTCGGCCGCCATGTTGCCAAGCGAGCCATGTGTCTTCACATGGGTGATCGGCCAGCCGAGCGCCGACGCCATCCCCTGGATCGCGGCGATCTGATAGATGATCTGCGCCTCTATATCCTCAGGCCGCTCGCCCGAAATTCTGCGTCGGCCGAAACCGTAGAGGTCCATGAAGGATGGATGGGCGCCGACGGCGACGCCATGCTTCTTGGCGTTCAGGATCGTGTCGCGCATGACAATAGGATCGCCGGCATGGAAACCGCAGGCCACGTTCGCCGTGGTAATGATCTCCATCATGGCCGCGTCGTCGCCGATCTTGTAGGCGCCGAAGCTCTCGCCCATGTCGCAGTTCAAATCTACTGATACCATGGCTGAACTCCTTGTTCGCGAGGGCGCCGCCGGCCATTCGTCAATCGCCGCTGAGGGTGTGATAGTGCTTGACATACGGTTGGTGTACTGAAATGACAAGGGCATTGTCGATTGAGAATCTCGCTTGTCGAGACGTGTTTGATGGTGATGGTGGAAATATCTCTCGCTTTCCGTTTGCGCTCGGCACCTAGGCCTCTGGAGCGGCATGTTACCGCGTCCGCGCCCTTCTTGCAGGTAAAGTCGCGCCCATGGCCATGATGCAGTCGGTCCATCCCAACTATCCGCGCATTATCGCGTGCGGTGACAGTGCGCTGGTGGTCGAATTCTCCGACCAGATCGATGAATATACGAATGAGCGTGTCATTGCCTTGGCGGACATGCTGGCGACGCGGCCGATAACAGGCGTCATCGAAACCGTTCCAACCTACCGTTCGCTCCTTGTCGCTTATGATCCCGTCATCATACGCGGGAAGACGCTTTCCTCTTCGCTCCAAACATTGCTTGGCCAGCTGTCGGTGGGCGGCGCAACCGCGCGCCGGATCACCGTACCCGTTCTTTATGGCGAGGAGGTCGGGATCGATCTCGATGAACTCGCGGATATGAAGCAGATGTCGCGCGAGGAGCTGATCGCGTTGCATGCGTCCGCCGATTATCGCGTCTATATGATCGGCTTCGCGCCGGGCTTTTCCTATCTCGGCGGCCTGCCTCGGCAATTGCATACACCGCGCCTGGCCGTTCCGCGCCAGCGGATCGACGCGAGCGCGATCGGCATTGGAGGCAAGCAGGCCAGCATCAATTCCGTTCCCGGCCCAAGCGGTTGGCGCTTCATCGGCCGCACGCCGCTCAAGCTGTTCGATCCCTCGCGACCTCAGCCATTCCTTTTGCGCGCGGGCGATCGCGTGCGCTTTCGTCCTGTCGGCGCCGACGAGGCCGAAAGCCTCGATGCCGCCATCAGCCGAGGCGAGGCGGTGGAGGAGTGGGAGGCACCATGACCATGCTCCATATCAAGCAAGCCGGCCCCATGCTGACGGTCCAGGATCTCGGACGCACCGGGCTCATGCACCTCGGCGTCTCCGGCGCCGGTGCGATGGACCCGACGTCGATGCTGATCGCCAACCGGCTGGTCGGCAACGCGGATAGTGACGCGGCGCTGGAGTTCGCGCATGTCGGCGGGGCGTTCGTGGCCGAAAAACCGGTGCGTTTCGCGGTAACCGGCGGCGCCATCGATATCACCGTCGACGGTCAGCTCAGGCATGGTTGGGAAAGCCACTGGCTCATGCCGGGCGAGGTGCTGAAGATCGGCGCCCTGCGGCGGGCCGTCTGGGGTTATCTCGCCATCTCGGGTGGCATCGATACGCCGAAGGTTTTGGAGGCGCGCTCGACGCATCTTCGCTCCGGTCTCGGCGGCATTGACGGACGGCGTCTTGCGATCGGCGATGCGCTGCCGCTTGGCGAGACCAAGAAGTCTTCGCTCCTTGCATTGCGCAAGCCGTTCTCGCGATCGAACGGCCCGGTGCGCGTCGTTCCGGGGCCGCAGGCGGATCATTTCGACGCGGCCGCCTGGAAGAATTTCCTGCGGGAACCCTTTAGTGTCACCCCAAGCCGGGACCGGATGGCGCAGGTTCTCGATGGTCCCGCCATCCGTGCCTTCGCCGGTCACGATATCGTCTCTGATGGGACGGTGGCGGGCTCGATCCAGGTGCCGTCGTCCGGGCGCCCGATCGTGCTGATGGCGGAGCGCCAGACCACGGGCGGCTACCCGAAGATCGCGACCGTTGCCTCGGTCGACCTGCCAAGATTGGCGCAGACGGCGACGGGCAGCACCATTCGCTTCAAATCCATATCACAGGAAGAGGCGGAAGATTTGCTGATCGCGCGCTATAACGCGCTCGCGAATATCCTTGCTTCTCTCGAGGAAAAACCAGGGGACGCGGCAAAGGTGGAGGACCGACAAACATGAGCCAACCGCTTGCCAAGCAGGCCTATGCGAAAATCATCGAGATGATCCTCGCCGGCGGGCTGAAGCCCGGAGACGTCTTGCAAGAGGCGAAGCTCGGAGAGGAGCTCGCCATGTCGCGCACCCCGGTTCGCGAAGCGATCAAGCGCATCGAGGCCGAAGGACTTGCCGTTCAGGACGGGCGCTTTCTCAAGGTTCGCACGCTGACCCCGGGCGAGGTGAACGAGATCTTCTTTCTCAGAAGTGTCATCGAAGGCTATTGCGCCCGCCATGCGACGGCGGTCGCGCCCGCTATCCTCGACGGTCTCGAGAGGCGTGTGACCGCCCTGATGACCGAAGGACCGGGCGAGGAAGACGAGCAGCGCCGGGTCGACGACGATTTCCATCTGACGCTGGCCCGCTCCACGTCCAACGAGATGATGGTGCGCACCATCAGCGATCTCAGGCGCCGGACCTGCATGTTCGACCACAGCCTCGTTCCCGCACGCTATCTGAAGGGCTGCGAGGAGCACCTCGAAATCATCGCGGCGCTGCGCGCCAAGGATGGCGAGCAGGCTGGAAAGCTGATGAGCCGACATGTCCTCAATGCCCGCGATGCAATCGTTGGGCGGCTTGAACACAACGAGCGGAAAGCAACGCGATGAAGTGCCTGATCGTTCAGCCCATTCACAAGGACGGCCTTGATCTCCTACGGCAGGCGGGCGTGGAACCCGTCTTGTGCCCGTCGCCGGATGCTGAGACCGTATCGACGATGATCATGGGCTGCGACGCAGCCATCACCCGCGATGCGGGCCTGCCGGCCGCGCCCATTCTCGCGAGCGATCGTCTGAAGGTTATCGTGGTCCACGGCGCCGGCCACGATGCGGTCGACAAGCGCGCGGCGCATGAGAAGGGCGTGCTGGTCTGCAATACACCCGGCGCCAACGCGCAATCGGTTTCGGAACTCGCATTGGGGCTTATGCTCGCCGCGGCCCGGCTGGTGCCGGCCGCCGATCGTGCTGTTCGTTCCGGTGAGCGCGGCTTTCGCGAGGCCCATACGTTTCATGAATTGTCCGGCAAGACCGCGTTCGTCGTCGGCTGGGGCGCGACGGGCGCCGGATTGGGGCGGATGCTTCACGCGGCGCTCGGCATGCGGGTTCTCGTCTTTTCGCCGAGAAGCGCGGATACCGGTTCGTTCCAGCGAGCGGGCACGCTTGCCGAGGGCCTCGCACAGGCCGATGTCGTCTCGCTCCACACCCCCATGCGTGAGGAAACACGCGGAATGATCGGCAAAATTGCTTTCGCGGCCATGAAACCGGGCGCCATTCTCGTCAACACGGCGCGTGCCGGCTTGATCGACGAGACGGCACTTGCCGAGGCGCTCGCGAGCGGCGTCGTTGCCGCTGCCGCGCTGGACGTCTATTCGCCAGAAGCACCGAGCGGTCCACTGGGCGCCACCGAGCGCGTCATCTTCACCCCGCATCTCGGCGGCACGACGCCCGAGGCGTTGCAGCGGGTCGCGGTCGGCGCCGCCCGCAATGTGCTCCTGGCGCTTTCCGGCGAGAAGCCGGCCACGACCATTGAATTTCTACCGGAGGCATCCGCGTGAGCGCAATCATCAGGGACACGATCGATAGACTGCTCGATCGCATCAACGCCATCTCCGATCCCGGCCCGGGCTTCACCCGCCCATCCTACAGCCCACTCGAAAGCCGCGCGCATGAAGTGGTCGCCGAGGAAGTAGAGCGCCTGGGCATGACCGTGACCCGGGACGCCGCGCTCAATCTCTTCGCGCGCCTGTCGGGACGTGATCGCGACGCCCCGCCGATCTACATCGGCTCGCACGTAGATACGGTTTCCATGGGCGGCGCTTATGACGGCGCGGCCGGCGTCGCCGGCGCCGTTGCGCTTGCGGCTGCCTTCGTGGACAGCGGGCAGGCGCCGCCGGTCGATCTTGTCGTTACCGTGACGCGCGCGGAGGAAAGCGTGTGGTTTCCTGTCTCCTACGCCGGCTCGCGGGCAGCGCTGGGACGCCTGACCGCGCCTGAACTGCAGGCGAAGCGAGCCGATAACGGCCGGACCCTCGGCGACCATATCCGCGCGGAAGGCGGAGATCCTAATGCGATTTTGAATGGCCCGGGCCTTTCGCCGGCGCGCTTCATCGAGCTGCATATCGAGCAGGGGCCGGTGCTCGACGACGCGAAGGAAGCGTTCGGCATCGTCGATGGCGTACGCGGCGGATTGCGATATCGCGAGGCGCGCATCGACGGAACATGGGCGCATTCGGGCGGAGCGCCGCGCGCCGCGCGCTCGGACGCGGTCTTCGCGCTGGCCGATCTGATCGTTGCCATTGACAAGCACTGGGGTGAGATCCTCGATGGTGGCGACGATCTCGCCGTCACCTTCGGTCGGGTCGATGCGGCGAGCTCCGAACACGCCTTCGCCAAGGTGCCGGGCCGCGTCGATTTCTGCGTTGATCTGCGCAGTGACGATGTCGCGGTTCTCGAACGCGCCGATGCGCTGCTGCGGGCCGAGGCGGCATCGATCGCGGCCTCGCGTGGCGTGCGCTTCGACTTCGGGCAACAGTCGCGCAGCCAGCCGACCCGGCTGTCGACTGATCTCGGCAACATGATTGCCGACGCGGCGAAACGGCTCGGCCACTCCCCGCGCCGGATGCTGTCGGGGGGCGGCCATGATGCGGCAGCCTTCGCGCAGGCGGGCTGGGACTCCGTCATGGTGTTCCTGCGCAACTGGAACGGCAGCCACAATCCCGATGAAGCCATGGACAACGCGGATTTGGCCGCGGCAGTCGAAATCTTGTACGCCGCGATTGCCGGTGAGACGGGCGGTTCACGATGAGTGAAAAGGAAAACCTGACACAACAGGTCTATCGCGATCTGAAGCAGCGTATCCTGGAAGGGCAGTTTTCCTCCGGCGATATGCTGACGGAACGTTCGCTCGCGCAGGACTCCGGTATTTCCCGCACGCCACTGCGCGCGGCGATTTCCCGCCTGGAAAAAGAGGACGTGATCTCAAGGCTGCCGAACGGCGCGCTCATGGTGCGCCAGGTGACCGTGGAGCAGCTGCTTGAGATCGTCCAGCTCAGACGCTTGCTCGAAGGAGCAGCAGCCGAGACAGCGGCCACGCGACCGCTCACGCCCGATCTCATCCAGTCGCGCGAACGCATGCGTGCCTACGCCAATGGCGGCGACATCGCTTTCGATCACTTCTGGCTCGACGACGATGCCTTTCACAATGCTGTCGCCCATGCCGCCGAGCTTCCCCTGCTCGCGGCCATGCTGACCGAGATGCGCGGCATCGCCCGCCGCTGCACGATCACCCGCACACACGACCGCTTCGACCAGCAGGCGCTCGAGCACATCGCGGTCATCGATGCGATCGAAGCCGGGGACGGCGTCGCTGCAAGACTAGCGATGGAGGCCCACTTCGACAGCGTGCGCGCCCGCTTCCTGGGCTGGCTGGCGCGGAGCTGAGGCAATGAAAATGCAATCCAAGGCACCCAATGACGGCCTGGACGCTCTTCGCGGAAGCGAGGCTTCGTTCTCGCGAGACGAATTCGCCAGGCGTCAGGCGCGGGCAGTGTCGGCGCTGGTGGCCAGCGGCCACGAGGCGCTTGTCGTCACCGGGCCTGAGACGATCTATTGGCTGACAGGGCGCCAAACCGCCGGATACTTCGCGTTTCAGGCGCTGATCCTCACGGCATCGGGCGAGCTCACGCTGCTGGTGCGGCAGCTGGAACTCTACGGAACGGTGGCCAATACCTGGCTTTCCGACATCGTCGTCTACCAGGATGGCGAGAGCCCTGTCTCGGCGCTGGTGGCACTGCTGCGAGACCGCGAGATCACGCGGCCGGCGATCGAGCTCGGTGGCTGGTTCCTGCCGCCCAGGCTCGCGGATGAGATCGCCAGGGAGCTTGGACAGCAGCGTCTTGCGGATGGCTCGGACATCCTGCCGCCGTTGCGCATGGTCAAATCAGCCGATGAACTCGCCGCGATCCGTGCTGCCGCGCGTTATGCCGAAGCGGGCATGATCGCGGCCATCGACGCCTGCCGTGGTGGCGCCAACGAAAACGACATCGCCGCGGCCATGCTGCGGGCCGCAACGCAGGCCGGTTCCGAGGCCATGGCAATGGAGCCGCTCGTCTCGTCGGGACCACGCAGCGGCCTGCCGCACATGACCTGGCGCCGGCGCCTGTTGGAAGCGGGCGATCCCGTTTTCCTCGAACTCGCGGGCAGCCATGCCCGTTATCATTCCGCGCTCATGCGCAGCGTCTGGATCGGCGGCCCGCCGGATGACGCACAGCGGATGATGGATTGCTCGCTGCGCGCCCTTGATGCCGCGCTATCGGCGATCCGCCCGGGCGCGCCGTGTTCGGCGCCGCATGAGGCCGCACAGAGCGTCATCGACGAGGCCGGCTACACCGTCGCGTTTCGCAAGCGTATCGGCTACTCGATGGGCGTCGCCTTCGCGCCCGACTGGGGCGAGGGGGGATCCTCAGCCTGTTTACCGGCGTCTCGCGCGTAATCGAGCCCGGCATGGTGTTCCACCTGCCTGCCACGCTTCGCAGATACGGCCATTGGACGGTCGGTGCGTCGGAGACGGTGATCGTTACCGAACACGGCGCCGAGCCGCTATCGAGCCTGCCCAGAACCCTCACCATTCGCTGATCAAGATCATATCGCCATCACAAAGGAGACCACCGTGCGCTCACTCTTCCATCTCGCCTACCACGTCACCGATCTCGACGCGTCGAGACGCTTCTACGGCGACGTCCTCGGTTGCGCCGAAGGCCGTTCGACCGATACCTGGGTCGATTTCGACTTCTTCGGCCACCAGATCTCGCTGCACCTCGGCAAGCCGTTCGAGGTCACGCGCACCGGCAAGGTCGGCGATCACATGGTGATGATGCCGCATCTCGGCGTCGTACTGCCGCTCGATGATTGGTTCGCGCTCGCCGAACGCCTGCAAAAGGGCAACATCGCCTTCGATATTCCGCCAGTCGTCCGTTTCGAGGGTGAGCCGGGCGAGCAGCGGACGATGTTCTTCTTCGACCCGAGCGGCAACCCGATCGAAGTCAAGGGCTTCAAGGACTTCGACAGCGTCTTCGCGCACTAAAAGAAAAGGACCGGGCGATCATCTCGCCCGGTCCTTTTTTATCCAGGTCGCGGTTGTCGCTCAGTCTAGAAGACGCTCGGCGACTTCGTCAGGAGCTCGTTGCCATCCCCGCCGATGATGATGATGTCTTCGAAGAAGGCAGCACCAACGCCGTCGAGCGATAGAAACGCCTCGACGCCGAATGCCATGTTCTCTTCCACGACATCTTCAGGCATCGACATGGTCGTCGAGATGCGCGGCAACTCGAAGCCGAGACCGATGCCGTGGCCATAGAAGGGGAAGTTCTTCATGATCGGCGAGATCGAGCCGCCGAATGCCGCCGTCATGCGATCACCTTCGGCCGCGACGTCAAGCAGCTTCGTGCCGGGTCTCAGCATATCCGACAAGCGGTGCACGATGTTGCCCGCGGCTTCGATCAGGCGCAGCTGTTCGCTGTTGGCCTTGCCACGCACAGCCGTACGGCCCGGGTCAAGGTAATATCCCTGAAACAGCGGGCCATGAAGCGTGCCGGTGACGATGTCGCCGATAGCAGGCACGTCGGCGCTGTAGCCCGTGAGCGGGAAGCGCTGATCGAAGCCTAGCGTGTCGCCATGGTTGGTGCCGATCATCTGGATGCGGCCACCGCGGCGGACGACCTCGCGAGCGGCCTCGCCGGCCGCTTCACGCTCCGACATGCCGCTGATCAGGCTTTCCATCAGGATCGTCATTCCCGCCGTCGCGGTCTCGCCCGCGACGCGATAACAGTCGAGTTCGCGCTTGCTCTTGATCCGCCGAACGGATCTGACAAGGTCGTCGGCCGGGACCCATTCGATATCGGGCGCAATGGCTTCCAACTCGCGGTAGTATTTCACCGGGATCAGGTTGGTGCCAACAAGCGCGACGGGGCCCTTCACGCCGCGTTCGACGAGCGAGCGGGCGACGCTTTCGAAGGGATGATTGCTGCTGAGCACATCATCGATCGATACCAGATCGCGACGAACTTCCGGCTCGTCGATATGCAGCTGCGGCGCAAGTCCTTCCTGTAAGATGACGCCCGCGAAGGATCTTGCGGTCCAGATCAACGAGTCCATGCCGCCGCTGATGGCATAGTGGTTGGAGAGGTAGAGAATGTCGCCGCAATTGTCGGTCGTTCCGCCGCCGCGTCCGAAGACGACCGTCGTGGCAAACCCACGCCGTTTCATCTCGTTTTGAACGCGATCCCAGCGCGCCTCGTATTCGTCCAGCGGAAAATAGCGATCCATCATATCACTCCGTATGCACTCTCGCGGTAAGGCCTTGATTTTCGGTACACCACGAGTATCCGAAGGTCAATCGAGCGATGCGCGCTTCTGCTAATTAAAGCATCAGCCGACGAAATGTGCTCATGATATAATCATACTCTGCTTAAATTACACGCACGAAGCCGATTATGTGGGCTGTAATTTGTTGAAATTGCTACTTGAACTCCACTGGTATACTGAATAGGGTTGCTGGGACTTGATCGATCGACCCTCACTCAATGCCGATCGCATCGAAGAAAGACGAGTTTGAAATGAGCCTAGACGCAGATATCGTGCCCGCCAGCAGGGGGCGCTCCTTCAAGATGAAGGCCGGGCAATTTGCCCTCGTGACGAACACCCATGGCAACCAGGTTGTCGATGCCTGGGCGTTGGCTGACAGCGATCACTTCGAGACGTCTTCGCTCGATCACACGCGTTCGATGAACAGCAACATCTTCTTCACCGAGGGGATGGCGCTGATGAGTTCACGCCGCCGCCCCATGCTGACAATGGTCGCCGACAGCGCCAAGGTCAGGCACGACACGTTGCTTTGCCCGTGCAATCGCGAGCTCTATCAGCAGCTCGGATGCGAGGAGTATCATCGCAGTTGCACCGACAACTTCCACGAGGCGCTTTCTGGCGTAGGTATCGAAATGCCGTTCACGCCCGCGTCGTTGAACCTCTTCATGAACGTGCCCGTTACTTCCGATGGCACCGTCGATCGCGTCCCACCCGATACGGCTGCCGGCGACTATGTTGTCATGCGCGCCGAGATGGATCTGATCTTCGTCCTGTCGGCCTGTCCGCAGGACATCACGCCGATCAACGGCGCCGCGCGCACCCCGCGCGATGTGGCGGTCAATATCCTCGATACCTATCCGTCGGAGGTGTCAGCATGAGCGAGCAGCTTCTGAAACTGCGCGAAATCCGCAAGAGCTTTGGCGAGAACGAGGTGCTGAAAGGCGTCTCGCTGGACGTCAAGGCGGGCGAGGTCGTTTCGATCATCGGCGCCAGCGGCTCCGGCAAGAGCACCTTCCTGCGCTCGATCAACGCGCTGGAAATGCCGCAATCGGGTTTCATGGAATTCGAGGGCCTGTCTTTCGATTTCCGTCCAGCCTCGCGCTTCTTCCCGACGCCGTCGCAGCTACAGTCCCTGCGGGCGCGCGTCGGCATGGTGTTCCAGAGCTACAATCTTTGGCCGCACATGACGGTGCTCGAAAACGTCACCCACGCGCCGATCCGTCTCTTGAAGCTGCCGCGCGCGCGGGCGATCGAGGAGGCCGAGGCTCTACTGTCGCGGATCGGCCTGTTCGAAAAGCGCCATAGCTATCCGTCGCGACTCTCGGGCGGCCAGCAGCAGCGCGTGGCGATCGCCCGTGCGCTCGCCATGAAGCCGCGCCTGATGCTGTTCGACGAGGTCACCTCGGCGCTCGATCCGGAGCTCGTTCACGAGGTGCTGGTGCTGATGGCATCGCTGGCGTCCGAGGGCATGACCATGCTGCTCGTTACCCACGAGATCGCCTTCGCGCGCGACGTCTCCTCGCGCGTCCTGTTCTTCGACAAGGGCGTGATCGCCGAAGAGGGGCCGCCGGATATTCTGAGGCACCCCGAAAGCGACCGCCTGAAGCAGTTCCTTCATCGCATCCTGCATGACGACGTTGGTCATTCCTTCTCGAACGATCAGGGTCAGGGAGCGCAGGCGTAATGAGCGGTTTTATCGAAGAAGTTCAGCTTTATGGTCCAGGCTTTCTTGAAGCCGCCTGGACGGTATTCGGCCTGACGATCCTGACGATCGTCGTCAGTTGGGCATGCGGCCTGCTGGCTGCCTTGGCACAGCGTTCCAAATGGAAATCCGCGCGCGTGGCGGCGGGCTTCTATATCTGGTTCATTCGTGGCACGCCGACGCTGATCCAGGTCTTCATCATCTATTTCGGCCTTCCGCAGATCGGTATCCGGCTTTCGCCGTTTACGGCCGGCGTCATCGCGCTCGGCATCAATAGCGGCGCCTATGTCGCCGAGATCGTCCGCGGTGGCCTGAACGCCATCCCGCGCGGCCAGAATGAATCGGCGCTGGCACTCGGCTTCAGCCCCAGCGAGACCATGCGCACTATCATCCTGCCGCAGGTCTTCCGCATCATCCTGCCCGCGGTCACCAACGAGGCGATCTCGACCCTGAAGAACACCTCGCTTCTTTCGACGATCACCGTCGTCGAGCTGACGCTTTATGCGCAGACCCTCATCGCGGCGACCTTCCGTCCCTTCGAGTTCTACATCGCGGTAGCCGTCATCTATCTCTTGCTGACCACGATCCTCACATTCGTCGCCTCCTGGCTTGAGCGACGCTACGCCAACCTGGGTTGAGGTCAGCCATGAGTGTCCTGCCGATCGACTCGCTTGAAACGCCTCGGTTCTGCGGTGTGCCGACCTTCATGCGCCTGCCGCAGGCAACGACATTGAGCGGGTTGGACGCGGCCGTGATCGGACTTCCCTCCGATTCCGGCGGCCCGTACCGCACCGGCGCGCGCTTCGCGCCGAACGCGGTGCGCGCCATGTCGGTGATGCTGCGTCCGATCAATCCCTATCGCGGCGATATCAATGTCTTCGAAGAGCTCGCCGTGGCTGACGTCGGCGACGCCAGCGTCGTGCCGGGTTACGAGATCGAATCCTTGGAGCGCATCGAAGAGTCGGTCGCGGCATTGGTCAATGCCGGCATCGTCCCCTTCGCGATCGGCGGCGATCACTCGATCACGCTGGCCGAGATCAGGGCGCTCGCCAAGGTCCATGGCCCGATCTCACTGATCCACTTCGATTCCCACACCGACACCTGGGACAAGTATTTCGCCGGCAAGAAGTATAGCGCCGGAACCCCGTTCCGCCGCGGCGCGGAGGAAGCCATCATCGATCCCGCGCACTCTATTCAGATCGGCATGCGGGGCTCGCTGTTCCAGAAGGACGATATCAACCAGTCGATCGATCTCGGCTACGACGTGCTGACGACCGACGATGCACTCGATCTCGGCCCCCATGGTCTCGCCCAACGCATCGCCGATCGTGCCGGCGGCCGGCCGGCCTTCATTTCCTTCGACATGGATTTCATCGATCCGTCCGCGGCCCCGCGGTCCAGACACCCGAGGCGGGTGGGCCGACAGCGCGTGAGACCTTGCAGATTCTGCGCGCCCTCCACGGCATCAACCTCGTCGGCTGCGACGTGGTCGAGGCCAATCCACTCTACGATGGGCCGGGACAGATCACCGCCCTGATGGCCGCGACCGTGATGGCGGAACTGATGGCCTTGCTTGCTTCCCAACGCGCTCAGGCGAAGGGTTAACGAAAACCGGCGTGCGATGCCGCGTGAATGCAATGAACCAACATAAAGGGAACTGAACCATGAAATTGAAATCTCTCATCATGACCGCCGCCGCCCTTGCGGGCATGGCCGTGAGCTCCATCGCCCACGCCGCCGACCTCGAGCTGCTTCAGCCGGGCAAGCTGATGGTCGCCACCGAAGGCACCTACGCGCCGTTCAGCATGCGCGCGCCCGATGGTAAGCTCGACGGCCTCGAAATCCGCGTCATGACCGAAGTCGCGAAGCGCCTCAACCTCGAATACACGCCCGTCCTGATCAAGTGGGACTCGCTGCTCGTTGGCCTCCAGGCTGACCAGTACGACGTCATCAGCGCGGCCATGGACATCACCGAAGCCCGTCAGCAGCAGGTCACCTTCTCGAACGGCTGGCTTGAATCCGGCGGCCGCGTTGTTATCCCGACCGATTCCGCGATCAAGAGCGCTGCCGATCTCAAGGGCAAGACGGTCGGTGCGCTCGTTGCATCGAGCTGGACGAAGATCGCCGAAGACAAGGGCGCGACCGCCAAGGGCTACAAGGCCGAATCCGACGCCATGCAGGACCTCGTCAACGGCAACGTCGACGCCGTCATCACCGATGCGATCGCCGCCGCCTACGCCATCAAGTCCGCGAAGATGCCGCTGACCATGACCGACGATTATGTCAGCCACGTTCAAAAGGGCTTCGCCTTCAAGAAGGGCAAGCCGCATCTGGTCGAGGCCGTGAACAAGGCGCTGGCCGACATGGTTGCCGACGGCACCTACGCCAAGCTGACGACCGATCTGGTCGGCTTCGATCCGACGCCGAAGGACCCGATCAAGACCATTCAGTAATGATCGCATGGCTGGGCACCGAAAGTGCCCGGCCTTTTTCCTTGATGCCGCCAGGCTTTCGCGCCGGGCAATCCATGTAGAGCAGATCGATGTCGCCTCTCATCGCGCTTGTCACGCGCTTGTCCGAAGCAGCCGAAAGCAACTGGCTCATGGCGCTCAGCGCAGCCATGCCGCAAGAAACCATCCGTTCCATTCGTCAGCTTTCGCCGGATGAGCTCGGCCGTGTCGATATCGCCATCGTCGCCAATCCCGACCCCGCAGATCTCGAGCGGCTGCCGAACTTGAAATGGGTGCACAGCCTCTGGGCGGGTGTCGAGCGGTTGGTCTTGGAACTCAAGGGCTTCTCACGTCCGATCGTACGCCTCGTCGATCCTGATCTCGCGCGCACCATGGCCGAGGCCGTGCTCGCCTGGACCCTCTATCTCTCCCGCGACATGCCCGCCTATGACATGCAGCAACGCCAAAGCCTTTGGCGACAGCTTCCCTATCGGTCGGCACCCGACACGCGGGTCGGCCTGCTGGGCCTCGGGACGCTCGGCCGCGCGGCCGCACGACAACTGCGGTTGGCGGGTTTTGCGGTCAGCGGCTGGAGCCGGACCGAAAAGCAGGTCGACGGTGTCGAGACCTATTTCGGCGCGGACGGCTTGGACGCCATGCTCAGGACGTCCGACATCGTGGTCTGCCTTCTGCCGTTGACGGCTGAAACGACGGGGCTCCTCGGCGCGCGTGAATTCGCACTACTGCCCCCAAACGCCGGCTTCATCAATTTCGGGCGTGGCCGCATCGTCAAAACGATCGAGCTGATCGCGGCGCTCGATGCGGGCGCTGTCAAGCATACCGTGCTTGATGTCTTCGAGACCGAACCACTCGATGAGCAGAGCCCTCTATGGGATCACCCGGGCGTGACCGTGCTGCCGCATATCTCGGCGCCCACCAACCCGTCGACCGCGGCAAAGATCGTTGCCAACAGGATCGACGAATACCGCGCGACCGGCGTCCCGCCCGACGGGATCGATTTCGATCGGGGCTATTAGCCGCGTCCTGGCATCGTTTCGAGATGCCGGGAAGATGCATGTTGGTTCAATTTTTATGAAAACTGATTCCAGTAAAGACTGATTGCGCGGCCACGCTCTCACAACTAGTAAATAGTCCTAGATTGCATTTGCTTAGATGATTTAAGCGTAGGCATGGCGCATGCTACGCCGTGCTTTTGATTTGCCTTCAAGACATACTGAAAACCTTAGCCTTGAGCCGAATTTGTAATTGGTAGAAGCCGCTCAAGTCGCCATGATGGCCAAGATCTCTGCCATGTCGATATCCCCACCCGATCGATGAGTGGATTGGCGGCCAAGAAACCATGGACCTATCCCTGCATGGCGAAACGATACGCATCGCTTCGGCACGTCATGTGCCGTTGTCCCGGCGCCGTCGTGTTGTCGTGCTGTCGAATGGGAATTCGCGGCCTCGTGCCACTCGATCCCGTCAAACAGAGGTCACATGTCGTTTCTGAAAAACGCGCGCATTCGCACGAAAATTCTCTCTCTCATCATTCCCATCTGTGTGGTGGGCATCGGCGCCACGCTCTTCATGTCCGATAAGTTCAAGGCCGTCGATGCCACCTATTCGGAGTTCATCGCGCAGGACTATCAGGCAGAGGTCGACCTCGTCGCCTCCACGCGAAGCCTGGTTTCCATCGGTTACGCGGCCTACCAGACGCTTGCCTACGACGCTCGGGATCCGGCCTTCAAGGCGGCGAACGACTTTTACAAGGACAACGCCGGGAGCCTGATCGCTCGCCTCCAGCAATCCAAGGGTGGTCGTCCAGAGGATGCTGAGGCGATCGATGCCTTCATCGCGAGGTCGAATGACGTGATCGCCAAGACCGATGCCGCCGTCAAATTGGGAAGCGGGCGTGCAGCCGAAGCGCTAGCGATTCTGGCGCAGGCGGATATCCTGATCAGGCCGCTGCTGTCCGATATGCGCGATCTCACGACATTGATGAAGAAGAATATCAATGCGCGAGCGAACGAGCTGACCCAGCAGACGCGCTCGACGATTTTCATCTCCCTCACGATGCTGACCCTCATCTTCGCGGCAAGTATCGCGGCGGCCCTGCTGGTGTCCGCGCGCGGGATTACCGCACCGATCGCGAGATTGCGCGAGCGCATGACATCTCTTGCACGCGGCGATACGGCTGTGGCTTTTAGCTCCCGATTTCAATTGAAGCGCTAAGCGAGGAATTCGGCGCTGAAATCTCCTCTTTCGATTTCGCTGCGGAGTAGGGGAGGGCCAACTAACGCCCTGATGCCTTGGTGAGATTCACGCGGAAGCGATCCCGCCGGCGCTGATATCTGCGTGTGATCTCCGCTGAAGCATGACCGAGCTGCTTCTGGACGTAACGCTCGTCGACTTCGGCGGAGGAGGCCAAGCCCGCGCGAAGGGAATGTCCGGAGAATTTGATGGCGCGTCCGATCTCGCTAAGATCACCGCGAACGCCGGCCGCCATTGCGGCCCGCTTCACCAGCCGAGCTACTTCCTTGTCATTCAGTCGTTCTGTCCCAACTGCTTTGCCTTGTCCGGTCACCCGGCGAAAAAGCGGGCCATGAGCCAGCTTGGCGAACTTGATCCAGGTCTCAACTGCGGCGACCGGGCAGGTCGCATCGGCTGAGCCGCGGCCGATCTCGACCTCCCGCCATCCGGTCTTGCCACGCAAGTGAGGAGCATGCCCTTATTGAGGATTTCGATCCAGCCACGGCTGTCTTCGGTCTGATCCACCTTTAGACCGAGGCCGACGATCTCGGGGCGCCGGCGTCCACCTGCGTAGCCGACCAGCAGCATCGCCCGGTCGCGCACACCACGCGGAGTGCCGCGATCGAGTGTTTCTAGCATGGCGATGACGTCTGTCGCCATGACAGCTTCCTTCTGGACCGGCGGCCGTCCATGGCTGTTGCGGATGCCAGCCATGACAGTGGCGATATGCCGGTCCTTGCGATCAAGGCTCAGACCGCGTTGTGCATAGTTCCAGGATATTGACGAGAGACGACGCTCGATCGTCGCGACAGAATTCGCCTTCATGCCGCGTTCGGCCGTGCCGGAAGCACAGGCGGTAATGTAAAGCCCGACCGCCTGTGGGTGTGGGGGGAAAGATTGGAGCGCCGGCACCAAGCGGAAAAATGCTTCCAGTCGGATGCGTAGGCTTTTCGGGTGTTGATCGAGCTGGCTGCCTCGACGTAGCTTCGAGCGCGATCGTTGAGGTCTTGCAGCTGGCCTGACAGGCTGGACCCCGGTTGTGGGGAGGGGAGGGGATTTCTGCTCTGGAAATGGAAGGCTCGTCCGCCACAGCTTCTCCACCGAGTATGTCGCTCATCTCACGCTTCCCATGGATTGATCACGGCTGCGCCTGTGTCCTCAAAGTCCTTGACGTTGCGAGTGACGAGGATCAGGTCATGGACGATTGCGGTGGCTGCGATCAGCCCGTCGATGTCTCCGCGCGGACGGATCGCGGCGATGCGGCCCCATTCGACTGCGATCTCGTCGGTCACCGTGAGGATGCGGTCAGAATGATCGTGGCGCAGCTTGCGCAGCCATTCGGCAAGATGTGCCGCAGCCTTGGGATCTGATTTTTGTTTCAAGGCAATACCGCGCATGATCTCACCAAGCGTCAGCGCACTCAAGTGGACGCTGAGAGGATCGACCGAGCGCAGCCAGGACACTGCCTGCGGGGTGCCCCGCCTTGCCTCCGAGACGATATTCGTATCCACTAGATACATCAGAAAGCCACGTCGCGGCTTGAGACTTTAGCCCGCGCGTCGACCGCGTCGGTGAAGGCGTCATCCCAAGGCCGACCGGCAAGCAGATCATCGACCAAAGTCGGTCGCCCTGCGCGCAAAGCGTCATAGTCTTTTGCGGACAAGACAACCGCCGTCCGCTCGCCACGCACGGTTATCTCTTGCGGGCCTTCAAAGCGGGCTTTTTGCACTACTTTCGAAAATTGGTTTTTAGCGTCCTGCAGCTGCCAATCCATGAATTTGCTCCAATCTAGCTAGGCTGTCTAGCCACAAATAGCACTGTTCTCAATCATCCGAAAGCCCGGAGTGCACGTTTAGAAGTAAAATCTTGGCGTTCGTGGCCTATCCGGGAACCATATCAACGACGTCCGAGAATGCTTTTGGGAGGGATTTCCTAAATCCGACCGAATATCGCTGAAGCGCACGATCGTTCAGAGGCGGAGTGTCGCCGACGATGACGTGGGATGCGATACACCTAACCTTTGCATCGCAGGTTTTGCAGACTTTTGCATTCGACGGGAGCATGCCGTGTAATGACAGCCATATAAGACGGGACTGCATCCATGCACGATGAAATCATATCCTGGCGCCGTGATGGCCGGCCGGCCGCGGTAGCGGTCGTGGACAAAGCCTGGGAAGACTTCTGAGCCTATGATCGTGTCAGGCGTCGCCAGTGTGGCGCCTGACACGGCGTCAAATCGACCAGCCGCGGCCCGGTCTCATGGGCTGAGAGGTGCGACACGCGGCCGATAACCGCGTGCCCGCTGCCGGACGAGCGCGAGAAACAGACCGACTGCTCCGTCTCACGCTCGAAATGGTGCTCCTTGGTTTGTCCATTTTGGCCAATCCGACCCCAGCTGCGTGTCAGGCGGATCTCGCCGAATAGCGCCAGGGAGATCTTCATGATGTAATACCGGGCCATGTTCCTCTCGGCGTCCGTGCGTTCGACATGGTGATGATATAGCTGAGCGATCATGCCCCTAGAATCGGGGAAGCAGGTGCTGGCGTCCAACGAGACTTATGAATCAATCGAGGGTGAACGATTCACCTGAGTGATGACCCGCCCACCATACTGTCGCGCCTGCATTTCATACGCGTGACATTTTTGTCGTGGTCCTGCTTTCAACCTCTCGTGATGGCGTTTTGCCCAGCTTCCGCCTGAATGTTGCCGCTCTAGTCCGCGGTGACGACAAGCGAAGATAGTGTGCTCATCCGGAGTGGCTTTTCTCGTCGAGTGCTGGGGATATTTGGAATGGCAGACACATCAGCTTTACGCCTGAAGATCACTCTGATGAGCGTGGTCGCGCTTATGGCAAGCGGGATAGGCGCCCGTGCGGAGCCGCAGCCCGCCGCGCCCGCTGCGCAGCTCTCCGCCTCGAAGGGATATGCCGTTCCCGAGCGCCGGCTCGTGCATGTCGCCGGTCACGGTGACGATTCAGCGCTGTCGACGCTGTTCGAAAGCGGGGCTGGAAACCCGGCCAAGGTCCTGCGGGAGATGGCTGGCCTTTCTCCATCGATGAACAGCGACATTGCCGCCGCGCTTGAAGCCTATTATGGTCAGCCGAAAACAAAGCTCATCTGGACTGACGCGAAGGGACCGAACGCCAAGGCGAGGCAAGCGCTTGACCTCTTGCGGCAGGCCGACGATTGGGGACTAACCGTTTCGGACTATGCCGTTTCGCCATCTCCGGAGACTTTGCAGCAGAATTCGCCCGACCGCGCCAAAGCTTTGGCAGCGTTCGAACTGTCCCTCTCAAACAATATGCTGATGTTTCTCCAGGATAATTTCAGGGGGCGCATCGATCCGAACAAGCTGTCGAACTATTATGACTTCAAGCGTAAGCCCGTCGATTTGAAAGCGACGCTTGCTCAGTTGGCAGCAGCGCAAAACCTGGCGTCGGCGGTCGACCGCTTCATGCCGAGCAGTCCAAAGTTTGCCCAGCTCGCCGCCGAATTGCACTGGTTGCGAACATCAGGCCAGGGCGGGGATACGACCGTCAACGAGAACAAGGTGATTGTCGCCATGGAGGAGCTGCGATGGTTGCCGCAGGAGTTTCCGGATCGGTACGTATTCATCAATCAGCCGGCCTATATGGCCTACTACACCGAGAACGGCGATGTCACCCTTTCGATGAAGGCGGTGATTGGGCAGCAAGATCACCAGACGAACTTTTTCGATGCTTCGATCAAGACAGTCGAATTCAATCCCGATTGGGGGGTGCCGCAGTCGATCATCAAGAACGAGATGCTTCCGCATCTGAAGCGGGATCCGTCCTACCTCGACCGCGAGGGCTACAAGGTATCGGTCAACGGCAAGCCGATGTCCTCGGCGAAAGTCGATTGGGCGCAACCGCTCGAGAATATCGCCGTCGTACAGCCGCCAGGCCCCGATAATGCGCTCGGCCAGCTGAAGATATTGTTCCCCAATCCGCATGCCATCTACATGCACGACACGCCGGCGCGCGGAAAATTCGCTTCGCAGGATAGAATGTTCAGCCACGGTTGCGTGCGGCTGGAAAATCCGAGAGCCATGGCCGCCGCCGTCTTGAAAACATCGGTGGATTCGGTCGCGCAGGAAATTGCGGGCGGTGAGAAGAAGGACGTTCCGGTTCCCGAGGAAGTTCCCGTTTACGTCTCCTATTTCACGGCATGGCCGACGGCCGACGGCATCATTCACTATTACGACGACATCTATGGTCGCGATGCGCAGACGCTCAACGCGATAGCCGCAACGAGCGCAAGCCGCTCCTAGCGTCACATCAGAGCTTCGATCGCGTTCGGAGGCGTGGAACAATATCCATTGCGCAATAGGTTGTGATCGCGGGCAGTGCAAGAACACCGGTCCTGCGGACAAAGAATGGTGTTGCCGAAGTGCTGAAGTCCCAGAAATTGGGACTTAGCTCAAAGGATAGCTTCGTTTGGACACCGAGCGCTGAAAGGCTCGATATGCCGATTGCGACAAGCACGACGGCGAGTAACGTCAGGACCGTGTCTGAGCCGGTGTGGCCGGCGGCAGATCGAGGGCGGCGCTCGTGATTGCCCCGATCCTCGACCAGTGCGGCCCGACATGGCACCCGATCGCGATCACGGCCCAAGAGAACCAGTGTATTTCGGTCAGCACGGCGCTATCCGGCCGTGGCAGAGCCGCGAATAGGGATTGGGATATGGCGAGACTTGTTGCCAGAAGCGCAGCCATGTTCAGAGCGAGCGCGGCATGAAATGTGACGATAACCGTGCGTCGTAAACCATAATGCCTTTTGACGATGTTCCGAAACCAGCTCCGGTTCCGGTAGATATGCCTTACAAGAAGCAGGAACAACGCGGTTCCAAAAAGCTCCTGGGCGAGGTTTTCGAGCCACCAGTATGCGAGACCAAGCAGCATGAGCGTGTCCATGCAGACGGCAAGGACGATGCGTCCGCCGAGCCGCTGGCGTGCGCTGCCCGAGATCTTCGTGAACGGCCTGCTCAACTGCTGACGCTCTTTGCTTCAAAAAGCGTGAACATGAACTGGCTCTGCTGACGAGAGCGGTGACATGAGTGGCAACGCGCGGTGTTCTCGTCGCTCTTTATCGACCGGTCGGGATGAAACCACTGAAACTGTCAGTCCCCGACGCCTGCTCCAATCTTCCGGAATTAGGTAGCAACACCACGCTTGCGCAAGGTAGAGAGCGAAAGCGCAGGACGTGGATCATTTTTTCTAACATGATTCACGTTCTCTTTCGTCTGCTTCACACGTCGGTCGTCGCCGCGCACCGTTCATGGCATTCATCGGCCAACGGCTCGCGGCAAACAGAACGCCCACCAATCCGATCGAACTCAACGGTCGTTGTCGCCTCCGTGATTGACCGCGACCCGAGTCAGCCGTTGGCATTTCAATCGTGCCTGCCAGCTTTGCGTGACGCATAGCTAATATTGATTTGTCGCAGAGATGTGCCCCCGATTTTTCCATTTCTAACAATCAATCGCAGACCCGGGAGGGACATATCCGCGCAGTCGGCGGTTGCGCTGCCACGGAGGCTGAGGAAGCCAGATCTCCATGTTGCGAAATCCGTCTGACGGGCGTACCGAGCAATGACAGGCAATGTGAGTCCGGGCACACATGACAAAGCGGAAGACGAAAATAGCCATCAATGGTTTCGGTCGCATCGGCCGAACGGTGCTGCGTGTCCTGCTGAGCAAGGGCGGGAGTTTCGAACTCGTCCTGATCAACGATGTCGCGGCGCTGGAAAGCTGCGCCTACCTCTTCCAGTATGACAGTGTTTTCGGCCCCTGGCCGGAAGAGGTCGCGGTCCGCGACCAGGCGCTGCAGGTGGGCGACAGGCTGATCGCCTTCCACAATGTTCGCGATGTCCGCCAGCTTGATCTCTCGGATGTCGATGTCTTTCTCGAGTGCACGGGCCAGCGCTATACACGCGAGTTCATTTCTCGTGCGCTGGAAGCGGGCGCGAAAAGCGTGTTGATCTCAGGGCCCGCCGAGGCCGCCGATGTGACGGTTGTTCTCGGCGCCAACGAGGAGATGCTTGGGGATCACCTCATCGTCTCCAACGCTTCCTGCACGACCAATGCGCTTGCCCCGTTGCTCAAGGTTATCGACGATGCCTGGGGCGTGGTGGGCGGCCAGATGACCACTGTGCATTGCTATACCGGGAGCCAGCCCACGGTTGACCAGCCGCGTGACGATTTCGCGAGAAGCCGCGCCGCCGCGCTCTCCATGGTGCCGACGACCACCAGCGCGCACAAGCTTCTCGGCAAGGTCCTGCCGTCGCTGGCTGGAGCGATCGAGGCGCGTGCCATAAGGGTGCCGACGGCGAGCGTTTCGGCGATCGATCTGACAGTGTCGTTGCGAGACACCCCGTCACTCGCCGATGCGCGCGCGCAGATGCAAAAAGCTGCCGCCGCGTCACGTGTTCTTGGTTGGACGGAGAAGCCGGTGGTTTCCGTGGACATGCGGGCGCGCCAGGAGTCATTGGTCGTCTCCGGTCCGGAGACATCGATCGCGCCGGGTGGACTGCTTCGCGTGTTCGGCTGGTACGACAACGAATTTGGCTTCGCGAACCGGATGCTCGACGTGGCAAGCCTCTTGGGGCAGAAGGTTGCGGGCAGGCGGTAAAGCGGCCGGCGTGCAATTGATGTTGCTAAATTCAGGGAGAATTGCTTGACGATCGGGCTTGCCCACGCGGAACTCATGGCTGTTGTGGCAGCCGTCACCAGCAACGAGCCACGTGTGATGACGGTGCGTTCCGGCGAAGCCTTGCCGTCCGGCCCGTTCGAGCTTGGACATCGCACGCTGCAGAGCGGCTTGCGCGAATGGATCCAGGAGCAGACCGGCCACCCGATCGGCTACCTTGAGCAGCTCTACACATTCGCCGACCGGGACCGCAACAACGACATTCGTGGCGGACGAACGATCTCGATCAGCTATCTCGGGCTGGTGCTGGAACAGGATGCGCCAGGTGCGGGCCGTCCGGCATGGCATGGGTGGTACGAATATCTGCCGTGGGAGGATCATCGGCAGGGACGACCCAAGGTTCTGGATGCGATCATCGAGAAGCTCCGGGTCTGGGCCGATGTCGACCCAAGACGTCGCGACGAGCGTCACCAGCGCGCCGACTTCACCTTCGGCCTCGATCACGGTGGCTGGAACGAGGATCTGACGCTGCAGCGATACGAATTGCTCTACGAAGCCGGGTTGGTGACAGAAGCAGGTGATGTGAGCGACAATTTTGGCCGGCCGATGTTTGCCGACCACCGCAGGATCCTGGCGACCGGCATAGCGCGCCTGCGCGCGAAGATAAAATACCGCCCGGTCGTCTTCGAGCTGATGCCGAGCGCGTTCACCTTGCTGCAGCTGCAGCGAACGGTCGAGGCCTTGGCCGGCCTTTGCCTCCACAAACAGAACTTCCGCCGCCTTATCGAGCAGCAGGAGCTTGTCGAGGAAACCGGTGGCATCACCAGCGAAACCGGCGGCCGCCCCGCCAAGCTCTTCCGCTTCCGGCAGACGGTCGTCGAAGAACGCGCTCTATCAGGGACAAAGCTGCCTCTCGCCCGCAATTGACATATGCTCACTGTGAGAATATCTATTTCTCCTAGATATACTCGAACTGAGTATAATGGAGGATGAGATGAATACCGCAGTGTCTGCCGCGTCGCTTTACAACCGTGTCAGCCGGGTCATTCCCAAAGCGGAATGGATGAGCTTCGAGGAGGATGTCGAGGCAATCCTGGAGCTGAAGCGCAAACGCAACGCGGTCATCCTCGCGCATAACTATCAAACGCCGGAGATCTTCCACGGTGTCGCCGATATCGTCGGTGACAGCCTGGCGCTTGCCCGCAAGGCAATCGACGTCGACGCCGACGTGATCGTGCTCGCGGGTGTGCATTTCATGGCCGAGACGGCCAAGCTGCTGAACCCGAAAAAGACGGTTTTGATCCCCGACACCGAGGCGGGCTGTTCGCTGGCGGATTCCATCACGCCCGAGGACGTCGCCCTGCTGCGCAAGGCTTACCCCGGCGTTCCCGTGATCACCTACGTCAACACATCGGCCGCTGTGAAGGCAGCATCTGACATCTGCTGCACATCGGGCAATGCCAAGCAGATCGTCGAGGCGCTCGGCGTTCCCAGAGTTCTGATGATCCCCGACGAATACCTGGCACGCAACGTCGCCAAGGAAACGAATGTCGAGATCATCGCCTGGCACGGGCACTGCGAAGTGCATGAACTGTTCTCCGCCGAAGATGTTCGCCAGCTTCGGGAGAACCATCCCGGCGTCACCGTGCTCGCCCATCCCGAATGCCCGCCGGATGTCGTGGCGGAAGCCGACTTTGCAGGCTCGACGGCGGTCATGTCCGACTATGTCGGAGAGAAGAAGCCTGCCCGCGTCGTGCTTCTGACCGAGTGCTCGATGAGCGACAACGTCGCGGTGCATCATCCCGATGTCGAGTTCATTCGCCCCTGTAATCTCTGCCCGCACATGAAGCGCATCACCTTGCGCAACATTCGAACCGCGCTTGAGGAAAACCAGCACGAAGTCGTCGTCGACGCCAATGTCGCGACTGCTGCTCGCCGCGCTGTCGAAAGGATGCTGGCGATATGACCGAGATCCTCCAAAACCTCGCGGATCGACCGGTCATTGTCGGAAGCGGGCTTGCCGGGCTGATCGCGGCATTGACGCTGTCTCCCGAGCCCTGCGTGCTCGTCACCCGCGCACATCTCGGCGCCGAGAGCTCGAGCGGGTGGGCGCAGGGTGGCATCGCGGCATGCATCGGTGCAGATGATAGTGTGGACCTGCACCTTGCCGATACCCTCGCTGCCGGCGATGGCCTTTGCGATGCCGCTGCAGCCGCCGAAATTATTGCTGAAGCGCCGTCCGTGATCGGAGCCTTGCAGCGTCTCGGCGTCTCGTTCGATCAAGATGGCAATGGGAGTCTGGCGCTCGGCCTGGAGGCTGCCCATTCGCGTCGGCGCGTCGTGCATGCCGGCGGCGATGGCTCGGGTGCGGCCATTATCGCCGCCCTCAAAAGGGCGGTCCATGCCGATCCTGCAATCACCGTTATCGAAGGGGTGGATGCGCGGCGGATATTGACGACTGATGGCGTTGTTTCCGGCTTGCTCTGCGCCAGTTCTGGCGGGGGCATGGTCTTGCCGTCGTCGCGCATTCTTCTCGCCACCGGCGGCATTGGCGGACTGTATGAGGCGACGACCAATCCTGCCGGCAACTTCGGCCAGGGGATCGTGCTCGCCGCGCGCGCGGGTGCCGTGCTCGCCGATATGGAATTCGTCCAGTTCCACCCGACCGCACTTGACGGCAATCGGCGCCCTCTGGTCCTGATCAGCGAGGCGGTGAGGGGCGAGGGCGCCGTGCTGATCAACGAGCGCGGCGAACGCTTCATGAGGCATGTTGCAGGTGCTGAACTCGCGCCGCGCGATGTTGTCGCGCGTGCAATCAGCGCCGAGATCGCCCGCGGCGGCCGCGCCTTTCTCGATGCGCGCCAAGCGATTGGCGCGCGCTTCGCCTCGCGCTTTCCCACGATCCATGCCGCTTGCCGCTCGGCCGGGATCGATACCGCCGAGCAGCCGATCCCCGTTCGCCCGGCCGCGCATTACCACATGGGCGGTGTTGCGACGGATCGAGCCGGACGCAGTACCGTTGCTGGCCTTTGGGTCGCGGGTGAGGCCGCTTCGACCGGATTGCATGGCGCCAACAGGCTCGCCAGCAATTCGCTGCTGGAAGCCGCCGTCATGGGCGTGCGCGCGGCCAACGACATGAGATCAAAGCTGACGGCGGTTACGCTTGGATATGTTCCGCCCATGCCGAGCGTGCCCGACACGACGACCGTGCGCCCAATTGTCTCCCGGCAAGTTGGCGTTCTGCGCGGCGCGGTCGGCATTCACCAGGCGATTGAGGAGCTGTTGCCTGTGGCAGAAGGCAATGACATAGCGGCCGACCCCGCGATCGTCGCGTTGATGATCGCCGTCTCCGCAAGCCTGCGCACGGAATCGCGCGGGGCGCATGCCCGGACCGACTATCCGTTGAAGCACGCGGTTGCTGAGCGCAGCCGGATAACGCTTGAACAGGCGTTGCAGATCGCCCGTTCCGCAAGCTCATCAAACTTTGCAAGGAGTGCATGAAATGCACGTCACATCTCTTCCACGTCTCGTCATCGAACCTGCGGTCAGAACAGCGCTTGCCGAAGATCTGGGAATGGCCGGTGACGTCACCTCGGCCGCAGTCATTCCTGAAAAGCACATGTCGACCGTCGTCATGGCCGCGCGTCAGCCCGGCATTGTCGCAGGATTGGATGCCGCAGCCCTTGCATTCGAGCTGGTCGATCCCGCGATATCGGTCGCCCGGCACATCCGTGAGGGAAGCACGGTAGGGCCGGGTGACGTGATCGCCACCATCAGCGGGCCGTCCAGAGGAATACTGACCGGTGAGCGCACAGCGCTCAACTTCCTCAGCCATCTGTCAGGGATAGCAACGGTGACCGCATCGATCGTCGAAGCGGTTGCCGGCAGCGGCGCGGCCGTCGCCTGTACCCGCAAAACGACGCCGGGACTAAGGGCGCTCGAAAAATACGCGGTGCGCGCCGGCGGCGGGATGAACCACCGGTTCGCGCTGCATGACGCGATGCTGATCAAGGACAATCACATCGTGATTGCCGGTGGTGTCCGGGAGGCTCTGCGTCGGGCTAAAGCAGCGGCGGGACATATGCTGAAGATCGAGATCGAAGTCGATACGCTCGATCAACTCAGTGACGTGATGGAGGAGGGTGTCGATGCGGTTCTTCTCGACAATATGGGGGCCCGGCAGCTCAGCGAAGCGGTGGCGATGGTCGGAGGACGTGCAATCACGGAGGCTTCGGGGCGCATAACGCCTGAAACCGCGCGCGACATTGCAGCATCGGGGGTCGATTTGGTCTCCGTCGGCTGGATCACCCACAGCGCGCCCATTCTCGATATCGGTCTTGATTTCCGCGCTTGATAAGGCACCGAGGATAAACGGACGGCGATGGCAACGGCGTTGAAGGCGGTTGACTCCCGCGAGAGCCACCCCATGACCTCTTTCAGCGTCCGGCGTTCCTGATCGGCTTCCATCGACAATGCCTGACGAACGTCGGATCGCGGCGCAAGCGAGCGGGCCACATCCAGGCTATCGCCAAGACCATGACCGCCGTACGTGATGAAGGGGTAAAAGAGGAAAGATGAGCGGCTCAGCGCAGCAACACAAATCATATCAACAATATAAGGCTGATATATACGCTGGCTTTGTGCGTGCTATCAGGCACACCTCGACTTCGTGAAACGCAAACTCGACAGTGTCGGCCATCCCTCCCACTCGCGATAAGATGCACCTTTCAGCCTTTGCTTGCCATCTGGTGTCAGCTCGAAGAGAGTTTCAAGTAAGGCGCCTACTAGCGAGAGGCATCTCTGCGTAGCCAAGGTTGGATAGTCACTTCACGGCGTCTATGGCCAAAATCATCGGCTCTTTCTTTTAGACGCCGGGTAAGCCAGACACGGCACAGGGGAATACAGAGGCTGCGCTAATTTTAGAATGCATCGCTCGCCCAATCGTCATGACCGTGTCGAATTCGGATAATCAGAATCGAATCGTCGTCCTCGATCCGATAAACTACGAGATGAACCTTGAAAGGATGAACTCTAACCGGCGGATGGATTTCGTCTCTTTCGCGGGCGATAAGCGGATTGCCTGCGATCAGATCCAATAGGCCGTAGAGATCATCGTGATAACGTCGCGCCTGTGCGACGCCGAACAGACGAACGCCTTGCGCCGCGATTGTAATAATGTCTTCTTCTGCCTCGACTGAGAGCTTGAAACTCATGAGTTGCCGGCGCGAGCCGTAGCTTCGGCAAAGAGTTGGTCTTTGGATCGAGTACCGACGCCACTTTCAAGCCCGTCGTCGACGAAGCGCTGCATTGCGGCAATCTTGTCATTGCGCGATTGGTCCCGCCTGATCAGGTCCCGCACGTAGTCGCTGGCATTGGAGTATCGCCCGGTTTTGGTTTGCGCCTCGACCCAGTCCTTCATCGGGTCAGGGAGAGAAACATTCATTGTCGCCATAGCAGGCCTCCATCTGTCCGATCTTCATTACTGATATTGGCAAACTTTGTCAAAAATCCGAAGGTCTCACACGGATCGACGATGAGGGGGCGCCTGTCGCGCTAGCGTCAACCGCCGCTGCAACGGCTTATCGCTGGTCACAGTCAGTCGGTCCCATCACACTCGCAACGCCTTCTCGGTAACTGCATCGAAGAGTTGCACTTTGGTCAGCTCTGGTGCGATCGATATCGAGTCGCCAGCGTGCAGCGCAAGACGGTCACGGACGGTTGCCACGATCTGCACGTCTCCAAGGCCAGCCGTGATCTGCGTTTCAGCGCCCGTTGGTTCGATCAAGGTGACGTCAGCCTGCGCGCCACCCTGGTTGATCGTCAGATGTTCCGGGCGGATGCCATAGATGACCTGCTGGCCGCGGGTGACTGGAACGTCGGCGGGAATGGGCAACCTCGCGTCTCCATTCGCGATAAACTCGATGGGACCTTCGGCACTGATCTGGCCTTTGATGAAGTTCATTCCCGGCGAACCGATGAAGCCGGCGACGAAGAGGTTGGTCGGGCTGTCGTAGAGGTCGAGCGGCGATCCGATCTGCTCGACATGACCATCGCGCATGACGACGATCTTGTCTGCCATGGTCATCGCCTCGATCTGGTCGTGCGTGACGTAGATGGTGGTGGTTTTGAGGCGCTGGTGCAGTTGCTTGATTTCCGAGCGCATCTGGACGCGCAGCTTGGCATCCAGATTGGACAATGGTTCGTCAAACAGGAAGACCTGCGGCTGGCGCACGATGGCGCGCCCCATGGCGACGCGCTGGCGCTGGCCGCCGGACAGGTTTCTTGGATGGCGGTCGAGCAGTTTTTCCAGCCCGAGAATTTGAGCTGCTTCACGCACGCGTGCCTTGATCTCTTCTTTCGGTGCCTTCGCCAACCTCAGGGAAAAGCCCATGTTGGCCTCCACCGTCATATGCGGATAAAGAGCATAAGACTGGAACACCATGGCGATGTCGCGCTCCTTCGGGGCGACGTCGTTGACGACACGCCCACCGATCGAGATGCGTCCGCCGGAAATCTCCTCCAGGCCCGCGATCATCCGCAGAAGGGTGGATTTTCCGCAGCCCGAGGGACCGACAAGAATGACGAACTCGCCGTCCTGAATGTCGATATCGACCCCATGAAGGATTTCCAGGTGACCGTAGTTCTTGCGGGCATTCGCGACGCTGACTGACGCCATAATTCTCTCCGACTGAAACTGTGTGACGTGTGGCCGCCGTACCGGCAGCCTGCCGCACCACTTGAAATTTACTGGCTGGCCGTGGCCGTGGAATAGGGCGCCAGCGCCGCATCGATTGCGGCGAGGCAAAGATCGCGAGCTCGTGGCGCCACGCGTCCTGTCACGACGTCAGGATAAACACGAGCGAGATACTGGCTGATCAGCGTTTCCGGGATCGGATCGGGAAGCGCTTGCATCAGCGTTTCCACCGCGCCGGCAGCCTGCCTGTCGGGCCAATAGTAGCGGATACGGTCGCTGTAGCTGAAGTGGCGCTGCAGCCTCAGTTCCTCGGCAGACCCTGTGTAGTGACCCGCCCAGTGTCGCGGCTGGCTCAACATGATCGCTTCCATCTCGGCATGCAGGCTATCCGACCCGCCATCAAGTACCTGCCTGATGGCATCAAGCCCGTAGAGCGCCTCGCGCAGTGCGAAGGTCAAGCCGGGGCCGACTTTCACGATCGCGAAACCGTCATCGACGAGAGCCGAAAGCTCGGCAACGGTCTGGTAATCCGTCGAATGGGCCTCGAAGAGGAGTCCCGGCATCCGGGAAAGCGACGATGCCAATCCCTGGGCGCGGTCCGGCTTGTAAAGGACGACATTCGCATTCCCAAACTCGACGCCTGGCTGGACGACGATCCCGATCACGCGGTCCATGGCCGCTCCGGCGCCAGCCTTCTCGAAAGCCGATGCGTGGATGGCAAGCGTCTTCAGGGCGGCATCGGGAGAGGTGACCTCAAGCTCCTTGATCGCATGCGTCGCGCCGCCGGGTGGAGGGACCTCGGTGCCGATGATATACACCGGAGGCCGTTGCCGGATGCGGCGTGCCGTTTCCTCCGCGACCCGTGCCAGACGTGCCGCCCTTTCGGCGGTTACCTCGTCGTCGAGCGCCGGCGGTTCCCCAGCGCATCCCATCGACGTGTCAAGATGCAGCTTCTCGAAGCCTGCCTCGACATAAGCCGCGACCATTACCTCGGCTTGAGCAATGGCTTCGTCCGCACCCTGCTTCTTCCAGGGATTGGGACCAAGATGATCGCCGCCGAGGATGATCCTCTCCAGTGGGAAACCGACCTCTGTGGCGATCCGCTCAATGAACCGCCGGAAGGCTGCCGGAGTCATGCCCGTATAACCGCCTTCCTGGTTGACCTGGTTGCAGGTGGCCTCGATGAGGACCACGGTGCCTTCCCGTGCCGCCCGCCGCAAGGCGGCCTCGATCACGAGTGGATGTGCCGAGCACACTGACGTTATCCCGCGCGGCAAGGCTTGTTGGCGCGCGCCAAAAAGCTTGGAGAGCGCGCGCTCACGATTTTGATCGAGGGCGTCGCTCATACCAACGTTACAACCTTGGTCAGGTGTCGCGGCGATACCGTGTCTATGCCTCTCGATTGCGCGACACGCTCACCGAGCATCTGCAGGGCAGGGAGAACGACGAGTGCGGCGAGCGAAAGATCGGCGTCGACAGCGAGTTCGATATCGCCAGGTCCGCCGAGGCCGATGACGATAGCGCCCTTTTCCCGCAGCTCTTCGACGAGTTTGGCTTCGGCATCCTTCTGGTCGGTGCTGTAGAGCATGACGGTCGCGGTCTTCTCGTCCACAAGGCTGATTGGGCCATGGCGATATTCAAGCGGATGGAAGGGCTGGGTCAGGACCTGGCTCATTTCCATCAGCTTCAGCGCGCCTTCGGCGGCCAGGCCGAAAAGCGGACCGCCGCCAAGAAAAACGAAATGGCTGCGATCGAGAACCTGTTTGCTGAGCGAAGCGTCGAGCGCATCAGCGAGCTCTTTTGCGGATGCCACGGCCGATGCGGGGATCTCATGGCCGATCATCTGCAAGCCAAGCAGCAGCATGAGGCTGGCCGAGACCGACATGACGATGCCTTCCTCGCTGTGGGTCGGCGAGGCGACGACGTCGTCGCTGCATTTTGCAAGCGAGCTCTCGGCCTCGACGGTCAGCGCGGTGACGAAGGCGCCGTTTTCCCGGCTCTTCTTGGCGGCAGCGACCGTCTCGGTCGTTTCACCGCTGCGCGAGATCGCGACGACATGCGTTTTCTTCCAGTCCGGCCAGAAGAATGATGGACGATTGAGCCATTCAGCGCCAGGCACGGCGATCGCACGACGACCGGCATTGTTCGCATGGGCCGCCAGCGACATGGCGAGGTAGTAGGATGTTCCGCAGCCGACATAGACGAGCACGTCGTCGCGCGTGGTCGCGGTGTTAGAGCCCAGTGCCTTCTCCCAGAAGGGGAACTGCTCGCGGATGACTTTTTCGGTCGTGTTCATGGTGGCTCCGATTACTTGACCGAGCCGGCCAGCAGACCGCTGACGAGGTATCGGTTGAGGAAGATGACGACGAGGGCGGGGATGACGATCGCGATGGAACCGCTAGCCGTGATCAGCCCGTAGTCGATGAAGTTTTTCGTGACGAACTCGGGAATGAGAACAGTCAGTGGCTTGGTCGCCTGCGGCGAGAATATGAGGGGCACGAGATATTGCCCCCAGGCGCCGAGGAAGGTGAGGATCGCGGCAGCGGTCAGGCCGGGACCGGCCAGCGGCAGCACGATGTTGAAGAAGATGTAGAGACGTCCCGCGCCATCGAGCTGCGCGGCTTCCTCCAGCGCCAGGGGCAGGGCCTCGAAGACGCTGCGCAGTAGCCAGAGCGAGAGCGGCAGGTAGGCCGAGACATAGATCAGGGCGACGCCGACATAGGTATCGACGAGATGCATCTTGATCATGATCTGGTAGAGCGGGATCAGCACCGCATAGGCCGGGATCGCCAGCGTCGCGACCACAAGGCCGAAGAGCGCGTTGCGGCCGGGGAAGCGTATGCGGGTGAAGGCGTAGGCGCCCAGCGCGGAAATGGCCACGCAAAGGAGCGTCGCGGCCGCCGAGGTGACGACGCTGTTCAAGAGCGCCGCGCGAAACTGCCGCCACACCTCAACGCCGCCGATACGATCGACGTTGATGCCGAGCAGCCGAGAGTAGTGATCTAGCGTGAAATGTTGAGGGAAGAAGTTGATTGGCCGGACGGAGAAGTCGTCCGTCGGCGTCACCGAACTGGCGACCGTCCAGTAGATCGGACCGAGCGACCAGATCAATAGCACGGCGACGCCGATCCATATCATCAGGCGATAAAGAAGGGTGGGTTTCATCAGTCGAACCGTGTGTTGCGATAGACCCGAAGGACGTAAATGAGCGAGACGAGAAGCGAGACGAAGGTGATGACGACGGAAAGCGCCATGCCGTATGAGAACCGCAAGTTCTGGAAGGTCTCCAGATAAATCTGCACGAGGATCGGTCGCGTCTCGAGACTGGAGCCGGCAAGAACCCAGGCCTCGTCGAAAAGATTGAAGGCGTTAACCGTGGCGTTGGTCATGGCAACCGCGATCGCGCTACGAACAAGCGGAAGCGTGACAAGCGCGAACATCTGCGGGCGTGTCGCGCCATCGATGCGTGCCGCTTCATAAAGATGCGAGGGAATGCTCTGCATCGCCGCGAGAACGATGACGATCGTCAGCGGCATCATGCGCCAGACATGCACGACGGTGACGGCAATGATCGCGCTCGTCCGATCGTTGAACCAGACGTGGTTTTCGAAGGGAAGGCCGAGCGAGGTGAGGATGCCGTTCAGCAGGCCCGCGCCAGGCTGATAGATCCATAGCCAGATCACGGAGTTGACGACACCGGGAAGCGCCCAGGGAAGAATGACCGCCGCGAGAACCCACTGCCGGCCGACCTTCAACTGATTGATCAGCGAGGCGGCGAGCACGCCGAAGACCGTTTCCGCGAGCACTGCGAGCACGACATAGATGAGCGTGTTGACCCAGGTCGTGCCGAGCTGCGCGTCCGACAACATGCGCGTGTAGTTTTCCAGGCCGACGAAGGGCGTGCCGGCCTGCATCGGATTGACCCGGTGAAGGCTGTCCCAAAGCGTTCGCGCCATAGGATAGAAGACGAGCGCCGTCATGGTGATGAGAATGGGCGACACCAGCAGCACGCCGAGAATGGTGTCGGCATTCAAGCCGACACCCTTCTTGGCCGCGGTCTCCTTATAGGCGACAGCAGTCATTGCGCCATCGCCTGCTTGGCGGCGTAGGCGATGCTTTCGACAGCCTGGTCAACGCTCATCTGACCCTTGGCAGCGCTGTTGATCGCGGTGTTCACGCCGCTGGAGAACTGCGGGTACCAAGGGGGCGTGCCCTGCGGGAACAGCGCCTCGACCGTCTTAGACTGCGCCACGAGCGCATCGCCGCTGTTCAGCTTGCCTTCCGAGTTGAGCTCGGCCAGTGCCGACGTGCGGGTCGGCAGGAAGCCGTTCGCCATGTTCTTCTTCTGGAATTCGCGGCTCGTGAACCACTTGACGAAGGCAACAGCCGCTTCCTTGTTGGGCGAGACGTTCGGGATCGCAAGCGCCTCCGGCAGGCCGAAGCTGCGAGTCTCGCCGCTTTCGGTCGGAACCAGGATCGCCTCGACCTGACCGGCGACCTTGGACTGCTTGGGATCGTTCATCTGTCCGAGACGACCGGGTTCGCCCGAGATCATGATGCTGGTCAGACCCTGGGAGAACATACCCTCGTTGATCTGGCTATCCTTGAGACCAGTGGAAGCCGGATCGACCAGGCCTTCCTTCAAAAGCATCAGTTCGAATGCCAGCGCCTTGTAGCCGGCGGAACCGGGCTTGGTGAAGAGCGGGTTGAAATCCTTGTCGAACAGCTCGCCGCCAAATGCCTTGGTCAGCAAGTACCAGCTCGTCGAGGCACCCTCTGTCGCGGACACCGGCAGGCCGATCGGATAGGTGGCGATGCCCTTTTCCTTGATTTTCTTGGCCGCTGCCACCAGCTGGTCGAGCGTCTTCGGGGTCTCGGTGATGCCGGCATCCGCGAAATGCTTCTTGTTGATGAGCATCACGCGGAAGTCGTTCGAATAGGGGACGCCAAGCAGCTTTCCATTGACCGTGAAGATCTTGGCAACGCCGATGTCCTTGGTGGAGTCCGCGTCTATCACATCGTTAAGCGGCATATACCAGTCGGCTGCCGCGAACTGGCCCGTCCAGGACCAGTCGAACTCGGTCACGTCGGCCGGCGCCGTGCCGGCAACCAGTGCCGTCACCAGCTTCGGGCGGATATCGTCCCAGGAAAGCGTCTGCAGGTCGACGTGGATGCCAGTTTCGGCTTCGAACGCGGCGGCAATATCGGGGCCCTGCGGCGACGGCATCAATACGGTGATCGATTCACCGGCAAGCGGCTTGTCTTGCGCGGCCGCCGGAAGAGCGACGGCCAGGGCGGCTGAAGCGAGCAGTGATAAGATTGTTTTACGCATGTTCCCATCCTTCTTTGTTATCAAGAATTTACGTGATTTTATTGCGCAAACGCCGCATTTGCCGATGCGACGACGTGCCCGATCCAGCCTTCGTCCATGGGCCAGTCGAGAAGTTGGGCGGCAGCGAAGAGCGCTCCGCCGATCGGGGGTAGTTTCGGAGCAATCGGGGGGCGACCGATGCGTCGCTCGAGGGCTTTCAAAAGGATCGTGCTTCGGAACGTGCCGCCGGCAAATGTCCAGTCGGCTCCCGGTTCACAGTGGCCGGCGATCGCACGGTGGTGCTTGGCGAGCTCGTCCGCCGCGAGGTCGAGGAGAACAATGGCGGCCGTGTCGCCGTTTAGTGCGGCCTTGTCGACCACGGCGGACAGCGCAGCGATGCTTGACCGTTTCGCATCAGACGTCGCCCAGGCACCGAGGCTGTCCATCGGGTTGGTTGGGTCGAGTTGAAGGTGATCAAAGACAGCCTTTGCCAAGGCGGTCGGCGGCAGACGTCCATCCAGGCTCTGGCTGACAAGATTGAGCGCCAGCCTGCCGATCCAGTAGCTGCTGCCTTCGTCGCCGATGATGTCGCCCCAGCCGCCGGTCCGGGCGGCTTCGCCCCCTGCATTGCGCGCCCAGGCCATGGAACCGGTTCCAGAGAGTACGAGAATACCCGACTTGCCGGCGAGCGCGCCGAGATGGGCGGCATCGACATCGTTGAGAACGCGTGTCCGCGCATTCGGGAAGGCTTGCGCGATGGTTTCTTCCAACTGTTGGGAAAGATGGGCGACCTCTCCGTAAACGGGCAAGGCGGCCGCCACGGCGGTCAATCGCCTTTCGCCGCGAAACGGTTCGATCCGCGCCTCGAGTTCGGTCCGCCAGGCTGGATTGTCCATGGCGTTGACGCCACCACCCAAACCGGTACGAAGGATGCGTCCGCTGCGATCGGCAAGCGCCACCATCACCTTTGTGCCGCCGCCGTCGATGCCGAGGATCAGGTCGGTGCTCAAGACTTCGCTCCCTGGTCGGCGAAAATTGTCTCGACGGCAAGGTCGCCAAGCTGCGCGCGCCAGTCCTTCGACAGATCGGCATCGGTGATCAGCTTGGCACTGTTCAGCGGCGCCACCTTGTAGGTTGCCGTCGTGCCGAATTTCGAGGAGTCCGCGAGTACGAAGCGATGGCTGGATCGGGTGAGCATCTTCCGATTGAGGCTCGCTTCGGCGCTGTCCACGCTATAGATCGCGCCATCATTGCTCACCGCGCTCGCGCCGAGAAACAGCTGGTCGAACCAGATCGTTTCCAGCATGGCTTCGGCCTGGGGGCCGACGAGCGATGCATTTTCGCTGCGCAACTGCCCGCCGAGCAGGACGACGTCGAGGTTCGGGACGTTCATGAACTCCTGCGCCACGATCAGCCCGTTGGTGAAGATACGCAGCGGCATGGGATTGATGCGGATCAGCTTGGCCAGCTGGAGCACCGTCGTGCCGGCATCGAGGAAGATTGCGGTGCGGGGGTGAAGGCGCTCGTGGGCCGCATTCGCAATAGCGCGCTTGGCAGCCAATTGACGCTTCTCGCGCTCCTGAAACGCGAGCTCCACCGAAGACCCTTCGGCGATGCGGGCGCCGCCGTGTACCCGATCGATCGCGCCAGCCTCCTGCAAAAGCTGCAGATCGCGCCGCACGGTCGCGAGCGAAGCGCCGACCGCATCCGCGATGTCCTGGATCGTGGAAAATCCGTTCGCATACAGATGACTGCGGATGAGGTCTTGCCGATCGGTCTTGAGGCCGCCGCTCTGGTTCAAGGCATGCTCCCTTTTTGGCTTTATAATTTCAATCAGGTTTTCATTTGAAAAGATCAATGTCAATCACTATTATGATTTTTTATGATCGTTTTCCTTGCGCACAAAGAAAACGGCGCCTTAAACAAGGCGCCGCTGAAAAGGGTAGGGGTGTGCTCAGTGATACTTTGGCAGCAGGTCGCCGTGTTGTTCGATCAGATCATCCACCATGTGCCAGATTTCGTCGGGCGACAGCTCGGCGGATGTGTGCGGATCGAGCAGCGCGGCCTGGTAGATGCGGTCCCGCTTACCCGTCAGCGCTGCCTCGACGGTCAGTTCCTGCACCGAAATGCTCAATCGCATGACGGCTGCGAGCTGCGATGGAATCCTGCCGATCCGCGTCGGCTGGATGCCATTGCGGTCGACATGGCAGGGCACCTCGACGATGCATTCCGGCGGAAGATTCTCGATCAGGCCGTTGTTCGGAACATTGCCATAGATCAGCGCCGGCTTTCCGGTCACGGCCGCGTGGATGATGCCGGCGGCATACTCGTTGCTGCGGCACACCTCGATCGGCTTGCCACCCTCGAGGTCCTTGCGCAACGCATGCCATTCGGCAATCTGCACCTCGCATCGGCGGATATACTCGTCGAGCGGTATGTTGAGTTGCTCCACCAGTTCCGGCCGGCGATCCTTGATGTACCAGGACGTATATTCCGAGAAGTGCTCGCTGGATTCGGTGACGAAATGGCCGAGCCGTTTCAGGGCATCGAAACGGACACGATCGTCGGCGGGAGCCTTGCCCTCATCCGCCAGCGCCTTCAGCCTCGGATAGAGATCTTCGCGGCCACCATTCGCTCCGATCTTCTCGTATTTGAGAAAGAACGCGATGTGATTGATACCGGCGGAGACGTAGTTGATGTCGTCGATATTCTCTCCAAGGCACGCTGCAAGGTGGCTGGCGGTGTGTTGCACGCTATGGCACAGGCCTACATTGCGGATGGTCGGAGCGATCTCCTTGATGGCCCAGCAATTGATCGCCATCGGGTTGACATACTGCATCAACAAAGCATTCGGGCACACCTCCTCCATGTCGTGGCAAATGGCCTCGAGTACCGGGATTGTTCTGAGACCCCGGAAGATACCGCCGATGCCGAGGGTATCGGCAATCGTCTGTCGCAAGCCGTATTTCTTCGGCACGTCGAAATCCGTGACCGTTGCTGGCTTGTAGCCACCGACCTGCATCATCAAGATGACGAAGTCCGAGCCCTTGAGTGCCTCGCGACGATTGAGCCTCGCCTCGATCCGCACCGAGGGCAACTTCAGCGCCTCACATATGCGTCGCGCGACAATCTCGGACGTCTTCAGACGCTCCGGATCTATGTCGAAAAGGCTGATTACATAATCATGGTCGGACGAGGTCGATAGCACGTCGCCCAGAATGTTCTGGGCAAAGACCGTGCTTCCGGCTCCGACGAGGCAAATCTTTGGCATAAGGTTCTCCTTTGATGAGATCGACCTTTCATGCCCCTTTTAATTGGGACTTTCTTCTCGATAATAGGGAAATTATTCTCGGATCGGAGCAGACGACGATGAACGGAGAAGAAGCTGGCACGCAAGGCAAGTGGCTCGGCTCACCACGCGACTTTCTCGTTGAAGAGCATATGGCCGATACGATGACGTCAGCGCATTGGCACGATCACATCGAGATCAATCTGCTTCGCGAGGGCTCGATGACCTACCTTTTCAACGGAAAGCAGGAGCATGTCGAGGCGGAGCGTCTGGTCTTGTTCTGGGCGGCGATCCCCCATCAAACGATTGTCGTGACGCCACAATCACCGCTCGTCTGCGCCTATCTTCCGCTCGCGGACTTTCTGGCAATGCCGATCGAGGCAACCGCCAGACAGGCCATCCTGCAAGGGGCGTTCATACAGGAGCCCAATCCCGCCGAAGGCGCGACGCTTTCAGGCGCCCGGTGGGTCCGTGAATGGTCCGCTGGCGATCAGGCGCGGCGGCAACTGGTCAGCGATGAGGTTGCTCTTCGTGTGCGCCGGCTTATCCTTGACCATGCAGACGCTGGCATCACCCGCCGCGAAGCGACGGCGCTCGCCGGTCCGGGTATACGCTATACGCAGGCTCTCACGGAGATAATCAGCAAGCGCTACCGTGAACCACTGACGCTCGCATCGATCGCGAAGCTAGCTCGCGTGCATCCCACAACCGCCAACAGGGCGTTTCGCAACGTGCTAGGGATATCTGTCATGGAGTACCTGACGCGGTTTCGGTTGTCGCGTGCCATGCAACGGCTGGCGGAGACTGACGACCCGATCCTTGAGATCGCACATGACTGTGGTTTCGGTTCCCCCGCGCGTTTCTACGCTGTTTTCAAACACCATACGGAAGACACCCCTCGCAACTTTCGCATGATGATGCGGATGAGAGCGGGCTAAGCTAGGTGTTCGATTTGTTGAGCCAACTCCCTTTCGGCCGTCGGAAGCGAACCATTGATCGTCCAGGCGCAGATAGATCCATATCAATTTTCGAAATCAGTCTTCCGGCCAGATGACGGTAGAAACGAGCAGAAAGGCCGCCTCTCACGAGGCGGCCTCGATCTCTTGTGCTCGTGCACAGAGCAATCGCTACTACGCATTGTTGTTCGTGCGACCCGAGACTTTCGACCAGCCCAATGCGTGATAGAGCACGATCGCACCGATCGTTTCGGCGCCGATGCCGTCGAGCATAATCCTGCGACTTCAAGCTTGAAGTTGCCGGCGCCAAGCGCGAGCACGACGCCGACCGACGCCTCTTGAGCAACTGATCGTATCAGAATGATGCCAGCGTCGCGGGAAGAAAAAAGGGCCGACGGCGAAAGCCGCGGCCCATAAAGTTTGAAGGTCGACGCATTTTAATGTCCGCATGAAGGAAGTTGCCGGTTGCCGGGGTCATCCACAACCCATAGACTGTGGCAATCATATGGATCACCGAAATCCAAACTGGGGGAGCCCTCAATGACCCAGCAGTCAATCTTCGAGCTTCATCGGCTCCGAAACATCGAAGCCAATCTCGGGACGTTGCGTGTGGTGGGCGCAACCCTGCCGATCTGGATTATCGGCGTCCCGCTGGTGGATTTGTTCCCTAATCACGGCAAGGGATTTGCATCCGCGGTCTTTGCGATCACATCCATTTTTTTCATACTGGCAATTGCTCGTCACGTGCTTTGCAGCTGGATCGTGGGTCCCGACCATCGATTTTTCAACGACGCTCGGCGAGTTGCAGCCTTCATCGATCGCACTAGGGAACGCGGCTACATCCCCCTGCGCGGACCATCCAAGCTGTTCAAATTGAAGGCGCTCAATCTGCTCCTCCTGCTTATCGGTTGGGCAACCCTGCTGTCGTTCATTCTTGGTGGATACCGATATCTGATCGACGGCTTGAGCGCCGGGCAACCGTGGCCGACCTATGCCGGAGTGATCTTCGAATGGGGAATGCCAGCGGCAATGCTGAGCTGCATCTGGCTCGCAATCCGCGGCAGCGTGCGGGTGGTCCGTAGCACCGACCCCAACGATCTTCCATTGAAGCAGTCTCAAAACGACCCGAACAGACACTAACCGTCGAAACGGCTCGTCTATGCCGCAGGATAAAGGGAGGTCAAGCGAACCTTCCGGACTGTTTCACCACATCGTTCCAGTCCTCGGCGGCCGGTCGCAATCGACGATATGAGCAGCCGACATCCTGCGCCAGAGCGCGCAGTCGATCTGCGAAAACGTCACCTTGAGAATTGTTATCGCTCGCTGCGACCAATTGAGTATCGGGGCGCTCGCCAAGCACCGAACCTTATGGCTATTCCGTTACCCAGCCCGAACAGGTTGCGCTTGGCCGCACGATCGGCGCCCTTTTGGAACTTGAGCTGAGTGATTTGACCAAGACCTTCGAGGAGATGCGCTCCGACAAGGTACGCCAGGCCGCCGAACTGATCGGCGCGGCTTCGTCACAATGTGATGAACCTCGGCATCAATCAGGGATCGTGGGCCGAGGACCCTTGCCATGACCGGCCCGAAGGACGTGCTGATCTTGGTGACGCTGCCGCCACATCAGCCGATTTCGCGGCCGATTCTCAGCTGCCGCGACGAGCCGTCTCAATGTCATCACCATCACCGACCGCACCTCGATGCTGGAGGCTCACCATTATTCCAAAGTCGTTCTGTCCTGCCATGTCGCGAGCTTCGCCCTCGGTCCTTCGCATACGACAATCCTCAGCACGGTAAGACTTCTGGCACTGACCTACGCTGCTCACGCCGGTCGATCCGCGCAGCAGCGCGCCGAAATCATTTCGGCCATCCACGAAGAATTGGGTGATTTCGGCTGAGACGCTTGCTCGCAGCCGGGCCTTTCCGGCGTTGAGGACTGATGATCCGTGCGAGCTGGCAAACCACTAGCCACATCGCGTGAGAGAACTGACGCAATTGAGGTAGCAAAGCATAGGTGGGGCAGAAGCGCCTGCCTTGATCGACGGCTCGCGGGATCGACGCGCGATCGGCTCGTGACCGACAGAAAGTCTCTCATCGCCGGTCACCCGAAACCTTCTTCTCCATTGTTGCAAATTAGGCAATTAAATCGAAAGCATTAGTGCAATTGTTTGCGTCCCTCGATCCGTGGCAATTTCCAGTCATCAGCCGAGCAACAGCGTCGTCTGAAGCTTGAAACGACAAGATTACGGGATATGAAATGACCGAGATTTTTTCTTCCATGACGCGTCGCCGCGCACTGCTCTCCGCCGGCGCGGCCGCAACGACCATGGCAATCTCACCCGCCTTTACATTCGCAGCGAGCGCTGCGCCCGCAAACACTAAAACAGAAGGAAATACTGAAATGGCTACCATCACCACCAAGGACGGCGTCGAAATCTTCTACAAGGATTGGGGTCCGAAGGACGCACAGCCAATCGTCTTCCACCACGGCTGGCCGCTGTCGTCGGATGACTGGGACGCGCAGATGCTGTTCTTCCTGTCGAAGGGTTACCGCGTCGTTGCCCATGATCGCCGCGGTCACGGCCGCTCCGCCCAGGTTGCCGACGGACACGACATGGACCACTACGCAGCCGACGCATATGCCGTCGTCCAGGCGCTCGACCTGAAGAACGCCGTCCATATCGGCCATTCCACCGGCGGCGGTGAAGTTGCTCGCTATGTCGCGAAGTTCGGCCAGCCGGCCGGCCGTGTCGCCAAGGCTGTTCTGGTATCGGCCGTTCCGCCGCTGATGCTGAAGACCGAAAACAACCCCGAGGGTCTGCCGATCGAAGTGTTCGATGGCTTCCGTGCCGCGCTTGCCGCCAACCGTGCGCAGTTCTTCCGCGATGTCCCGGCTGGCCCGTTTTACGGTTTCAACCGTGATGGCGCCAAGGTTCAGGAAGGCGTGATCCAGAATTGGTGGCGCCAGGGCATGATGGGCGGCGCCAAGGCGCACTATGACGGCATCAAGGCCTTCTCCGAAACGGACCAGACGGAAGACCTGAAGGCGATCACCGTTCCGACGCTTGTCCTGCACGGCGAAGACGACCAGATCGTACCGATCGCGGACTCCGCGCTGAAGTCGGCCAAGCTCCTGAAGAACGGTTCGCTGAAGACCTACCCGGGCTTCTCGCACGGCATGCTGACTGTCAATGCCGATGTGCTGAACGCCGACTTGCTCGCTTTCGTGCAGTCCTAACGAAAAGACCTGGCCGTGGCGGACATCCGCCACGGCCAGTTGCTCCATTTCCTTGACCTGATACAGATCGATACCACCATGCAGCTGACGCCCGAACTTGTTGCCCTGACCATCCGAGATGTCCGTGATGACGGACCGGAGCCGGGCTGGACGCCGCTTTCGGAAGCTGAGCTTGACGATCTCGTCGACAGGATTGAACGCGAAGCGGCAGGTGAGCCTCTTCTCGTCTTTGCCTATGGGTCCCTGATCTGGAACCCGGAGTTCGAACCCGCCAGCCGCGAACGAGCCACCGCTTATGGCTGGCACAGGTCGTTCTCCTTGAAAATTCAGCGCTGGCGCGCAACCAGCGACCAGCCCGGGCTGATGATGGCGCTTGAGCGCGGCGGCCAGTGCGATGGTATCGCCTTCGAGCTTTCAGCCGATCGCCGCCGCCAGGATCTGCGCGCGCTCGTCGCGCGCGAGATCAAGTATAGTGAAGTGATCGACATGGTGCGCTGGCTTCCGGTCAGAACTGAAAGCGGCGCCAAAAAAGCCCTGACATTCTGGGCCAGCACCAAGCGGGCCGGACTGACGAAACCGCTGCCGGCGGCGGAAGCTTCCTCGCTGATCGCGGCAGCCTGCGGTCAGGGCGGCTCCTGCGCCGAGTATCTACACAACACGATCGTCGATCTTCAGGCGGAGGGCATCCGCGACCGTAACCTATGGCGCCTGCAGGCGCTGGTCGCAGCCGAGATTTTGGCGCGGCGCAAGGCGTAGCCCATTGTGCCTACCGGCAACCTGCCAGGAGGCGATGGCGTTGATACGATTTTACTAATCGCATTCGTCGCGGTAGCATGATCGCGGTCTGGGAGGACTGGCGACATGCTGGAGTTGGATTTCGGGTTATCCGAAATGGCGGAGGCTATCCGTGAGACGACGCATCGGTTTGCGACAGAGCGTATTGCCCCGCTTGCCGCGAGGATTGACGAGGAAGACTTGTTCCCGGTCGAAATCTGGCCCGAGATGGGCGCACTTGGCCTTCACGGCATTACAGTGCCCGAAGAGCATGGCGGCCTTGGGCTTGGCTATCTCGAACACGTTATTGCGTGCGAGGAAATCAGCCGCGCTTCGGCATCGGTCGGCCTGTCCTATGGCGCGCACTCCAATCTCTGCATCAACCAGATTTCGCGATGGGGAACCGCCGAACAAAAGCAGCGATACCTTCCCTTTCTGATATCTGGCGCGCATGTCGGCAGCCTTGCCATGTCGGAAGCGGGCGCCGGTTCGGACGTGGTCTCGATGCGCCTGCGCGCCGATAGGGTCGATGGCGGTTACCGCCTGAACGGCACCAAATTCTGGATCACCAACGCGCCTTATGCCCATACGCTGGTCGTTTATGCCAAGACCGTTCCCGATGGTGGCTCGAAGGGCATTAGTGCTTTCCTGGTCGAAAAGGGTTTTGAGGGTTTCTCGATCGGGCAGAAGATCAACAAGGTCGGCATGCGGGGCTCACCGACCGCGGAACTGGTTTTCGACGACTGCTTCGTTCCGGAAGAAAACATCATGGGCCCGCTGAATGGCGGCGTTAAAGTGCTGATGTCCGGGCTCGACTACGAGCGCGTCGTGCTCTCAGGTATTCAGCTCGGCATCATGCAGGCCTGTGTGGATGTGGTGCTTCCTTATATCATGGAGCGCAAGCAGTTCGGAGCCCCGATCGGGAGTTTCCAGCTGATCCAGGCGAAGGTGGCGGACATGGTCGTGGCACTGAATTCCGCCCGCGCCTACGTTTACGCAGTGGCACGAGCCTGCGATGCCGGCAAGACGACGCGGCATGATGCAGCCGGGGCCATTCTTTATGCGTCGGAGAGTGCGGTCAAAGTGGCCGAGCAGGCGATCCAGGCTCTGGGCGGCGCGGGATATACGAAAGACTGGCCGGTGGAGCGGTATTGGCGGGATTCGAAATTGCTCGACATCGGCGCCGGTACCAACGAGGTGCGCCGCATGCTGATCGGGCGCGAAGTCATAGGTGCTGAGGGGAGGGGCTGATGCCGGAACTGCAGACCATGCTCGATTCCAGCTCGAAAACCTTCGCCGCCAATCATGCGCATAATCTTGCTCTGGTGGAGACACTTCGATCCAAGGTGGCGCAGGCAGCCCGAGGTGGTTCCGAAAAGCATCGCGAGCGGCATGTCGAGCGCGGCAAGCTTCTCCCGCGCGACCGCGTCCAGCGCCTTCTCGACCCCGGCTCGCCGTTTCTCGAGATCGGACAGCTTGTCGCCAATGGCATGTATGACGACGAGGCGCCCGGCGCGGGCATGATCGCCGGCATCGGGCGTGTCTCGGGCGTCGAATGCATGATCGTGGCGCACGACCCGACGGTGAAGGGCGGCGCCTATTTTCCGATGACGGTGAAGAAGCATCTGCGGGCGCAGGAGATCGCCTGGGAAAACCGACTGCCCTGCATCTATCTGGTCGACTCGGGCGGAGCCAATCTGCCGCATCAGGCCGAGGTCTTTCCAGATCGCGATCATTTCGGGCGCATCTTCTACAATCAGGCGCGGATGTCGGCGGCGGGCATCGCCCAGATCGCCTGCGTCATGGGGAGCTGCACGGCGGGTGGGGCTTACGTACCCGCGATGTCCGATGAAACCGTCATCGTGCGCAACCAGGGAACGATCTTTCTCGCCGGCCCGCCGCTGGTGAAGGCGGCGACGGGTGAGATCATATCCGCCGAAGAACTCGGCGGTGCCGATACGCACGGCCGGAAATCCGGCGTCGTCGACCATGTCGCCGAAAACGACGAGCACGCGCTCCTGATCGTCCGCGACATCGTCGCCACGCTCAATCGGCCGAAGCGGGTGGATATCGAGGTGGCCGAGCCACAGCCGCCTAAGCTCGATCCGGAGGAGCTTTATGGCATTGTTCCGCGAGACGTGCGCACGCCATACGACGTCCGTGAGGTCATCGCCCGTATCGTCGACGGATCGGAGTTGCAGGAGTTCAAGGCGCTCTATGGCACCACGCTGGTCTGCGGTTTCGCGCGTATCTGGGGTATCCCGGTCGCCATTCTCGCCAATAATGGCGTGCTCTTCTCCGAGAGTGCGCTGAAGGGCGCCCATTTCATCCAGCTTGCTTGCCAGCGGCGCATCCCGCTGCTCTTCCTGCAAAACATCTCCGGCTTCATGGTCGGCGGAAAATATGAAGCCGAGGGGATTGCCAAGAACGGCGCGAAACTGGTGACAGCGGTGGCAACGGCATCGGTGCCGAAGGTAACGGTGCTGATCGGCGGCAGCTTCGGCGCGGGCAATTACGGCATGTGCGGCCGAGCCTATCAGCCGCGCTTTCTGTTTACTTGGCCGAATGCGCGCATTTCCGTCATGGGCGGTGAGCAGGCGGCCTCGGTTCTGGCGACCGTGCATCGCGATGCCGAGAGCTGGAGCGCCGATGAGGCCGAAGCCTTCAAGGCGCCCATCCGGCGGAAGTACGAGGACGAGGGCAACCCCTACTACGCAACCGCGCGGCTGTGGGACGACGGCATCATCGACCCCGCTCAGACACGCGACGTGCTCGGCCTGGCCTTCGCGGCGACGCTGAATGCGCCGATACCAGAGCGCGCCCAGTTCGGTCTGTTTCGCATGTAGTCGCGAAGGCAGGGAGAGGAGAGACCGTGATAGACAGCCTGCTGATCGCCAATCGCGGCGAGATCGCGAGGAGGATCATAAAAACGGCGAAACGGCTCGGGATCCGCACGATCGCCGTGCACTCCGAGATCGATGGCGACATGCCCTTCGTTCGCGAGGCGGACGAGGCGGTATGCATCGGCCCGGCGTCGGCCAAGGAGAGCTATCTCAATGCCGACAGGATCATCGAGGCCGCCATCAGGACTGGCGCGAAGGCGATCCATCCGGGATACGGCTTTCTGTCGGAAAATGCCGAGTTCGCAGAGCGGGTCACGGCCTCCGGTCTGATCTGGGTCGGCGCGCCGGCGGCTTCGATCCGGGCCATGGGCCTGAAGGATGCAGCCAAGAAGCGGATGATCGCGGCGGGCGTCCCGGTCACGCCAGGCTATCTCGGCGAGGACCAAACGGACGAACGACTGCGGCGCGAGGCGGAAGCGATCGGCTATCCTGTCCTCATCAAGGCTGTCGCCGGTGGCGGCGGTAAGGGGATGCGTCGGGTCGATAGCGCAGCGGAATTTCCAGCGGCGCTTGCCAGCTGCCGGCGTGAAGCCGTTGCCGCCTTCAGCGATGACCGGGTGCTGCTCGAGAAATACATCCTCTCGCCCCGGCACATCGAGGTCCAGATCTTTGGCGACACACACGGAAGCGTCGTTCACCTGTTCGAGCGCGATTGCTCGCTTCAGCGACGCCACCAAAAGGTCATCGAGGAAGCGCCGGCGCCGGGCATGGATGCGTCGACGCGAGAGGCTGTCTGCAAGGCCGCGGTCCAGGCAGCGCGCGCGGTCGATTATGTCGGCGCGGGAACGATCGAGTTCATCGCGGATTCGTCCGACGGACTTCGCGCCGATCGCATATGGTTCATGGAGATGAATACCCGGCTGCAGGTCGAACATCCTGTGACCGAGGCCATCACCGGCCAGGATTTGGTGGAATGGCAAATCCTGGTGGCATCCGGCGAGCCGCTGCCTCTGCGCCAGGAGCAATTATCGATCAACGGATGGGCGATGGAAGCGAGGCTCTATGCCGAAAATCCGTCCACCGGCTTTCTGCCGTCGACCGGGCGGCTGAGCCATTTGCGGTTTCCCGATGGCATAAGGGTCGATAGCGGTGTCGAGGAAGGCAATGAGATCAGCTCCTATTACGATCCGATGATCGCCAAGCTGATCAGCCACGGCGCGACGCGACAGGACGCGGCGCGGCGATTGGCCCGGGCGGCCGGTTCCGTGGAGGTCTGGCCCGTGCGCACCAACGCAGCCTTCCTCGCGCGCACGCTTGATCATCCCGATTTTAAGGCCGGCACGGTCGATACCGGCTTCATCGAAAGACACGCGACCGATCTCATCCCGCCGACCGAACCCAGCGGGCGCGTGCTGCAAGCGGCGGCACGGGCGATCCTGCCGAAATTGGGCGGCGATATATGGACGATGGTAAGCGGCTTGCGGATGAACGCGCCGGCGTCGCGGGAAATCGGCGTCGAGGTCGGCGGCGCGGCATATTGGGTGGAACTGCGCGATGATGGTGGCGAGCCGGCCGTGACCCACGCCGGCGTGCTGTTTCTGGACGGCGAAGCCTGGGCTTTCGGGCCGCCACGCGCCGGTCATGCCGGAGGGAGCGCCGGCCATTCCGATGGCGCGATTGTTGCGCCGATGCCGGGCAGGGTGATCGCGTTGATGGTCGACAAGGGAGATCGGGTGACCAGAGGGCAGCCCCTCGTCGTCATCGAGGCAATGAAGATGGAGCAGACGCTGAGCGCGCCCTTCGATGGCGCCGTTTCGGAGATGAAGGTCCTTGCCGACGCCCAGGTCGTCGAAGGCAGTGTCCTCATGCAGCTGGAAGGAGACCAGTGATGGCCGGGCGTCATTTCGAGGACTGGACCATCGGCGACAGAATTGCGCACGAGATACGTCGCACGGTCACCGAGACAGACAATCTCCTCTTTTCCACCATGACCCACAATCCGCAGCCGCTGCACATCGATGCGGAAGCGGCCAAGGCCAGCGAATTCGGCCAGATACTGGTCAACGGCACCTTCACCTTCGCGCTGATGATCGGTCTTTCGGTCGGTGATACGACCCTGGGGACGCTGGTTGCGAATTTGGGTTATGATAAGCTCGTGATGCCGAAACCCGTTTTCATCGGTGATACGATGCGCGCCGAAACCGAAATCGCCGATCTGAGGGACAGCCGATCTAGGCCGACGGCCGGCGTCGTTACCTTCCAGCACGAAATGATCAATCAGCGCGGCGAAGTGGTTTGCAGATGCCTGCGCACCGCACTGGTGCAAAGGAGACCGACATGAGGTTGCGCTCACTGCTCTTTGTGCCAGGAGATCGTCCGGATCGCATGTGGAAGGCGCTCGCGCTTTCCGCCGATGCCCTCATTCTCGATCTGGAAGATGCCGTTGCGCTTGTCGAGAAACTCGCGGCAAGAGAGGCTGTCGCGACGTTCCTGCGATCGGCCGAACGGCGGACCAAGCTCTTTGTGCGGGTGAACTCACTCGGGAGTGGCCTTCTGGAGCAGGATCTCGCGACCATTCTCGATGCCCGGCCCGACGCGCTTGTCTTGCCGAAGGCCGAGGGCAGCACAAGTGTCGAGGTCTTGGCGGCGCTCGCCCCCGGTGTGCCGATCATGCCGATCGCGACGGAGACGCCCGCGGCAATCTTCCAGCTCGGAAGCTATGCGGCCGTTCGTCACCTGATCCTGGGATTGACCTGGGGGGCGGAAGATCTGCCAGCGGCGATCGGTGCGACACGGTCGCGAAATGAGGATGGCAGCTATACCCATCCCTATGAAATGCTGCGCTCCCTGACATTGTTTGCCGGTCACGCCGCCGGCGCCGCTGCCATCGAGACCATCTACCCGGCACTCGGCGATCTCGAGGGCCTGCGGCGCTACGCGCACCGGGCGCGCTGCGATGGCTTTACCGGGATGATGGCAATTCATCCCTCTCAGATCCCCGTTATCAACGAGGCCTTCTCGCCGACGCGGGCCGACGTCGAAAAGGCCCGAGCCATCGTCGCGGCATTCGAAGCGAATCCGGGAAAAGGCGTGCTTCAACTCGATGGCCGGATGATCGATGCACCGCACCTGCGGCAGGCGCGGCGCATACTGGAACTTGCGACGGAACCAGCGTGAATGCTTGCGAACGAAGCGGCTGTCAGTTTCGAGTGGCTATCCGACGCCGCCAGGCCGCCGCGTTGACATTCCCGCGGAACGGTGAGGGGACGCTCATCCTTTCAGCTCAGCATCCGGTCGTTGCCAACCGGTCGCTTGCCGAAGCGGGGTTGCCAATCGTGTCGCCACTGCTGGACATGAGCGATAGCGCGGTCAGATCAATGAGACGTCACCGGCCGGAATAATGAAGCCTCCGCGACAACAGCCTTGTAGTCACACGCGAACCTTGCGAAGCGCATCGGTGATCTCGCTTCGGGCGACACCGATCAGCTGCTCCATCGCGTGCCGAGCGGCCTCCGGCCTGCGCATTCTGATTGCTTCAAGCACGTCCTGGTGCTTCAGGATCGCCTGCTCGTGTGACTGGCTGGCGCGGTTCGTCAGACGGAAGCTCGCCAGAAGCGCGGCGCGGATTGCGCTGGCGAACTGGCGATAGACCCAGTTGCCGCTCGCATCGATAATGGCCGTATGGAACTCGAGGTCGGCGCGACTCCAGGCCTCGTTGTCACGTGAATTGGCCTCGACCATGTCCTCGAAGGCCTTGGAGATCTGGTAGAGTTGGCGTGCGGTTGCATTCGCGGCCGCATGCGCGGCGGCCGCGGGCTCAAGCAACTGGCGGGCGTCGATCAGTGACATGTAGAAGTTCTCGTCGGTGCCGATGGACAGCAGCACATCCAGAACCAGCGGATCGAGATAGTTCCAGTTCTCGCGTGGCAGCACCGTCGTTCCCGCCCGCGTACGCGACCGCACAAGCCCGAGCGCGGACAAATACTGCATCGCCTCGCGCAAGCTCGTACGGCTGACGCCAAATCGCTCGGTAAGCTCAGCCTCGTTGGGCAAGGTGGAGCCCTCCGCCATCTCGCCGGAAACGATCTTCTCGACGAAGTGATGGAGAAGTGCCTCGCGGACACTGCGCTTTCCGCGTGCTGCGATTGGGTCGCCGTCTTCCGTCAGAGTGCGTGCCGTCCTTGCGCCTGCCACTCGTGTCCCTCCCGATTCATCTTCTGCAAATGCCCGCAACACGCAGCAGTAGTCAATCACCGATAAATCGTCAAATAGATACGATTTATTATCCGCAAATTTGATGGAACTCGGGCCTTTTCGGCGATCCGGCGTCACACTCAGGCAAAATTCCGAAAATAAATCGTATTTATATTGACATTTGTACGATGATGAATAGTTTCCAGTCGTCGTGGAGAGGGCGGCAGATGAGCCTTGGCCTTCGCCGGTGGTCAATTTTGTTGGGAGGAAAAAATGAAACGTTTCAGCCGCGTCGCATTGGCGGCGATTAGCGCCCTTGCTGCGTCAAGCGCAGCCCCTGCCTTTGCGCAGGACAAGGACCTGAAGGTCGGCGCGATCTACATGGATGCCCAGGGCTTCTATGCCGGCGTCCGCAAGGGTATCCAGACTGGCGCCAACGACGCCGGGCGCAAACTGGACGTGGTGGAAACCAATGCGCAGGGCGATGTCAGCAAGGAATCGTCGTTCATCGATTCACTGATCTCCGCCGGCGTTCAAGCGATCATCGTCTCGCCCGTTTCCGCCGACGGCTCCTACCGCGCGATCCGCCGCGCGCATGACGCCGGCATCCCGGTGGTCTGCTATAATACCTGCCTCAACGACGCCGACATGAAGGAATATATCTCCGCCTATGCCGTCGGAGACCCCTACGACTTTGGACACAAGCTCGGCGAGGCAGCGGCCGATTACTTCATCGCCGAGAAAAAGGATGCGCCGAAGATCGCGGTCCTCAATTGTGAATTTGTCGAAGTGTGCGTCACGCGCCGCAAGGGCTTTGAAGATGCCCTGAAAGCCAAGGTTCCCGGCGCCCAGATCGTCGCGAACCAGGAAGGTGCCGTTCTGGACAAGGCGGTATCCGTCGCCAGCACCATGCTTTCCTCCAACCCGGATATCGATGCGTTCTTCGGCGAGGCCGGTGGCGCTACGCTCGGCGCCGCTCGCGCGGTCAAGAGCCAGGGCAAGACCGGCAAGGTTGTCGTCTTCGGCGGCGACATGACCACTGAAATCGCACAGGAACTTTCAGACTTCACGGTCATCAAGGCCGTGGTCGACATCTCCGGCCAGGGGTTGGGCAAGTTGGCTCTGGCCCAGGCGATCAAGTCCATTGACGGGCAGGCTCCGGCCGACATCAAGGTTGCCTACGACATCGACCTCTACAAGTCTTCCGACGACGGAAAGGCTTGGCTGAAGGCACACGCGGACGGCATCCCCTGATCGCGGATCCTCTCGCTTGCCTTGAAGAAAGAGGCCGCCGGCCCACCGGCGGCATCGCTCCATAAGTGGAAAGACCTATGACACAAGCTACCAATCTTCAGCCAGCGTCATCGCCCATCGTTGCATCCGTCATCGGCTGTACGCGTCGCTACCCTGGCGTGCTTGCGCTCGACAACGCCACGTTCCAGGTGGCGGCCGGTGAAGTCCGGGCGCTGCTCGGAAAAAACGGCGCCGGAAAATCGACGCTCATCCGCATGCTGACCGGTGCCGAAATCCCGGACAGCGGATCGGTTTCGATCAACGGCGCGGAACTGTCGCATGCCGGATCGGGGCGCGCTCAGGAGTCATTCGAAAAGGGTGTTCGGGTTGTCTATCAGGAACTCAGCCTGGTACCAGGAATGACGCTTGCCGAGAACCTGTTCCTCGGCCGCTGGCCGCGCAAGGGCGGCGTTATCCAATATGCGGAGATGGAAGCCGCGGCAGCCGAAGCGATGGGACGGCTGGGCCTCGACCTGCCTCCCAACAGGCTGGTTGCTGGCCTCAGCCCCGCCGAACGGCAGCTTCTGGAGATTGCCCGTGTTCTCGTCGGCAAGCCGACGATCGTCATTCTGGACGAGCCGACAAGCTCGCTTGCAGCGGCCGAAGCGGAAAAAGTGATGGCCGCGGTGACGCGCATCGCTTCCGAGGGCATAGCCGTGATCTATGTTAGCCACCGCATGAACGAGATCCGCCAGATCGCGCATTCGGCGACCGTGATGCGTGACGGGCGCATCATCGACACGGTTGACGTCAAGGGCGCCGACACGCGCGAGATCGTTCGGCTGATGCTGGGATCGGAAGCTTCGCGGACGGCCGCTCTTGAAAACACCGGCAGTGACAAGGTCGTCCTCGAGGTGCGGGATCTGGCGCTTGCGCCTAAGCTGAACTCCGTTTCCTTCGCACTCAGGAAAGGCGAGGTGCTCGGCATTGCCGGCCTTCTGGGCTCCGGGCGAACGGAGCTGTTGCAGTCGATCGCCGGTGTGCGCCGTTTTGATGCCGGTCAGTTGCTTGTCGATGGCGCGACCGTGAAGCCTGGCCGCTACAAGGAGATGCTGCGCCGTGGCTTCGGCTACACACCGGAGAGCCGCAAGGAAGAAGGCATCGTCCCGTTGCTGGGTGTCGATGAGAATACGCTCTCGACCAACTTCTCCGGTGTCAGCAAGACAGGTGTCCTGTCGAGCCGGATGATGGCGCAAGCAACACGGCGCGTGATCGATCGGCTGCATATCAAGGCAGCGCGCACCGACACGCCGATCGGCACGCTCTCCGGAGGCAACCAGCAGAAGGTCGTCATCGGTCGCTGGGTCTATGCCAACAGCCGTATCCTACTTCTCGACGAACCCACGCGTGGCGTCGATGTCGAGGCCAAGGCGCAAATCTATGCAATCATCCGTCAACTCGCGGCCGAGGGCCGGAGCGTGATCTTTGTCTCCAGCGAAATCGAGGAACTTCCGCTTGTGTGCGATCGCGTCCTCGTCCTCAGAGACGGCACGCTAAAAGACGAGTTCATATCACCCAACATCGATCAGGATGCCGTAATGGCCGCCTGCATCAGCGGACATTGAGGGAGGCACCAGATGTCACTCGAACAGACGGCCAAGCCGTCCTCAAGATCAAAATCCAGCAAGTCGGGCTTTGGTCTGTCGCAACACATGAACGAGTTGAGCCTCTTCGTCGCCATCATCGTTCTCTACGTCGTGTTTACCTCGTCCGCGAACGGCTTCCTGTCGTTCAACAACCAGATTAACATCCTGCGCGATGCCGCCACGATCGGCATCGCTGCCTGGGCGGCCACGCTGATCATCATCGCCGGCGAAATTGACGTCAGCGTCGGACCGATGGTGGCGTTCATTTCCGTCGTATTGGCTTTCTTCCTGCAGTGGGGTGCTCCGACACCGCTGGCCTTTGCGCTCGCGATCGTGGTCGGTGCTTTGCTGGGATCCATCGCAGGCGCGCTGCGCGCCTATTGCGACGTGCCATCCTTCGTTGCCACACTCGGCCTGTGGAGCGCGCTGCGCGGTACGGCCCTGTTCGTCACGGATGCGCTGCCTGTCTCCATCGGTCGCAACGACATGCTGGACGCGCTCGATCGCTCGCTGTTCGGCGTGCCGCCGGCGGCAATCATCATGCTGGTGCTGTTTGCGGTCTTCGCGTTCATCAGCAGAAAGACAGCCTTCGGTCGGTCGGTATTCGCGATCGGCGGCAATGCGCATGCCGCGTTCCTGAGCGGCATCAGCGTATCGAAAATTCGGGTCGCGTTATTTGCCATTGCCGGCGCCATGGCGGCAATCTCCGGCATCCTGCTCGTCTCGCGTCTCGGATCGGGCAATGCAACGGCTGCCACCGGCTTGGAATTCGACGTGATCGCGGCGGTAGTGGTCGGCGGCACATCGCTGTCCGGCGGCCGCGGGTCCATGCTGGGAACGCTTCTTGGTGTGCTCGTCATCACACTGATCGGTAATGGCCTCGTACTGCTCGGTATCAACCCGTTCTTCCAGCAGGTCGTGCGTGGTCTCATTATCGTCATCGCCGTGCTGGCAAACATCCAGGCGATCAAGCGCAGCATGTCGCGAAACAAGGGCTGAGCGCATATCATGTCCGCAATCGAACTGACGTCAGGCTCGCTGTCACTGAAGGTATCGACCACGGGCGCCCTTGTGCTCGGCTTCTGGCAAGACAGTGACTTGGGCAAGGTGCCGCTGTTGCGCCCGGCTCGGTCTGATGATGCCGACGCGCTATCATCAGGATGCTATCCCCTGGTGCCCTTCGGAAATCGCGTTCGGCAAAACCGCTTCGTGTACGAGGGTAGGGGGTATCAATTCACGCCAAACACCCCATGGGATGAGCATTACCTCCATGGCGAGGGATGGCAGTCGGAATGGGCGATCGATAGCCAGGGCGATGATCACCTCGAGCTCGGCTTCACGCACCGAGCTGGCCATACGCCCTATGCATATCATGCGACGCAGTCCTTCGCGTTGAAGGATGGCGCACTGGTTTTGACGTTGGCAGTGGAGAACCGCGGAGAAGTGGCCTTGCCGTTTGGCATCGGCTGGCATCCATACTTTCCGATGACAGCTGAGACAACGCTCTTCGCCCCGGCTTCGAAGTTCTGGACCGAGGTCGAGGGCTGGCTGCCCGGAGAGGCGACAAACATTCCCGAGGACCTCGATTTCAGCAGGCCGTCCGAACTTCCACATCGGTGGGTAAACAACGGATTCGAGGACTGGTGCGGCGAGGCGATCGTATCATGGCCAGAGCGCCACACCGCTCTTCATCTGACGGCGGACCCCGTGTTCAAGCACGCCTTCGTCTTCGTTTCCGATACGGCGTTCGATCCTTCATTCAAGCGGGATTATTTCTGCTTCGAGCCAATGTCGCATCTGGCGAACGGGCATAATCTTCCCGGTCTCGGTGATCTCAGGCGGCTGGAACCCGGCGAGACGCTCTCGGGATCCATTCGGCTTCGGCCACAAGCCATTTAATACGTCGCGCATAGCTGGAGAATCGCATGCCCGGTACTGGTCAGTTCGACTACATCATTGTTGGCGGAGGCAGTTCCGCCTGCGTCGTTGCCGCGAGACTTGTGGCCGATGGCAAGGCGCGCGTGCTCATCCTCGAGCGCGGCCCCGCCAAACCCAACCCAATCATGAATTTCCCCGCCGGATACATGAAATTCCTGGCGAAGGATACGTACCTCGCCATGCACAAGACCAAACCGCAACCACAGTTGGGCGATCGTGGTCCGATCGTACCGCAGGGTCGCGTTCTCGGCGGCGGCAGCACGGTCAACGCCATGGTTTACATGCGCGGCCAGGCAGCGGATTTCGATCATTGGAACGAGCTCGTGACACCGGCCGGTGCCAATAACGATGGCGCCTGGTCCTATCAGGACATGCTTGGCTACTTCAAAGGCCAGGAGGACAACGATCATCTGGCGGGGGCGTATCATGGCTTCGGCGGTCCGCTGAAAATATCGCATCTGGGCCATACAAGCCCGATGACGCGCACCTATGTGAAAACGCTGCAGGGCATGGGCATTCCCTACAACCCGGATTTCAACGGCGAGCATCAGTTCGGCGTCGGCTTCATGCAACACACGATCGATTGGGCGACGCGCAAGCGTTCGAGCGCGGTCGATGCCTTCCTGAAGCCGGTGATGGACAATCCGTTGCTGACGATCGAGACCGGTGCGACCGTAACCGCCATTCGCATGGAAGGCGACCGCGCGACAGGCGTCGACTACATGAAAGGCGGGAGCAGCAAAACGGCGACAGCCGGCGCCGAGGTCATTCTGGCCGCCGGCGCTTATCAGACACCGAAGCTGATGATGATCTCAGGCATCGGACCGGAAGATGAACTTTCAAGGCACGGAATAAAGACGAGGCTTGCGCTCCCCGGTGTCGGCAAGAACCTGCAGGACCACTATGAGTGCCCGGTCGTCGCCACGACCCGCGGATCGTTCGGATATTACGGCGCCGACCGGGGTTGGCCGATGATCAAGGCAGGGCTGCAATATCTGCTGTTCAAGTCCGGGCCCGTTTCCACCACCGGCGTCGAGACCTGCGCCTTCTATGACCCGGACGGCAACAACGACCGACCGACGATCCAGTTGTTCTGCGTGCCTACGGTCTACCTAGATCGCGACGTGATGGGGACGGAGCCGGGAGACGGCGTCACCATCAACTCGCTGCTGCTGCGCCCCAAGGCACGCGGATCCGTAACGCTTTCGTCGGCGGATCCATTTGCCGATCCGGTTGTCGATACGCAGATCTTTTCCGACCCCGACGACCTGCGGCTGACGATGGCAAGCTTTCGCTTCGCTCGAAAGGTCCTGCAAGCCTCGCCGCTGCGTGATCTGATCGACAAGGAAATTTTCCCGGGCCCGGATGTCTCGAGCGACGCAGCCGTCGCCGCCCACTGCAAACGCACCGTAAAGACCGGCTACCACCCTGTCGGCACCTGCAAAATGGGCCGCGACGGCGATCCCGAGGCCGTCTTGGATGCAAGCCTGAACGTCTACGGAACACGCGGCCTGCGCGTGATCGACGCCTCGCTCATGCCGACCATCGTTAGCGGCAACACCAACGCCGCTGTCCTTGCCGCCGCCGCCAAGGCGGCCGACCTCATTCTCGCTTGATCGGACCCACGCCATGAAGATTACCAAGCTGACCAGCTACATCGTTCCGCCGCGCTGGCTGTTCCTGAAGATCGAAACGGACGAGGGGATTGTCGGTTGGGGTGAGCCGATCGTCGAGGGGCGCGCCCTCACGGTTCAGGCCGCCGTGCACGAGCTTGAGGACTACCTGATCGGCAAGGACCCGTTTCTGATCGAAGACCACTGGAATGTCATGTATCGCGGCGGCTTCTACCGCGGCGGCGCAATCCACATGAGCGCGATCTCCGGCATCGACCAGGCACTCTGGGACATCAAAGGCAAAGCGCTCGGCCAGCCGGTTCACTCGCTGCTCGGAGGCCAGGTGCGAGACCGGATCAAGGTCTATTCCTGGATCGGTGGTGATCGCCCCGCGGATGTCGCCAACAACGCCCGTGAGGTGGTGGCCCGTGGGTTCCAGGCCATCAAGCTCAATGGCTGCGAAGAGATGCAGATCGTCGATACCTATGACAAGGTGGAAAAAGCGGTCGAGACCATAGCGACCATCCGTGAGGCCATCGGGCCGCATGTTGGTATCGGCGTCGATTTCCACGGCCGCGTTCATCGACCGATGGCCAAGGTGCTCGCCAAGGAGCTTGAGCCCTACAAGCTGCTCTTCATTGAAGAACCGGTGCTTTCCGAGAACCATGAGGCGCTGAAGGAAATCGCCAATCACTCCTCGACGCCCATCGCGCTCGGCGAACGGCTGTACTCGCGCTGGGATTTCAAGCGCATCCTGGCCGAGGGCTATGTGGATATCCTTCAACCCGATCTCAGCCATGCCGGTGGCATCACCGAATGCCGCAAGATCGCCACCATGGCGGAAGCCTATGACGTGGCGCTCGCCCCGCATTGCCCTCTCGGGCCGATCGCGCTTGCCGCCTGCCTGCAGGTCGATGCAGTCAGCTACAACGCCTTCATCCAGGAACAGAGCCTCGGCATCCATTACAACAAGGGCAACGACATCCTGGACTACATCTCCAACAAGGAGGTCTTCCACTATGCGGACGGTTTCGTCAGCATCCCTCAAGGGCCGGGGCTTGGGGTGGAAGTCAACGAGGAATACGTTATCGAGAAGGCCAAGCAAGGCCACCGTTGGCGCAATCCAGTGTGGCGCCATGGCGACGGCAGCTTTGCCGAATGGTAGGTTGGAGCGAGAATATGTCCGGTCGATTAAGTGGAAAGAAAATCTTTGTCACCGGCGCGGCGCAGGGCATCGGCCTGGCTATCGCGAAGGAGTTTTTCCGGCAGGATGCCTCGCTGTTCCTGATCGACAGGGATGCAGCGCTCCTGGCCGAACAAGCCGAGCGTCTCAAGCAGCTTGGCGGAAAGGTGGGCTACTGCTCGGTTGATATTACCGATGCAACGGCTGTCACCGCCGCGGTCAAGCAGGCAGCAGATGAAATCGGCGCGATAAACGCCCTGGTCAACAACGCCGGCGTCAACGTCTTCTCGCATCCCTTGGGGACCACCGATCAGGAGTGGGATCGGTGTTTCGACGTCAACCTGAAGGGTGCCTGGAATTGCTGCAAGGCTGTGCTTCCTGACATGATTGCGATGCGGGGTGGCGTCATCCTCAACATCGCATCGACCCACGCCTTCACCATCATACCCCACACATTCCCCTATCCGCTGGCCAAGCACGCACTGCTCGGAATGACAAAGTCGCTCGGGCTCGAATATGCGGCCCACAATGTCAGGGTAAACGCCCTGGCACCGGGCTACGTGGCGACGCAGAAGGTCATCGATTACTGGGACAGCTTCCCAGATCCCGTCGCCGCCAAGGCCGAGACGATGAAGCTGCACCCGGGCGGGCGCATAGCGACGCCCGAGGAGATCGCACTGGCCGCGGTCTTCATGATCTCGGACGAATGCCCATTCATGAATGCGACCTGCCTGACCATCGATGGCGGTCTGAGCGTGCAACAGCATCCATAGGCATTGCCTGGTGCGGTATAGATAGCGGTAGCGGGCCGCACGAATGCGCCGCCACTGCCTTGATCCGGCAACCGCGCACAGTGACGGAGCGCCTATCTTAGGCGTCTCGTCCGAGCAGATCGATCATGAAAACGTCAGGCTTACTTATTCACGTCTGAAGCGCCAGATCAGCACGACATCGCCGACCACCCTTCGCGGTCAGCACCCGCTCTCTGACGCGACAGCGTCACGCGTTCCATAGCCGCGCGTTGATGCGGTAAAGTGGCAGCGGACGCAATGAATTGCGATCGCATCGTACAGCCAGTTGAGACAATCCCGTTACACTTTTCATACTATCCGGCACAATTCCCTGACAGCTCGTTGATAGCCTGGAAAGCGGACGGAAGGCTGACGCCTGAATTGTAAGCGCGAATTTCTATGCGCCTTTTGAAGCGGAGTGCTCTGATGCATGAAGTGTCCACCAAAAACAGGTGGACACCAAATCATGGACGATGCTCCTAAACTGCAGGTGCGGCTTGTTGGCCGCGACGGTCGCCGTCGATATGACCCTTCCTCCCGAGATCAGCTTGTCGCAGCGTGTTTAGAGCCCGGCGTTTCGGTTTCGCGTCTAGCTCTGGAGTACGGCGTCAACGCCAATCTCGTTCGCAAGTGGGTGAAGAGAGCTAAAGAAGATAGTGCATTGCCTGCGGTATCTAGGTTCGTTCCGGTTCAGATAGCTACGGATATGCACTCGTCTTCTGCCAGCGGTCCACTGACGAAGGTGGAGCCGGTGGGCAAGCGATCTCATGCATCCAAGCTGAGCGCGGTGCTGCCGAACGGGGTCAGCCTGACGCTGGAATGCAGCGATGTCGATGGTCTGGCGGCAATCATAGGAGCGTTGAGCCATGTTCAGACTGGGCGCTGATCTGAAGGTCTACCTCCATCGGGAACCCATCGACTTCCGCGCGGGCATCAACAGCCTAGCGGTCCTTGTGCAAGAGGTGATGGAGCTAGACCCGTTTGCTCCATCAGTGTTTGCCTTCTGCAATCGCAGGCGTGACCGGGTGAAGCTCTTGTTCTTTGATCGGTCCGGGTTTGTTATGGTCCTGAAGAAACTAACGGAAGACCGGTTCAGGTGGCCCCGCCGGGAAACCGCAGTGGTGACGCTGACGACAGAGCAACTCCACTGGATCCTCGATGGCATCGATATCGATGCGATGATCCGCCATCCCGTGCGGCAGTATCAGATTGCTGGCTGAGGATGGCGAATTGAGATTGACGCGCAGGGGCGGTTCAGATTCAAGAATCTGATGACGCGCACCGGCGAACCGAGCATTGCAGAACTGATGGCGCAATTAGCAGCCAACGCTGCCGAAATCGCTGCGCTCAAAGCCGAGAAGGAAGCGCTCTCGCAGCGGGTCGTCAAGCTGGAAGAAGAACTGGCACTGGCAAAGCTCCATCGCTTTGCACCCCGCAGTGAGAAGCACATTGATCGTCTCTTCAACGAGGCCGAAGAGGCTGCGGTCGAAGGTGGTCGCGAGGAAGACGATGTTGTCGAGCTTCCGGATACTGGCTTGCCTGCGGCCGAGGGCGTTACGGGCAAAAAGCGGGGACGCAGGCCTCTGCCGGCAGACCTGCCGCGCGAGCGTGTCGAATACGACCTTGCTGACGATCAGAAGGCTTGCCCGTGCTGCAAAAGCCCAATGCATCGCATGGGCGAAGCCGTTAGCGAGCAGCTCCATATCGAGGTCAAGGCAAAGGTCCTGCAAAATGTGCGGTTCAAGTACGCTTGCCGCCACTGCGATCGTACCGGGATCAACACGCCTGTGGTAATCGCACCGATGCCACCGCAACCCTTGCCGGGCAGCATCGCTACTGCTTCGACGCTGGCCTTCGCGCTCGTGCATAAATACGTCGACGGCACGCCGCTCTACCGCGTGGCGCAAACATTCGAGCGTGCTGGCGTTCCGATCAGCCGTGGCGCTCTTGCGCATTGGGTCATCGGCTCGAGCGAGAAGCATCTATACCGCATCTATGATGCTTTGAAGCTGCGACTACGATCGCATTCTCTCATCCATGGCGATGAGACGACGGTTCAGGTGTTGAAGGAAAAAGACAAGGAAGCGACCAGCACGTCGTACATGTGGGCCTATCGCAGCAGCGAGGACAGTGACGAACCAATCGTGCTTCTCGACTACCAGCCCGGCCGCGGTCAAATCCACCCACAGACCTTTCTCGGTGACTACGACGGCATATTGGTGACCGACGGCTACACAGCCTGGCGCACATTGCATGGCGCAACCCATGTCGGATGCATGGCGCATTCACGGCGGCGCTTTGTCGAGGCCCTCAAAACCAGGAAGAATGGAGGCGGACCGCCGGAGCAGGCGCTCCGGTTCTTCGAGCAGCTCTATCGGATCGAAAAGCAGGCAAGAGACAAGACCCCAGATCCAGGGGAGACAAAGGCCGATTGCATTCGCCGTTTCCGCCAGCAGCACAGCCTGCCTGTCCTGAACGCCCTAAAGACGTGGCTCGATAACATCGCGCCGAAGGTCGTACCGGATACCAAGCTCGGCGATGCTGTGTCCTACACCCTAAACCAATGGGATTATCTGACGCGCTACACCAGCGATGGCAGGATGCCGATCGATAACAACATTCTGGAACGCGAGATCAGAGTTTTTGCCACCGGAAGAAAATCGTGGCTGTTCAGCGATACCGCTGACGGAGCCAGGGCCAGCGCTGTGATTTACAGTCTGATGCTGACCTGCCGCGCCTGTGGCGTCGATCCGCTCTCTTGGCTGCGCCACGTCCTCACTGAGCTGCCCCAGCTTGACGAAGCCGACGACATCGGCGACCTGCTGCCCTTCAATTACTCCAAGACCACGGCGGCCTGATAAAGCTGGGTACTGCTACCCAGCTAAGCGCAAGTGTCCGTCAACTGCCGTCAATGCGCATTGAAAATCGCGCTTACCCTGAATTTTCCATCAATGAATTTCAACGCGGATACCAGAGCCATCCTTCAGTTCGCTCCCCCTTCGGTATTTTATAACTGTGAACGCGAAAAGGCTTTAGGCGCGGGCGCCGTCTTGCGCTGCGGGCTGGGGCCGCTTGCCGAAAGGGTGATCCACCATCACGTCATCGAGACGCGTCCGCGGTTCGTCGGGATCCAACTCACCTTCCGCCACAAACCGCATGAGCAATTCAGCCGCTTCGATCGCGGGGCGATCCTTGACGGACAGATCATGCTGAGCGCAGAACTCGTTGAGCACATGCCGCATAATGATCACCTGCCAAAGTTCTCCACGCATATCCGTCTCCCTTTGAGGACTTATCGGTGAGCGGAAGTTACTTTAGAGTTGTCGCAGGGGTTTGCCGGGTCTGTAGGAAGTTTGTCGCAGGATTTTTCAAAACCGGTACATTGAGAATGATGTTCTGGCGGCCGTGGGACGCCAGAAACGTCCGCGAAAACGCAACCTGACGGGAAAATGCCGGACGCTTTTAGATCGCCCGGCATAGTGTATTCACGCAGTGTTGGAAGTCGCGGTAGGCTGCCTCTCGTCACCTAACTATGCGAGAAGAGGCACCAGCGCTCCAACGCTCGCCTTTGCGTCCCCATAGAACATCCGTGTGTTGTCCTTGTAGAAGAGCGGGTTCTCAATGCCGGAATAACCGGTGCCCTGTCCACGCTTGGAGACGAAGACCTGCTTGGCCTTCCAGACTTCGAGAACCGGCATGCCCGCGATCGGCGAGTTCGGATCTTCCTGCGCGGCCGGATTGACGATGTCGTTGGAGCCGATGACGATGACGACATCGGTCTCGGGGAAGTCGTCGTTGATCTCGTCCATTTCGAGCACGATGTCGTAGGGCACCTTGGCTTCGGCGAGCAGCACGTTCATGTGGCCCGGCAGACGTCCTGCGACCGGATGGATCGCGAAGCGCACGGTCTTGCCGCCGGCCCGCAGCTTGCGGGTAAGCTCGGACACCGCCTGCTGCGCCTGCGCGACCGCCATGCCGTAGCCCGGCACGATGACGACGCTATCGGCATCGTTGAGCGCGGACGCCACGCCTTCGGCGTCGATGGCGACCTGTTCGCCCTCGATTTCCATGGCAGGACCGGTCGTCGTGCCGAAGCCGCCGAGAATGACCGAGACGAACGAGCGGTTCATCGCCTTGCACATGATGTACGACAGGATCGCACCGGACGAGCCGACCAGCGCGCCGGTGACGATTAGGAGATCGTTGCCAAGCGTGAAGCCGATGGCGGCGGCCGCCCAGCCGGAATAGCTGTTCAGCATCGACACCACGACCGGCATGTCGGCGCCGCCGATGCCCATGATCAGGTGGTAGCCGATGAAGAAGGCGAGCAGCGTCATCAGGATGAGCGTCCAGACGCCAGCATCGTTGGCGTACATCAGGAGCAGGATCAGCGACAGGATCGCGGCGGCGGCATTGAGAAAATGCCCGCCCGGCAGCTTCCTGGCCTTGCCGTCGACCTTGCCGGCCAGCTTGCCGAAGGCAACGACCGAGCCGGTGAAGGTGATCGCACCGATGAAGACGCCGAGGAAGACCTCGACCTTCATGATCGCGAGCTCGACCGGGGTTTTGTGCGCGAGAATGCCGGCGAAACCATCGAGCGCTGCGCGTGCTACCTCATCGATGCCGGAAACGCGCCATGCTTCGATGTGGGCGTTGTAGCCGATGAAGACGGCGGCGAGGCCGACGAAGGAGTGGAGCGCGGCCACAAGCTGCGGCATCTCGGTCATCTGTACGCGGTTGGCCACGTAGTAGCCGGCGATGGAGCCGGCCAGGATCATCGGAAGAATGATGAACCAGTTGCTGACACCGGGGCCGAAAATGGTCGCGACAATGGCGAGCGCCATGCCGACAATGCCGTACCAAGCGGCGCGCTTGGCGCTTTCCTGGCCCGACAGGCCGCCGAGCGAGAGGATGAAAAGCACAGCCGCGGAGATATAGGCGGCCGAAACGATACCAATCGTCATATTGAAAATCCCTTGATATCCCTGGCCCGATCAGGACTTCTGGAACATGGCGAGCATGCGCCGCGTGACAAGAAAACCGCCCACGATGTTGATCGTCGCGACCAGAACCGACAGAGCGGCCAGGATGACGACCAGCCAGTTGCCCGAACCGACCTGCAGCAGCGCGCCGAGAATGACGATGCCCGAGATCGCGTTGGTCACCGCCATCAGCGGCGTATGCAGCGAGTGCGAGACGTTCCAGATCACCTGGAAACCGATGAAGCAGGCGAGCATGAAGACCACGAAATGGTTCATGAAGCTCGCCGGGGCATAAGCGCCGACCAGGAGCAGCAGCGCGGTGCCGATCAAAAGCAGGAAGCCCTGGCTCTTGGTCTGCGCCTTGAAGGCGGCCGCCTCGCGGGCCTTCTTTTCCTCAGCCGTCGGCTCCTTGGTCTTTTCCCTTGGCTTCTGGGCGGCGATCGCCTGGATCTTCGGCGGCGGTGGTGGATAGGTCACCGCGCCCTCGAAGGCGACGGTTGCGCCACGGATGACGTCGTCTTCCATGTTGTGGACGAGCTTGCCATCCTTGGCGGGCGTCAGGTCCGTCATCATGTGGCGGATATTGGTCGAATAGAGCGTCGATGCCTGCGCGGCCATGCGGCTCGGAAAATCCGTGTAGCCGATGACGATCACGCCGTTGTCGGAGACGATCTTTTGGTCGGCGACCGTCAGGTCACAGTTGCCGCCACGCTCCGCCGCAAGGTCGATAATGACCGAACCCGGCTTCATCAGCGCCACCATGTCTGATAGCCACAGCTTCGGCGCATCGCGGCCGGGGATCAGGGCAGTGGTGATGACGATATCGATCTCGGGCGCCAGTTCGCGGAACTTTTCCAGCTGCTTTTCGCGGAACTCCGGCGAGGACGGTGCTGCATAACCGCCGGTCGCTGCGCCGTCTTGGCTGTCGCCCTTGAAGTCGAGGAAGACGAATTCGGCCCCCATGCTTTCGATCTGCTCGGCCACTTCTGGGCGAACGTCGAAGGCGTAGGTGATGGCGCCGAGCGAAGTAGCCGTGCCGATCGCGGCAAGTCCGGCGACACCGGCGCCGATGACCAGCACCTTTGCCGGCGGAACCTTGCCGGCGGCCGTGACCTGGCCGGTGAAGAAGCGGCCGAAATTGTTGCCTGCCTCGATGACGGCACGATAGCCGGCGATGTTGGCCATCGACGAAAGCGCGTCCATCTTCTGCGCGCGAGAAATACGCGGCACCATGTCCATGGCGATGACGTTGGCACCGGTTGCCTTGGCCTGCTCCAGCAGCGTGGCGTTTTGCCCCGGATAAAAGAACGAAATCAGCGTCTGACCGGCACGCAGGCGCTCCAGTTCCCGCGGTTCGGGAGGGCGCACCTTGGCGATGATATCGGCTTGTTCAAACAGGGCCTCGGCTGTTTCGACAACCTCCACTCCTGCCGCGCGATAGGCTTTGTCGGAAAAGCCGGCCAGAGAGCCGGCGCTAGCCTCGATCAGACAGATATAACCCAGCTTCTGCAGTTGCGACGCCGATTCCGGTGTCATCGCCACGCGCGATTCGCCGGCTAAAAGCTCCTTCGGAGCTCCAATTTTCAATGTCATGTTTATTGTACCCCTAACGGCGACCGGGTCGCGCTTATTCATTGCACGGCGTTTATGGCCGAGGCTGATCAACCAAAGACGTCAATACCTGTCCAGTACTGGAAATCGCGAATCCGGGCATTTCTGTCGTTCCATGAATCTGCTAATCGATTTTAATTTTAATTGCCACTGGATGCAGGTGCGACAAAAGATAGCGAGAGCGTGGCATCTCACTCAAAAACAATTGCAATCCCAAGGCCGCAGCGAATGGGCCCCATCGAGATTGAAGTCAGTAACCTGGGGCTTTCACGCGTGGCGGCCCTTCGCCGACAAAGGTAAGAAGCAACTTAGCTGTCCCGACGTGAACACGACCGCCTGGGATCTCTTTGACATCGCATGGTGGAGAAGACGTAGCGGGCTGGACCACAGTCGCGCGATCCGGAAGCGACCCTTCTTCGATTTGTTATCAAAGCTGCAGCAACTCATTTTCTACTTGCCATAGGTCGGTGACCTCGACTGACATCCACTCGATTCATATCGACCGAGCTTCGAAAGCTGAAGGCTTATTCGGCATGTTTGGATGAATGATCATGGACGCGCCAATGGGAAGCGCGGGAGCCCCTATGGCGACTTCATGCCGACAGTAGACATTGCACCTCTCACGACTTGTTGACTCACATACGGCTGAACAATAACCTGCGAGCTCAGTCGTTAGGCTTGTCCTCAGATGACGGATCTATCTCTTCAGCGGCGCCTTGCCGCCATCGTCGTTGCCGATGTGGTGGGATATTCTCGCCTGATGGAGGCTGATGAAGTCGCGACGGTGGAGAACCTCAGGGTACTCCGTTCCGGCGCTATCGAACCGGCCGCGATGCGCCACAACGGTCGCATTTTCAAGGTCATGGGCGACGGATTTTTCATCGAATTCGCAAGCGCGTTGGACGCGGTCGCCGCGGCGTTGGAGATACAGCGGGCCACTGCCGCTGTTGAACTGGTTGGAGACCGCCGCCTGCCTTTGCGCATAGGCGTCAATGTGGGAGATGTCATCGGCGACGGCTCGGACATCCTCGGCGACGGCGTAAACGTCGCCGCGCGCCTTCAGACGCAGGCCGCATCGGGAGGCATCTGCATTTCAGCCGGCGTCCACGGCGAAATCGTCGGCAAAATCAACGAGCGGTTCTTCGATGCCGGCGAACGCTACCTGAAGAACCTGACCCGCCCGGTCCACGTGTGGCATTGGCCGGATGCGCTGCAGAGCATATTGCAACTCCCCGAAGGGCCCTCGATCGCCGTATTGCCGTTCACCAATATGAGCGGAGATGATGCTGACGCTCATTTTGTCGACGGCTTGACGGAAGACTTGATCACCGACCTGTCCCGTACGGCCGGCCTGTTCGTTATCGCGCGCAATTCCGCCTATGTTTACAAGGGCAAAGCGGTCGACGTACGGCTGGTCGCCCAGGAACTCGGCGTCCGCTACGTGCTTGAGGGAAGCGCCAGACGCACGATGGGGCGTGTGCGCATCAACGCGCAATTGTTCGACGCGCTTGGCGGCAAGCACCTGTGGGCCGACCGGTTTGACAGGACGGTCGAAGATGTTTTCGAGCTGCAGGACGAAGTCAATGCCAAGATCGTCGAAGCCCTCGTCGGCCGGCTGACCGCTCCGGCGCAACGCAATCGTCCGAAGAACGTCGAGGCATACGATCTGTGTGTCCGCGCCCGCCTCCTGACGGAAGAGTCGCCGCAAACCGAGCGCGAGGCTTACATGTTGCTCCAGCGCGCGGTTCAGCTCGAACCATCATATGCCGAGGCGCTCGGTCTGCTCGCATATAATCGTTGGCTTGCCTGGACTCATTTCGGCGAGCCGGAAGATCCAAACCGGGCGATGGCAGTGACGCTGGCGCAGGAAGCGGTCGACATGGATCCCAACGATGCCGACTGCCGTTACATTCTGGGGACCATCATGGCTTATGAGCGGCGATGGGAGGAATCCGAGACAGCCTTCGCAAAGGCCCTGGAGTTGGACCCCAACCACGCCGACACCTGGGCTGCCATGTCGGACATGTCCGTGCTGGATGGCAAGGTTGCCGCCGGCTTGGCGCAGATCGAAAAGGCCCTGCGGCTTAATCCCTATCCAGCCTGCTGGTACCTTTGCCATCTTGGACAGGCGCAATACGCCGCACACGACTATCAGGCGGCGAAAGCCACACTCCGCAGGGAGGAGACATATCGCACCAACTCACGCAAATTCCTGGCCGCTACGCTTGCGCAGTTGGGCGACCATGAGGAAGCGCACCGAGAAGCGGAATTGTTCCTGATCGCCCACCCTCATTTCACGATCGACCACTGGTTAAACTCCCAGCCGCTGCGCGACACATATGTGCGGGACCACTTCGTCGATGGCTTCCGGAAAGCTGGCTTGCCGGAGAGGTGAACGCACCAGATCGTCGGGGGTGGGATCGCGTATTTCAGCAAGCAAAGCCACTGCCGACCGACTGGGGTAGCGATGGGAGCACACCGCCCCCATCACTTGGCTAGCCTCGTCAGTCCACCACGACAACTTCATGGTGGGGGATGGCGTCGACAACGAAGGTCACGTAGTTACCGTCGGTCTTTCCTTCCACGGCCTTCCCACGAACACGCAGGTCGATCTTCGCGGACGCCTTCTCGATGCGAAGGCGGACAGTGACCGGACCGATCGGAACGAGGTCATATTGTCTTCCTGGGACGTTCGAGAGCAGAATCCTGTTGTTCAGGTGAAGGATCTTGCGGCCTCCCTGACGGTAGAGCTCAGCAATGATGACACCGTGGGTACCCGACAGCGCCACCTTTCGTTCGTCGCCGATCGCGTAATTCACTGCGTTGGCAATGATCAGCGCGAGGTCGGGATTGGCGTCACGCCCATAGCAACGGTCCAAGTCGGCCGCGGCTTGCCGCCGTTGGACGTGGTTTTGATGGTGATGGCCGGAGTGTTTGATTTTGGTTCTCGCACCCAAGACGTTTCCGGCGGAAAGATCGGGAAGTCCGAAATGAAGGTTGCCAGCACCTCGGTCGATGCATCCACTTCAACCGTGGGAAGGAAGCCGCCGAATGGGACCATGTTGGTCTCCTCGAGGCCCCGGAAAATAGGATTGCGCTAACGCTCGGTGATCGAAGTTTTAGGTCTGCATCCCCGGCAATGCCGGGTCATTTCTCGGTGAAAGTCAACAGCGAGGAGTCCGCATATCCGGTACAGTGATGGGAGTGAGGACTGTGGGGCCGCTTGAACGGATCGCAGTCTGACCTCGGAGACATCGCCACTGCAATTTCGCAAGCGCATTCTGGTATTGTGCATTGCAGCATAAGAGTATTGCCGCCAGTCTCTACGATTACATGAGGGCGATATTCATGACGAATCCAGTATTGCACAGTTGATTTTAACACTTATTGTCGCCGGTGACATTGCCCCTAGGGGGAGGCCCTGGATTTGACATCGCAGTTTACCGCGTAAGGCAAGCGATCGAGGAAATTGTGGACGAAGCCCTAAAGCACGGGATCGTGGTTGACACCGACCAAGGGTCCAGGAAAGTTCAATAGAACAAAGCGCCTCAAGGGCCAGCGGGTTTCGAGAGACATCAACCCTACTTGATCGGTATGTCCGATGCGAATTCCGCGAGATCTGGATAGAAGATCGCGGTCTGTATTTTTGCTGCACTACATTAGCCAAATTGCTTATGTAAGCACCGTTCTCAACTCGCCAATCTCGCGTTACGCTGTGCGTATGGAAATGAGACCCATACTCGCAAGGCTTAGGCCTGAAACTCAGTCGGAAAGTGTCGCCGATAAGCTTTGCGAGCTCGGGTTGGACATGCGTGGACTAAAACGCGAAACATCCGCTATGCTGCGCAAGGAGCATGAAAATATTTGCGCGGAGGGTTACTACAATCCAGCCTATGTCGCGATCCGCCTGTTCGTTTGGTATGTAACGGATAGCGGGAAGTTTGACGCAGCCAACCTTACCTCTCCAGGCGCGCTGAGCAGGTCGATCTCAACCGTGCGGCAATGGACTGCTTCTGATCCAGCACAGGCGGCTGCGATGGAAATAGAGGTCACTGCGTTGAAACTGTTTCTTTTTACTGCCTTCGAGAACGTCAACGTTCCCCGTTACGCGAAGCTAGCCGCTCAAGACCGCTTGATGAATGCCTGAGGATGGGCGGTAAGTGTTTAAGTGCGGCCTTTGTTGCGCTTGCTTTCGAGATGATGGCACCCGGATGACCCTTGCCAGATGAGAAGAACGTGGCCATTACCCTGTGATGGTGGCACTGTAGAAGGTGGTGCATGTCAGGTGAAACAGTTCTGGTCGTTGGTGGTGCAGGCTATATCGGCTCCCACACATGTCTCGATCTCGCCAACAAGGGCTTCAAGCCCGTCGTTTACGACAACTTCTCCAACGGGCACCGCGAGTTCGTCAAATGGGGTCCGGCAGAAGAAGGCGATATCAGGGACCGCGCGCGCCTCGACGAGGTTCTGGCCAAGCACAAGCCCGCAGCCATCCTGCACTTCGCGGCCCTGATCGAGGTGGGTGAATCCGTAAAAGACCCGGTCACCTTCTACGAAAACAACGTCATCGGCACGCTCACCTTGTTGGCAGCGGCCCAGGCAGCTGGCATCAAGGCTTTCGTTTTCTCCTCCACATGCGCGACCTATGGCCTGCCGCAGAGCGTGCCGCTGGATGAAACCCACCGCCAGGTGCCGATCAACCCCTACGGCCAGACGAAATACATCGTCGAGCAGGCGCTTGCCGACTACGACAAGTACACCGGCTTTCGCTCGGTCGTGCTGCGCTATTTCAACGCCGCCGGCGCCGATTTCGAAGGTCGTATCGGCGAGTGGCATCAGCCGGAAACCCACGCCATCCCGCTCGCGATCGACGCAGCACTCGGACGGCGCGACGGCTTCAAGGTGTTCGGCAGCGACTATGAGACCCGCGACGGAACCTGCGTGCGCGATTATATCCACGTGCTGGATCTTGCCGATGCACACGTCCGCGCCGTCGAGCACCTGCTGCGCGGCGGTGACTCGGTCGCGCTCAATCTCGGCACCGGCACCGGCACGACGGTTAAGGAACTGCTAGGCGCGATCGAAGACGTCTCCGCCAAGCCATTCCCCGTCGAATATGTCGGCCGCCGCGAAGGCGATCGCATACGCTGGTCGCCAACAACGACAAGGCACGCGAAGTGCTCGGCTGGGTGCCGCAGCATGATCTGTCCCAGATCATCAGCTCGGCCTGGAACTGGCATTCGAAATCCAACCATCACTGATTGGCTGTGACACGGCTCCCAGAGCGATCGAAGAAGCGCTCAAGCGCGCCGCACCAGCATCGATATGCGTCTTCTCAGCGGAACATCTACCATGGTGTAGACGACCGCAGACAGGCCAACAAGGAAGGCCGTTCCTCCGATCACGACACCAGCCTGCATTATCCATGGCAAGTTCTGCGCTTTTGCCACGTAGCCCAAGACTTGGACGATCGGATAGTGGAGCGCATACAGCGGGTAGGAGAGGTTACCGCCCCAGGTCGCGCACAGCCGAGCGCGGCTGCCGAGATCCGCATTCAAGCATGCAAAGACAATTGCGGGCATTATGATCATCACGATGATCATATCGGCTGCCACCCTGGAGAGGCCAAGCGTGGGCGTTAGGAGAATGGCGACCAAGACGACCATCGCCGGGAAAAACATGTTCCTGGGGGCGAATGAACGATACCGATAGATCAGCATGCCGATGGAAAATGACCAGATCACCCGCGGAAAGCCGAACCAAAAGCCACTTGTATTGAAACCAAAGTTTACGTCACCTCTACTGCTGATCCCAATCAATAGCCAAAGACCGCTTACCACAACGATCACGAGAAGAGACCACGGCGGCAGTCGAAGCCTTGTATAGACCGCGAAAGCAATGTTGGCGAAAACCTCAAAGAACAAGGACCACATCGGTGTGTTCAGCGGGAATACCGATTGCTCAAGTGTCGGCGTCTTGAAAAACGACGTCTGAAGGATCGGCATCAAGCTCAGACCAAAGATTAGCGCAATTGCTACATCGCTCAAATGCCGCGTCTGATCGGGATCGGGTCGCCCGAGCTGCGCGATCACAGAAATCATCATACCCACGACAATCAGCGGCATGAGCCTGATCCATCGCTTCCAAAAGAAGGTGCCTGTGGATAGCGTTCCATCCTCGAGCTGTTTCCCGTATGCGTTGGCGATGACGAAGCCGCTGAGGACAAAAAAGAAATCGACCGCGAGGTAGCCGTTTGGAGCGAGATAGGGAAGATCGAGACGAGAGTGGAAGTGTTTGAAAAGGACAGCGAGCGCGGCGACGCCCCTTAGTATGTCCAAACCTTCATATCGATGTCCTTTCGAGTCGCCTCGCTCGATTTCGCCACGCAGTCTGAGCCATTGCGTTTTGATGAGTGATTGCATCGGTTGATCTCCGGTCTATGAGGATCGGCGCTTGAGCCACCGCCAAGCGCTCAAAAATCCACCCTTCCAATTCTGAGCCGTCGTAACGGTTCAAATTCAGGGATGGCATTGTCGCCGCCGCAAGCCGATCCGCAGTCCAAATCTTCTTGAAAGAACCGGCTTTCACGCTGGAGTCGACTGAATCCGACAAGGGCGGGTTGTTGCCTCGTCTGGGATGAATGTTCCGTCAGGCTGTTACCCATTTGCGCGCCTCCAAGTTTCTGGATGTCAATCTTTGTCGTCATCTACGGCCGAACTCGTCGACGATACGGATGATGTCGTCCTCGCCGAGATAGGAGCCGGTCTGGACTTCGATCAGTTCGAGCAGGATCTTGCCCGGGTTGGCGAGGCGGTGGACTTCGCCAAGGGGTATGTAGACAGATCTCGTTTTCGCGCAGCATCTGCACGTTCTCGCCGATCGTCACTTCCGCCGTGCCCTTGACGACGATCCAGTGCTCGGAGCGATGATGGTGCTTCTGCAGCGACAGCTTCTTGCCCGGGGTGACGAAGATGCGCTTCACCTGGAAGCGGTCGCCGTTGAAGATCGAGGTGTAGCCGCCCCAGGGGCGGTAGGAGGTCGGGTGCGTCTCGGTGAGCTTCGATGTCGCCGGCCTGGAGGCCAGCATCTTGACGGTGGCGCCGACGTCCTGGCTGTCCTTGAGGTGGCCGACATAGACGGCATCCTCGCTGGCGATGACGGCGACGTCGTCCATGCCATTGACCGCGAGATGCACGCCGTGGGTCATGACCAGCGAGTTGCGGGTGTTGACGACGGTGGTGTTTTCGGCGGCGACATTGCCCTTTTCGTCAGGATTGCCGCTCTTCCATATCGCGTCCCAGCTGCCGAGATCAGACCATTGGAAGGGCGAGGGAACGACGGCTGCGTTCTTGGTCTTCTCCATGACCGCGTAATCGATCGAGATATCGGGGCTTTCAGCGAAGACCGCCTTGTCGAGGCGGATGAAGTCGAGATCCTTGATACCCTTGATGACGGCTTCGCCGGCGGCCTTGAGGACATCGGGGGCAAACGTGGTCATCTCGCTGAGCAGCTTGGCGACCGGGAACATGAACATGCCGGAGTTCCAGTAGAAACCGCCGGATGCCAGCATCTCCTCGGCTTTCGCGAGCGGTGGCTTCTCGATGAAGCGCTTGACCGTCAGCGCGCCACTCGGCAGCGCCTCGCCGCCTTCGATATAGCCATAGCCGGTTGCGGGTTCCGTCGGCTTGATGCCGAAGGTGACGAGCTTGCCCGAGGATGCGGCGGCGATCGCGGCGCGCACCGCGTCGAAGTAGACTTGGTCTGCATCGATCTCGTGATCCGAGGCGAGCACATGCATGATGGCGCTCTCGCCGAAGCGGTCACGCACCAGCGCGCCGGCTGCGGCAACGGCGGCGGCCGTGTTGCGGGCCATCGGCTCCAGAAGGATGCTCGACAGCGTCAGATCGAGTTCGCGGGCCTGTTCGGCGACGAGGAAGCGGAATTCCTCGTTGGTGATGACGATCGCCGGTTCATAGAGCGCCTTGTCGGAGACGCGCAGCAACGTGTCCTGAAAGAGGGTGGTATCGCCGATGAAGCGGATAAACTGCTTGGGGGCGGCGGCGCGCGACAGCGGCCACAGGCGCGTGCCCTTGCCGCCTGCCATGATTACCGGAACGATCTTCTGCGTCATCTGCATTGGTCCTCGAAATGGTCTTTAATCGTTGATCAGTTTGCGCTCGCCCAGGCGCGGATGCGCTTGAGACCGGCGGCAAGAAGGTCGGTGGCAGCGCTCTCCGTTTCCGCTTCCACATAGCAGCGCATCTCCGGCGCATTGCCCGATGGGCGGAAGTGGATGATGCGCTTGTCGGCAAGTGTCACCCGCAGGCCGTCGATGTCGCTGGTGCTGTCGACTTCTCCAATCGGCTGCAGGAAGTCGGAGAGATTGGCCGGGCTCGCGCGCAGATGCGCCATCAGTTTCGCGCTGGTCTCGACCGGGAAGTTCTCAAGTCGGTCGGCTGCGGCGAAGAGGAGTGCGTAGCCGGATGCGATTGAAGACAGCGGGCGCTTGTTTGCCGCCGCCTGCGCCAGCGTCGCCAGAACAGGCAGGAAGCAATCGCGGGTCGGCAGGGCCAGAAGCGTCGTGCCGTTGAGATTGAAATCGCTCGCCACCAACGTGCCGCCATTGGCCTCGAAGCCGACGACGCCGGTCTTGCCCGATGCCAGCGCCTCCTGCATGCCCGATATCACGAAGGGCGATCCGACGCGGGTGCGGATGACGCTGAACGAGCCTGATGCCTCGATGCCGGAGTTGGAGGTCACCGGTGTCACCACGGCGTCCGCGCCGAGGAAGTTGGCGGCGATCAGGCCAAGGAGGTCACCGCGCAGCGGGGTGCCTGTCTCATCTGACACCAGCGGCCGGTCGCCATCGCCATCGGCAGAAACGATGGCGTCGAGGCCATGATCGCGTGCCGCCTGTTTCAGCAGTGCAATGGTCTCTTCCGAGACGGCTTCGGTATCGACGGGAATGAAGTGTTCGGAGCGCGCGAACGCCTTGACCTCTCCGCCGAAGTGCTGGAGCAGGTCGACCATGAGATCGCGGGCGACGGTGCTGTGCTGGTAGACGCCGACTTTTAGGCCCGCGAGCGCATTGGCGGGTAGCAGGCTGGCGTTGCGTTTCGTGAAGAGAGCGAGACACTCGACCGACTGATCCTCGGCCTGCCGGTCACCCAGCGGCCATTCGAAACCCGTGCGATCAAGGTCTGCGGCGGCCGCCGTGATCGCGGCCTCGTCAGCCTTGTCGATCTCACCATCCGGCCGATAGAATTTGATGCCGTTGCGATCGGCTGGGATGTGGGAGCCGGTGATCATCAGCGAGGCGGCGCCGAGATGCAGGCCGTAAAGCGCCAGCGCCGGCGTCGGGATCGTGCCGCAATCGATCATCGCAAAGCCGAGCCTGCCGAGCGCCTTGATGCAATCGGCTGATATCTGAGGGCTGGAATCGCGGAAGTCGCGACCGACAAGGATCGGGTCTCCCGCCTTCGCCCGGCCGCTTTCGAGAAGATAGCGGCCAAACGCCGTCGCATAGAGTGCCGATGCCCGGCCCTTCAGATCCTCGGAAAGGCCTCGAAGCCCGCTTGTCCCAAATTTCATCACACACATAGACCCTGTAATGTGTGCGCCCATGTCCGGGTCCTCCAATCCCGGGCATGACACACGAACTCGAAACAACCCCTAGTGGATCTTCTGACGAACCCCCTCCCGCCAGATAAGGAACAGAACGCCTCCAATGTAGCCAACCTGCATAAGAAACATGCAAATAACGCTGTAGTATAACGTCAAAGTCACGGACCTGTAATGCAGATATGCGATTATAGAGAATCCAAAAGTAGCGCCGAATATCCTGAAGTAGATACCTGGTGCTCGCATTAACTGGATAAAGCGCGTCATTTTATTTCCAGTCATTGGCAATATTTCTCATGGTTAATCAAACAATGCAACACAATTGGAGAAGTGTCACCTAGTCCAAGGCGGAAATTCACCGGTCTCGCGACGAATATTTGACGCGCCGCAACATTCTGAGGCCCAGATTAGGCCGACGTCGCATATTCATCTTCTTATATTTAATCTATAATAATCAACATTTTAATGCGTGAGTCATCTTTCCTAGCGACAAGATCGCCTAGTAGACTGATGGGCCGAGGGAATTTTGGTTAGATATTTTGTCTCAAGTGCCAGATAGTGTCGCAATGCAATATCCTCTTTGCAGATCTTAGAATCCGTCCTATTGTGCGACGCAGCGTAGTATTTAGCCTTAATCCGGTGCGCAGCGGCGGGAGTAATGACCATGTCGATGAAGAGTTCGTTCACGGGACGCTCGCCCATAAGCGTTATCCACCTTGGGTTGCTTTCTTCTGTCGATCTCATTCTCCGCGGAATGCACTGCTGCGATTTGACGACGAAGCGCCGGGACGAGGGCGTTTTGCCATGAGTTTCGAGCCGATCGGTATTTTTACGGTCACTCTCGGACTGTATTGCCTGTCGCTCGATCAGGCTGCGACGATGAAGGTTTTTGTTGCGTTGACGCTGCTTGGAGCCGCAGCCGCTTTCGTGGTCGGCTCTTCCAGCGTTCAGCCCGCACATCTGTTTCTTCTTTTTGTAGCTCTTTCGATCTTCCGCGGCACCCAGAAAACCACGCCGCTGGCGGATGGGTTGCATTTCGGTCGCCCAGGATTTTGGTTGGGATGCCTGGTTCTTTATGGAGGCCTTTCGGCGTACTTTCTTCCGCGCCTGTTTGCGGATGCAACGATGATCGTTCCCTTGGGTGTGGCCGACCGGCCGCTGACCAGCGGCGTTGTGTCACTCGCTCCAGTCTCCAGCAACCTGACCCAAACCGTTTATCTGATCGCAGACCTCGCTTGCTTCCTGCTGGTGACGGCGATCGGTTCAACGACCCAGGGGTTTCGGGCCATAATCAGCGGCCTCATAGCCTACACGGCTCTCAACATCGTGTTCGCGGCGCTCGACGTTGTCACCGGGGCAATCGGTGCCCAAGACATGCTGCAGTTTATGCGCAATGCGCAGTATGTCTTTCATGACAATGACAAAATCAACGGAATGAAGCGTATCGTTGGCTCTTGGCCAGAAGCTTCCGCGTTTGCCGGCACGACGCTCGGCGCGTTCGGCTTTACGTCCACGCTGTGGCTATGTGGGCGATCCTCCAGGTGGACAGGGGCACTTGCCCTGACGTCTTTTGCGCTGATTATATTGTCGACCTCATCCGGTGGGCTTGTCGCCGCACCCGTCTGCCTTGCCATTTTCTATGTGACGGCTGTGATCCGAAGTGGGACTTCGCATGGGAGCGCCAACAGTAGCGCGGTGGTCATCTTTGCGCCGTTGGTCGCCGTCGCTGTCGGCCTCGCTGTTGTGCTGCAGACCGATATATTCAACTCGATCTACGACTATATCGACATGGCTATCTTAAGCAAATCGACCTCGGCTTCAGGTATGGAGCGCGGTGCGTGGAACACGCACGGAATGCAGAATTTCTTCGATACATATGGCATTGGTGTGGGGCTTGGAACGGCGCGAACCTCGAGCTTCCTGGTAGCAGTGTTGTCGAACGTAGGCATCCCGGGAGCAGTATTCTACCTGCTGTTCATCGCAACGGCGCTTGGCCCTTCGGGTGCAATGGCTAGAAGCTTCACCGCCGATGTTCAGCTTTCGGCACGCAATGGATGCCTTTGTTTGCTTACTGGATCGTTCATCGTTGGGCCGACCGTCGATCTTGGTCTTCTATTTTTCATTCTAGCGGGTCTGGCCGCATCCCGACCGACATCCACTGCCGATGCGCCCGCACCGTTTCTCCAGCTAAGCGAGCAGAACAGGCTCTCCACCCGGTGGGGGACGAGCTAGGTGTATCAGCCAAGTTATCTCATACGAATAACCAGAATGCGTCGTTAGGACGAGGACAGTGCATTTCCGAGACGCCTTGCACGGCGTCGCGGCAACGACCCGCGGGGGACTGACAATGCCAGTGATCGATCTTCAGCCAGGCAACAGCATCGTACCATTGCTTCGATGCGACGTGTGCATTGTCGGATCAGGGCCGGCTGGCGCCACGTTGGCGCGAGAGCTATCGGGGTCAGGGCTAAGCATTGTCCTTCTCGAGAGTGGCGGCACAACACGACAGGCGGAAAATGATGCACTAAACGACATCGACAATGTCGGCCGGCCGCGTGCGAGCGACCAGTGGTCCGTCAGAAATAGAATTCTTGGCGGGAGCTCGCACACGTGGGGGGGGCGATGCGGCCCGTTTGACGCTATCGATTTCGAACATCGAGAGTGGGTTGATCATTCCGGATGGCCGATCGCCATGAAGGAGCTGGACCCCTATTTGGAACGCAGCGCTGTTCATCTCGGACTCGCAGTCGGCACCGGATACAGCAATGATCGCTTTTGGGGAATTTCGGGACGACCAGCACCGAAGGAAGAATTTCGTGCCAACCTGCTGTTGCCATTCTTCTGGCAGTTCAGCAGAGATGATGCGGAAAGCTACCCGTTTGAATACATGCGGTTTGGTCGCCATATCGCCAAGCGGCTTGGTTCCAATGTCACAACTGTCATTGGAGCAACCGCTTTGCGCCTATTGGTCGATGACACGCGCAATAAGGTCGGCGGGCTGGAGTTTGCGACTGGTGACGGACGTACGCATACGCTTGCGGCAGGTTCCGTGGTTCTGTGTGCCGGCGGCATCGAAAATGCTCGTCTTCTGCTTAACTCACATGAGCCCGGTCGTCCGGCACTTGGCAACGATCGCGACCAGGTTGGCCGCTATCTCATGGATCATCTGCGCGGCCCGGCAGCGTTCATTTCCGTGCCAGGTTCCGCTGCCCTGCAGCGCAGGTTCGGACGTTACAACGTTCAAGGTCGATTTTTCCGGGCGGGCCTTAGGCTTAGCCCTGCGGTTCAGCGCGAGGAGCGCCTGCTTAACTGCGCGGCCTGGCTCGGCGAGACCTTGGCGCCGGACGATCCATGGGACGCGATGCGGCGCTTGGCCGCCCGAAAGCCGAAGTTGCCTGACGACCTCGTCGACGTGGCGCGCAATATTCCACTTATGGTGCGCGGCGCGGTCGACTATTTTGTCGCGCGCAATGGGTTGCCACGCAAGTTGCGAGAACTCACTCTCGAATGCATGTGCGAGCAGATGCCCGATGCAGACAGCAGGGTAACGCTCTCGGACCGTCGCGATCGTCATGGCATGCCGCTTCCCAAAATCGACTGGCGCAGCCATCCGGCCGAGGCGCGGACGATGCACCGGATGGCTGAACTGGTCGCCAGCGAATTCTCCCGTCTGAATTTTCCTACTGCAGCGCTTGCCGATTGGGTACGCGATAAGGCACCCATTCCCACAAGTTTCGTCGATGTTGCTCATCCAACCGGCACGACACGCATGTCAAGCGATCCGGCGAACGGTGTCGTCGATGTTGATTGCCAGGTTCATGGGGTCGAGGGACTTTATGTATCCGGTAGCTCCGTCTTTCCCACCGCCGGGCACTGCAACCCGACGCAGATGATTGTCGCGATGGCTATTCGCCTGGCCGATCATGTAAGGGAAAAAGCCCAACGTCCGCTGGTTTTGGAGATGATGGCCCGTGTCGGATAAAATCGTGCTCGTCACAGGCGCCACCGGTCGGATCGGCCGGGTCGTCGTTTCCGATCTGCTACAGCGTGGATATCACGTTAGGGCGGTTACTTCAAAGTCGCCGCCATCAGAAGGCGTTCAGCGGCTCGAATGGCGTCAAGCCGACTTGGCCCGCAACGACGATCTACTTCCGCTGGTGGATGGTTGCGATGCGGTTATCCATCTGGCTGCAGAAATCGGCAAGAAGAGCCGGATGCGGGCGCTCAATGAAGATGCGACCGAGCGGCTCGCGAAGGCGGCGCAGGACGCGCGGGTTGGGGCGTTTTGCTACACGAGTTCAGTTTCCGTCTATGGTTCCGGACGCTCGATCGAGATCTCCGAAGCTTCGCCGGTGCTGTCGATTGATGAGGATAACGCTTCGGAGTATTGGGCGCTCGACTACGTGCGGGAATACGGACGCACGAAGCTTGCAGGCGAACGAGCCATTTCACGCGTTGCCGACCAGATGAGATGCATAATCTTCAGGCCAGCTGTCGTCGTGGATTTGGACCAGATCATCGGCATACGCGACTGGAGCTTGGTAAAGCGGATGCTTGCGTCACATCGACATGCCCATCACATATACGTGTGGGATGTCTCCGACGCACTCATCTGGTCTGTCGAACAGGCATTGGCTGGCCGGGGAACCCCAGGCGACGTCGAGATCTTCAACCTTGCGGAAGACGATCGGCCACAACCACGCCATATCGACTTTATGCGTAAGGCGTTCAGGGCAAGTGGGGACCCGCATTACCGCGTCGTGAGTGCGCCCTCAGCTGTCGACTGGTTGCACGACTTCCTTCGCTTCAGAACGCTCCCGTTGAGGAACCCGCTATGGCGCATGCGGTTTTCCAGCCGGCGGCTGCGGGATGCCGGATACCGATTGAAGTTCGGCATGGCCCAGGCGGAAGAACTCGCCCTTTCCCGACTGGCCGATCAGGCAAAGGCGGGCGCCCAGACGAAAGCGGTTCCGCAAAACAACACGGTCTAGTCCCAGGCCTTTTGATTAGTCAGCGGGGTATTTGGGATTCGCGCCTTGCGGGGTGCGTTTCTCATCGTTATCGACCCGACGGGTATAGAAGGCGTGAAGAAGGACGTGGGTCAAAACGTATCCAGCCTCTAGCATAACCGCGAAGGCGCCTCCCCACAGGACCGCGTGCCACAGTGTGCTTCCACTACTGTAGCTGACGACGGCGTAGATCACCAAAACGGCTATGACCAACAGTGCGAACACAAGCACAGGCACGCGCAAGGCACAGATCGCGCCGATCAGCAGCGAGATAACAAGTGCCCAGCCCATAGGTCGCTCCTGACTCCCAATCCGTGGAACCGCAGGCAGATATAATTCCGCATATGGGATGTCGAGGCAAGTGCAAATTATGACCCGTCGTGTGACAACGGCAACAGCTTAATTGCTGCTGATATCAGCCGGCGCGGCGGCAGTCTTTTCGCGCCGCTCTACCTTGATCATGTCGCCGGGAGTGACCGGGTCGTTATCGTCGACGACGAGTGTTTCCATGCTGCCGTTTACGACCCGATTGACCGTCATCAGGTATGCAAAGGGGTTCTGCTCGTCAGCAAGAGAGGCTATTGCCGACGGTGCGCGAACTTCAAGATTTCTCAATTGGTCTCGTTCCGTCCGAAGCCTTTCAGCGTTGGAGGCAAATCGGTCACGCAATTCCGCCGCCTCGCTTAGCGCGCTGACACGATAGCGGTTTCGTACATCGGCGATATCCTGGTCACCTTTGGCGAGATCCTGCTCGGTTTTCAAGATCGCCAGCGAAACGTCGAGATTTCGGCTCTCTAGTTCGGCCACCGTCTGGTTCGCGCCCAGTTGGCGGGCGGAAATTGTCAAACCCTGGGATATCAGCTTGTTGACCGAGGACAGATCCTTGCTTGCCAGATCAATCTGCTTGGCCAGAGCTACTGTTTTTTCCTTCAGTGCCGCGATCTGGTTGTTGGCGAGAACCTTGGCGCGGCCGAGAGCGTCAATCTCCGTCCTCATCGATTGCTCACGCGTCGCAAACAACGACCGCTCTTCGTCCATCATCTTGGCAAATCGAGGCTCGCTGCCTCTTGAGATCAACTCCTGTGGGAATGAGACCGACGACGCTCCGCTCAAGACCGCATCGACACGTGCCTGCCGCGCAAGGAGCCCGAGCCGCTCTGCTTCCAGTGCCCGCACCTGGCCTTGGCTGGACAATGCGTCCCGTTGCAGACCAATTATGTTGGCATCCGTCGACCCTATTCCGCCGGCCATGCTTAGTGCCTGAACGACGGTAAGGCCTGGACTGAAGTTGTATTTACCAGGATTGGCCACGAGCCCCGTGACAAAGAGGGGACGATAGGACGAGATCTCCACAGAAGCGCTTGGTCGCTTTTGCAGACCGACTTCCGTCTGCAGACGCTGTCCGATGGTCTCGGAGATCTGCTCAAGCGTCTTGCCGGCCACCGATACATTTCCGATGATCGGCAGCGAGAGGTTGCCGGCGGAAGAGACGACGAAGTCGCCGGATAGGGGAGCCCACTCGAATGCTGTCATGGTACTGGGCCGCCACTCGTAGACGCGGATTTTCAGCGTGTCCTGCGGTCCTGGAACGTATTCCTCTGCGGCATGGGCTATTGTTGCGCTTGCAGCTGTGGCGGTCAACGCGATGATGCAAACACCAGCATTGATGGCGCGTCTGATCAAACGGAGATCAAGAAAGCCGCATCCTCTTACGAGGACTCGGGGGAGGGCAGAAAGCGGCATCGTATACTCCTATTTGACAACGGTCCGGTCTGGGCTCAGGCCGACACAGCCAGCTTCACGCCTGTGGCTTGTGCAACATAGCCTCGAAAGCGATCCACAAAGACGTCCCTTCGAAAATCGGCTGCGCGCGACACGGCATCTGCGGGATTGAAATCCAGCCGCTCCATCCGTTCGACCGCGTCGATGAGGGCATCGGTCGTTTGGGTCTCGAAAAAAACGCCCGTCTTGTTGTTTACGACGGTTTCGGTTGCACCCCCTCTACCAAAGGCGATCACAGGCCGGCCGCTTGCCATCGCCTCTACCGGTACGATGCCGAAGTCTTCCTCGCCCGGGAAAATCAGCCCCTTGCAGTGCGCGTAGTGATGTCTGAGAGAATCGAAAGGCTGCGCGCCAAGAACGGTGACCGTTGGCCCGGCAATCTTCTTGAGGTGATCGAGCATTTCGCCGCCGCCAATGACGACCAGCTTTGCCTTCATCCGATTGAACGCCTCGACTGCAAGGTCCGGCCGCTTGTAGCTAACAAGTTCGCCGACCATCAGATAGTAGTCCTCGACCTCACGGCTCGCCACCGGCCTGAAGGCCGCTGTGTCGACGGGAGGATGAATGACATCGGCCTCGCGTCGGTAATAGCTCTTGATCCTTTGAGCGACGGTTGTCGAGTTGGCGACGAAACCGTCCACGCGGTTGGCCGTTGCGACGTCCCATGTTCTCAAATAGTGCGCCATGGGAGGCATCATCATTCGCGTCATCAACCCGGAGCTCTCGTAGTACCTGTTGTACATGTTCCAGATGTAACGCATCGGGGAGTGGCAGTAGCACAGGTGAAGCGCAGGCGAGGTCGGTATAATGCCCTTGGCCGGTCCCGACTCGCTGCTGATAACGAGATCGTACGGAGAAAGGTCGATTTGCTCGAGCGCCATCGGCATCAGCGGAAGATAACGCTTGTACATCCGCTTCGCATAGGGGAGACCGCCGATGAAGGTCGTCTGGATCTTGTGCCGCTTAATCTTGTCGGAAATCGCGGACAAATCGCACACGTGCGTGAATATGTCAGCTGTGGGAAAGATATCGCACAAGGCTTCGATAACCTTCTCGCCACCGCGCATTCCGACCAACCAGTAGTGAATAATTGCTACGCGCACGCCAAGCTCCCCGAGATACATCGATCGAAAACATCGTGGCTTGCATTGCGGGTGTAGTTCTTGCCGAAATATCGATCAATAATTAGACGTTCGGCATTTATATTAGGCACGAAAAACAGTTTTATGAACAGTTAGTGACGTTATTTCCCGCATTGCACCGTTACATAGTGCAGCGCAATAATTTTATTGTCAAACCGTTTAATACTTGTTAACTTTCTTCTGCATGCCACAAGGCATTGTCTGCACGTGCCCACATTCCGAACTATTGCAAGGGAGTACGCAGATGAGTGAAATTGATCTCAGTCGGAACTTCGGCCGGTTCAACAAGGCGCCGCGGCCCGCTCGCAGGACGACATCCCGACGGTCCGATCTTTTTGAAAGCGGAAAACGTTCCGCCATTCTCGATGGCATCAAATATGGCATCGATGCGACAATCGCAGTCGTAGGCCTCGTCGTCTTGGCGCCGATGATTGCGATGTTGGTCGTGGTACTTCTCGTCTTGCAGGGGCAGCCCATCTTTATTGCGCATAGGCGCATCGGCCGGCACGGCATCATGTTTCCCTGCCTGAAGTTCAGGACAATGGTGAAGAATGCAGACGAGGTTCTCCATCGGCACTTGGCGGCAAACCCTTCGCTCAACGCGGAATGGAACGCGACGCGCAAGCTGCGAGACGATCCTCGCGTCACACCGCTAGGTGCGCTTATGCGTAAAAGCAGCATTGACGAAATTCCCCAGCTTCTGAACGTCATACGCGGTCAGATGAGCCTGGTCGGACCAAGGCCGATCGTTGCCGGCGAAGCTGAACTCTATGGCATTCATTATGCTGATTACATCCAGGTTCGTCCGGGTGTAACGGGTCTGTGGCAGGTCAGCGGGCGCAGTGACACCAGTTACAGCGAACGCGTACAGCTCGACGTGCGCTACGTCGCGGAACAGACGGTTCTGGGCGATCTGACAATCATGCTGAAAACCGTTCCGGCGGTCCTTCGCTCGCGCGGCAGCTACTGACATTACACGGCGCGGCACCGCGCCTTTCCACCTTCGTGATTGTTGTTGCAACGTGCTTCACGGCACGTGCGTCAAGCTGCGTGGTCAAGACGCGGATTGATGGTCGCCGGGAGATTGTGCATGAGCGTAACAGACGTCGCGGTCAATGGTCGCTTCCTCACCCAGGAGCTCACGGGTGTCCAGCGTTACGCCCGAAACATCGTCACTGCGATGGACACGCTTGCCGGCGCCGAGCACGCCGTCCTGATCGCGCCGCAGCCTTCCGGCGAACTCCCTTTGCAACGACTACGATCGGAGACACGCGGGCGATTAACCGGTCATGCTTGGGAGCAAGTCGAGTTGCCATTGTTAAGCAGCAACCGCACGCTTTTGAACCTTTGCAACACGGCCCCGGCTTTTAAGGGCGATCAGCTTGTCTGCATCCATGATGCCAACATTTTCGCAGCACCGCAAAGCTACAGCCGGTCGTTTCGCGCGTTGTATCACACGCTTCAACCACTCCTGGTTCGGCGTTCACTTCGCGTCGCCACGGTGTCGCACGCTGCGGCGCGACAGCTGGCCCGATATCTACCGGTTCGCGTGTCAGAGATCGCGGTTCTACCAAACGGACACGAGCATGCGCTTCGTTGGGATCCTTCGCTAGCACGGGCAGCGCCGACATTTCTGGCGACGAGATCGACAATGCGACCGTTCGTTCTGGCGCTTGGGTCGCGCGCGATCCATAAGAACCTTTCTCTTCTGATCGACATTGCGGAAGCCCTCGACGAGATGGGCCTTGATGTCGTCATCGCCGGCGGAGGTGACGGCATATTTGCTCAACAAACCTTGCGGCATCGCAGCAATGTGTACTTCCTCGGACGTGTCTCCGATGATGATTTGGCTTACTTGCTGGACCGTGCCTTGTGTCTAGCGTTTCCTTCCCTAGCGGAAGGCTTTGGGCTTCCGATCGTGGAGGCGATGGCCAGATCCTGTCCTGTCATCTCGTCACACAGTGCGAGCATGCCCGAAGTCTATGGAAAAGCCGCGCTCGCGGCGTCTCCGTTCGAGCCTCGCGAGTGGATCGAGCAGATCAAAGCCCTTGCGTCCTCAGAGCAGCTACGTTGCGATCTCGTGGGTGCTGGTCACGAACAGCGACGTCAGTTTTCATGGGAGACCTCTGCGCGCGGATATGTCGACCTGCTGGACAATCCGAAGGCCGAAATCCGCGCGCACAAGACCGTTGATCCAAGCCTGCCACGTGTAAGCGTCATCTTCGCGACGCGCGGGCGTCCCGATGTCGTGGCCGCTAGCGTTCGTCGATTTCTCGCGACGCAAACCGTGGCGCCCGATAAGATCATTGTCTCCGGTGTAGACGTGGCCGATGCCGGAGACCTCAGCGACCATCCGGACGTGACGATCATCACTGGGCCTCCAGGTCTTGCCGCGCAGCGCAACACGGCTTTGCGGCATGTAGCGCCATATACCGAAATCGTTGCCTTCTTCGATGACGATTTTGTCGCCGATGGAGGCTGGCTTGCGGCTGCGATCCAGACTTTTCGCGACGAACACCAGATTGTCGGCTACACAGGCAACGTCATCGCGGATGGGATCAAGGGACCTGGAATTTCGTTTCAGCAGGCGGTGGACCTGGTCGAGGCAGGACGATCGGACGCAACGTGGCAGGAGCGGTTCAGTCCGTATGGTTGCAACATGGCCTTCCGGTTCAGGGCCATCGGAGATCTCAGGTTCGATGAGCGCTTGGTTCTCTACGGCTGGCTGGAGGATCGCGACTTCGCCGCTGCTCTTGCCAAGCGCGGTGGCCGGCTCGTCAAATCGGGGCGATCCTTCGGCGTTCATATGGGTGTAAAAGGCGGGCGTGTGAGTGGCGACCGGCTTGGCTATTCGCAGGTGATCAACCCGCTTTACATGCTGACCAAAGGCACGATGAGCCTGCCCAAAGTCGTCGGTCAAATCTTCCGCAATACCGCGAGCAATTTTATCGGAGCCTTCTGGCCCGAGCCATTCATTGACCGACGCGGCCGGGTCCGCGGCAATCTGTTGGCTGCATTTGACGCCCTACGAGGGCGCCTTGAGCCGGAACGCGCTGCAGCGATCGAGACACCTCGACCAGCCGCCAAGCCATATGAACGCTAGGAGCAGAACAATGTTCAACAGACCTCGCCCAATTGACGTCACATCGAGGTTCTGGCGGGAAAATGAGGCGCAAGCCAACGTGGCTGGCGATGGGCCAATCGCGCTTTTGCGCGCTCTTATCGAACTTGCCGCCCGCCACAAGGCCACGCTTGCGATTTGCTGCGCGGTCGGCCTGGCCGTTTCCGCGCTCTACGCCTACTCTTTACCACCCACATACCAGGCGACCGCGACACTGCTGCTCGAGCCCCGTCAATCGGTGATTTCTTCGGGGGAATTTGGCGCTCAGCAGACGCTTGATCTCAATCGTGCCGACAGCGAGCTTCAGACCATAAAGTCCGAGCGTCTTCTGTCGGCGGTTTTTGAGAGCCTGAACATGAAAAGCGATCCGGAGCTTGCTGGCAAGCAGCCAGGCTTCATCGCGCGGTTGTTCGACCTACTCGGGCCCAGACCGGCAGATACCGTGGCCGACACCACCGGCACCGCGTCAGGTGCAACCAGTGCCACCGATGAGCTTGACAATGATGCGGACCGGGCAGCCTTTCTGAAGTTCTTTTCACGGCTGAACGCGCGGCGCGTCGGTCAGTCCTTCGTAATCCAGATCGACTATTCCTCTTCCGACCCGAAGCTACCGGCGCGCGTCGCCAATGCGACGATTTCGGGGTACATCTACCAGACCGTGGCATTCAAGGAACAGATTGCTCGCGCGGGCACCGAGGCCCTACAAGGGCGGCTGGATTCGCTTGCTCGGCAGTCCGATGCAGCGCGCGAAGCGATGCACCTCGGCACCCTGCCGGCGATCGCAACTCCTGACGCCGACGCCCGCATTATCGGTGCAGCCTTGCCGCCGCTTGGACCGTCGGCGCCCCGCAGATCACTTATCATGGCGCTTGGCGCCGTTGTCGGACTTTTGTTCGGTTCCGGCGTGGTGGTCCTGCGCATGGCACTTGATCGGCGCGTGCGCAGCGCTAAAGAACTGGCGCACGAAGTCGATCTTCGCTGTTTGGGATCTATCCCTGACGTGCCCGGGGCAGAAGGCGTTCCCTGGCATATTACAAGCCCTCAGCAACAGAAGTACGTCGCCGCAATTCGAGATCTACGTACATCCATTGAAATCGCGTGCACGAGCCTGCGGAACGAAAAAAGCATCGTAATCGCCATTGTTGGTTGGACCCCGGGTGCCGGGGTGTCAACGTTATGTGCCAGTGTCGCGCAGTTGATCAGTCGGGGCGGTCGGCAGGTTACGCTTTTCAAGGCTTCGGATGGCGCCGATCTCCACGCAGTTGAGGACCATGGCCCGGCTCTTTCCTTGGCCGGGGCGGCCTTTGCTGGGCTTATGCCGGAGCAATTGTCGTTTGAGGAAGTCAGTGGCGTTGCGGTGTTGCCAATCCACTCGCGAGACGCCAACGCCAATCTGTTCACCGACTTTCGAAATCCTCGTGTTCGGCGCATATTTGAAGTGGCGCGGTCTCGAGGTGATGTTCTGCTCGACTTGCCGCCGCTGCGCCACTCGATGGATGCGCTTGCCTTGGCAAGCTATGCCGATGCTGTTCTTGTCGTTGCCCGCGCCGGGCACACGACGATCGAGGAGATATCGGAATCGGTTCAGTTGCTGCGCCGTGCAGGAGCAAATGTTATTGGAACGGTGATCAACCGTACGCGTGGATAGGCTAAGGCTAGTGGTTTTCCTGCGGCCGGACGACTGAGACTGTCTCAGGTCACGCGACAGCGAGCGACTGAGCACCCAAATCCATGTCGGGTCATTGTGGCATGCGAACGCTGCTGCATTGCGGTATAGACCGGCGCCATGACGGCACCGATGCCGACCTCCGCCCGAGCCGGGGGGAGGATGGTGTCACCGAGCGACCATCAAAAACGACGGTGAAGGTGCCCGTCGAATGGCGCCAATCCAAACTCGGCCAGGTCGTTGTCTCCGCGCGTCTCCTTGATGTAGGGCATACAGATCGACGCGAGCTCAAAGCAATGCGTCAGGTCAACGCGTTATATGAACTAGCCTTGCGTTTTTGTTGCGCTCGGAAAAATGACCTTTGCGATTGAAGTATGCGGTCGGGAAGTTGATGTCGCCCTTGATCCGACCATCATCCGCCTATGCATGATTTTCGCGCTTCCGTCGCCTCACCTGGAGAACCAGCCAGCATAGAAGACTATGCCAATCAGTCCGATGAAGCGAACGGATCGATAACTGTCGCGCGAGGCTTTCTCGGTCCATAAGCCGGAGCCTCAAGGCCTCGTTCAATCTATTTGCGCACAGTCTTGCGATCAATGCCTGTTTCCCTGGAAATAGCCGACACCGTCAGCCCCTGCTGATGCAGATCCAGGATCATGATCGTCCCCCTCAGCTTGATCACCAATGTCCCCCTTCCGACCATCGGAAGGAGTATCGGCGATGACGCGCCGCTGGTCTTCCGGCGCGCGCCCCGGAAGACCAGCGGCCGCAGCACCTGGGGAAGATGAAACGGCACGAATGGGGAGTATTGCTCCGGTACTGACAACTCTAAGCTGGTCCCGCTTTGATAAGCGCCTCAGGCCGGGTTACTGCCTCGCGCAATTTGGGGTTTGGCAGTGCTTTTTCGCCCCCATTGACGGCGGAGGCCTGCTGAGCAGTACCTTAATATCTGTCGTAGAGCGCCAACCGGCCGCGACCTGCCGCCACCCTAACCCCAAGGAGCAGGAGCCCTGCGGCATAGGTGGCTGCACCGGCGGCTATAGCGATCCCAAGCTCCACGACGTGCGGAAAATTTCTTCCGGCAAGCTCTTCTCGTAAAAGCCACACGGCCACAGCCATGAGAGCCACCGCAACCACCACCTTCCAAATATTGAGGAGTTGGGCTGCAAAGGAAACGTCGAGCAGCCGGCGCGCTTCAGCAAGGTAGAAGGCAAACATGAGCGAGGACAAGGCGATCCTGGCCACGCTGACGCCAGTGACGGAAGCCAGGTAGAAGCCTATCGAGATCAGCAGCACGCGAAAGGTGAGGTCTATAGCGTTCAGCCGAAAGATGATTTGCGGCCGATCCAGCGCGATGCTCACTGACGAGAGTGTCTGAACATAGGGGATTGGCGCAACGGCCAACGCCAGCAGGCTGAGGAGGGGTGCTGCATGCTCCCATTTCGCGCCAAGCAGGATATCGGTCGCGAGATCTGCTGTCAGCGATATGCCCACGCAGGCGGGGGCCGATACCATCATCGCGATGCGCGTGGCCTTCAAAAAGGCCTGCCTTACGCGGACGCGATCGGTATTGATTTGCGAAAAAGCAGCCATGACGGGCTGAAGAGCCGGGCCAATCAGACTTTGCGTTGGGATCACCGCGACATCGCTTGCAACCGCATAGCGACCGAGGGTCGGACGATCTGCCAGCGCTCCCACAAGAAATCGATCGAACTGCCAGTTCAATGCAGAAATCAGCTGTGCCGAGGAAAACCAGCCGATAAAGCCGGCGAAGTCGGGAAGACGCGCGAGCGAGAAGGCGGGACGGTAGGGCGCGAGGACGTAGGACACGATTGTTGATGCAAGCGAGGCGACAACGAAATTGGCGACGATTGCCCAGTACGCTCCACCGGCAAGGACAACGAAGACAGCAACGAGCGCGGCGGTCAACTTGCCCGATGATTCCAGAATGAACGTCTGACGAAATCCCAGCTCCCGTGCGAAGTTCACCATTGCTGGGCTGGCCAGCCCCCTGGATATCGGGCCGAGGCTTAGCACAGCGACAAGCAGCACGAGATGGCTGTCGTGATTGATCCAGGAATAAGGCCACGCGATCGCCAGGACTATCGCTCCGATAACGACACCTCTCATCACGCCTACGGTAAAACCGGTATCAAGGTGGGATTTGTTGATTGTCGGGAGCCGAACGAGGGCCTGCGTTACAGGAACCTCAAGCACCGTATCAACGACCACGACGAGCGATGTGGCGATCGCCGCCAGGCCAAAGTCGCCCGGCGTCAGCACACGGGCGAGGACCAGCAGGGTGAAAAAGTCGATGATGCGTCCGAGAAAGCGGGAAAAGACCAGCCATCCGGCTCCCTTGATCGTCTTTACCGCAAGCATCTCTTACTCCAAGTTCAAGCGCTCGTTCACTGCGCCAGGCTGTAAAGCTGTGATTGTGCGGGGCCATGCAATCTTGAAAGGCCCCCATGCCGGGTAACTTAATCACTGTGCTGAAATCTGACTTGCTGTGGACAGTGTCTTGGCGCGGCTATTTGAGCCGTGCAGACACCTGCCTGATAATGTGGACCATCTCCAGGGCTGGGAGCAACGCGCTCTTGAGCAACGGAAAGTCTCGAACGATCGCACCTTCCCGCCACAGCTGTGACTTGATCTCCGTCAGCTTGTTGGCCAGATTGGGTGCGTTCGATTTCTCGAGAACGTGGACATTGTCGGCACGTCCGAAATCGACGGATCGCGCGCCCACGCCCAGTGCTATAATGTCGAACGCGTCAGGCTTGGTGATTGCCCTCTTAAGTCTCCGCCAAGCGCGGTCTGCATCCGACATGACCCTTGCACCGCTTTCGACACGATCGATGTATTGAAAGACACCCGTAAGCAAGGGGTTGACCTGCGCTGGATCAAGCTGCCCATAGGCGATCGGACCGGCGTTGCTATGAACGGATCCGTCGTCCGACTCGCTAAGATGGCGAACCGAAGGGATTGCTGGTTCGAACAGGCTCTCGATGATCTGCCAGTAACGCAAAATCACCGTCTCGATCCGTAGCGGGTTATAGAGGTCTTCTTCAACGACCAAACCCGTAACGCGCGAGAAGTGATCTTCGCTGAGGCCTTTGTAGTTGCACCGCGCGAACTGGATCGTTTCAAATTTGCGCTGGGGGAGCCCAGCTGCGACGAGACGCTGGGTGCTTCCATAGAGACCGGTGTCACAGAGAATGATGCGTTTGGCATCGCCGGCAATCTGCGCCAGATGGCGCTCGAAGAGCGCGTTCTGCTGCGCGATATCAGCAAGCACGCGGCCGCCTTCGGTGGTCTCCAGCAACCCGTAGAACTGGGCTGGATCAAAGGGTCGTTGCCAGGCGTCGGACAGTCTGTAGGTTGCGCCACCAAGGGCGTCGGCTACCTCGGCAAATGTGTTCTTCTTGAATTCACGTGCCAACTCATCAAGAACTGTGGGGCTTTGCTGGATGAGCGCTGATCGCGCGGCAATCAGGCGTGAAATGAGAATATTCTCACGTCGGATTGCAATCGGGAGATCAAGTTTGGCGACCAGCTTCTCGAAGGCTGCGCGGATGCCGATACCGCCGCGCGCACAAAACAGGAGAGCCGCATCGCCTTTCATCTCCGCCTGTCGGGCGTAGAGCCAGATATAGAAGCAAAACTGCGCGACAACAGGACCGAAGACGTCTCGGCCGAAGCCTTCCCGATCTGCGAGATGTGGCACGCGGGCAGGCTTGATGACGGTATTGCGAACGCCACGGGCTGCTTGTGACCTGGCACCGTCGGCTTGCGTGGCGAGGCGCCTAAGGCGTCCTTTAGGAAGATGCAGCGTGTGGATACCCATGGTTCTTGGGACCGTGCAGTCGGCAAGAAGATCGTCTCCGAGATGCAAAAGACGTGATGCCGCAATGCCTTCCGTCAGGAGGACATGCGAAAAGAGATGACCAAAACGCTTGCTTTCCCCGACCTCGGCGCTCGAGTAGATATCGTCGATCAGACCGGGCCCGTGGAAATGATTGATCAGTTCCGACAGTTGGCGCTTTGGCAGTGCCGTGTCCGAGACTGCAACAATGCGAATGCCGGTCCGGCGATGAAGGCGCAGCACTCGGGCAAGCATCTGGTTTGCCGACAGTGAGCGCTTTTCGATCGCCACCTCGATCGCGATGCGCTTCTCGATGAAGCGCTCCGGCAGGCCGAGAATTGCGAACTGACGTTTGAGGATATCGACAAGCCGAACTTCTCCGGCCCCGCCACCGATATTGAGCGCGCGGTAACCAAAGCGCTCGGCAAGTTGGCGCGTGCGAAACAGATGATCTGGGCTGATGTGAAATCCCTCATCTCGCAGCACTCCTGAAAAGAGCTTCTCGGCTTGTATCAAGCGCGATCTTTGGGATCGAGGCTGCCGCAAGAGGAGGGTGTCGAACACATCTGTCGATATCAAGTCGATACCGTCCAGGGGTGCTTGCAGCAGATGGGCGAGGCTTTGCCGTGGCACCGAATAACCCTTTGCCATCGATCGGCCCCGTTCCTGTCATTGGACAGTACTGTTGCTGTGGATGCGCTGCAACAAGGACTGGATCAGTGAATTCGCAATTGCAAAAATTCTGCAGCATTATTTTAATTCCATCAAGTGCAAAAATTATTTATTTTGCAGTGCAGAATAGTTGCAAAATTTATTTACCTATCTATTCTTTGGTCGTCGTATCGATTGATATAACGACGCTTTTTCAATTGAATTATACTGTATCACTTTCGTGAGTGATAGCAGTTCGGGGGTGAACAATGGATGATGTGAGCCATCAACCCTCACGCATGTCCGCAGTGCAGCATTTTGACGTCATCGTGCTCGGCGCCGGCATTTCAGGCCTGGTTGCCGCGGCGATTTTTTCAGGGGAAGGCAAGCGGGTTGCCGTTGTCGACGAGTACTCCCATGTGGGCGGAAACCACATGGATTGGTCGTCGCGGGCGGGCTACACCTTTGATGTCGGGAGCCTGATATTTCAAGACGATTCTCCATTGCTCCGACACTTTCCCGAGCTCCTTGAACGCTACGTACACATCAAGCCGAGCTGGGGGAGACTAAATCCGCAGGGGAAAATCACGCTTTATCCAATTTCGATACGCGACGACATTCTAGCAGCCGGGCCTCTCGGCGTAGTGCGTATTTTCGCTTCTGTCCTTTATGCGCGCCTGTTTCGCCGCCGCATGGAAAACGCGCGTGACTTCGCACGCTACTGGATCGGCGCTTACTTGCTACACCGATCCGGACTGGGGACTTACATGCAGCGATTCTATGGTATTGCCGCTGAAGAGATCGACCTTGATCTCGCACGAAAACGCATGCTTTGGATCTCCGAATATGCCTCGATCATCAATCTGAGCCGTCGATTTTTGAAACGCAAAAAGGCAAGCGGTCCAAAGAATCGTCAAATGGCGCGGCCACGAGAAGGCTTCGAAGCGCTTTACAGCCTCGCTCGATGCAAGCTCGAAGGTCGTGGTGTGGTGTTCACACTATCGGCTGAGGCCCTCCACCTCAGCCGGGCATCCACGGGCTATGAACTGGTGCACAAGGGAGAAACGCTTGTTGCCGAGCGAGTCGTGTCGACGGTTCCGATTAGCGTTGCCGAACGCATATGCGGCAACGTTCAAACCTCGGGATTGAAGACGATCACACTGATTACGCTCTACTTCAGCTTTTCCGGCGACAAGGGCTTTTCCCAGGCGATCATCTACAATTTCTCACACGAGGGTGCATGGAAGCGTTTGACGGTCTACTCAGACTTTTACGGTCGCGTCGATGGTCGTGAGTATTTTGCAGTCGAGGTCATCGCCGGCCAAGTCGATTCGTGCGAAGAGGCCGAAGCAGATTTTCGCCGGCACGCCAATGCCAATCGACTGTTCCTCGGCGATCTCAAGCTCGAAGGAAGCCATACGCTCGCCAACGCCTATCCGATCTACGCTAAAGGTGCCGCGCAGGACGCTGCCCGGGCGATCTCGAGATTGAAAGCCTTCGGCGTGGAATCGATCGGCCGCCAGGGCGGCTTCAACTATCAGCCGACGGCCCGGGTCTCGACGTTGGACGTTGAAAATGCCGTCTCATCGCAATGAGATTGCTACGATCAACGGAGATCGGATCAGGGTCTCAGTAGAGTGTCACACGAGGTCGACCATGCGGATTTTACATGTTCTCAATCACACGCGGCGCCAGAACGGGCATGTCCATGCCGCAGTCGACCTCGCATGTGCGCAAGTAAAGCTTGGGCATGAGGTCTTCATGGCGAGCGAGGGTGGCGACTTTGACAGCCTGCTAAAGGCAAACGGTGTCAAGACAATCTACATCCCACATCAGCGGAAAATTCCGCATCTTTTAAGGGCGCTTTTTGGTTTGCATCGTGCGATTGGCAGATATGACGTCGATGTTGTCCACGCGCATATGATGACAAGCGCAGTGATCGCGTTCCCGATCTGCAAGTTGCGGGGTGTTCCGCTGATTACCACTGTTCACAATGAGTTCGAGAAAAGCGCAACGCTGATGGGACTTGGCACCCGCGTCATTGCTGTTAGCGACGTCGTTGGCGCCTCGATGCAACGACGAGGTGTGCGTCCCTCAAAGTTGAAGGTCGTGCTAAACGGCACAATCGGATCGAGCCGGTCGACGGGCCGCAGCGAGGAGCCGAAACCACTGCGCTCCCCAAGCATCCTATTCGTTGGTGGCCTCCACCCGCGCAAGGGCCTACCCGATCTTCTCGATGCTTTTGAAGTCGTCCACAAATCGTACTCGGATGCCCGCCTTTACATCGTTGGCGACGGCCCGCTACGCGAGGAATACAAAGCCAGAGCCGCGGCGTTGGACAGTGCGCGCGACATCACGTTCGTTGGCTCGACCACCGATCCCTATCCCTACATGCTGGGCGCCGACATCTTCGTTTTGCCGTCGCACGCCGATCCGGCCCCTCTCGTCCTGTCGGAAGCGCGCGAGGCCGGCTGCGCTGTCGTCGGTTCGTCTGTCGATGGAATTCCACAGCTGTTGGAACATGGCAAAGCCGGTCTTCTGGTACCACCGCGTGATCCGGCCGCCCTTGCCGACATGCTTCGACATTTGTTGGAAGCTCCCAGTCGCCTGTCCGAATGGCGCCAGAAAAGCCAGTTCAGAATAGAGCATCTGACGATTGAACGTGTCGCCAGGGAAACACTTGAGGTCTATAACGAGGCAAGGGCGCCCTCGGCGGCCTCCCCAGCGATGGCAAGCTAACCGTAGGTTGAAGTCAAGCGAGCGAAAAGACGTGCTTGAGGCGCGAGCGCATCCGACGCGCGCGGGAAGGATCGATTCTGACGGCGGCCAGGCGCTTCGCCAGAACATTTGGAAGTGCGAACAGTCCAACTGCGAATAGGCATAGTGCAACCCGCTTCATGCCAGAATTTTCGCGCACGACCGCGCCGATATGCGCCGAGATCTGCCCAACGCTGGGTCTTTTCCCATCGACGACCAGACTCATCGTGTTCAATTCCGTGACGTAGGCATAGTCGTTACGCACGTTGACTTTGGCGGCCGTGGCGCTCCTTGCTTCCACGAGCTCGGCCAGATGGTGGAGGCGACCCATAAAACGCTCGACATATGCTTTCATGCGTTTGGAACTGATGTCGGAAAAGGACGAGAGGTTAGCGTTGTGGATTCTGTATCGGCCAAGCGGATGGTCGATGGAGATGACTTCTCCGACGAAGGGCGCCAGAAGATAGGGTACCCCGTCGATCGCCCGCTCATACGTCATCTCGCCCAACCCGTCATAGACATCCCGACGATAGACGTTTCCGGATGTCGGCGGCGTATTGTAGTGACCCTTTTGTCGAATGGACTGGATAAGTTGCTGGGAGTTGGCCGATCTACGCAGTTCAGGAAACGGATTGCCAATGGCCTTCCCGTCTTTGTCGACGGGCAGTAGCATGAACTGAATCTTGGAGACGTCAGATCGTAGATAGGGTTCTAGTTCCGTCAGTGCGCCTTCGCACAAAGCATCATCGGCATCAAGGAAATAGATGAAGGCGCCATGCGATCGTGACAAGCCACTTCTACACGCCTTAAGCGGGCCACTGTTTTCGCCTCGAATGGCGGTGATCCGGTCACCATATTTCTGGATCTTACTCCAAGAGCCGTCGGTCGACCCGTCATCAACAACAATTACTTCTAGATTATCATAGTCCTGAGAGAGAACACTTTGAATGCATTCATCGATGTACGTTTCGTAGTTATAGCAAGTAATGATGACGCTTAGCAGGGGCTGAGACTTTAACATCTTGCAAACCTTCTCCGCACAGATTATGTTGCAAAGCAGCATAACAAGTGCAGTGCAAGACGTCTAGAAAATAACGCCTCAGCCACGGCATCTTTATTGAGATAGTATTGTCTATAAAACTGTCACATCCGAGTAATGCCGAGGCTGCATTATAACCATCATCGTCGGTCTTTGGCACGGCGTTCAACGCCGCCGCCGAGGTGGCGACGATCACAGCAAGTGCCTGCCGAACGTTGAGATGGTCTCGGCGACAACTGTCGAGTGAAAACCCTTTGTGAAAGCCATCTGCCTGTGCCGGCGGCTCGTGTTTAGCCAAGTATTGGCCCGGAGGACGAATGAACATTCAGGTTGGGTCAAGCGTGCGCGATAAACCGAAGCGCCGCCTTAAAATCCTTTATATCCAGCCTGGAACGAGCGCGTTTGCCGGCATAGAGCGGGTGGTCGATGCCGTCTGCGCGATGCTGGCGGACCGATATCCGGATGATTTCGAGGTTGATGTCCTTTACACATCAGTCCATAAAAACCGCCCCACCGAAGCACGCGGCTATCGCAGTATCGACCGGGTCGCGCGTAGCAGGATCGAATTGATCCGGACATTCAGGAGCGTCATCAAGGCGACAGATTACAGCCTCGTCGTTGTCCCGCAAATCGAGCCGACCGTCATGTGCATGGCGGCTTGCCTAGGCCTGAAGCGCCGGTTTGCCGTGCATCTGCACGGGAATCCGAAGCGCGAGGCGGCCCATTTCAAGGCAAAGGTGCTGTTCTTTTTGATGCGGACCTATTTCCTGTCTCGAGTGTCATATGTTTTTGGCACCTCTCCGAGGCAGTTGGAGTCTTTCAAGGAGATGTTCAACAGCAAAACACCACAAGTGTGGGTGCCTAATCCGGTGCGGTCTTTTGATCTTGACAATGGATCAGCTTCCGACCAGTCGTCCGACGTGGTCACATTCGTCAATGTGGGGCGTTTTGCCTTTCAAAAGGGCCAGGACATTCTCCTCCATGCGTTCTCGAGGCTCGTCAAGGTTCGTCCAAACGTCAGACTGAAGGTCGTCGGATACGGCAGCGAGGAAGCCAGTCTGCGCGCTGAGATCTCAAAGCTCGGGTTGGATGAGGTTGTCCGTATCGAGCACTATCCTAGCAGCCCTGAGCCCGCTCTTGCGACAAGCGATGTTTACGTCTCGACATCGCGATGGGAGGGCTGGTCGCTTGCTATATGCGAGGCATTGCGTTTCGGCTTGCCGGTCGTATCCACGGACTGCGACTTTGGGCCTAGCGATATCCTAGTGGACAGTCGTCTTGGCCGGCTCGTCGCGTTGGATGGTGGCGCGACGTTGGTCGAGGCAATGATCTATTACTGCGACAACATAGCGAGCGAAAAGGCGCATTCTGATTTCCGGAAAGCCTTCATCGAAAGATACAGCCCGGAACGCGTGGTTGAAATTCACGCGCAGGCGCTTCGTTCGGCTGTCCAGGAGCTTGCATAGAAACAACCGTTGGAACGGGGCGCGCACATGATGCAACTATTCGATCGACGTCGGTTTCTTCAAGGTGCATCCACCTTGCTAGCGATGCCGTGTGGAGGCTTTTCATCCGAAGCGGCAACGACAAATGACCCGACGGCATCCAGGAACATCGTGTTCGAGGATCGATTCAATTCGCTCGACTGGTCAATCTGGAACGCCGGGCCGAAAGCAACCACAGACGGCACCGGATTCTATGGCCGCTCGGCCTTTGCGACCCGACACGGAGAGGAAGGGTTCAATCCATATTCGATTGTCGATGACGATGCTGCCGAAGACGGCAAGGCACTGCAGATAGCCGCCAAATACATTGGCCGTCCGATGGACGTGCGCAAGTATTATGGGAACTCTCTGCCCGAATTTCAGTGGATTTCCGGAAGCCTCCAATCCGCACGCAAGGATGGGGTGGTTCTAAAAGGCTGGCGGAAGGGTTACTTCGAGGCCCGAATGTTGTTTCCGCGTCATCCCCTAACCTGGCCGGCATTCTGGTTGCTGAACGGTCGCAGTATCCTGGAGCCCAAAACCAGTATTGAGCTCGATGTCGTGGAGCACAAGGGATGGGAGCCGACTGTTTATGGGACATATCTTCATGAATGGGGAGGCCCGGACGCAAGTAGCAGAAGCACGGGCGTTGAGACGTCAGTCGACATGACGGCGGGCTATTGCCTCTACGGCATGCTCGTCGATGACACACGGTGCGTCCCGTACTTCAATCGCAAACCAGTGGTGGATACTAAGACGGGGCAAGTTGCGAACTGGCCGATCACACGGTCCGAACGGCTGGACGATGAGTTTGACGTGTTCTGGCCCCTTTTGACGCTTGCGTTGAGAACCGACGTGCCGTTTCCACAACCTTTGCGGGACGAGGATAAGTTGACGCATATGCGCGTGGACTATTTTAGGGTCTATACCTGAGGGCAGAAGGCGATTGCCCAATTCAATTGACAGTTTAACTCGTTGCTAAGTTGGGGCGCTTCATCGCCCCGGAATTGTGAGGTCGAATGCGTATTGTGATGATCGGCTCGGGCTATGTCGGCCTCGTCTCGGGGGCCTGCCTCGCGGATTTCGGCCATCATATCACCTGCGTCGACAAGTCGGCCGCCAAGATCGACGCGCTAGAAGCAGGCCAGGTACCGATCTTCGAACCCGGCCTCGACACCATCATCGCACAGAACCGCGCCGCCGGACGCCTGGATTTCTCCAAGGATCTCGCCGCCCCCGTGGCCGCCGCCGACGTCGTCTTCATCGCGGTCGGCACGCCCTCGCGCCGTGGCGATGGTCATGCGGACCTCAGTTACGTCTATGCCGCCGCGCGTGAAATCGCCGCATCCGTCGAAGGCTTCACCGTCGTTGTCACCAAGTCGACGGTCCCCGTCGGCACTGGCGATGAGCTTGAGCGCATCTTCCGCGAAGAGTTTCCCGACAAGGACATCGAGGTCGTGTCGAACCCGGAATTCCTGCGCGAAGGTGCCGCCATCACCGACTTCAAGCGCCCCGACCGCATCGTGCTCGGTACCGAGGAGCCGCGTGCCATCGAGGTCATGCGCGAAGTCTACCGCCCGCTCTATCTCAACGAAGCCCCGCTCTATTTCTGCGAGCGCCGCACCTCCGAGCTGATCAAATACGCCGCCAACGCGTTCCTCGCCATGAAGATCACCTTCATCAACGAGATCGCCGATCTCTGCGAGCAGATCGGCGCCGACGTGCAGAAGGTCGCGAAGGGCATCGGCATGGACAAGCGCATCGGCGACAAGTTCCTGCATGCCGGTCCAGGCTACGGCGGCTCGTGCTTCCCCAAGGATACGCTGGCGCTGGTCAAGACCGCGCAGGATCATGACAGCCCGATGCGGCTGATCGAGACCACCGTCGCCATCAACGACAACCGCAAGCGCGCCATGGGCCGCAAGGTGGTCGCGGCCTGCGATGGCAACGTGCGTGGCAAGAAGATCGCCATCCTCGGCCTCACCTTCAAGCCGAATACCGACGACATGCGCGATGCGCCCTCGATCACCATCATCCAGGCGCTGCTCGACGGTGGTGCCACCGTCCACGTCTATGATCCCGAGGGGATGGATGCGGCGAAAGACCTGCTCGGCCCGGTCGTCTACGGCAGCGACCCTTATGAGATCGCTGAAGGCGCCGATGCGCTGGTGCTGGTCACCGAATGGGAAGAGTTCCGCGCACTCGACTTCAAGCGGCTAAAGACGCTCGTCAAGACGCCGGTGCTGGTCGATCTGCGCAACATCTATCCGATCGCCGAAGTCACGAGACATGGCTTCAGCTATCAACCGGTTGGGAGAAAGTCCGCCAGGGGATGAGAGAACCTGACTCCAGGAAGTTTCTTCTAATCGACGCCAATCTCCGAAATGGTGATTGGATCGTGGTTGGACAAATGGTTATCGCCGCAACTGGCGTAGCAATCTTCAATGGCTCGGAGTTTCAAAAACAAAGAGCAGTGACTTCCTCGTCCGCGATTACACTACCTTTCTCGTCTACTATGTGACGGCTTTCAAGCGAAACTTCCTTCCAGCTCACTCGGCGACAATTTTTAAGCTGCACGTGGCGTAGGCGATGAAACAACGTCTATGGTCTCCGCAAGCGAGCTTAGGTCAGAAAGCGGTGCAAATGGCTCAGGCTTCGCTGTTGATTTAACGTACGATTGCTGACTCCAGATTGAATGCAACGTTGCTTCGTAAGCTACTCACATTGCCTTTCCAGATCCAATAGAGGTCTGCTGAACATCTCCCTTGGCGTTTGAAATCCTAGGCACTTGCGCGGCGTGTCATTCAGCCTGTTACACAGGGAACGGATCTCCTGATCGCTGACATCCAGCACGACCGTTTCTGGCGGCAGGTATCGTCGAACACGCTTGTTTGTGTTCTCGACCGTGCCCTTCTGCCAGGGAGCCTGGGGGTCGCAGAACCAGGCGGTCGTTCCCATGCCGTGCTCGAGCTCGCGCCATGACACGAACTCCAGTCCTCGATCGAATGTCAGGCTTTGCCTGGCTTGGACGGGCAGGGGTGCGAGATGCCGGATCAACTGGTTCATGATCGGCTTCGAGCGCCGGTCATTGTTGCGAAACAGCAGAGTGTAACGGCTCTTGCGCTCCACGACGGTGGCGATGTTTGCGGCGCCATGCTCCTTTCTGAAGATCATCAGATCCGCTTCCCAGTGACCGAATTCACTTCGGGAGTTGATGATGTCAGGTCTGTTGCGAATGGCGCATTCCATTGGAAATACGAGGTTTCTTGGTTTGCGTGCATATCTCGGCCGCCGTCTGCGGCGTCGTTCAGGCAGGTGACGCGCCAATTGCTGATCCTGGCCTTCCTGCGAATAGACGTACTGATAAATTGTCTCATGGCTCAGCCGGGTGGCGGCACCACCGGCAAGCCGCAGCCGCCCGGAAATCTGTTCCGGAGACCAGCCATCCTTCAAGCGATCTATCACGGCGGCACACAGACCAGGATCCCGCAGCAGCTTGCGGTATTTGCGGCGTCGGTCGACCGCCATCCCATGTGCAGTGACGTGCCAGTATCCTTCGGCAATCGGAACGTCACGATCACGCCAGAAATTGCGTCGCAGTTCCCGGCAGATCGTCGAGCGATCGCGGCGAAGGGCGCGCGCGATCTCCGCTTGACTGATCTTCTTCTCATGCATCCGCGCGATGATGCGGCGTTCATCCAAACTCAACTGCACAAAAGAGCGGGCCATTCCATCCTCCTGAAACCATGGCCATTATTGTCCTCGTTGCATTTGAAAATTGAATCTGCCCCGGCTACATGAAATGTGGCAGCCATGTTGAAATGTCCGCCGATATGCAAAGTAGAAATGTCCGACTGGTCGCTACACGGCACACCGACCAGCCCCGATCGGAGCGGCTAATCCCGCTTGCAAGATCAGATCGGGGCGGGTGGCAAACACACCTCTTCGGCTTTAGCTTTGAGGTTATTCGACCTTCAGCTCACTCCGCGGCTGCCTGCTTCAACAGCGCCTTTTTGCGCCGCGCAATCACCGCGGGATCATTCATGAAATCCGTGCTCCGTCCCGGCTTTCGACCCCGTGGCTGGTAACCGATCTTCTCGCTATTGGTCTTGACGACCGGCGGCACATGCTGGTCCTGACGCTCCTTGACGTAAGCCAGAATATCACCGAGCCGCTTGTTCTCGGTAATTGCCGCATGCGTTACCCGCTGGTCCTTGTCGAACACCGTATAGGGTAGGGAGTATCCTTTCCAGCGTACATCGAGGCGACCATCCGCATAGGCATAGGTCTCGACATAATGGCCAACCAGACCACGCGTCACGTCGGTCTCCGCCAACATGATCCGCTTGCGTTCAAACGAAAACGTCAGCTGTGTTCCGACGTAACGCTGCTCGCGTTTACATAGGATCTCGGTCAATCGATCCGGCGCCAGATTCAGCGGCCGGTGCAAATCATCGCAACGGGCAGGGACGATGGAAAATCGCGCATTATACCGGCTCATGAAACTCGCCAGAAACGCGTTGCCAGTCTCCATGTCATCGATCCTGGCCAGTCGCAGCGCCTTGACCAGGCGATCCTGCAATGTCCGGTTCATCCGTTCGACACGACCCTTGGCTTGGCTGGAATTTGCGCAGAGAATCTCGATGTTTAGCTCGCAAAGCGCACGCCCGAACTGCGTCATGGCCTGGCCGCCCTTGGCATCCTTCCTTGCCACTCGGAACACCGAATGCTTGTCTGAATAAAACGCGATTGGGGCACCGTGCTCACGCAAATAAAGCCCTAGCGCTTCAAAGTAGGAAAACGCACTTTCCGATCGCACAAACCGCAATTGCATCAACTTGCCGGTCGCATCGTCGATGAACACCAATAACGTACACGGATCGCCACGATCTTCGAACCAGCGATGGTCGGAGCCATCAATCTGCACCAGTTCGCCATAAGCCTCGCGACGCAATCTTGGCTGATGGAAGGTCCGGCGCTGCTTGCGCGACAACCAGATGCCGGCATCGATCATCCAATGACGCAACGTCTCGCGCGACACACACAATCCATCCCGCTCCGCCAGCATCTCTGACGCGAGGGTCGGGCCAAAGTCTGCATAACTTTCCCGGACCAGCGTCACCGCGTAATCCCGAACGCCGTCGCTGATCCGGTTGTTCGATGGACGTCCGATCGCCTTGTGGCGGATCGATGCGGCTCCTCCAATGCTCATCCGGGTCAACAATCGGCGCACCTGGCGCGTGCTCACGTCAAGCACATGCGCCGCCGTCACCCTCGTCATACGGCCAGCCGCCACCTTCGACAAAACCTCGATCCGCCGCAGATCCCGCTCGCTCATCGCTATCAATCCCATCTGCTCGTCTCCGCGTTATCAAACGCGGGGAGTGTGACACTCTAACTTTGCCAAATTAGGACATTCTAACTTTGCGGCTACATGAAAAGATCGCATAAGATAGCTTATGGAACTAATTCGATCGCGCCGCTACAGGCATCCTGGTCCTGACCTAGTCGCTGGTTGTCGCGTCCAACGAGACAAGCTACGGGCGAACGATTGATTGGATTCGTCCAGCCAAATCCTCGACTGAGCTCCCTAGCATAATCGCCACTTTTGGCCCCATAACCAGCGTCCCGTTGAATTCCCGCGTCGCCTTATCGCTCTCGAACAGCCGACCAACGTCAACGCCACGTAAAACTTTTGTCCACATCGCGCGTTTTCCTCAGAGACAACACCATTAGGACGCGCACATGCCCCGCCAACCCAACTTCGAACTTCTCGCCAGGTCAGGCTACGCCGCCCGCGGGATCGTCTTCCTTCTCGTTGCCGGGCTCGCCCTTCTCTCTGGAGTAGCGGGAGGAAAGGCCGACACGAAATCAGCAGTTTCCACATTACTCGAGCAACCGTTCGGTCGGGTCTGGGTCGGCCTCATAGGTCTTGGTCTGCTCGGGTTCGTGGCTTGGCGCCTCGCGCAATCGCTAGCAGACAGTGACGGTCACGGAACCGATCGAAAGGCAATCGCCATCCGGATTGCCATGCTCGGCAGCGCTATCACCTATCTCGGCCTGGCTGGTTATGCGCTTGGCCACGCGTTTTCGAAAGCGAGCGGTAGCGAGGGCTCAGGAGAGAAAGGCCTCGCCCAATGGGTCATGTCGCAGCCGTTTGGATCTTATATCGCCATCTTGATCGGCATCGGCTTCATCGTTGGTGGCGTGGTGACATCGGCGAAGGGCCTGACTAGAAAATTCGAAAAGTACCTGCGGCTTCCGAATGCCAAAGGTGTCGTCGGCATGGTCTGCATCTATGGCCTGGTGGCGCGTGGCGTCGTCTTCGCGATCACTGGTGTGCTATTCGCGTATGCTGGCTTCACAGTGGATCCCGAGCAGGCTGGAAGTATCTCCGAGGCCTTGTCATGGCTGAGGCAGCTACCGTTCGGATCTATCGTCTATGTGGTCGTCGCAGTTGGCTTGGCGGCTTTCGGCATATATAACCTTGTTGAGGCACGATACCGGATCGTTCGAGGGCCATCGGTTGGTGATGTCAAACGCGCGCTGCCAGTTTGAGGCATCCGAAGCTTAGGCCCCTGAAGAATTCGTCGAATAGGTACTAGCGATGTCGGAAGGTAGAACCATGGAAGCAGAGCAGGGGTCCCCTCACCTCTGGTCCCTGCCCCATGGTTTCCGATCTGCTTGAACCTCTTCTCCGGGAACTCTTGGCTGAGCCGTTTTTGATCATGCCGCCAACGAGCTTTCTCTGGAACCTGCTGACACGTCCCGCGAATTTGAACGTGGCCATGCTTCCTGACCGCACCCTGGCGACAATGAGAGACAAGGAACAAATCGTGCCCTAGTGCTTTAGAGTACTGAATTGTTCAAGGGAATATTACGATGCCAAACGATCAAAAAAACGATCCAGCTCTCGCGCCGTCCGCAGATAGCCCGGCTCAAAACCGAGCGAAACTGCGATTTGGACGAGCTGCCATCTGGATAGGGATAGGCATCGCGATTTTCGCGTTCGTCGGTTATATCGGCATCGGAATATATGGCGGATATCATGCGGCTGGATAACGGCCGAGCCTGTCTAACGGCCTGTACGGCAGTGATTTCAGGCTGCCGACTACTGTCATGTAGCGCGACCGTTGCACCGCCCACTCGTCATTTTGCTCAAGGAGCATCGCACCGACGAGCCTGACAATGGCGTCTTCGTTCGGGAAGATGCCGACGACATCCGTCCGCTTCTTGATTTCTCCATTGAGACGTTCGATGGGATTCGTGGAGTGAAGCTTCGTCCAGTGTTGCTTCGGAAAACTCATATAGGCCAGGACATCGTGCTCGGCCTCATCCATGATCGCAGCGAGTTTGGGCACTTTAGGGCGGATTTGATCGGCGACATTGCGCCATTGGCTGCTTGCGGCCTCCAGGGTCTCCTGGGCGAAAGCTGTTCCGATGAAGGCGGAAACAACCCGCCTGCCACTCTTGCCTGCATGGGCCAGCACATTGCGGGCGAAGTGGACCCGGCATCTCTGCCAGCTAGCGCACAGGACCTTGGAGACGGCAGCCTTGATGCCCTCGTGGGCATCGGAGATGACCAACTTAACGCCGCGTAGGCCTCGTCGCGTCAGCTTGCGCAAGAACTCTGTCCAGATCGGCTCAGCTTCTGAGGTCCCGACCTCCATACCGAGGACTTCTCGTCGACCATCGGTGTTGACGCCCACCGCGATGATGGCGGCAACAGAGATGATGCGACCACCGCGCCGCACTTTGAGGTAGGTGCCGTCCACCCACAAGTACGGCCAGTCGCCCTCGATTGGCCGATCGAGAAAGGCTTTGACCTTGTCATCGATCTCTTCGCACAGGCGGGAAATCTGGCTCTTTGAGATGCCGCTCATCCCCATGGCCTTGACGAGATCATCTACGGAACGCGTCGAGATGCCCTGAATGTAAGCTTCCTGGATAACAGTTGTCAGCGCCTTCTCGGCCATGCGGCGTGGCTCGAGGAAGGTTGGGAAGTAGGACCCTTTACGCAGCTTTGGGATACGCAGCTCTACCGTACCTGCACGGGTCTCCCAGTCACGGTCGCGATAACCGTTGCGTTGCGCCAATCGTGATGGGCTCTTCTCACCGTGGGCCGCGCCAGTTGCAGCGCTAACTTCCAATTCCATCAGTCGCTCAGCAGCAAAACCGATCATGTCGCGCAGAATATCCGCGTCCGGGGTCTTCTCCACGAGCTCGCGTAGGTCCATTATGTCGTTGGTCATCGATGTATCCTTCGTATCTGGTTGAGTGTCAGCAACCCAACCATACCGGAGATTATCGATGACCGCCCGCAAAGCCGCTCACTCGCTACAGCGCGCTAAGGGCGCGCTCGCGAGCGGCTTTGCTACCGTCGACTTACACCACGCTACGGGGCACGATCGCTAGACGGGATTGCTCGTATTCAGAATCCCCTTTTTGACCGAGCGAGCTACCCCGACACTCAGGTGATATACTCGACGAACTCAACCCAAATTTCCGGACTATCTTAGGCCGGAGCGGGTCGCGCTGCGAAGCATACCAGCCTAGCGCTGCCTGAAGGCACCAAAAATCCGAAGCATTCAGCGCCATCTTGACGCGTCCGCAGCAATCTTCTGTTCGCGAAAAGCTTGATTCTGGAGAGGGTGACGCCGAAGAAATCCTCGTGCCGGTGCTGGTCAAAGAGGTGCTCGGTGTGAGCCTCGATGAACTGGTCATCGACCGCTCTTTTGATCTTGAGCAGAATCGCTACTGGTAATGACAGTGTCTTGGCGCAGCCTCTGTGCCATGTCGGCGATGGTCTGCATGCCAACATTGGCGGCAGCCCCTTTCAGGGAATGAAGCTGTTGGTCAATGCTTTCCGGTCTCCACCGCGCATATGTCGGCTAATATCAGAGAGGATGGCGGCGGCATCGCTGAAGAAGGTATCAAGCAGATCGGCGAAGACATCCCTGCCGAGGACATCGACGATTTCCTGCTCCCTGCTGAAGCTGCTGGCGGTCGAAATGGGTGATCGTGGAAGATCCGCTGGCCCATGACGCCATCACTATAGAGCGAGATTGGTCTGCTCCCTTGGTGACCGGATAGGTTTCGATCGCTCCGGCAGTCACTCCATCGCCAATGACCGATACATGGCCAAATTAAGCACTCGAAAGACTGTGTTGGGGTCGGAGAGCTACATGACGCGTCCACGCATAAACGCCGAAACGGGGTATTATGGTGCAAGACCGACGCCGTAGCGCTCCGCCGTTTCCCATAACCAGTCCTGATCGAGATCGGTTTCGCGCGTAACCTCAACGATCGCGCTCCCGGCCCTGTCGAAGATCGCGAAGCACAATTCCTCATCGTCATGCCTTGAATAGTAGGCGATGCCGTCAGCTGTCACCGGATGCTTCGACAGAGCCATGGACCATGCCTGCGGCGCATTATACGGCAAGCCTCCGTGGGTCACTTCCGCCGTAGCTCCTAACCGTGCAAGACCAGGTCCGGTCATGCGTATGAGGGAAAGGGGACGGCTGGTCGCAATCTGAACATAGGCTTTCCTGCTCAGGAGAGCGGTGTCGATCAGCGTCCTTCCGGGGGTGCGTAGAAAGCTTTCCGCGAAGGCACCCGCCGTGTTCTCTGAAACATAAAGAACACCGTAGGAAGCATCCGGCGCGTTGAAACGACCGAGCGTCGACGTGTCGAAAAAATCGGGTCGTACGCCGCCGTGTAGAAGCGGCCCAACGTTGTCCCCGCGGGAATATCGACCAAAAGCGGGTCACGCGCGTCAAGGTCATGCGGAGGAAGCGGTACCGTCACGCTCCCTGCTCGCCATGTCTCTTGGCTGCGTCGACGACAGTCGTCACCTCACCTTCCTTTAGGAGGTCGATCGGCTTACGTCCATTCAAGCGACTATCGGAATTGATAAGAAAATTGAGGACTGTCCAAGGGTTCGTCGTCCGCAATGCATCGCGCACGGCTTTGAGTCCTGGCACGACTGATCCGTCGCGTGTGAATTGAGCGGTCGGATAGCTGCGTCGATTGCTTGGGCCGGGCACAGCGATCAAAGAACCTTCCTGCACGCGTCTGTCGACCGCCTGCCGGGAAACACCGCGCATCAATGTGCGCACCTGTTCCAAATCATAAGCTCCACCTGCATGCCGCAGGTCTTCCTGGGCGATGCGGATCCCCGCAAGGACTGCGCGGCTTCGCGCGTCGGGCTCGAACGCACTCTTGTCTATGAGTGGCAAGGCTTTCTCTTGCGCTTTCGCTGGATTACGGGCGACCACTTCCGCAACCCGCGTAACGCGATCACGAAATGTCTCTTTGATCTTTGCGGCCGTTTCAGGCCGAGTGGAAACGATTGCGATCTCGGCGCCGGCGGGTAGTTCAAGCCCTGCGAACGCTTTAGCCGCCCCACGCTTCACAGTGAACATCGTCATAACGTCTTTGGACGACGTGCGCTTCGCCCTTGTGGAGCGCAGATGCGATTTGGGTAGCGGTTTCGTAGCCATGGTCCGGACCTCCGATGCTTTGAATATAAGCGCCAAAGCAACTTTGTCAACTAAAGCAACGTCGACACTGTCACGCGATCCTTCAAGGCACGCCTTCAGCACCTGTTGGTTGCATGACACCAGAACGCTCACGAGCCCAGTTTGATTGAGTACTACTAACCTCGCCGCACCATCGATTTCGCGATCTCGACGATACCATCCCGAGACGCCGTCGGATCCTCTTTCGACCAGGCAATGCCAAGCCCGATCTTGAAGTCGATCCCCCTGACCTTCTTAAGCACGAAGCTGCGGTTCGGGATATCGGTTGTCCACTTCGGTGCGAAGCCGATGCCAAGACCGGCAGATCGTATTCCTCGAACCTCCCGTTGAAATACCGTTCGGTGTAGGAGAGGTTCTGCCGATTGAAGGCGATGATCTTCTGATCGCGTAGGTCCTCGATCGAGATTTCGTTGAGGGAAGCCAGCGGATTGCTTTCGGCAACCGCCAGAAGATAACGTTCATGGGCAACCGAGAAGAAGCGCAGCGATCAGATGTTCTCGACCGGTCTGATGAAACCGAGGTTCAATTGTCCGGTCTCCAGTCCGCGTATAATGTCCCCTGTGTTGCCTGAAGCAACGTGAATGCGGACGTCGGGAAACTTTCGGGCGATCTTGCCGAGGAACAGGGGCAGCATGCCCATGGTGGCTGGATAGACGGTACCGATCTTGATCTGGCGGATGCGACTGCCGCCGGCGGCCCGCGTCAGCTCGGTCGTCAGCTCCATCTCGCTGAGGATGCGAACGGCACGATCGTAGAAGGTCTCCCCTGCCCTCGTCAGCTCAACCCGACGTGTGGAGCGGATGAACAACGGACAGCCGAGTTCCCGTTCCAGCGCCATGACATGATTGCTGAGCGCTGGCTGGGCGATGTTCATCTTGATCGCGGCCCGCCCGAAGTGAAGCTCCTCGGCGACCGCTCGGAAAAGAGATAGTTGGCGCAGTTCCATGATCATTGCCCCTTTAAATCCTCAGCGGGGAGGAAAAGTAATGGTCAGCCGATGCAGTTGAGGACAAAATGAGCGATAATCCTGATCCGCCTAAAATCAACAAGGGTAGCCTCCAAGAACTGATTGGGGGCCTGAGTGATGGTATCATCCTTGTTGAACAGGGTGGGCGGATAACCTGGGCAAACGCCGCGGCGATCGCAATGCATCGCGCTAGCAGCATCGATGAACTCGGTGGTGACGCAAGAGGATATCGTCGGGCGTTCACCTTGCGGTATCGAAACAATCATCCTCTCGAGGAAGGCCAATATCCGATCGAGAGACTTCTCGCTGGCGAGACAATCGACGATGTGACAGTCGAGGTATCGCCGGCGGCCGATCTTGACATGGTCTGGGTGCACACCGTTCGCACGATGTTCATCACCGACGCTAGCGACAAGCCCGACGCACTGGCCCTGATCATCAGAGATGAGACCCCGCGTTTTGAAGCAGAGGAGCGGTTCGAGCGATCATTCAATGCCAATCCCGCTCCCGGCCTGATTTGTCGGCTCCACGATCAGCGTTTCATTCGGGTCAACGAGGGATTCCTGGAGATGACGGGCTTCACCAAGGACGATGTCATCGGCAGGAGCGTGGAAGCCATCGGTCTATTCTCAAACTGCGAAACCGCGGAAGATGCACTGTCTAAACTGAACGAGGGGCGGGTGATACGCCACCGCGAAGCCTTGGTTCCGTTGCCCGACGGCGGCGACCGGCTTGTGATTGTCGCCGGTGAACCTATTTCCGTGGTCGAAGAGCCTTGTATGCTGTTCACCTTTGCCGACCTCGATGCCAGGCGAAAGGCGCAGAACGCACTTCGTCAAAGCGAAGAGCGGTTCTCCAAGTCGTTTCGGCTGTCGCCTGCCCCGGCTGCAATCTCACGGCTCGAAGACTTCGTGTTCACCGAGGCAAACGACGCCTTTCTGGAGATCTCGGGTTACGAGCTGACGGAAGTTGTCGGCCGGACCGCTGGCGAGGTCCGGCTTTGGGATGATATTGCCGCTAGACGAGCCGTGGAGCAGAAGCTGCGCGATAACATCTTCGTTCGAAACGAACCCATGCGGCTGAAACAGAAGGACGGTGATTTCGCGGACTGTCTTGTGTCCGCCGAGCGGGTCGAAATCAATGACGAGCAGTGCGTGGTCTGGGCACTCCAGGATGTGACGGAACGCCGGCGCAGCGAGGCTCAACTCGTCGAGGCGATCGAAAGTGTAATGGCCGATACGTCGTGGTTCAGCCGCTCCATTGTAGAGCGCCTCGCGACCCTCAAGCAGGGTTCGACGGTTCCGACGAAAGCACTGCTGGAACTCAGCGAACGAGAGCGGGAAATTCTCGGTCTGATCTGTAGCGGGCAAAGCGATGCCGAAATGGGCGAAACGTTGCATCTCTCAAGAAATACAATTCGAAATCACGTCGCTTCCCTTTATGCGAAGATCGGTGTTAACCGCCGGGCTGCCGCGGTCATTTGGGCTCGGGAGCGCGGCTTCACGGCACCCGATCCAAAATCTCGGAAGCGGCCCGAGCGAAGGCCGAGAAAAAAGTGAGATCTCACCTCCAAAAAAGGTCACGGGATACCAATCGCACTAGTACTTTCAGCTCTGAATTTCTTCCGATCGCGGTTCTATCTCCTTCTTCATGACGCCGAAATACCCGGGGTCAATGATCGAAACACTGTCTAAGGAAAGGCCGCATTATGGATAAGAACCGTATCGAAGGTGCCGCGAAGGAACTTAAGGGCACGATCAAGGAAGTTGCTGGGAAGGTCACTGGCAACGAGAAACTTGAAGCGGAGGGCAAGGTCGACAAGGCCGCTGGCCAGGTGCAGAGCACCGTCGGTAAAGGCAAGGACGCCGTTAAGGATGCGTTGAAGTAAGATTCCGCGATCGACCGGCTCGCCGCGAAGGCGAGCCGTGGTCGTCCAATAAGGATCAACCCGATGCTTTTTCAATCTTTCGCAAGCGCGGCGACCGTCGCGGATCACATTTCGACTATTGAGGCGATCAAGTGCGTTTTGGCGTACACCCATGGCCTGGAAGACTGCCAGATCGAAGTCGAAGTCGTCGACGGCTCCATCATGCTAGCCGGCACGGCGTCGTCGCAAGAAGCCGCACGCGTGGCGAGCGCGATCGCCGCCGACTTCACGTCGAGACCGGTGCTTTGCGGTCTGCGGGTCGCGCCCACATCCAAGCTCGCGTGAAGCCGGTCGTGCGACCTAACACGCTTTAATCTCGAACAAGGAAGAGAAAATGAAGAAGACGCTCATTCTCGCGTTGGCCACCACCCTTGGCCTTGTCTCCGTTGCCACGGCGGCCGATACCCGCCACGGCAAAAGCCAGCATAACGAGAAAGTTGCCTCGCAGCCGAAAGAGCGGCTGGGTACACTTTCTTGCGAAGTCGCCGGTGGTATTGGCTCACTGATCGGCTCCAGCCGAACGGTTGACTGCCAGTTCAAACAGCGGACCGGCAAGGTCGAACGCTACACCGGTACGATCGGAAAGCTCGGCATCGATGTCGGCGTAACAGGGAAGTCCTATTTGAGCTGGGTCGTGATCAACACCAAGCCAACGACAGTTGGAGAAGGCAGCCTAGCTGGTACTTACGTTGGCGCGTCGGCTGGAGCTACGGTTGGCCTCGGCCTGGGGGCGAACGCGCTGGTCGGCGGCAACGCCAAGAATTTTGGCCTGCAGCCGCTCAGCGCCGAAGTCGGGACCGGTCTGAATGTCGCGGCCGGCGTATCGAGACTGCAACTGCGCAAGGCAGGTTAGAAATCGGTGATCGTGTAATCCCGATTTATCCGATCGGCTGACGCCTTCGAGGGGCGAGGCCGCGCGCCCCTCTTATCATTTGTGGACCCTATGATAGGTAATAACTAGGCGACAGTGAGAGCCGATACGCATCCACCACCGTCAGCACGTGGTGGATGTCGATGGATATACTTGGAACGCGGCTCGCGCTGTTTTCACCGCCAGCTTGGAGCGAAGCGTCCCTGGGGTGCCATCGAGGTCAATCCCAGGCTGTGCACTCGACAGTAGCGTCGTGATCAAGCTCCCTCGGAGCCGCCCGCACCTCCTCCATTGAGCCTGGCTGGCGTTCCCGGGAGATGCCGCTGCGATAATTGCGAGATCCACCACCTACAAGTCTGGTGCCCAAGCCGCCGGGAAGGCGCGACGATCATCAATCGAGAGAAATGGCGCACGGACGACGTCGATCGGCCGCCGAAGCTGAAGGCCGGGAACGAGAACCACCAGCGCTATCGTCGCGGCTTGGCTGGCGGCCCGTTGCAGTTGACTATGCATGGGTTCCTCCTCACCGGATGTGCGGATCTTGATCCCGCCTCAGGCGAGACGCGGCTATGGCACCCGTTTCCGGCGCCAGCAAATCATGCCTTTCAGCGAATGCCGCGAAAAGGCCGCGCGCCGTTTCGGCCTCGATCTCGCCGCGCAACGCGGCGCCGCAGGCCTTCAAGGCAACAGCATGCGCATTATCCCTCAGCCTCATTGGCCATTCACAAAGATGACGATACGCGTCCGTCGCACTGTGAACCTCGGCCGGAAAACCTAGGCCGACGAGAATGCAAATTGGCTCTCTGAACATATCGGGCTTCATCTCTCTCTCCTTTCCGACCCGCGATGTTGGTGGGTGTCATGGCGCGTGGCGCCCATTAGTGGACAAGCTCGATCACGCCGCTTCCCGCGCCTCGATGTGAGCGGGGCAGGACGAAGTCAGAGCTGGTGAGCCCTGGATCCAAATCTTCCGCGGCTTCAACGCCTCCGGGATCTCACGAACGAGATCGATCGAAAGGAGGCCGTTGCTCAGATCCGCGCCATTCACCCGGACGTGGTCGGCAAGCTCGAAACGATGCTCGAACGGACGTCCGGCAACGCCGCGATGCAGGTAGGCATCGGCGGAGGATTCCTGCTTCTTGCCGCTGACAGTCAGCAGGTTGGACTGAAAAGTGATGTCGAGATCGTCCTGAGCAAACCCGGCCACCGCGATCGAGATGCGGTAACCGTCGTCACCGGTCTTTACGATGTCATAGGGCGGCCAGTCGCTGATCGAGCGGGCGCGCTGAGCGTTTTCGAGAAGATTGAAGACCCGATCGAACCCGATGCTCGAGCGGAACAGGGGGGCGTAGTCGTAAGATGGTCCCATAGCCATATCCTCCTTGAAGCAACATGGGTACGGAAACGCCGAAAGGCGGCGCCTCCAGCAAGGCCAGCTCTGTCCTCAGCAACTGGCTGGAAAATAATTTGGCTTTTGAGAGTTTCGGCTTCAAGATCCGCGGCGCGAAAAATTCCACACCGACCGAAATCGGATGATTTCGGCGTTTATCGCTAGGATTGAGGATAGGCGGGCTCGAACCGGGCCATCATCTCAGATGCTTGCTGAACACGCTCGGCTGCCTCCGGTCTACCGCGTGCAAGCTCGCCAGCATTGACACGGATTGCTTTTGCAATGCTCGACATCGTTGCGAACTTTCCTTACTGGACTAGGGCTTCTTTTGAGGCGGTCTCAAGCCAGCGAGCAAAGTCCACTATGATTCCTTCGCGTTCATCCATGCGACGTTCTTGAGGATATTGATGTTCTCTTCCATAGAGGTGTTACTCCGTCGCCTTCGGGGGCACCAAGCTCGGCAGTCCTCGGTGGGTCGAAAAGCGAGGAAGACGAAAAATCAAAATCAAGAGTTCAATGGAGCTTGAACTCGCCCTCGACACGGCGCCATTCGTGTGGCCCGATCAGCCGCTGGTGGGAATAGCGGACAGAGTGGAGAGGCCCGTCGAGGTTCGCCTGCCAGAAGCCGAGGAACTTGTGCATCTCCGGAAAATCAGGTGCGAGATCATAGTCCTGCCAGACGTAGGTTTGCAGGACGGATTCGAAGTCGGGAATGCGGTAGAGGATATGCGCGGTGGTCAGCCCGTAGCCGTTGAGCTGACGCTCCAGATCCGACGAGAATTGCATGCTTCATCTCCGTTTCATGACGCTGCGAAGGTGACTTAAAATCTTGCACTCATCAATGTTTTTTTGAATTCGGCGATGCTGTTTATTGTTCCTTTCCAGCATGTTAGCAGCCAACGACGCCGAGTGCTAATTTTTCTTGTCGACCCTCTTGAAATCGAAAAATCTCGAAAATAAATTTTGCCCGCCAACGCTCGTTTGAGGTTCGCACCCGCCCGGACTGGTCATCCGGTTCGGTAGGGTTTCAACGTCATCATTTTTGCTCAATGGAGGAAAACATGTCGTTCCGACCACTTCACGATCGCATTCTCGTCCGCCGGGTCGAGATCCCAGGAAAAGACCAAGGGCGGCATCATCATCCCCGATACCGCAAAGGAGAAGCCGTCAGAAGGCGAGGTCGTCGCTGTCGGCACTGGCGCGCGTAACGAGGCCGGCCAGATCCAGGCGCTCGACGTCAAGGCTGGCGATCGCATCCTATTCGGCAAATGGTCCGGCACCGAGATCAAGATTAACGGTGAGGACCTGCTGATCATGAAGGAAAGTGATGTCCTAGGCATCATTGACGTTCAAGCCGAGCAGAAGAAGGCGGCCTGACGGGCTGTTTCGTATACCCACCACTATCAGTCAGTAGCTGCCTATTGAGGAGTTAGACAAATGGCTGCGAAAGAAGTCAAATTCCACACCGATGCCCGTGAACGCATGCTGCGTGGGGTCGATGTGCTTGCCAATGCGGTCAAGGTGACCCTCGGCCCAAAGGGGCGCAACGTCGTGATCGACAAGTCCTTTGGCGCACCGCGCATCACCAAGGACGGCGTATCCGTTGCCAAGGAAATCGAGCTCGAAGACAAATTCGAGAACATGGGCGCCCAGATGCTGCGAGAAGTGGCATCAAAGACCAATGATCTTGCCGGCGACGGCACCACGACCGCGACCGTGCTCGCACAGGCGATCGTCAAGGAAGGCGCCAAGGCTGTCGCTTCGGGCATGAACCCGATGGACCTCAAGCGCGGCATCGACATCGCCGTCGACGCCGTCGTTAGGGAACTGAAGACCAACGCCCGCAAGATCACCAGCAATTCCGAGATCGCCCAGGTCGGCACAATCTCGGCGAACGGCGATGAAGAGATCGGCCGTTACCTCGCCGAGGCGATGGAAAAAGTCGGCAATGAGGGTGTGATCACCGTCGAGGAGGCCAAGACGGCGGAGACGGAGCTCGAGGTTGTCGAAGGCATGCAGTTCGATCGCGGCTACCTCAGCCCCTACTTCGTCACCAACCAGGACAAGATGCGGGTCGAACTCGAGGATCCCTACATCCTGATCCACGAGAAGAAGCTTTCGAACCTACAGGCCATGCTTCCGGTCCTGGAAGCAGTGGTGAAGTCAGGCAAGCCACTTCTGATCATCGCGGAAGACGTCGAAGGCGAAGCTCTAGCGACCCTGGTCGTCAACAAGCTGCGCGGCGGCCTTAAGATCGCCGCCGTCAAGGCGCCGGGCTTCGGCGACCGCCGCAAGGCGATGCTGGAAGACATCGCCGTCCTGACTGGCGGCACTGTTATATCCGAGGATGTCGGCATCAAGCTCGAAAACGTCACGCTGAACATGCTGGGCCGTGCCAAGAAGGTGGCAATCGAAAAGGAAAACACCACCATCATCGATGGCGTCGGCTCCAAGGCCGAAATTGATGGTCGCGTCGCCCAGATCCGGGCGCAGATCGAGGAGACCAGCTCCGATTACGACCGCGAGAAGCTGCAGGAACGCCTTGCCAAGCTAGCCGGTGGCGTTGCTGTCATCCGGGTCGGCGGTTCGACGGAAGTTGAAGTGAAGGAGAAGAAGGACCGAGTCGACGACGCCCTGCATGCAACCCGGGCCGCCGTCGAGGAAGGCATCCTTCCGGGTGGAGGTGTTGCATTGCTTCGCGCGGTGAATGCACTCCACGGTCTGCCAACCGCCAACGACGATCAGCGCGTCGGGATTGACATCGTCCGAAGGGCGATCGAGGCTCCCATCAGGCAGATCGCGGAAAACGCCGGCGCCGAGGGATCGATCGTGGTTGGAAAGCTGCGGGAAAAGAGCGAGCTGTCATATGGCTGGAATGCGCAGACCGGTGAGTATGGCGATCTCTACGCGCAGGGCGTCATTGATCCGGCAAAGGTCGTGCGCACCGCGCTCCAAGACGCCGCATCCGTTGCCGGCCTGCTGGTGACGACGGAAGCGATGATCGCTGAAAAGCCTAGGAAGGATACCGCTCCTGCTCTGCCGGCCGCCGCTGGCATGGATTTCTAGGCAACCAAGCAGGCCCGCCCCGCTCGGGGCGGGCTAGACCAAGGGGACAAGAATGATAGCGCCAGTTTCGAAGGAAGATTCACGTCTATGCGCCGGTGTGGTAAGGGAGGTCGCGCGTGCGAAAGGTGTCGACGCGGACCCGGCCGCGATCGGGGCCCTGATGGTGAAAGTCGCGAGGCTTTTCAATAAAGGACTACGCGAACGCGACAAGCTATTGTCAGCGGCCATGGACGAAGAAACAGCTGCCTGAATTGACTTTCGTGCTGGCGGTTTGTCTGCCAGCACGGATCCCGAACCCGCGAACCATATATTTGCGCACTCGTGGCCCGCTCAGGCGCTTGTGTCGCCGCCGACGGGATCGCGCGTGCGATAACGTCGCTAGCTTCCCACCTAGCGAGGTAATTAACTGCTTCCGCGACGGTCGCCCGCTGTGCGCGCCTAACAAGTTGACGGTCTCCGCCAGTTTTCCAATCGCCTCGGCAAGCCGTCGCGCCTGACGCGGATTGACCTTGGAAACGACGGGCCACCGGTGGCCATGAAGCGTTCGAATGCCCCGTGATTGGCACCGGCCGGCTCACAGACGACACGCGCTAGAGGACGTCGGTATCACTTGCCGTGTTGCCCGCGCCCGGCCTGTCGCCAAGCAGGAAGCGCACCCGCAATCGCGCCAAAACTCGCCCCACCACTGATCGTCGCAAGGAACGGGACCAAGCTGCTAAGCAAAATTACACCGGGGATCGATCCATGTGCAGCCGTAAAGAGCGGATAGGCAACTAGGAGCAGCACGATGCGAGAGGAACAAATGACGCGACGGTAGCCGCGTCTTCATTATTCGGGCCTATCTCCTTCAGACGCATGAGATGCTGTTCGATGCCCACAATCATGCATTTCGCGTGTTTGACGACATTCCCGGCCGCGGTATCTACGACAACATGCGCACGGCGATCGACAAGGTCGGCCGCGGCAAGGAGCGAGACGTCAATGTGCGGTTCCCGCTACCTGGATGTCAGAAGGACAGCTGAACTTTCATCGACTTGTTTCGGTCGCCGGCGGTTTCGAATGCGGCAATTGCATCCTCCAGCGGGAAGGTTCCGGTCAGAAGCGGCCTCAGGTCGACACGGCGCTTGTTGATCAGCGCGACGGCCAGCCCGAATTCCTCATGAAAGCGGAACGTTCCCTTCATCTCTATTTCCTTTGAGACGACCATGTTCTGCGGAATGGAAACATCGCCGCCAAGGCCGAGTTGGACGAGAGTGGAACGCGGCCGAAGTGCTTCGAGGCCTGAGCGTACCGCGCGCTCATTACCCGACGCTTCGAACTGCACGTCGAAATAGCCCTTGTTGGCCGAATAGGCCGACAGTTCGTCCGGATTGTCAGCGACATTGATCACGCGGTCGGCACCGATCTCCAGCGCCTTGTTGAGAACCGTGTCCATCACGTCTGTGGCGACGATTTCGCGGGCGCCGTGGGCGCGCGCCGCGATGATCGCGAGCGCACCGATCGGCCCGCAGCCTGTCACCAGAACCCGCTTGTCGGTCAAGGGACCGGCACGGTTGACGCCATGCAGAGTGACCGCGAAGGGCTCGGCCATCGCCGCCTCGTTGATCGAGACGCCCTCGGCCACCTTGTGGCACTGATAGGCTTCGGCCACCAGACGTTGCCGGAACGCGCCCTGGATGTGCGGCATTGGCATGGCCGAGCCATAGAAACGCATGTTCAGGCAATGGTTCTGCTGGCCCTTGAGGCAATAGTCGCAGGCATTGCAGGGCCGAGATGGCGACACGGCGACACGGTCGCCGACAGCAAGACCGGAGACGCCTTCGCCCGACGCCTTGCCAAGAGAGACGATCGTCCCGGCCACTTCATGGCCAAGGATCATAGGCTCGCGTACGCGCACCGTGCCGAAGCCACCATGGTTGTAATAATGCAGGTCGGAACCGCAGATGCCGCCGGCCTCGATGGCGACCTCGACCTGTCCTGGCTGAAGCGCTTCGGCTTCGCGTTCCTCGATCCGAAGATCCTTGGCGGCGTGGATGACGACGGCTTTCATCGGGATCTCCTTACAACACCGGGGTCGGCAGGGTCTGGCCGGCAAAGTGGCAGGCGAGATTGTCGCGCACCAGCTTGCCCATTGCCCTGCGGGTTTCGATCGTGCCCGATGCATGATGCGGCTGCACCAGAACATTACCGAGCGTCAGAAAACGCGGGTTGAGCTTCGGCTCGCCTTCGAACACATCGAGTGCGGCCGAGCCAAGCTTGCCGCTTTCGAGCGCGTCGAGAAGCGCATCCTCATCGATATTCGACGCCCTCGAGATATTGATCAACATGCCTTCCGGACCAAGTGCCTCGATCACCGGCTTCGACACGATATGGCGTGTCACGGCGGAGGCGGCGAGCGTTACGAACAGGAAGTCGGAGCGGTCTGCCAGTTCGACCGGATCAGCGATGAAGGTCATGTCCTTGGCGAAATCCTTGGCCGACACGTCGCTATAGGCGATGTCCATGTCGAAGCCCTTGAGACGCTTGGCGACTTCGCAGCCAATGCGGCCGAGGCCGAGAACACCGGCCTTGCGGCCCCAGACGCGACGCTTCAGCGGATAGAGTCCCTTGGCCGTCCAGCTGCCGTCCTTGACCCAGGTTTCCGCGCCGATCATGCCACGCGACTGCACCAGCATCATGCCAATGCCGAGATCGGCGACATCGTTCGTCAGGACATCTGGCGTGTTGGTGACGCGGATACCCCGGGCGCGAGCCGCATCCAGATTGACCGCATCGTAACCGACACCATAGACCGAGATTATTTCCAGCTTCGGCAGCTTTTCGATCAGTTCGGCTGAGGCGCCAAGCTCGCCGCGCGTGGCGATGCCGCGGATATCGGCGCCACGCTGCGCCAGAAACGCCTCGCGATCGGGGGCTTCATAAAGCTTGTGTACTTCAAACTGCGCTTCCAATTCGACCATATCCCATTCCGGATAGGGTCCGATCATCAGGATGTTCGGCTTGCTCATGGTTTCCTCCATTTGTTTTGTATCCGGTCTCAAGGACAGTTTGGCGACGCCAGATATTCGAGCGCCAAGCAGACGATCGCCTCCAGCGGTTGATTGATCTCGATCGCAACGACCCGGTCCTCTGCGTGAGGAGGCTCAAGCGTCGCGAGCTGGCTGTCGAGCAGCGATAGCGGCATGTAATCGTGACTGCGGGCCGCCATTCGCGCGGCCAGGACGTCGCGGTCGCCATGCAGATAGATGAAGACCACAGGCCTGCCGGCCAGCGCCCGAAGCCGATCGCGATATGACCGCTTCAGCGCCGAACAGGAGACGACGACATTGCCGTCGGCACCCAGCGCCCGACCGAGCGCATCGAGCCAGGGCCAGCGATCGGCATCATGCAGTGGTGAGCCTGTCCGCATCTTTTCGACATTCGCCGCGGGATGAAGACTGTCACCTTCGATGAAATCGGCGCCGATGCGGCGGGCAAGGCCGTCCCCCACCGAGGTTTTACCGCAGCCCGAGACGCCCATGACCACAACAGGCCCGACCAATGCCACCGGATCAAAGGCTGATTGTGATACCGCCGTCGACATAAAGCGTGTGTCCATTCACAAAAGATGATGCTCGGGACGACAGGAAAACGGCTGCGCCGACCAGTTCCTCGACATTGCCCCAGCGACCGGCTGGCGTGCGTTTCTCCAACCACGCCGTGAACTCGGGATTGTCGACCAGCGCCTGATTAAGCGGCGTGCTGAAATAGCCGGGCGCCAACGCGTTGATTTGCAGACCGTATTTTGCCCAATCCGTCGCCATGCCACGGGTCAGATTTTTCACAGCGCCCTTGGTTGCCGTATAGGGCGCGATCCCGGGGCGAGCGAGTTCGCTCTGTACCGAGGCGATGTTGACGATTTTGCGCGGCCGCGGCAATCATATGCCGGGCAACCGCCTGCCCGACGTAGAAGGCACTGGAGATATTGGTCTTCAACAACCCCTCCCAGCGATCCACCGGGAACTCCTCCAATGGACCGCGAAACTGCATGCCGGCATTGTTGATCAAAATATCGATCGGGCCGGTGCTGCCTTCGATCGCGTCGACGCCGCGCTTGACCGCGTCGGCATCCGTCACATCGAAATCGCTGGCCGAAACCCGGACGCCGATGTCTGCCAGTTCGCGGACTGCGACATCAAGCTTGCGCTGATTCCGACCGTTGAGCACGACCTCGGCGCCGTGCTCGGCAAGCCCGCGCGCAAGCGCGAACCCGATCCCCTGCGACGAGCCCGTGACGAGCGCTCGCAGACCGGCAAGGTCGAAAAGCGGGAACGTCATTGCGCTTACCCCTGTGCCGAGAGATCGTGGATCGCGGCACTCGTGACGCGGTGATAGACCTTGCCGTCGAACATGGTCAGCAGGTGCCGTGTCTGTTCGCGCGACTGGAAGCGTGCGTCGCAGGCCATGGCGCGCTCAAGCGCTGCGTGGTCCGGATAGGTGATGGCAAGAATGAGAGGCGTGGAGGGCGCACCCTCGTCGCGTTCGAGCTCGCGGCAGACGGAAACGCTCACCGCACCGTCAAATTTTGTCCATAGTGGCGTCAGCGTTTTCTCCACGAAACTGTGGAATTCGTCCTCCTTGCCAGCCTTGATCGTTCCAACGAATTCTGCGTAGCGGATCAGCATGTCATTCCTCCTCGTCAGGCCTTCGGGCCATCGTAAAACTTCATCAGGGCGGCATTGTCCGCCGCACCGAGGCCCGCTGAGACCATCAGCCGATGGATCTCCATGCAGAGCGATGTCATGGGCATTGCCGTGCCGGTGTGGATGGCTAGTGACTGCGCGGCGGAGAGATCCTTGACCATGTTGTCGATGCGGCCGGTCGGCGAGTAGTCGTTGCGCGCCATCTTGCCCATGAACTCCTGCAGGATCGCGCTGTCGGCGCGGCCACCACTCAGCGCCGCGGGGATCCGCTGCGCATCGACACCGGAATCGATTGCCAGCTTGGTCGCTTCCGCCACGGCGACGAAATTGAGCGCGCACAGGACCTGATTGATAAGCTTGGTCGTCTGCCCAGCCCCGCTCGGGCCCATCAGGGTCAGGTTCTGGCACAGGTCATCAAGGATCAGCTTCGCCTCGGTAAAGTCGGTGGGGCTACCACCGGCCATCACCGTGAGCTTGCCTTCGTAAGCTTTTGGCGCCCCGCCGGAGAGCGGGCAATCAAGCCACCTTAGGCCGAGCACCGCGGCGTCTGCATTGAATTGTCTGGTCAGGATCGGGTCGATCGATGACATGTCGATTACCACGGTCCCGGCCGCGGCACCTTTGACGACGCCGGTGGAACCGAACACCGCTTCGCGGACGATCGTTGCGGAGTTGAGGCTGAGAACGACGGCGTCGGACCGCGACGCGGCGTCGGATGCGGTAGATGCTGCCTCCGCGCCCTGGGCGGTCATCTGCTCCACCTTGACCGAATCCACGTCAAAGGCAACGACGGTATGGCCGGTTTTCAGGAGACGTGAGCCGATTGCGTGACCCATGACGCCGCAACCGATCAGTGCGATTTTTCGTTTTTTCGACAAAGCTTTTCCTCTCCTCCCGACCGGGGGCTCAATGTGATAGCCAAAACGAGTTACGTGGCGGTCAGCCGATCTCTGATCTGAGAAAGGCTTGCAGCTCGGGCGTTCTGGGACTTGTGAAAAATTCGGCGGACGGCCCCTCTTCGTGGATGATGCCGTCCTTCATGAAAATTGTCCGGTTTGCGACCCGGCGCGCGAAACCCATTTCGTGGGTCACGAGCAGCATGGTCATGCCCTGGCGAGCGAGATCCTCGATGACGGCAAGCACCTCACCGGTCAGCTCCGGATCGAGAGCCGAAGTCACCTCGTCGAACAGCAGGACCTTGGGGCGCATGGCAAGAGAGCGGGCAATTGCAACGCGCTGCTGCTGGCCGCCCGAAAGCATGTCCGGATAGGCATCGAAGCGATCGCCTAGCCCGACCATGGACAGGCAACGCTGCGCTTCGTCTCGGGCGGCGGCCTTGGCCTCGCCTTTCACCTGCACGGGGGCGAGCATGATGTTTTCGCCCGCTGTCAGATGCGGGAAGAGATTGTAGCTCTGGAAAACTATGCCGACGTCGCGCCGGAGCTCCCGCAAGGCCGCTGGCTTGCGCGACATGGCGTGACCAGCGATCTGGATATGGCCGCTATCGACCGTTTCCAATCCGTTGAGACAACGCAGGAACGTGCTCTTCCCCGAGCCGCTCCGCCCGATCAGTGCAATAACCTCACCTGCCTCGACTTTCAAGGACACGCCCTTGAGCACTTCGAGCGGGCCAAAGCTCTTGCGGATATCATTTGCGATTACGACAGACATGTTCACCTCACGATGGGAATGCCGGGGCAGCGACCTATGCTGCCCCCTGCGACCATTAGGCTTAGAAGGATGGCAGTTCGGGCATCGGCGTCTTCATCCACTTTTCGTAGATTTGGCCGAGCTCGCCGCTCTGCTTGTGGACGAAGAGAACCGTGTTCAGCCAGTGGAGGAGATCCGGATCGCCACGGCGCAGACCCACACCATAGAAGCTCTGCAGATAGGTCGTCTTTTCCTCGAACTTGTCGGGATAGCGCTGCTGAAGCTGCGCGCCGATATAGTTCACGGTCCCGATGGCATCCACCTGACCGGCGACCAGCGCATTCAGCGTCGTGCTGTCATCGTCAAAGCGGACCAGCTCCATTCCGGGAATGTTCGCCGCCGATAGCACCTTCTCATGCGCGGTTCCGCGCGGCACGCCAACTTTCTTGCCTTTCAGGTCCTCCAGGCTTTTGATCTCGGTGCCCTTCGGCGCGATGATGACCGACTTGTGGCCGCCATAGGGGTTCGAGAAAGCGACCGACAGCGCGCGCTCGGTATAGATGCCGAAGCTCGCGACGACAAAGTCGACCTTGCCTGTCTGGAGCGACGGGATGCGGCTCTGGCCGGTGACCGGCACGAGTTCCAGCTGGACGCCGAGATCCTTGGCGAGCAGCTTGGCGACATCGACGTCGAGACCATCAGGCTGCATTTCGGCGTTCGTGATGCCGAAGGGCGGGACCGAGAGATCAACGCCGATCAGGACTTTCTTGCGGGCGATGATTTCGTCAAGAGAGGCGGCGGAGGCCGCAGTGGCGCCCAGAGCGATGGCGAGACCGATCAGGGGCATGAATAGGGATTTCAGGCGCATGTTGTATCCTCTCAGTTTTGGGTTCCGGCTATGATCAGCGACCTTCTTCGTGTCGTTGATGATGATATTGCCTAGGCACGAGCTCCACGCTTTGCGGCGCGGCTCTCGAGCCAGAGGCTGAGCTGGGTGAGCGGGAAACACACAGCAAAATAAAAGGCGGCTACGGCCAGGAAGGACTTCAGTGGCTCGAATGTCGCATTGCTGACGAGCTGGCCGGCACGGGTAATCTCGACGAAGCCGATGATGGAGGCGATCGAGGTTTGTTTGATAATCTGCACCAGAAAGCCGACGGTCGAGGGCATTGCCAGCCGGATGGCCTGCGGTGCAATCACGTAGCGAAGGACCTTGTAGGGGTGCAGTGCCAAGGCATCCGCACTTTCCCACTGCGCCTTCGGAATGGCCCGAAGCGCGCTTTCCCATATGGCGCCGAGAAACGCGCTGGAATTGATGGTCAGTGCCACGGCGGCAGCTGCAATCGCGCTGACTTCGAGGCCGAACAGCGATGGGGCATAGTAGCAGATGAACATCAGGATCAGCAGCGGCAGCCCCTGGATGAACTGCATATAGGCGGAGGTCGCCACGCGCAGCGCTCTCGAAGACGAGATGCGCATCACGGCGAGCGCGATGCCGACCAGACCCCCGCCCACGAAAGCGATGACAGTCAGCGTCAACGTCCAGCGCAGCGCGTGAAATATGAAGAAGAATTCCGGCGAGCCAAAGGTACGCATGTCAGTTCCCCCGGAAAAGATTGCGGCGCGAGCGGCGGAAGATCAGCAACCCGGCAAGGTTCAAGATGGCGCGGAAGACGAAATTCATCATGACGTAGACAGCGGCGATAACGAGATAGACTTCCATCGTCCGGAAGGTCTCCGAACTGGCGATCATCGCAGCTCCGGTCAGGTCCTCGACGCCGATAGCCGACACGAGACTGGTAGACAGCATGAGCAGCACGCATTGCGACACGACGGGCGTGAACACCTTCTCGAGCGCCGGCGGCAGGATGACGAAGCGAAGCGTCTGGAAATAGGTCATCCCGAGGCTCTCGGCCGCCTCGACCTGGCTGCGATGCGTCGACTGGATGCCGCCGCGGACGATCTCCGCGATATAGCCGCCATTGTTGAGAACCAGCGCGATGAAGACCGACGTCAATGGTGACATCCGCACGCCGAGATTCGGAAGTCCGAAGAAGATCACGAAGATCTGCACCAGAAGCGGCGTGTTGCGCATCGCCTCCACGTAGCAACGGACGAGAAAACGCGGCAACCAGCCCGGTAAGGTGGAGGCGACGGCACAGCCGACGCCGAGCGCAATGCCCCCGAAAATTCCCACGAACGCCAGCAGCATCGTTAGCCAGAAGCCGCTGATGAACTGCGGTAGGTAGTTTGCTAGTGGGCCGAATTGGAAGGTGTAATCCATGCTAACCTCGGCTTTCGCGCCTTACAGTTACAGTCGTCATTCAGTCCCGAGCGGTCGCACGCGGATATTCTTGCCCGCTTGCGCGATCGTATCGGGATGGCAAAGATCGAGCGCTGCCGCGACCAGCCACCAGGTGTGGTCGGCCTGGCGGATGATGAAGCATTCGGTACTGTGGCCGATCTGACCGAATTCCATTGCGTGGCCCATGCAGATATGGCCGATTTCGTCGGGAAGGCCGACGGACAAGCAGACATGTGCGCCATAGGCGGAATGACGGTAGGTCGGGTCGCCGTAGCGATCGCCGCGCTCGGCCGAGCGCTTCAGCTTGACCGGATCGAATTCCCAGGTCTTGCCGATGTCGTGGCAAAGGCCGCCGGCCAGAATGATGTCGCGATCGACCTTGGCCTCGGGATAGGTCGCCTTGAATTCTTCATAGATCGACAGAGCCAGACGGGTGACGCCGCGCAGATGTGCATCCTGCGTGCCGCGCTTCAGGGAGAAAATGTTAGGGCTGCCCTCACCTTGAATGTCGGTGACGCGATCGAAGGACGAGCGCTCGAGAGCGAACACCCAGGCGTCGATAACCTTCTCACGCAACTCGGCCGACTCGATATCCGCTATCTCTGGCAGATCTTCGAGGATATGCGCGCGGGAAATGGTTTTGTACATTTTTTGACCACCTAGCTGAGCTGCTTACTGAGTGAGCTTAGGAGTGATTGAATTCAAAATCCAATTAGGATATTGCCAGGTATCGATCGAATTTTTCTATAGGTTGACATGGCTCTCAGCTTTTCGGCGGTCGAGGCATTTTATTGGGCCTCGCAATTGCGCAGCTTCAATGCCGCGGCGGAGAAGCTGAGCATCACCCAGCCGACTGTGTCCTATCGTATCAAGGAGTTGGAGGAGCAACTCGGTGTGGCGCTGTTCATCCGGCAAAAGCGCCAGCTGCAATTGACCAGCGAGGGCGAGGCTCTCAAGCACTATGCCGAGGCGATGATCGGCATTGCCAGGGACATCGAATCCAATATCAAGACGCGCAACACCCGGCTGCCGACACTCAGAGTGGGCGTGATGGACAGTTTCGCGGTCGTGTGCCTTCCCGCATTGCTGGACGAACTCGACGGTCGCTTTGCCGAGACCCGCGTTGCAGCCACCGTCGACACCAGCCACAACCTCGCCCGACAGCTTTCCGAAGGGCTGCTCGATATCGCAGTCCTGTCGACACCACCCGAACACGACAACGTCGCGCTGGAATTGCTCGGCCGTCAAACGGTCGAATGGTTCGCCAGCCCCAAACTCGAGATGCCGCGCGAATTCGTCTCGGAAGCGATGCTTCTCCGACAGAGAATATTCTCAACCCCCGCGCCGTCCAATCTCCATACTTTGACGACCAATGCCCTGAGCGGCAACCGCGAGCTTGGCCTTCGCCTCAACGTCTGCAACAACCTTGGCGCCATCCTCAACTTGGTTGAGGCAGGCACGGGCATCAGCATCCTGCCAGGCAGACTGCTTCATACCCAACTGAAAGCGGGAACGGTACATTTGCTGAGGACCCACTCCCGCCTCCCCATGCAGGACGTGTTCATCGGGACCAACAAGGGCGCCGTCGTGCGGGCCTTACCGCAAGTGGCGCAGATGATCCGCAAGGTGAGTGTGGACGTCGCCTTCTGCGGCTGATCACCTGCGCGGTGGCCTCACGCAGCCTCAAACCCTTCCAACCCGGCCGCAACCTCCCTTGCCAGGGCAAGGAAGATCTTGGCGCGGCGCTTCGGTAGGCGTCCCGGCGCTGCATCAACACGGCGGTGCGCTGCAGGCGCACCGGATCGAGGGCAATTGCCTTCAGGTCCTGATGGGCGAAGGCGATCGTTGCGGGTAGGAGTGTCGAGAGAGACGTCCTGCGAACAATTTCGATCACCGCGCTGATGGAGTTGGCCTCTATCCGGACCTGCGGTTGAATGCCGTGCTGACGGCAGAAACGATCGATCTGCTCGCGCGTGGCGAACTCCGCGCTGAGCAGCACCAAGGACGCCGCACTCAGGGCCTCAAGTCCCACTGATGCTTCACCCGCCAGAGGATGTCCGGTTCTGACGACCAGGGCCAGGGTTTCCACCAGCAGGGGCTCAAGATCGAGGTCGGCTGTCGGCGTTCCGGAAAACGCGATCCCCAGATCGATCTCGTCAGACAGAAGCAGATCCTCCATGTGCTCTTGCGAAATTTCCCGCAGGTTGAGGGAGATATTCGGGTACCGACTGTGGAACGCCTCGACGAGGGGGCCGACCAGATAGGTCGTGAACGTTGGCGTCACTGCCACCCGCAGCCCTCCACGGCTGAGGTCGTTCACATCGTGGAGCGCGCGCTTGGCTTCCCGGAACTCCTGCGAAGCACGACGCACGTATTGGAGATAAACCTCTCCGGAATCCGTCAATCGTGTCATGCGCCCTGATCTGTCGAACAACTGCACGCCAAGGCTTTCCTCCATCAGCCTGACCTGCTGCGAAAGCGCCGGCTGCGAGACATGCATGGCCTCCGCGGCCCGCGTGAAGCTCTGGTGCTCCGCCACTGCAAGGAAATAGCGAACCTGTCGAGAAAGCATCATCAAACCTATCAGATTATCTAATCCATCGCATAATAAACGAGACTTTTACATTATGCCATGCGGCCCTTAGCTTTCATCTCAACAGATCGCGAAACGGAGATCGCAGCGATGAAAGACATTATTGACGGCTTTCTGAAGTTCCAAAAGGAGGCCTTTCCTGAGCGGGTTAAGCTCTTCAAGGATTTGGCAAATCAGCAGAACCCCCGGGCTCTGTTCATTTCCTGCTCGGACAGCCGCCTGGTGCCTGAACTGGTTACCCAACGCGAACCGGGCGACCTCTTCGTTATCCGCAACGCCGGCAACATCGTCCCGTCCTACGGCCCCGAGCCGGGCGGCGTTTCCGCCTCGGTCGAATACGCGGTCGCGGCTCTGCAGGTCTCTGACATTGTGATCTGCGGCCACTCTGATTGCGGCGCGATGACCGCCATCGCCTCCTGTAAGTGCCTGGACCACATGCCTGCCGTGGGCAGCTGGCTGCGTTACGCCGACTCCGCCCGTGTGGTGAACGAGGCCCGCGAGCACAAGGACGAGCCCGCCAAGGTCGCATCCATGGTGCGTGAAAATGTCATCGCACAGCTCGCCAATATCCAGACCCACCCATCGGTACGCCTGGCTCTCGAGGAGGGCCGCGTCGCCCTGCATGGCTGGATCTACGACATCGCGAGCGGAAACATCGAAGCTTTCGATGGCAGCAGGGGCGCCTTCGTTTCGCTTGCCGACAATCCCGAGGTCCAGGCCATCAGATATCAAGCAAGACGCGTTGCCTGACCCCTCAAGACCAACATCCCAATCCCAACAAGAGAAAGCACCCAAATGTTACAGTCTCAAGCCACACAGAACAGCCGTCAGGACCTGACCGATATCATTCTGGCATCGAAGCTCAAGAAGGACCTGAGCTATGCCCAGATCACCCAAGGCACCGGCCTGTCCGAGGCCTTCGTCACCGCCGCCTTGCTCGGCCAGCATCCGCTTCCGGCTGACGCCGCCAAGACCGTGGGCAAGGCGCTTGACCTCGATGACGACGCCGTTGCACTTCTGCAGACCGTTCCGGTCCGCGGCAGCCTCGGAAATGGTGTACCGACCGATCCGACTATCTATCGCTTCTACGAAATCGTGCAGGTCTACGGTACCACGCTGAAGGCTCTGGTCCACGAGAAGTTCGGCGACGGCATTATCAGCGCGATCAACTTCACGTTGAAAGTCGAAAAGGTTGAAGATCCGGAAGGCGGCTCCCGTGCCGTTATCACGCTCGACGGCAAATACCTTCCGACCAAGCCGTTTTGACGGCGCCGATGGGCAGCGCGGCGCTTTGGGCGCTCGGGCTGCCTCTTCTAGGCCGCGACGCGACGCATTGCGGGTTGTCTGGCCTTCAGCACGCGCCCCACCGCGCTTGACCCCGCCCGATTCGAGTTGATGTGCAGAACTCGGATCCCCGGGTGGCTTGCGGCGATAGCGCGGTCGATCGTCCAGGCGAGGCTTTCATCGCCTCCCCTCCCCGCGAAACGTTACAGCCCCCATTTCTTGACAGGTGAATCTTATGAACCGCCGCCCTTTTATTGCTGCACCGCCCGCTGCGGCCCTCGCTGGGTCGGCGCTTGCCGAAACCGCTCAGATCACGAAGGCAACGCCAGTGACGCGCCCCCCTTTCCCCTCCTTAACGCGGGAAACCGCCATCGAAAAGGTTCGACTGCCGAAGACGGCTGGAACTCGCGTGATGCAGCCAAGGTTACACTGGCCTACACCCTCGACACCCGCTGGCGCAACCGCGTGGAACTCGCCACCAATCGGCAGGAGGCTCAGGCCTTTCTGGCGCGCAAGTGGAAGAAGGAATGCGAGTATAGGCTCATCAAGGAGCTATGGGCATTTAAGGACAACCGGATAGCCGCGCGCCATGCTTACGAATATTGCGACGACAGCGGACAGTGGTTTCGCGCCTATGGCAACGAAAACTGGCTCTTTGCAGCAGACGGCTTGATGTCGCATCGCCACTCCAGCATCAACGAGATGCCGATCGCCGAAGCGGATCGCAAGTTCCTTTGGCCGCTCGGCCGGCGCCCGGACGACTACCCGTCCTTGAGCGATTTTGGCTTCTGACCAACACGCCCGTTCTGATCGACCGCGCCAGTGCCCGCCCGCACTGGCGCGGTTTGTTGTCGGGAGAGCCGGGCACCCGGCGAGGCTTTCCAGGTGCGGGTTCACAATCGGCTATGCTGGTGAGCCGCGGCAGACCGAAACGTCGGTAACTTCCGATAACCGGGTGGGTGCGCTTATAGAGTTTGATATCGAACCGACATCACCGCTCACCTCGCGGACGCAAGCGGCAATTTCCGGCGGGCCGACGATCAGCGGTCGGCTACATCTTTGACACGATCAAAGCCGCGCGTCGCCGCGATAGACGTTTGGCTTCGCGCCCGTCAACCTGCCGAAGATTTTTCGAAATGCCGCCGGATCGGTATAGCCAACCGCCCAGGCAATGCTCCCGACGGAGCCGTTCGTTGTTTCCAGCAACTGCCGCGCCTTCATGATGCGGACGTTCTGCAGATATTCGGTCAGCTTCAGCCGTGTCGCGCGGTGAAAGCGGCGCTGTAAGGTTCGCTCCGAAAGACGCACACTATCGGCAAGCTCGCCAATCGACTTTTGCAGCTCTGGTGTCGCATGAAACTGGTGCTGGACCTGCAGAACCTCCTTGTCGCCATGGTCGAACCGCGGGAGAAAAGCCTTGTACTGGCTCTGACTGCGACGCGGCGGATCGACGACGAGAAAGCGAGCTGTCTCCAGCATCACCGCCTGCCCCAACAGCTTCTCGACAAGCAGCAGTCCAAGATCCGCCCAGGCGAGAATACCGCCCGCGGTGATGACGTCACCGTCGTCAATGATCATATTGTCCGGCGAGACGTCGATATTGGGAAACTGTTCGGCAAGCCTTTCGGCAAAAGCCCAGTGAGTCGTGGCGCGCCGGCCGTCGATGAGCCCGGTCTCGGCAAGGACAAACGCTCCGGCACAGATTGAGCAGACGGTTACACCACGCGCATGTTGGGACGCGAGCCATTGCGATGCGGGGCTCATGCTTTGCATCTTCTCCGGCATGATGATGCTCGGTGGCGCGATAACGTAGCTCAGCAAATGCGGAGCTCCGGGTCGTGAATCCCATGTGCAGGACACATCTCCTCCCTCCATCTTCCAGTAGCTGACGCGGATTTTCCGAAGGCTGGTCGGCACTTGCAGATCCGTCGACCAGTCGCTGGCGACGCGAAACAGATCGGTCAGTCCGTAGACAGCGGCCAACTGACAATCCGGGTAGATCAGCAACCCCACCTCTATGAAATCAGGTTCCTTGCGTTTTGCCACTTTTGCCTCGGATAAAGTCATTTCCGCCACGTGTTTCCGCCAGAAGATGGCGATACCTTCTATTTGTCAAATACGGAATTCGCAAACACGGCGCGACAGGAGAAATACAATGGCATCCGATGCAGATCGGTTTTTCGTGTCGAGACGCAGCGTACTGATCGGAAGCATCGCACTTGCCAGCGTGAGCATTCCGGCGCTCGCCTTCTCACACAACTCTTCCACAAACAATTCAGTACAAGGAGATATCGACATGGGCCTCGTAACAACCAAGGACGGCACTGAAATCTTTTACAAGGACTGGGGTCCGAAGGACGCACAGCCAATCGTCTTCCACCACGGCTGGCCGCTGTCGTCGGATGACTGGGATGCGCAGATGCTGTTCTTCCTGTCGAAGGGTTACCGCGTCGTTGCCCATGATCGCCGCGGTCACGGCCGCTCCGCCCAGGTCGCCGACGGTCATGACATGGACCATTATGCCGCTGACGCTTTTGCCGTCGTCGAAGCGCTGGATTTGAAGAACGCCGTGCACATCGGCCATTCCACGGGTGGTGGTGAAGTTGCCCGCTACGTTGCAAAGTTCGGCCAGCCGGCCGGCCGCGTGGCCAAGGCCGTTCTGGTATCGGCCGTTCCGCCGCTGATGGTCAAGACCGCCGCCAACCCCGAGGGCCTGCCGATCGAAGTGTTCGATGGCTTCCGTGCCGCGCTTGCCGCGAACCGCGCGCAGTTCTTCCGTGACGTTCCGGCGGGCCCGTTCTACGGTTTCAACCGTGACGGCGCCAAGGTTCAGGAAGGCGTGATCCAGAATTGGTGGCGCCAGGGCATGATGGGCGGCGCCAAGGCGCACTATGACGGCATCAAGGCCTTCTCCGAAACGGACCAGACGGAAGACCTGAAGGCGATCACCGTTCCGACGCTCGTCCTGCATGGCGAAGACGACCAGATCGTACCGATCGCCGATGCTGCAAGGAAGTCGATCAAGCTTCTGAAGAACGGCCAGATCAAGACCTATCCCGGCTTCTCGCACGGCATGCTCACCGTCAATGCCGACGTGCTGAACAAGGACCTGCTGGCCTTTATCAAGGGCTGACCCCGGTCCGGTGTGGATGACCCGCGCCGTGGCCGTCTCGGCCGATAAAAACGAAGAGGGGCTTTTGTCCCTCTTCGAAAGCCGCGAGCCACCGGATTACGCCGCACCGCCCGCTCAGGCGATGCCCGGCGCCTCAGGGGCGGCATAATCAATTCGTTTCCAAGAACGGAATAGGGTCATGGACCAACAGATTAGGTCGCGTGGCGCCGCCACGCTGAAAACTCCGGCAGGATTGGGCAGCGACGCGGTCAGGGATATCTCCGCTGGCGCGACGGCCTTGCTGGCGGATGTGTTCGCGCTCTATCTCAAGACCAAGAATTTCCATTGGCACATGTCGGGATCGCACTTCCGTGACTACCATCTCCTGCTCGACGAGCACGGCGACGAGTTGTTCGCGATGACCGATCCGTTGGCTGAACGGGTACGGAAGGTCGGCGGCAGCACCCTGCGGTCGATTGGAGATATCTCGCGCAGGCAGCGCATCGCCGACAATGACGCGGAGTTCGTTCATCCGCATGAGATGCTTGCGGAATTGCGCGACGACAACGGTTCGCTCGTGGCCAGCATGCGCTCGCTACATGACCTCTGCGTTGAGTATGGCGACGTCGCGACCGCCAGTCTGCTGGAAAACTGGATCGACGAGACCGAGAAGCGTGTCTGGTTCCTGTTCGAGATCCTCCGCGACACCAACAACTGATCGCCGGACGGGCGGCCTCCAGATTGGGCGCCGCCTCTTTTTCCATAATGGCTCGGACGCCCCGCCCATAGGCCGACAAGGCGCGCTTTCCGCCATTTCTTACCTTCGCCCGTCAACCCCGTCGGCCATTGTTCCATGGGGTTTCCCATCGTTCAGCAACGCGATGGGCGTCCGGGCTAGAGCGCCCAACGCCGATTTGCCGCTCGCCTCGCAACGAGGCGTGACATCCCTTTTTGATTGCGACGCCATTCCAGCCCGCGCGCGGCACCAAAGTCCGCCAAAACGCATGTCTCTCATTGCCAGGTCGCCAACATGGCGGGGCAGTCTTGCAGCGTCGCTGCGCTGATCCATCCGTTCGCCGCCTCAGGCCGTCGGTTTGCTACCCGAAAGATCGATGCGGAAGCACCGCTTGATTTGCCGTCGGCGCGCCCGGGTCCATGGTCGCGCGGTTGATCAGCCTTCGCGTGGCGTTCTGACCGCCAGGCCTCTCGGTTCGCGATCGGAAAATTCCGTCGGAAGAAACGTCACGACGCCTCAAAAAATCGTTGACACCCAAAATCACCATGACTACTGTACCAATCAGTCAAGCGTTGACCAATCAGTACACAAAAGCGATTTACAAAGGAAAATCAACATGTCACGTCCTCCTCTCCCCCCGTTCGATCACGAAACCGCAGTCGAAAAAGTTCGTCTGGCCGAAGATGGCTGGAACAGCCGCGACGCCGCCAAGGTCGCCCTCGCTTACACCGTCGATACCCGCTGGCGGAACCGCGTTGAATTCGCCACCAACCGCGAAGAAGCCCAGGCATTTCTGGAGCGTAAGTGGAACAAGGAGCATGAATACCGCCTCATCAAGGAACTATGGGCGTTCACCGGCAACCGCATCGCTGTGCGTTACGCCTACGAATATCGCGATGACAGTGGCCATTGGTTCCGTGCCTATGGTAACGAGAACTGGGAATTCGCAGAGGACGGCCTGATGGCGCACCGCCACGCATGCATTAACGAAATGCCGATTGCTGAAGGCGATCGCCTGTTCCATTGGCCGCTCGGCCGTCGTCCGGACGACCATCCCAGCCTCAGCGATCTGGGCCTCTAATCATGGCCCGCATGGTCGCTGAAAGATCTGATGCCATCGCCTCCCTGGCCGAAGTTTTTCGCGAGCATGGATACGAAGGTGCGAGCCTTGCCTTGATCGGCAAGGCCACCGGCCTGGGCAAGGGCAGCCTGTACCACTTCTTCCCGAATGGGAAGGAGGAGATGGTCCGGGCCGTGCTCGCCGAGATAGAGCAATGGTTTGAAGATTCCGTCTATTCTCCCCTGCGAGACGGGGACGATGCCAATGCCGCGATAGCGACAATGCTCAATGAAACCGCGACATACTTCAGGTCGGGCAGGCGCGTCTGTCTCGTCGGTGCCCTGGCTGTTGCCAACACCCGGGACCTCTTCGCGCAGGCCATCCGGCGTTACTTCGTCGCTTGGGTGGACGCTTTGCAAGCAGCGCTCGTCCGGCAAGGCCGTGACGCTGAGCAGGCACGCCTCCTCTCGGAAGATGCCGTTCTCGCCATCCAGGGCGCGATCGTCCTCTCCCGGGCACTCGATGATCCCGCCGTCTTCCAACGCGCGATCGATCAACTCCATGCTCGATTGGCGTTCAATGAAGGCCACGGCGGCGGTGCCAGCGGCAGCACGCTCTGACAACTTAGCAAAGCCCAAACGAATGCGACGACGGGCCTTTCACCTCGCCACCCCCTCGGGCGAGGCAGGCGCCCGGTGGCGCGTGATCGGAGCCGCGGTCCCAAAGTGCATCCCGCTTTCCTCTCGGGCCACCATGGGCCGTGGTCGAGATCGCCAATGTCTCGCGGCGCTCACGACCGTGAGCGCCGGGGCATGGCGCTAATGACCGGGATAATCGTGCTATGGATTTCGCCTTGCGAGCTGCAAACGACATGACAGTTCGTCGGGTGTCGGTTTCACTATTTCGCTAAGGATCGAAGATGCAATCACTCTGCTTATGCTTGGCGGTAGGCTTCAGCTGGATCGGCTTCATGTCAACCTTTTCCGCCGACGCGAGCACATCACGGGGCAGTTGGTAATGACGTGCCTGGCGACGAACATGTGCCTCTGTGCGATCGGGCTGGCAGTCTCAGCCGGTGTCGCTCACGGCGGCGCGATTGTAATGGTCGGGATGTTGGTCGCTTACAAATTCGGTGACATCCTGGGACCGCTTCCGTCTCGCGGCGTGTCCGCTGCGGGATTTGCCGCTTATCTCAACGCATCCATCCTTTAGGGATATCGCGAAAGATGCGGATCTCAGCGGCCCGCGGTGGCAACCCTATCCCTTTGTGGTCCCGCCTCCTCCGATTTGGCACCGTTATCGCGCCGTCTATCTGGCCCGTCCCTGTGGATCCGGCAGTTCTGTTCCAGTAGGATTACCGATTGCCGCGTCCCCCCGATAAGTGTTGATTTGACCATAAACCACCCAACGACGGAGCGGATGCCCTGCGGCGTCATATGTCATGCATAGCTTTCTAAACCAGCGCACTCATCTTGCTAAGGCCGTCCTCGCATGGGTCACGGCCAGCTCGCTGTCGATTCTTGCCCTCACGGCGGTCGAATATCGGTCGGGTCGGCAGGAGTTGTTGGACAGGGCTGGTGCCACAGAAACGCTTCTCGCCGAGAAGCTGGCGCAGCACGATGCACACCTTAGCGCGCTGGGCGCGATCGTACGAATGTCGCCGGAGGAGCCGTCGCCGAGTATTCAGGGCCTCTCGCAAAACATTCTGGTCCGCTACCCTCGCATCGTCGAAATTGCCACGTTCCGTCTCGATGAGGGTGCGGCGCGAATTTTCCGCTACGGCCATGCCGGCGGGGCTCGGGAGGAAGGCGGGCGCACCCTCGACGATCTGCCAAAGCTCTCCAATGTCGGCGAAATCACAACGCACGCCCTGCCCGGCATCCACGCCTACGATCTTTTCAAGCTTGTCGAGCCCGGTCGGATCTTGCGTCTGCGCATCGACGCGAATGCCTTGCTGGCTGGTGAGGAGCCGCCCCAGAACTATTCCACAAGGCTGACGTTGAACGATGAGACCTTGGCATTACATGGTGCCATCGATGCAGGGCTCCTTTCCACGACGACCGGGATCGTGATGACGAGCCATACCCAGCCACTCCAGCTGGAGATCGGCCGGAATTTTGGCATCATTGAACTGGTCCCGCTCCGGTTGGCCATTCCGCTTATCGTCGGCTGGGCGGCGGTCATCTGGTTGTCCGTGTCGTACCTGCAAACCCAAGCTGAACGCCGTGGTCACGAGACACGAGCAGCACTTCTAAAACAGGAAGCGACACTTGCCCATGCCGGGCGCGTGAATGCCCTAGGCGAAATGGCCTCCGGCATTGCCCATGAACTGGCCCAGCCGGTAGCGGCAATGCTCAGCCAGAGCCAGGCCGCAAGACGAGCATTGGCCATGGGCCGTCAGGATATCCTCGAAAAGGCACTCGAGGCGAATATTCGCGAGGCCAAGCGTGCGGGAGATATCCTTGGGCGCATGCGGGCATATATTTCAGGTGCGCCGGCCGATATCAAAATGGTCCCTCTCCATGAGGCGATCATTGAAGCCATGCGACTCGTTGAAGCGGACATCGACGCGCGGGCAATCACCCTCAACATGAACGTTCCCTCGGACCTACCCGCCGTCCCGATCGATGTGGTTTCGTTTCAGCAGGTTATTCACAACCTCGTTCGGAACGCCGCCGATGCGCTCGGTGGGCGCCCCTCTCCGCGCATTACATTGGAGGCTCGATGCGAGGGCGACGGCGTCGCGATCATTGTCGCGGACAATGGGCCAGGCGTCGAGACGGGTTCGCTCCACAGGATCTTTGACCCGTTCTTCACCACCAAGGCTGACGGATTGGGTCTTGGCCTGCCTTTGTCCTCACGGCTGATCGAACGGATGGATGGCAGTCTGGAAGCACGCAATGACGGCGGCGCCAGTTTCATCATCCGCCTGCCACTGGGAGAGCCCACGTGATCTACCTCGTCGACGACGACCTTGCGGTGCGGGAGGCGATGACGCTTCTGCTCGCGACCTATGGAAAAGAAGTTGCGGCCTTCCCTGACGCGGCCCACCTCCTCGCTCATGTGGAGAAGGCAAAGCCCGGAATCATGCTGCTTGATCTCAGAATGCCCGCGATCAGCGGCCTGCAGCTTCTGAAGAGGCTCGAGGATCTCGGGATCCGCTGGCCTGCCATCATGATTACAGGACACGGCGACGTCGAGGCATGTCGCCGTGCGTTCAAGGCCGGCGTCCTCGATTTCCTCGCAAAGCCAGTCGATGAGCACGTGCTGATGGAAACAATCGCAACCTGCGAGGCCGCGCTCGACGATCTACTCGTCCGCGACGAGAACAGTCGGTTGCTCGACCATCTTACATCCCGAGAACTGGAGGTGATCGAGCTGGTGTCAAAGGGTTTTGGAAGCAAGGACATCGCGGTCGCGCTCGATGTGTCGGTCCGAACCGTCGACAGTCATCGGGCTAGCATTGCAACTAAACTCGGAACGCCGGCAGTCGCCGAGCAAACCCGCATCTGGCTCATGGGACATCGGTAATCGTACCGATCCCACTCGGTGACACAGCGAATATACTCCAAGCTAGCTCCCTTTAAGCTGGAAGCCATCAACAATGGAAAGAAAGCGGACAAAATGAAAACCCTTATGCTCGCCCTTACTGCCAGCGCGCTTGTAGCCGCCCCGGCTTTTGCGCAGGATACCGTGAAGCAGACCAGTATTGCGACCACGCTCGCGGTTGATATCGCCCAGGCGGCCGTTTCGGCATGCACGGCCGACGGATATAACGTGTCAGCAGCCGTGACCGACCGGTCTGGGGTCCTTCTTGCGCTGGTTCGCTCCGAGAACGCGGGCGCCCACACCGCCGATGCGTCCACGCAGAAGGCTTTCACTTCGGCCTCGTCGCGCAACCCCACCAGCGCCATCGCCGAAAATGTGTCCAAGAACCCGGTCGCGGCCGGTATGTCGGATATTCCAGGCTTCCTCGTTCTAGCCGGCGGCGTCCCGATCAAGGTCGGCAAGGATACGATCGGCGCGATTGGCGTTGCAGGCGCACCGGGCGGCAACCTGGACGAAGCGTGCGCGAACAAAGCAATCGAAAAGGTCAGCGCCCGCATCAAGTGAAGCGAATACCGCCAACGGCTCCCGATCATACGGTTGGGAGCCGTTCAGCAGCTCTATCGTGGCTGCAGTAGTCATCCCGGGCGGAGTGCCGCGCTCTATTCACAGGGCGAGGTCGCCATACTGGTGAAACGGCTCCGGCGTCACTCGTCGCCGCGGGGAACCCAACGTCAAAGGTGATCCTGCGCGGTGGTCTGCTGCTTGATTTCCAATTAGGCTCGTGGCTATTTGCACCCATCTTCATGAAAACACGAGGCGCATGAGCCGTGGCAAAGCAGTTCGAGAGTATCGACGCTCGTCTTAAAGACTTCATTGATCGGCAGCACATTTTCTTCACGGCCTCGGCCACCGGCGATTCCCGGGTGAATATTTCGCCTCGGGAGACGGGCTCACTGCGTGTGATCGACGCGAACAAGATTGTATACCTAGACAGGACCGGCAGTGGAAACGAGACTTCCGCGCATTTGCGCGCGGATGGTCGCCTGACGATCATGTTTTGCGCCGTCCAAGGGCCGCCGATGATCTTGCGTCTTTACGGCCGCGGGCGAACCATACGCCGTGACAGTTCCGAATACGGCAACATCCTGCTCACTCATTTTGGAGGCTCGGAACCTTCCGGAGCCCGTCAATTCATCGTGCTGGAAATCGATCTGGTACAAACGTCCTGCGGCTTCGGCGTTCCGCTGTTCGACTACAAGGCCGAGCGGTCGCGCCTGGACCAATGGACGGACGCAAAGGGCCCGGACGGTATCGAGATCTATCGCCGCGAGAAGAACAGCTACAGCATTGACGGGCTTCCGACTGGGATGTTCGACGACGCTTAGTCGGATTGAAAAATGGCCGATTCTCGTCGTAGCGCCGTGACACCTTGCCTTTGAAACAGTCCCTTGCCGCGCGCGGGTGGTTGTCGACCGTTGAAGTTCAGGAACTTCCCCCAGGGAGAGCCGGTTGGATCACCCGCCGGTGACGCTCATGTGGCGGCTGACGGCGGGGCGGTTGTGGGTGCGGTCGATGATGAAGTCGTGACCCTTGGGCTTGCGGGAGATCGCCTCGTCGATCGCGGCGTAGAGCAAGCCGTCGTCTTCGGTGCCGCGCACGGCCGAGCGCAGATCGGCGGCGTCGTTCTGGCCGAGACACATGTAGAGCGTGCCGGTGCAGGTGAGGCGCACGCGGTTGCAGCTCTCGCGGAAATTATGGGTCATCGGGGTGATGAAGCCCATGCGGCCGCCGGTTTCCTCGACGGTGACGTAGCGGGCAGGGCCGCCCGTGCGGTAGCCGATTTCGCTCATGGTGAATTGCTTCTCGAGATCGGCGCGCAGCTTGGAGAGCGGCAGATAGCGATCGGTGCGGTCTTCCTCGATCTCGCCCATCGGCATTGTTTCGATGACGGTCAGATCCATGCCGCGACCATGGGCGAAGCGGATCATCTCGGGCATCTCGAGGTCGTTGAAATCCTTGAGCGCGACGGCGTTGAGCTTGATGTGCAGGCCCGCTTTCTGGGCGGCATCAATCCCTTCCATGACCTTGTGGAAGTCGCCCCAGCGGGTAATCTCGCGAAACTTGTCGGGATTGAGCGTATCCAGCGACACGTTGATGCGGCGAACACCGCAATCATAGAGCTCGTCGGCATAACGCGCGAGTTGCGAGCCGTTGGTGGTCAGCGTCAGCTCGTCGAGACCGGAGCCGATCTGCTGGCCGAGTTGGCGCACGAGATGCATGATGTTCTTGCGCACCAGCGGCTCGCCGCCGGTCAGTCTCAGCTTGCGAACGCCCTTGGCGATAAAGGCGGAACAGAGCCTGTTCAGCTCCTCCAGCGTCAGAAGATCCTTCCTCGGCAGGAAGTTCATGTTCTCGGCCATGCAATAGGTGCGGCGGAAATCGCAGCGATCGGTCGCCGAGACACGCAGATAGGTGACGGCCCGCTGAAACGGGTCGATCATCGGGTCTTCTCCGACTACCGACCGTGGCGTGGAACTGCTTAAAGCTAAGGGTTGATCCGCATATGCCAAAGTTATCGCATTGCGTGCCACCTTCAAAAGACCCTTCAGCATAGATCAGGAGCGGGAAAGTCGCTCCTGAGCCGCGAAGTTCTGATTGGCCGCCCCGCATGGTGGCAGGTCCTCGCCGGTCAGTCGCTCCTCCATCAAAGCCCGCAGCATCGCAAACCTGAGTTCAAGGGCAGTAAGCTCGATCGAGCGGGGTAACTTGGACAGCTCGTTCGCGAAATCCTCCATATGATCCGCAAGCGTCCTAGCAGCTGTCTGAAAAGATATTGAAGGCTGGTCTATCTCATAAGTCGGCATGGTCCAAGTCCGCCAAAAATTTTCGGTTGCGCGGCGATCGATCAAGCGCGGATAACGCTACCGCGAATGTTGGCAAAAACGTGACACTAGCAAACGATGGACGCAATCCGTGCTGCCTGCTCTGCCTTAGTCACTCAGCTCCCAAGGCCTCTCGACGGCCCGGGTCGCCTGGAACGATTAATTTCGGGCATGGTCTTGCATGAACTTAAAGGAAGCCGCGGCTTGGATCGCTGACGCCCGGCTGAAGTACCGGGGACACATGATCGACGCCTCGAAAATGCCCCTGCCGCATTCATGGGTCTTCTCGAGGGGCGCGATTTTGGCAAGTTGGTGGTCCGCGCGTCAGGCGGATAGTAGCACGCATTACGATCGCCAGGGAACTAGGCCCTACACTCATAAACGGGGTTCACACGCGGGCATGGCTTTGATTCAATGAGGCTTTGATTTGGAGGCCTCAGATGACCCGTCGCCGGTTCGACCTGACTGATTTCGAATGGAGCATTATCCAACCGCTTCTTCCTAACAAGCCTCGCGGCGTCCCGCGAGTTGACGACCGGCGCGTAATCAACGGCATCTTGTGGCGATTTCGGACCGGCTCGCCCTGGGCGGATGTTCCTGAGCGCTATGGCCCCTACACAACCTGCTACAATCGTTTTGTCCGTTGGAGAAAGGCTGGTGTCTGGGACCATGTTCTGGAGGAGGTCTCAAGGGCCTTCGACGGCGATATTGTCATGATCGACAGTTCCTGTGTCCGCGTTCATCAACATGCGGCCACGGGAAAAAGGGGGATCAAGACGATGGCTGCATGGGACGTTCCCGCGGCGGCTTGACGACGAAAATCCATGCTCTTGTCGATGCAGATGGCCGTCCAATTGGCATCGACCTGACCCCAGGACAAGTGCACGACAGCAGGGCCGCCGAGCCAATGCTGAAGGATATCGGAAAGGGTGCCATACTTTTGGCAGACAGGGCTTATGATACAAACGCCCTTCGAACCTTGGCAAAAACAAAACGGGCGTGGGCCAATATTCCAGCAAAGCGAAACCGCAAGGAGAGCTTTCCGTTCAGCTCATGGGTCTATAGGCAGCGAAACCTCGTCGAGCGATTCTTCAACAAGCTCAAGCAGTTCAGAGGGATTGCCACTCGATATGACAAGGACCCTCAAAACTTCCTAGCAGCCGTAAAACTACTCGCCACCCGCATCTGGATCAGGTCGTTATGAGTCTACGCCCTAGTCTCGCTGGCGATCGTATTCCACTTGCGCCCGCTCAAGCTCAGGACCGAAGGTCATGGACCACGCGTATAGCGCCTCGAACGGCTGCTGAAGGGAACGGCCGAGCTGCGTGATGGTATATTCAACGCCTACAGGCGTCGTTGTCGTGAGCACTTCACGGCGTATGAGCCCATTGCGCTCTAGCCGTTTCAATGCGTCGGCGAGCGCTTTGTGCGTGATCCCGTCAAGACGCCGCATAATCTCGTTGAACCGTGACGGCCTGCTGCACAAGACCGTCAGGATCAGGACCGACCATTTGTTGGCGATCTGCTCTAGCACCGGTCGTGCCTTCTCGACATCCACCAACGCCTCCTTGGAGACGGGCTTTGCCCGACGAGACAAGCTGTCTTTGGGTGAAAGAACAGCCTCCACTTCCGACATGGGTATACTCCTCGATATCTGCTTTATATGTAGTGCGTAATTGACCGTAGGTATAGCTCATATATCAATGGAGTTCACATGAGCAGCTTAGCAAACAAGATCGCCCTCGTGATCGGCGGCGTGGGCGGGATTGGCGGAGCCATTTCGCAGAGATTCGCCAGCGAAGGCGCGCACGTCTTCGCGACCAGCCGGAAGGGTGGCGACAGCACATCAAAGGCAGGGACCACGGGCAGCATCAGGGTCATTCAAGCGGACGCCAGCGAAAATGCCGATCGTAAGCGCGTATTCGAGCATATCGCATCGGAACGAGGCCGGATCGATGTGCTCGTGATCAACGCGGGCCTGTCTGAATACGCGCCGCTGGAAAACATTACCGAGGATCATTTCGATCGGACATTTGGCTTGAATGTCCGGTTTCTCGTATTCGCGGCTCAAGGTGCGATAGATCTCATGCGACACGGTGGCACAATCGTGCTGATCGGGTCCATTGCGGGCGACATCGGCACCAAGGGCTATGGCGTCTATGGTGCGAGCAAGGCCGCGATCCGTTCGTTTGCACGCACCTTTGCCAACGAACTGGCTCCCAGGGGCATTCGCGTCAACGTCGTTAGCCCAGGACCAACCGATACAGCGATGATGGCGAGCGCCTCACGGGAGGTTCGGGACGCCTTGTCCAGCATGGTCCCTCTCGGACGCATGGCTAGACCCGATGAGGTGGCGGCGGCGGCACTATTCCTTGCCAGCGACGAGAGCAGCTTCACGACGGGTGCGGAACTGGCTGTGGATGGAGGCATGGCCCAGGTCTGACGCTGGAACGATAGGCCCGATAGCGCACGCACCGGGCCTATCGTTTCGACCTTACTTTACAAGGCAGCCAGCTGTCTATCGAAGTCACCGGGATCAAAATAATCCCGCCAGACGGTAATGAGCCCATTTTCGATAGTGAGTGTTTCCATGACCGCTAGCGTGATCGTGCCGCCGATACGCCAAAAGATTTGCCGGAAGTCTCGGCTAAGGCGAAGGCTCGCACCCTTCATCGACAGGTTCGGCGGCCAGCAAGGCAGGATATTGGAGGTTCTTAAAGCACGTCTGTCCGAGGATACAAGGCTGGCCAGCATGGCCGGACGCGTCATGAGCCGTCAATCACCAATAATCTCGTGGGCACGCCTTCCCTCAGGGAATTTACGACCGTGCAGGCCTTCCACGCGCGGTCGATCAAGGTCTGCGCATCGGGGCCGTGCAGCGTCGTACATCTCACGGAGAGGACGGCGTCGGTCACTACTAGGGGCGCCCCGTCGATTTCCAGTTTCACCGTTACCTCGATCTCTCCGATGGCAACGCCGAGATCGTGAGCGACATAGCGGAGGTCGTTGCAGTAACAACCTCCGTTGGCCAGGGCCAGCAGCTGGCCGCCGTTGAAACCGAGGCCCATGCCGCCAGCCTTACCATCTGGTCTGTCGACCACCACAGTGTGACCGCCAGCCCACCCGACTGCCGCTTTCGTGCCCGGGACGTTCCGCAATTCCACGATCGACTGGACCATCTCCATCTCCGTTCCGAGTGCTGGATCGTCAGCTTCTGTCATCCACACGACATGTCAATGGCCACGGAAGATGTTGAGGGTAATGCGCTGCGTCTTGCAGTTTCGGAACTTCGGCCATTGGCCCGTTATTCATACACGACCATAGGGTCCTTCTTAAGCGTTTGGAGGCTTTTCCAATTAATGAGCTTCCGTCGACAGCACATCTTACCCTTTCGCCGCATCCGCGTCAGCCAGGTCTTGGATGGAAGCAACATGACAAACCCGCGTCTGCTTCATAACCCGATGGTTCGAGAGACGCTCAACCGAGTGGATGTGCTGCCCTGACCGCGATGCTCGGAATTGAATCTCTAATTCGTGATCCGTCCGCCGTGGCGAACGGTTCCTTGCAGGGCGGTCGAAAGGCGCGGGAGGGCTGGACGATCGTCGACAACCGGTGCAAGCCCGCCAATTCTCTGCCCGGCCAACGGCTTCCTCTCGGATACGATCATCAATGGAGCAATGCGTCGAAGGAAATTGTCGGCCGGATCGAGCAGGTCGTCGAGCGAGGGGCTAGCTTCCTTCCGCCGCCTGACAGCTAGGCTTCCTACCAGCGGCCGCCCCGTAACCTTCTGGAACCTTGGATGAGAGCCGCGGCTTGGGTGGGTCGCGGAGCCCTGACAATAGATAGGCGACGACATTTTGATCACAGTGCTGCTTCCGCGGCCGCATCCACGAACCGTGCAATGATTGCTGGCTCGCGATCCTCCGGACGCATGGCTGCATCACATGATTCTTTTTTGATCCAGTGCTCGAGTACTCCGTAACAAAATCGTCCCATGCGAGCTACTTACTCGCTGGACCCGGCTCCACGCCCCAGGAGCTGGCGCGGATCGTCATTGGCTCCGCGGGGGCCGGCGGCTCGGTCGCCGGCCCATTCTGGAAGGAGGTTAATCGATAAACGTGGAAGACCGCATGTGCCTGCCACGAGCCGGTCTCAAATACCCTCTTTGTTGTTTTTGAAGGAGAACCATGTTCCTGAAGGCACCTTTTGAAAGTGCCAGTGGTGGCTTTGCTGTCCCTGAAAATCCATGCGCCAAACTAGCCCGGCGCTGGAAGTTACATCTTGGGAAGAAGTACCTTGTCGATCACGTGGATCACGCCGTTCGACTGCTTCACATCAGAGATCGTCGCCGTCGCGGTTCCGCCTGCCTCGTCAGTGAGCGTGATCTTGCCCATGTGGTCCTTCGCCCTTAATACACAGCCGCCGACGGTCTTGATGTCATGCTCGCCGCCATCGTCCTTGATCATCTTCGCCACGTTGCTGGCCATCGCGTCCGCGGCGACGACATGACAGGTCAGAATTTTCGTGAGCTTGTCCTTATTCTCGGGCTTGAGCAGCGTCTCGACGGTGCCTTTGGGAAGCGCGTCGAAGGCTTCATTGGTTGGAGCGAAGACGGTGAACGGCCCCTTTCCCTCGAGTGTGGAGACAAGCCCCGCGGCCTTGACGGCAGCGACGAGCGTCGTGTGATCTTTTGAATTCGCGGCGTTTTCAACGATGTTCTTGTTCTCGAACATCGCGGCTCCACCAACCTTCGGATTCGCGGCATACGCAATCATGCTCCCTGCCATGACGCTTGCCAACGCTACGCAAGAAACCACCAGCAACTTTTTCATGATCATCTCCTCTCAATACCGGCTCCTTGGCTCGGTAGAGCTTTCACGAATAACGGCGGCCTCGGTTCAAACATTGGATAAACAGCTGGTGAAATTTCCAGCCAAGCGAGCTGACTTTCGACGACGCAAGGATGATGCCCCGCCTCAGATGCCCAGCATTGGCTGTATCAGCCGCAATAACCGGCTCTTGAAGCGGAGCGGCGCCTCGGTCACGGCGAGACAGATACAGTCCTTGCCGGCATCGGCCTTGGGCTGATGCATCAGGCTGTCATCCGCCATTTCGATGTCGCCTCGAGCGAACGTGGAAACTTCGTCGCTGAAGCTCCCATCAAGCACCAGGGTCAATTCAATGCCCCGATGGGAATGCTCCGGGACTGGCTGACCGGCTGGAATCTTGAGCAATCGCAACGTCGCCGTTTCGTCGCCGGTCGGTATGATCATCTGGGCGGCGCCGCGCCCAAGCGTTCGCCACCGCAGACCACCGGCTGCTTCGATATAGGTCCTCAGAGGCTCTGGGTATGTCCGGTCGGAATCAGAACGCTTCTTAATAGGCACAACCTTGTCAATCTTGCCTGCATCGATTTCCGCCTTCAAGCTCTCCCAGTCTCGCGAAACATTGGCGTCATTGGCAATTTCATTATCGATAAAATATCCGCCAACGCTTTCAAGGACCGCCAGCTTGGATCTGCATTCCGGGCACAAGGCGAGATGGGTCGCAACGGCAACGCTCCAGCCTTCGGCCAAGGTTCCAGCCGCGTATTGCAGGAGCATATCGTCATCCAGGTGATGTTCGATCATTTGGCTTCGTCCTGAAGGGCTGTACGCAGTTTCTCGCATGCAAGTCGTATCCTCGATTTCACCGTACCAATTGGGAGGTTTAGTTTTTCCGCGATCGTCGAGTGGGTAAGACCCTCGAAAAACGACAGGCGCAGCACTTCAGCATATCCGCCTTTTAAAGTCGCCATCGCCCGACCCAGCGCCGCGGCACTTTGCTGCCGCTCGATAAGCACGTCCGCCGCCTCGAAATCATCTGGCACGAATGCTGGATCGTTTGGATCAAAGTCAGGCTTAGAACTTTTACGCACCGAGTCTATCATCTGATTTCTGGCGATCGTGAATATCCAGGTTGAAGCCTGCGCCCTGGCCGGATCGAAAAGCCCCGCCTTGTGCCAGACGCGCATCATCGTCTCTTGCGCTAGCTCCTCGGCCAAAATCCGATTTCCCCTCGTCATCTTCACCATGTAAGAGCGCACGCGTGGATAAAAATAGCGATAGAGTAATTCAAACGCGCCGATGTCGCGCGAATCCGCGACCGCGGACATCAAGGCCTTTATCCGTCCCGCATCCAAGCTAACGGGTTCTTCCTCCAATTTATCGACCTCTCGCGCCACGCCCGACGACGTCGGCCACACTTTCGCCTCGGCGCTTAAGGCTCGACGTAGCTCGGTTCTAAGCGGCATCTGCATGTTCATGGCGTTAACTACGCAGCAGCATGCTAGTGGATCAAAAATAAATTCGAAAATTTACCCTTAAGCCCTTACTTGGGCTACGATGACGCTGGCAGCCGGCGTAGCGCCGACCGTTAGAGGCGAGCAACCCCGAAGATTCGTTGCGTGAGCCAAAACCCGAAGCCCGATGCTGCCGCTGACAAGACGGTTCCCCAGATAAGATCGGCGATCGTCAGAAGAAGCGACCAGTTTTTCAGCGTCGACTGGTTGGTGAGGTCATAGGTGGCATAAGCCGTGAGGCCGATGACAGCGCCGTGAAGCACGGCTGTCGTCATCGATCTTGAAATCAACCCCGTCCTGACCGCGAGGAAGGTCAGCCCGGCGGCGTAGATCAGGTAGAACGCCAATGCCGGCGCAAGTCGAAACTGCGGCGCCAAGATTTCGCCTAGTGTCGGCCTATAGAGACGGTCGGCCATGGTGCTCAGCCAGACAAAATCGATCGCGACGAAGGCGATCAGCGTCGCGATGTAGGCGGTCAGGTAAGTTTTCATAAGGGGCTCCCAGATGGATGGATTTTAGGCTTAGTTTAAGCGCGTCCAGTCCACGTCCTTGTGGATCAGACCGGAGACAACACAACCTTTATGGACGATCGCCAGCGTGATCATCATGCAAATGCCTCCCAATCAGAAGGGATTAGACCGTTGCGAGAAGGACAGTCGCTAAGGGATAATGCCGGTGCGTAACGATAGAAGCGCAAGAGATCGCGCATCATCAACAAAAAGCGGCGGATGGCGATGGTTGACCACTGAGCGAATAAGCCCAGTTCCCTGCGGGCGGAGTATTCAAATTGACCTCCGTTGAGGGACGGCGCGAAAGACATATTGGAAGCAGCCGTCGGAACGCTAAGGACATCGAACAATGCTGTCAGATTGGAGTAAGTCACTTCGTTGTAGACAATGAAGCCGGTATCGACAGCAGTGTCGCCGCTCTCTGACTTAAACGTTATCGTGTTACAGTGACCGCCGATCCAATCCCGTGCCTCGAATACCGTTACATCATGATGCTTCGCGAGAAGCCAAGCCGCGGAAGGACTTGATATAGCCGTGCCAATAATTCCAACGTCGAGGCGGCGCGACCGGGTGCCGAATGCTTCAAATTCCATACAAAGCCTCTCGCGGATCCAATCTCATGGATTATCGACCTTTACGCTGGGAATTCGTGGCGGTTTTCTAGCTAGCCGCTCTTTTTTGCGATTCCGCCCATTGTCGCGAACCGCAGCGATATTTGCTGGGCGTCCCCCGCCGACCCACCGACAGCCATTGAACCGAATGACAAGATCGAAACAGTCGATGGCACGCGCGTCGCGCGAGAAAACGAGCCGTTGCCACCCAAGCGGCGGCTCAGACGTTCGTGAAAGAGTTCTTGCCGAATTTCGGTGAGACGCAAGATGCCATGCTGAGCGCGGATCCGCTTTCAACCACGCGTTCTTATCGTTCTACATCAATGTCGGCCCGCCCGATCCATTGACCCTTTAGCATATCAGTGTGGGTTGAAAATTTGGGGCAGCTGTGTACGCTTGGAGGAACCACATTTATAGCACTCGGATTTTCCGCTAAGCGGGATCATGCGCTGCGGTGGTTGTGTACCAGGCAGTAGAGCAGTATTTCAGTTCGCGGCAATTCAACAAGGATTCCGGGCAGTGAGCTTCGGGGCTGTCGGCGGCAGTTGCGGGTCGGGGCTTCCGTGCGGCTAACATCATCGCCGCGGTGATGGAGCGGTATAGGGTGATGGAGCGGTATAAAAGGCTCTATCCGGAAAAATTCATCAATGAGATCTTCCGGCGGACTTATTTGAAGATTGGCTGGAGCGCTTCGGCAAATATTGAGACGGCACTGCTAAGGAGGGACAAATGAATGCCACGCAATCAGTTCGTGGAAGAAAAATATATCACTTGGCTGTCCAAGAACTCTGTCTCGGCGAAATCGTAAAGGCAGATCCGGCGATGAAACTCATCCGTGGCCTGACCATTGCGATCATCTTTTGTCCGGTTTTTGGTTGCTCTCATCAAGGCAAGGTCGTTACCAAGCCTTATCCGGCGAAAGACCAAGTGAGGATGACCTCGCCCCTCGTGGAATCGTGTCGAGGCAAACCGAATTACGAGGGAATGCTGCGGACACTTTGTTACTAGTGGTAGAGAATGGTTGGTGGACGAGTACTGTTGAAACAAGCGCCCAATGTTTTCAAAATGAAGCAGCTGGGGCGAGGCAAGATCCGTGACCTCAGGAGACCCTTAAAGAAGCCATGCACGAGCTTTGCGCGACAGATACCGTATTGGTCCGAGCAAAATCACTGTCTGAACCGGCTGTCTCGCCGCACTCGCGGGGCTGCGGGAACTATATTGAAGGCGATTTAGTTAGTTGTCTTGAACAGATGGGAGAGACGTGGAATGACCGCGCACCGCGCTCAATGGAAAGGCCACCTAAAGATTGGCGAACTTAGTTGTGCTGTAGGTCTTTACACCGCCGCTTCGACTTCCGATCGTATCAGCTTCCATTTACTAAACCAGGAGAACGGAAATCGGCTGAAGCGGCAATTCATCGATAGCGAGACCGAAGAGGTTGTCGAGCGGGAACAACAGGTGAAGGGTTTCGAGACCGGAAGCGGCGACTACATCATGATCGACCCCGAAGAGGTCGCGGCCGTCATCCCAGATTCAGACAAGATGCTTGAAGCAGAGGCTTTCATCTCCTGCGGGGAAGTCGATGGTGTCTATTTCGACAAACCGTACTACCTGGTGCCAGTCGACGATGAAGCAAGAGACGCATTCACCTGTATCCGCGACGCCCTGTCCAAGACGAACGTGACAGCAATCGCCAGGACCGTTTTGTTCCGGCGAATGCGAACCGTTTTGATCAGGCCACACGAAGAAGGCCTGATCGCAACCACACTCAATTTCGATTACGAAGTGCGGTCTTCCAAGGAAGCGTTCAAGGACGTTGCGAAGGTCAAGGTCGAGGGCGAAATGCTCGACTTGGCCAAGCACATCATCGACACGAAGATCGGGGAATTCGACCCCGCCAAGACTGACGATAGATACGAGACCGCTCTCGCCGCCTTGGTGAAGGCGAAAGCGGAAGGGAAAGCACTTCCCAAGCCAAGGGCGGTCAAGGTCTCCAAACCCAATGATCTTTTGAAGGCACTGAGGCAAAGCGCTGGAGTGAACAGGGCTTCGTCCAGGAAGCCAAGCGCCGCGAACGCCAATACTGGGAAAAGGAAACCGAAGGCGGATGCCAAGGCGTCGTCCAAGACCACTCGCAAGAAAGCAAGCTGACCATGGCTCCTCGTCGTCCATACTGGAAAGGCTACTTGAAGCTGTCTCTCGTCACCTGCCCCGTGGCGATGGTCCCAGCGACCTCGGAAAGCGAGAAAGTGCGGTTTCATACGTTTAACGAAAAGACCGGCAATCGGGTTGTTTCGCGGTATATCGATAGTGTAACGGGCAAGCCGGTCAAAGATGAGGACGAGGCCAAGGGCTATGAGCGCGGTAAAGACGATTACGTCATTCTCACCGATGACGAACTGGGATCCGTTGAGCTCGAAAGCGTCCGCACCATCGACATTGAGAGATTTGTGCAGCGAGAGGAGATCGAGTGGATCTATCTCGACACTCCGTTTTATCTGACGGCGAACGAGAAGATCGGCGACGAGGCGTTCGCCGTCGTTCGAGAGGCCATGAAGGCTAAGGACGTCGTCGGCCTCTCTCGCGTGGTTCTCGGGCGTCGAGAACATGCCGTGATCCTTGAGCCGCGCGACAACGGCATTGTCGTGTGGACTCTCAGGTTTGGTGACGAAGTTCGGCCAGAAGGCGAGTATTTCACTTCCATCGGCAAGGGTTCGGACACCAAGGGTGTCGCCGCGCTCGAAAAGTTCATCAAGAAGCGGACCCAAAAATGGTCGCCAGCAATGACGTCCGATCCGATCCAGGAGAGCTTGCTGAAGCTTATTGCTTCAAAGAAAAAAGCTCACGAGCCCGTAAGGAAAGCGACGTCCAAATCGAAGGAACTGCATGACGGTAAGCAGAGCAACGTTGTAGACATAATGGATGCGCTGAAGAAGTCGGTCCAAAAGGAACTGAAATCGCGCAAGGCTGGTTAACAAGTCGCCCCACTTACGTGCGACCGCCGCGCGCGCGGCTCGGATCCATTTTTCATCTCGTTTCGAAGATCAGCCTCTCACGCTGTCGTGGCCTTGGCGGTTACTAGGTTGCTTCACCACGGTCGCAACGCTCTTGGGACGTCAGCGCGTTCCCGACCGCAACTTAATGATTGGGAACAATGGGACCGGCCCGAACGACCTCTTCACCGACAAGAGAGAGGCGGGGAGCGTCCTTTTACGTCCACCCAGCGGACGCGCTGTTAAACCCCGGGATGACTGGACAGATCGAGGAGCTCACCTACGGTGTCTGGTCTCGAACTACCAGGGAGGTTTGAGCGGCGGTGGCTGGGTTGTCTATTAGCGCAATTGCCGTCTGGAAAAAGGAAAAAAGCCCACGACGTGGACGCGTGGGCATTTCAGTTCTCCGCTGTTGAGGGGCAGCAGAGTGAAACAGCCTTCGAGTTCGCCGGCCCCGTGCAGTGGGATAACTGGGTCCCCGATCAAAGCTTCTTCCAGGCAAGATCCATTTATGGTGCCCGTGGTCAGAGAAGCCATGCTTTTCGAATTCGATAAGCGGCCAATCGCCCGGCGGGCGACCACCCGCTCAGTCATCCCGCCTTTTGCGCTGCTTCAATCGCTTGATGGCCTGTTCCAAGGACCGCTGGCCGTCGCAATAATCCTGCCAGGCCGTGCTGCTCTTCAGGATGCCGGGCACCGTTCTGATCGTGAACCGCTTGGGATCAAGCCCCGCCTTGACCTGCGTCCAATTGAGAGGCATCGACACCGTCGCTCCCGGTCGGGCCCTTGGCGAGAGCGGCGCGACCGCGGTCGAGGTGCGGTCGTTGCGCAAGTAATCCAAGAAGATACGCCCATTCCGAAGACTTTTCGTCATTTTGATCAGGTAAAGGTCCGGGTTGTCCCTTGCCATTTCCTGACAGACATCGTGCGCGAAGGCCTTTCCCTCGTCCCACGTCAGCTTCCTACCTTTCGGCACCGACAATGGCGTCACGACATGGAGACCCTTGCCGCCGGTTGTCTTGCAGAAACTGACAAGGCCAAGCTCCTCCAGTCGATCTCGTATCTCGCGCGCACCTTCGACCACGGTGTCGAAATCAACGTCCGGACCGGGGTCGAGATCGAACACCAGGCGCCCGGGAACCTCGGGCTGCTCGGGTTCGCAATTCCAGGGATGCAGCTCCGTGCCCCCGATTTGGGCGATGGCGACCAACCCCTCGACGCGGTCAATCCGCAGGTACGGCTGTTTATCCCCCGTTACTTTAACCTGCTCGATCAGGTTTGATGTTCCCTGCATCGCATGCCTCTGAAAGAACTGCTCACCGCCGATCCCGTCTGGCGTCCGGATGATCGAACAAGGCCGCCCCCTTATGTGGCCGATCAGCCATGGTCCCACGGCCTCATAGTAGTGAGCCAGATCAACCTTGGTGACGGGCTGCTTGTCCAGGGCATTGGGCCACAGTGGCTTGTCGGGGCTGGATATCAGGACGCCCATGACATCGACCCTGGCCCCCTTGCGAAATTTCGACGCCTTTGGCGGTTTGGGTGCGGCCTCGGGGTCGGGAACATCCGTTTCGTCTGGGCTCGCGGGCCGCTCTGCCTCAACCTCATCGGCGGGCTTGTCCTCACGTAAACCCTTGAACGCGGCTTGTCGGACCTGGCCATCCGCCGTCCACCCCGCGAACTCGATTTCAGCAACCAGTTCGGGCTTTAGCCAAACAATATCTGGTGCCTTCCTCGGAGCGCCGATGCCGGTGAACGGAGATTTCGTTGCCTCTACCTTTTTCAGTCGCGGCAACAATTTTTCGACGACGCTCGCCCCGTAACCGGTTCCAACGCGGCCAACATAGACGAAGTGGTTACCGCGATTGACACCGACCAGGAGCGACCGAAATTTACCGTTGCTGGTGGCATAGGCACCAATCACCACCTCGTGGCCCGCTCGGCACTTTGATTTTGCCCATGTTTTCGTTCGTCCCGACACGTAAGTCGCGTCGGCCTGCTTCGAGACGATGCCTTCGAGCGACAACTTGCAGGCCGATTTCAAAACCGCGTCACCGCCGGTCTCGAAATGCTCGACGAACCGTATACGCGGGTCGTCGCCCGCCTCGGATAAAAGTGAAGCCAACCGCTTCTTGCGTTGCGTGAGCGGCAACTCACGAAGGTCGTCATCGCCAGCGAACATAAGATCGAAGGCGAAGAAGACGAGCTCATCGGTCTTGCCCTCGGACAGCGACGCCTGCAGTGACGCGAAATCCGGTGCACCGTTCTCGTCGAGGGCGCATATCTCGCCGTCGATGATCGCGTCCGGGAGACTTTCGCCAGAACTCGCGATAGCAGAATACTTCTTGGTCCAATCAAGGCCCTTGCGGGTCTTGAGGGTGACCTCACCACCTTGGATCCGCATCTGTATGCGGTAGCCGTCGAACTTGATCTCGTGAATCCAGCCTTTGGCCGACGGTGGTCGTTCCAATGTTTCGCAGAGCTGCGGCTCAATGAAGAGAGGCATCGCGGCCGCGGCGGCCTTTGTCGCGGATTTCGGCTTCTCCTTGCTGCCTGCCTTTCGTTCGTCGGCGGCAAGCCCTTCGTTGCTGTCCCAGACCGCGTCTGCTTCAACGGCACCGCCCGATGTCATGAACGGCTTTGGCTTTCGGCCTTTACCAGATGCGATGGCATCCATGGTCCGTCCGGAGGCGACAGATGTTTCATTCTCTTCGAGCACCCTCGCGCCGCCTTCGTCGACAGAGAAATCATCGTGGTGTTTGATCAGAAGCCAATTTGTTCGCTTCTCGCCCTCTCGTCCACGCATTCGCACAAGGACGAAGCTCCCGTGAAGCCGTTCGCCTTCAAGGGTGAACTTGAAATCGCCCTTGGCGAGCGCCTGCTCTGGCGTCTTGTTTCCCTCTGGCTCCCAGTAACCCCGATCCCACAGCATGACCGTGCCCCCGCCATACTGGCCCTTGGGGATCGTACCTTCAAAATCGCCGTAATCGAGCGGGTGATCCTCGACTTCCACCGCCAGACGTTTGTCCTGCGGATCGAGCGATGGCCCTTTCGTGACCGCCCAGGATTTGAAGACACCGTCCAATTCCAGCCGCAGGTCGTAGTGAAGGCGAGTGGCGTCGTGCTTTTGGATGATGAAGCGTCGGCGGTTCGAGGGCTTTACCTGAACCTCTCCGCTTGGCTCGGCGGTCTTTTTGAAATCGCGTTTCGCGCGGTATTTGGAGAGGTTGTCGGCCATGGTTTTTCTCGCGGATCGGTCATTAATCCAAATGCGGAAACGCGTCCACGGTTCCAGGACAGACTGACTTTATCGGCGACGTTCCGGCTGATCGTGTGCCGCAACGGTGGCATGACGGCCTATCAACATGGCCGATCCGCGCGCCCCGCATCTAAGGAAGCCCATCGAAGGTCACAAGGACCATGCGCGAGCGTTGACGCCGAGGCGATCAAGGGGCCGCGAGGGTCATCACCACGTGGGTCGGACGCCGGTTGCCCGGCCGCGCTTAACGTCGGCCTTGTGCCTTGCCCGCCGTTCGCTTCGTCGTCCGTGCCGAGTTGGTCTTGGTCCCTTAGGTCCCATCTTCCCCGCCGGTGGCCGCGATAGTTACGGGCGCTCGACGCACCGTCGCCCAGCGGTCGCCCGGGGTGGCATTACGCCGAAGTGAGTACATGCATTTCCGCAACCTTTCGCCGCCGCGAAGATTGATAGATCGCCGAGCCCCACGTCCGTTAGCCTGTTGCGGACGTCGGCCACAGAGGGGGGTCGACTAACATCGGCCCTCCTCGCTAGTTATTTTCTTGTCGTTCGTGCCCGCACCCGCTAGAGGAGCCGGCCTTGAGCTGGGACACGTTCCCGAGCAGGCTCGCCGCCCCGTCTCGTGATCTCCGTCTGGGCGGTGAAGCGTACATCTCGATCTCGGTCGGAAAGGAAATGCCGCACGACCTCCATGTCGACTTCATCCCAAGTCTTTCCCCGTTCCGTTCCGGATGGAATGCGGGGTAGAAGACCCGGCTCGGCACTCCAAGCAAGCAACTGACCTAGCGAAGCTTCATTGAGCATGTCACGGAGATGGTGGGCGGTCACGTATGCGTCGGGCAAAGCCCTGTGGGCCGGGAGGCCTAGCTCGTGAACCAGCCCGTCGGGCATTCGCAGGTAGCGAAGCATCTGGTTTGAAAAGCGCGGTAGGTCTGGCCACAGTCTCAACGCGCACTTCCATGTGCAAATCCATTGCGCACCTCCGCTCAGACGTGGAGTGCAATAGCGTTGTTCGAACGCGGCGCGGTGAGCGGCAAGTGCCAAAGGACGCCGACGCGGTTGCAGCACCGACGATGCGACTTCCCGCCACAATGGTGCTCCGGCGACGTCACGGTCGAGGATGTGATGAACGGCCATCGTTTCCGCCGAGATAGCTCGCCCCGGATTGACCATCAATGAGCCACGCTCGACATCGAGCTGCCACCGACCATCCCCGGCTTTGGACGACGTCCTGCCAACCGATCTCGCACACCTCCTGCTGGCCACTACCTCCTGTTTCAAGATCGACGACGCGGACGACAGCCATTTGTGCCTCATTTCCTAAGGTCATCGGAAGCTTTCACGTCCTCGTGCTTCCCGCTTCGCTGGTCACGGTAGCTGAGATCGGGTCACCAGCCGGAAAGCTGGCCTCAAGCCCCTCTTCCAGTTCAGCTCTATCCTGGCTTTCACGAGCGCTTGGGACCGGTTCGAGGCACTTGCTGCCTTCGTCAAAATTACGGTTGCTCAAGGCATCGTACCGATTGAGGCTACCTTCTGGTCGATCCGCCAGCATCTCGGACAAGGTCGTCGCTATCTCGCCGTTGCCCTTGCGGTCGTTTGCCAGTCGTTGGAAGACAGCCGCCATCCCAGAGAATATATCCGCGGCCGGGTCATCTGCTCCCAGAAACGCGGCAATCTCATCCATGTCCTCGACCCAACGGTATTCTTTCGGGTACATGTCGGGAATGTCCTTGGCGAGCTTCGCCACGAGCCGAGACTGATTTTCAGAAAGCTCTGCCATTAGAGCTTGCTTCGCACCGCTCCGCGCGGCGGCCAAGAGCATCGAGGCGCCAAGACCGATGAGGCCCTTGTTGATGGCCGCGTAGCACATTTCAAGGGCGGACGCGGCACCAACGTCTCGGTCCAGGGCACGTGCATCCAAGCCGTATTCGACAAGAACAGGAATTGTGTCTCGCGCGCCCCCGCTAAGATAGAAGCGTGGACCTGGCTTTGCCACCTCCGACGGCCCGCCGATGATGCAGCCGTCAAGCACCTTGGCATCGGCGTTGTGTAACACTTGAGCGACCTTGCCCATCGTCTCAGTTGAAATGGCATTGCAGTCGACAAAGACCGCGGAAGAAGACTTGAAAGAGCGCATAGCGGGTGCGACAAGGTCAGCGACCGCTAGAGCCTGGGAAGGCGGCAGAACCGACAAGATGACGTCCGCGTCAACCAACGCCGTCAGCTCAACTTCCCGTATGCTCGCAGCGGCCACGCGTTCACGTGTCGTAGATGATCGTCCCTCCAGATAGGTGACGATCTCCGCGCTCGATGACGGGAGCGCCTTTGCAATGGCACTTCCCATTGCTCCCATTCCGACAACGGCAATCCTTGACATGGTCACCTTCCGCGATTCCACTCACATAAGAACTAGCGGCGGTGGCGCTAGATGCAACCCAAGCGGTCCATGTGACCGCTGAAGCGCTCGGCGCCCCAACTCCGATGAACGGCTTCTCGTCGGTCGTCTAACGGGCGGTATCTCTCCGTATTGATAGCGTCGCCATTCATTGAGCCGGTGCAATCGCCTCGAGGTCAATTAATGCCGCCATTGCCGTTGCATCCGATCATGCTGGCGTATCACAACGCTTCGCGGCGCCTTCCCAAAGATTAGCCGGATGATGACGCGATCAAAGGATTTGCCTCAATATCCGATAGGTACCTCTTATCGTAAGTTAGCCATCCAAACAAAACGTTGCCATCTCGCGTTGCTTCCCCGATATTCGCCGCATAAAAAATCGGGTCCGCCGCATGTCTGAACCGCAGCTTTCCGTTCGCAGCAGCAAGGCCCGCGATCTGGCCCATGCCCTTTCCAGCCGCACCGGGCAGCCGATCAACCGGCTGGTGGAGCTGGCGCTCGAGCGTTACGACCAGGCGCTGCGCGAAGACAAGATCCGCTATCCAATGGACGCCGTTTGGGATCTGGCAGCCAAAGATCGGCGCAACATCCCGGCCGGCACGACGTCGGCGCACGACGAATTCTATGACGAGAACGGTCTACCAATATGATCGCCGTCGATACCTCGGTGATCATCGCGATAGCGGCTGACGAGCCCGAGGCTGAAGTCTTCAGGCCGCTGATCGGTCGAGAGCCGGTCATCATTGGCTGGCCGACCTTGCTGGAAGTGCGGCCCCCAGAGGCTGGGATCGACAAATCCAATCTTGGCCATGAATCCTAGCAATGGTATCAGGGAGAAATGTCCTACTCCGCTCAGGCGACTACCTTAGACGGCGGCTTCAAGACCGCATTGCATCAACTGCGATTGACCGCCTCTCTCGTCTGGCGTTTCTGGCCGCAATTGGCAGCCCTCTGGCTGCTCGGTTTCATCGGCAATCTTCTACTGAACGAATTCGCTGCCATGATCGGGCGCTGGAGCTCGCTCGCTGGTCTTTCCGTTCTCGCCTTGGTCGTGCTGTTGAAACTTGTCGTCATCATGGCCCTGTTTGAGACGGTGCGGCGCGGCCTTCCGGCGCTGAATGCCGCCTCACATGGATTGACGGATCGACTCGAAACGACGACCGAGGTTGAGACGCCCCCGCCCCCCGGCGATTTCGTCAGTGCTCTGGCGCTCAGCCTTGTCCCCTTCTTCGCCTTCTACACCGCCTGGGGTTTTCTCGCCGACACGGTGCGGGACTATTCCAAACTGTCGCTCAGCCTTTTTCTTGGCCGGCGAAAGCGCCGGTTTGCTGGATGTTTCCCGCGGCAAGTGGCTGATCATCCCTGTCATTGTCGCCTGGGTGGTGAGACGGTTCGCAAAAACCATGCACAAGCGTTCGCAGGCGCCGATCTGGCCGATCCTCATCGTGGTCTGCGAAGCCAACTGGGCGTTTATCGGTCTGTTCGTCCTGTCGGAGTGGCAGGATGAGATCAGGGCCTGGTTCAGCCATATCCCGGAATCGATCGGCACACTGGTCAGCCTGCTTTCGCCCGTAACAGACGCCATTGCGCAACGGGATGTGCCGATTCCACCCGAATTCGCGTCACCGCCGATCACAGCGCAGCTCGTCAGCCTATTCTTCTATGCGCTTTACCCGGTCGTCTGGCTCACGCTCGCTGCCGTCGTGTACGGCTATGACATCGATAGCGTGCGTATGCCCGGCGAAGGGCGCCTCGCCCGCGCCGTGTCACGTTGGGAAGCACTGCCGAAGTCGGTGCGCGATTTCATTTCGCACTTCATTGCAGGCACGGTGAAACGCTATCGCGCCCTTGCCGAAGGGATAGGCCTGGCGCTGAATTCCGGTATTGGTTCGATCCTCGTCGCCATTATCGGCTATCGGCTGTTGGATTGGGGCTCCGCCTGGAGCTGGTATTGGCTGACACAGCTCATCGGACCGCATGACTTGCCGCTGTGGCAAGTCATCGCGCAGACGATTTCACCCTTCATTGGCACACCCAGCGATCCAGGCGACGGCCTACTGATCACGCCGATCAAGATTTGCCTGCTCGCGGCGACGCTGGAAATCGGCTTTGCCCAGGGTCGGGAATGGAGGGGGCGAGAATTGCGCTCCGCCGAGGCGTGATTGTCAGTTCAGCGCGAGCGGAAAGCCGATCGCCCGCGGCCGCAAGGCCGCGACGCTCAACCTGACAGCCAGTGTGGAGACCGCCGCGGCGGGAACAACGAACTTCTCCTCGATCAAGGCGGCATGGTCTTGATGAGGCGGATGGAGCGACGTGATACCGCAGCCTTTCACGGGCTCGCTGTTAGGTTCCAGATCGCGGCTAATGTCGCTTGATAGAATAACGTCGAGCGGCAACCACCGGCGTCCCGTCCCATCCACCAGGCTGACCTCGCATTGGCTCCAGCCGTCACCGATATCGCGGGCGGCGGTTGCGACCATGCGAACGATGATCAGCCGCATCTCGCCGGGAAGACGCAGTTGCGCGTCGCGCCCATCACCAATAAGTCTCACCTTCTCGAGGCGCCACGCCGCGCCGGCGTAGTCGAGCTGGCCGGATCCCTGCTGGATATCCGTCTCGATCCGATGCCGGTAATCCTCGATGTTGCGCCATGCATTGACGACAACAGCTGCGACTACGAGAAGCGGCAAGCTTGCGAGCGACAGCAACCAAGTCCTTCTCTCGCGGTCAAACGCCATCTTTGCGAATCTCCAGCCTAGCCTGCGGTGCGGTCTCGATCGTCTCCAGCGACACGCTAATCTCATCCTTCAGCTGCGGATCATACTGTTCGGAAAGCACAAGCTTCATGTTGCGGAGCTCGTCCTCAGGAAGCTCGAACACCAACAGGCCCGTCGTCGGCAATCCGGGTTGAACGGTTTTCGTCGAGAGAACGTTTGGCGCATCCCCTGCCCGTCGCGATTGACGGTACATTCGACCGGATGAACCGATCAGCGTCGCGGCGCGAACCGGCACGGTTTTCTGGAACGCCTGCAACTCGGCGGAGACCGCCACCCAGACGCCGGAACTCTGGAGATCCACCGCTCGTCCAAATTGCTTGTAGGCAATGCTCTTCGCCTTCAGGACGCGGTTGATCTTTACACTGAACGTATCACTCGAAACCGTGTCGCTCTGACGACCCACGGTGCTGATTGGCCCGGTCAATGTCGCATAGGGTGGCGTCGTTGCCTGGAGTGCCGCAAGCAGAGCCGCTGCTCCAAGAACAGCCGGAATCTTTGGTGCCGCACGCCTCAAGGTTTTGTCTCCGACGTCTCGCCATCCAGCGGCAATGCGATTTCCGCGACCGTCCCCAAGGGGAACCAGCCCGGCGCGTTATAGAGATTGTCCCTCGGCTTGAAGAACTCGCCCTCGACCCGCAGCCTTAGAACATCAGGCAATGCGACATTCGCGGGAACCTCCCATACCGCAGCCACCGCCTCGGGCATTCGAGGCTGCAGATCCCAAAGGATGGCCCGGTCGCGGCTCAGGTAATATTGCGGCTTCGGCGTGTCGGGCAGATTGGTGGGCTTGATCAAGCTTCCATAGAGATTGGAGCTCTGTGCCGACAGGTTTTCTAGCATCATGCTGACAACGATGGCCTTCTTGCCCGGCGATATCTTCGCTCCATTCGGCATCTCTTTGGCCAAAGCGCTTCCGGCGAAAGACACCTTCCAACGCCCAGCATCCACCGGTGTCGCAACTTCGACCTGAGGGACGACATCGGCCTGCCTGCGCTCATACAGCGTGTACCCGGTGAAATCGAAGCCGCCAACAGCCCACCGGCACCGGCAAGCAGCTTGGTTAGCCACGCCTTGCCCGTTTTTGATCGCATTGCTCGTTTCAGTCCGCCCATCTTGTGAATATCTATCTCAGACAGCGGCTTTCGGCTAGGTTCGACCAATAGGAAGGTCTATGATTATGGCCTTCCGTAACCGCTCGCAAAACGAGGTTCGGTACGTAGCGGCCAAGACCGGCCCAAATCGACGATCCGGCTTTGGAACTGGTGACATTGCCCAACGTTAACTTGCTTCGAGACAGGAGCAAACCGATGTCCCGCCCCAGCTTTGAGGATCCAACTGCACCTGAAGGCAGTCCAAGCCTCAGACTTCCCTTGATATCCAGGATCGCTCCATCGATCGGCGGGCCACGCTCCACGAGGTCCATCGCATCGCCAAGGGTTGCCGCGGGACCAACTGTCTCGGCGACGAGTCCGAAAAACTGTCGCATGCCTCCATGGCGAACGCCCGACAAACGTCGTGGAGCTAATAAAAGGACCGACCCGATATGTGTCAAACACCAACCCTGGAAAGTATATTTCGTTGTCGGGCACCTGATTATGTGTAAGGCTTACCTAATTAAACAGGCCGGCTGGAGGAACGCGATGACAATGTTTGGTTTGTCTGACGGCATATTCGCGCCACACGACTTTCACGACACCGCCTGTGATTGCTTGGACGAGGAACTCGCGAAAATTGCCGATGGCGCTCGCGACGCGCGCAAGCACTCAGGGAGGGCTCCCCTGACCCGAAAATCAGGGGTGGAGTTCGGGGGACCGAAATACGGTCTGGCCACGGATCAGATCGCGGTTCACCACACCATTGGCCAGACCCGGACTCACCGCGAAGAGAATGGCTCGGGAAGCGAGCAAACCTGCCCGGGTGGGTCATCGAAAAGCTTCAAGAGGGCAAAGAGCGCGAGAGCGGTCCTGGAACAGGACCCGAGGTGTCGGGCCGCAGTACTCGACACAAGTCGTCTTGGACGCGGTCTGTTATCGGTCATTATTCATGGTGACACCGAACGCGCCGAGAACGTGCGACGTTCGGTGGCGAATTGGCTCAAATCCATGCTGTATACCGGCGGACAGACCCGCCGAGGTGGACCGCCATGTCGGTTACCGGGAGCCCCGCGCCACCAATCAAGTTTCTCATGACATGGCCGAGGACTTTCAAGCAAGCGTGAAGGTCGTGGCGCGGAGGTCGCCAGATTGCCGCTGGAACGGGCTTAAGCCGACGCGGGAGAAATAGCCGATTGAACAGCTACGTCATTACACTTTTCATATTCGGGTTGATCGTGCTTCTGACGACGTGGCTGCCGCTGGCCTTGAAACGCATGCCGATATCTCTGCCCATCTGTTGCATTGTCATCGGCATGTTGCTGACCTGGTCGCCATTCACGCCCCTTCCACGCTTCAATCCCCTGGAAAACACCAGCTGGGCCGAGCATCTCACGGAACTGGTGGTCATCGTGGCTTTGATGGGCGCGGGCCTGAAGATTGACCGAGCGCTAGGATGGAAACGTTGGATGATCACCTGGCGTCTGCTCGGCATCGCCATGCCTCTTTCGATCGCCGGCATCGCTCTTCTTGGGTGGTGGCTACTCAGCTTGCCACCCGCCTCGGCGCTTCTGCTTGGCGCGGCACTCGCGCCCACCGATCCGGTCCTTGCCGCCGATGTACAAGTTGGACCGCCGCAAACCGGCGAGGAAGACGATATTCGGTTCTCCCTAACGTCGGAAGCAGGGCTGAATGACGGGCTAAGCTTCCCCTTCGTCATGGCCGCGATCGCCATGGCGACAAGCAACGGACAGGAGTGGATCGGTTACTGGTTGGCCTTCGATGTCGTCTGGAAGCTCGCGGCCGGAATTGGGGTCGGATGGCTCATCGGTCGATTGCTCGGTTATTTGACCTTTAAACTGCCCGAGACCAGACGGATCGAAAAAACCGGGGATGGTTTGGCCGCGCTAGGTTTCACGTTTCTGTCCTACGGCGCGACGGAACTCCTGCACGGATACGGGTTCGTCGCGGTATTCGTGACCGCGCTGACCATTCGTCACGTCGAGCGCAAGAGCCGCTTCCACAGTGAACTGCACGATTTCGGGGAACAGATCGAGCGGCTCTTGATGATGGTCCTGCTCGTCTGCTTCGGATCTATCGTCGCGGAAGGATCGCTGCTGGATCTAGTCGATTGGCGGGTCGCCATCGTCGGGGCGGCGACACTTGTCTTCGTTCGGCCTCTCGCCGGCTGGTTAAGCCTTGCGGGATGCGGCCACCCAACAGCCGAAAAGCTAATCGTGTCGGTCTTCGGGATCCGGGGTCTGGGATCGATCTATTACCTTGCCTACGCCTCGGGCAAGGCTGACTTCACCGGCATGGAAACCGTTTGGGCGACGGTCTTTGTCATAATCTTGGCATCGATCTTTCTGCACGGGATCGCGGTCACTCCCGTCATGGGATGGATCGATCGCAAACGAGGCGTGGACGCCACGAAGCCGACGGCAATGTAACCGCACTGGAGCAAGTCGTGATGGATATGGCGACAATGATCGGTTGCGGCGCGTCCATGTGCTCGGTCGCTAGCTTCATTCCCCAAGCCGCCAAGATTATTCGCAGCCGCGAGACAAAAGAGATATCAGCGAAAATTTACGTCCTCACCATAATGGGGTCTCGGCGTTCAAACTCCTCGGTCTTGTACGCGATCGCGGGGGATAGATGACGGATTTTGGCCGAACATTCCGTTGTCTACCGCGAGAAGCATCACTTCGCCGCCTGGCCAGCCGATTATGGGCTCTGGCGCTGGGAGGAAGAGGTTCTCGCCGTGTTGGTTGGAGGATCAGGGTGAGCTCCACGCACGCGATAAAAGCCACAACTTCGTGCCTAGGCAGGCCCGTAGCAAGGATGGGGGGAAAATCGTGGATGGTGGAGGAATTCCACGGGCACGCGCCGGGCGGTGAAAGTCTTTCCGCGGATGAGCACGTTGCAAGACGCCTTCGGTCCGGGCCGAGGCTTCATGATGGACACTTCGATGGCGTCACCGCACCAAGTGATTTTCTTGACCCGGAGTGCATTTGCTGGCGGCTCGAACAGACCTTGGGATCAATGCTAGGAGCTGGTTCTACCTCAGCCGGGACCGAGGCGCGCACTGGGACGGACCTTTTGGGTTCAGCGGGCATGATATCGGCGGCGCCGCCACCAGAACCGACATCCTTCCCATATCATCGCAACATGCATTGTTCATGGTGACCTGCGTGAAGCCTGACGGTCAGGCGGGAAGAACGCTGTGCGCCGAGAGCTTGAACGGTGGCAGGTCGTTCCAGGCCAAGTGTCGGCTTCCCTACGACGACGAAAGTTACAGCATAATGCCATCAAGCGTGCGATTGGACGATGATACCGTGCTGACTGTCATTCGACCAGGTCGCGGGCCGGGCAGGATGGCTGGCTGGAAGCATTCAAGTCGGAAGATCTGGGGAGATCATGGCGCCCACTGGGTCTACCGGGGGAGAATACTGGCTTCGGCGGCAATCCCGGTAGCTTATCCCTGCTGCCCGGCGCACGAGTGGCGTTGGTTTACGGATCGGGTATCGCGCCGTATGGCATCTGAATGAAAATCAGCACCGACAGCGGCAAATCGTGGTCCGACGAGGAAGTCGTCGGCCAACCCGCGCCACTGCCGGACGTCGGCTATCCACGAACCGTCGTCGGGAAAGATGGGACCGTGCTGGCGGTTCATTGCACTAACGCTGGAAAGGAGCGTTTCATGGTGGCGACAAGAATTCGCATCACCGACTAGTTTCGATCATCATGCCATCGCCTTGCTGCGTGCTGCGGTCCAACTTCCTGGCGACCGGCCGGCAGGGCGATGGTACGGTACCCGACAAATGCCAACCATGGCGTTTCAAGAAAATTCTGGTATCGTCGGCGCACCCGTGGGGAGTGAGCGTGATGACGAGATTGGTCCCAGATGCGTTTTATTGGGCGCGACCGCGAAAGCATGCAAAGGGAAGTGCAACAGTCGTTCAAGTGTCCACGATCTTTGGCGAGGACCCAGACTATTGGACGCTAGCGGTGACCGGTTCCGACCAGCACCACATGATCGAGGACTTCGATATAATCGCGCCGATCGAATTGCTTGACGCCGTCGCGGCGGAACTCAGGGTTGCTGCCGAGTAACCTTGCCCGTTGGAGCCTCCGCTTTACCGGAGAGCCCCAGGGAACTATGCGTTTGGTCGAATGACAACCTTCACGCAGCCGTCCTTCTTGTCGCGGAATCTTTTAGGCCTCTGGCCCTCCTTCTAGAGCCTCGGGCGATTAATGTGCAACGCATCCGGCCTGGCGGAAATAGTTCCAGCACTCTTGCGGCGTGAATAGGTCGCAAACCTTTCCGACGGCTTTCCAGAGATCGTCATAAGTCCTTGCTTTCATTTTTCGCAAGAGTGCCTTGAGCTTCGAAAAGGCCATTTCAATCGGATTGTTGTCTGGCGAATATCGCGGCAGGAAGAGTATCCATGCCTTCCGCTCAGCGATGGCCGCCGCTGCTCGGGGGCTCTTGTGGACGTTGAGGTTATCCCAGATCACCACGTCGCCTGGTTCAAGCGTCGGTGCGAGTTGAGTTCGCACATAGGTGTCGAACTTGGCTCCATCCATGGCCCCATCGACGACAAAGGGTGCCGTGATGCCATCGCAGCGCAGACCGGCGACAAAGGTTTGGGTGTGCCATTTGCCGAAAGGCGCATCCGCCTGAAGGCGCTTGCCCTTGATGCTACGGCCACGCAGTGGTGTCATGTTGGTCTTGACCGAAGTCTCATCTACGAAGACGAGACGTCCGGGGCTCTGTTGCATAGCGGGTTGGCGACGTTTGCGCCACTCATCGCGCTCCCGGCGCACATCGGCGCGTGCGCGTTCCGATGCCAGCAGTGTTTTTTTTAAAGCTGAAGCCCGCCCGGCAAAGAAGCTTCGACAGGTTCGAAGGATCAGCTTTCACACCATGATGCTCTACCAGCCAAGCCGCCAGGTCGGGCATGGTTATATCCGGTTGCGCCTCTACCTTGGCGATAATGGCATCCCGGACCGGGCCCAATTTGCCGCTGCCGCTGGGCCGACCGCGCCGGGAGGGCTCGACCGAGCCCGTTCGATCCGCCCGCTGCTTAAGCCGAACAGCCGTGGCGGGCGAGACTTTGAAAGCAGCAGCGGCTGCCCGACGCGTTTGGCCTTGCGTGATCGCATCAACAATCCGTTGGCGAAGGTCCGAAGAATAGGCGCGAGACATGGCAAGTCCTCCTGCCATGTTGAATCATAAAATCGAAGCCAGGGGAATCGTCAGATTCAAAGAAACTGCCCGACGCTCTAGCCTGGTCCTATGCGTGGTGAGGGAAGATGGATCGTTCCTCCCTTCGACGATCCGCTCCATCAGCGGGCGCGGGCATCTCTGAACATGGGTCCGCGCCCTCTTTAACGTGAGGGCTTTGCCGACGAATGCACCAAAGGGCGCCGCGATGGCCGACCCAACGAACATGCCAGGCAATAAGACGATGCCGCCTGGACGACATGCAAGGACCGCTTGCCACAAGGCGTAAGGAGGCTCGATGCTGGAGCTTCGATTGCATTTTTTCCATCAATCTCCCCGCCCCATGGCTTTCGATGCCAACAGCCTCGATCACCGCATCCACCCCTACCGTCCGGCAGGTCGAGCATACGCTCATGGAGATTCTCGTCCGTGTAATCGAGCGTTTCGGCGCCGATCCCCGTGCTAGCGCCAACCACTCAGCCATGGTGTCGATCGCGATCTCACGCTCGGCAGGGATAAGAGAGGTCGATTTGACGGCGAACAGCCCAGCGGGCAGTTGATGTCGCGGTTTTCCGCGGCCATTTATCCCGTCGCAAGTCATGAGACCCCAGTCCAATGTGGAAGACGCCACTGGGTTCCCAACGATAGTCATATTATCCACCCGTCTTAGATAGCGCGGTTCTTTCCAATCACGCTACGAAGCCCCCGCGAATTTCGCGAGGGCTTCACCCGACCGAAGGATATCGGGCAGACATCCGGGTAGCAAAGGACGCCTTCGTACCGAACAAAAGGCGATTGAATAGGTTCCCTGTGTCGGGATATTCGCCAGCTGGACTGAAGGGGATAATCTGCCGAGGGCTGCTCATCCGCGGAGCTTCACGAACTGGTCGGATTGACGGCTTCGCGACGAGCCCTAACTCAAGCTGACGACCAACGGCTTCGATGGAGCAAGCAACATGGAACAGGCAGGCATTGGCTGGTTAGCGGCAATAATCATTGGTGGAATCGCGGGTTGGCTCGCCGAGCAGTTCATGAGGTCCAACATGGGCGTGATCATGAACATCATACTAGGCATCGTGGGCGCAATCGTCGCGAACGCTATCCTTTCCGTTTTCGGTGTCGTGCTTGGAGGTTGGATTGGATACCTCATTGCGGGTTTCGTCGGCGCCTGCATCCTGATCGCGATCGGACGAATCTTCCGGCGTTGAGGAAATCACGGTTGCTCTCAAACCAAGCCCCCAAAAGCGCGCGGCGACGCGGCGGCCCATTAAAGTTTCCTGGGCCATGCAGCGTTGCCGTCGCCTCGCTCCTAACGGGGTCTGTCCCGGGCGGCTCGAACGCGATCCCGTTCTGTCGGCGCCGGGTCACCGTGGGGCGGCGCGTGAGGTCATCTGGACATGAGTCTGACGGCGGGACACAACATCGCAATTCAAACGGATAATCGTTGGACAAGGTGGCGGCTTCCACTGCCGTCGGTTACAGTGCGCCACAACGCCGTGATAACGCGTGGCAAGGCCCACGCGAGACCCCGCAGGTCTCGAAAATATGTTTGTCTCGTGGGAAGAAACGCGTGACGTGGAGCAGATGCGGCTTCGAAGTTTCAGATGGAACGAAAAGACTTCGGTCGCTTTTCGAGAGGTCAGGAAAATACACCGCGACCGGCTGGTGGTCCGCGTAGGGGCGATCCGGTCTTGAGGTGGGTCTAGATCTTCACGGCGCACGCGTGATTCGAGACAGCTCGGAAACGTTTTCCAAACGAGTTAGGCGAATTCTTCCAACGACTGAGCTCTGGTCGGTTCCGGTAGCCCATCCCTTTCCATCAGGAGGTTGTCGTGATCGCGGTCACCGTGGGGACACGTCTCCCCACACAAAAATCAGATCCAAACGCGCGTCAGCCATCACCGCATGCCCTGGATCAAAGCCAGTGAGAGCTGCGTATCCCAAAGCTGCGTAAAGGGTCTTACTTCCCAACCTTCCTCGAGCCACGCCGCATGGCCGAGAAGGCGCTGACAGCTGTTATCCAGGAAGCTTGCATTCAGGGCATCTCGACGTGTTCCGTGGATGATCTCGTCAAGGCCATGGGGATGAGAATTTCATCGCGTAATCGACATTTACATCCACTCTCGTGATTATCAGGATCGTGGGCTCATCGGCTTTACCGGGATGGCCATCATCGTTGCGGTCTACTCGGCGAGACGGGACAGTATGGATTGTCACGCAGTGACTGCGCGATTGGGACCGAATAACCTTAATCAAACAATTTGTCATAAGCCTCGGAACAAACAGTCTTTTTCGAGGTTTCGTCCTCGTAACTCGAGGAGACACCAATGAAAAAGATCACAACGCTTTCCGCCGCCATAATCCTTTCGGCAACCGCCGCGTTCGCGCAGAGCGAGACCCCGTCCACCTCGCAGACGACGCCGGCCGTTAACACGGAACACAATCCCGCCGCCCCGGTCGCCGGCAAGAATAGCTTCACCGAGGATCAGGCGAAGTCGCGCATCGAAGGTGCCGGCTACACTGACGTCATGAGCCTAAAGCTTGACGACCAAGGCGTTTGGCGCGCCAACGCGAAGAAGGACGGGGCGGACGTCAAGGTTTCCCTGGACTTTCAGGGCAACGTGACGTTGGCCAAGTAAACAAAAGAAGAGGAGACAAAAACATGCGAACAGTTACTGGACTATATGACAGCTACGACGACGCCCGTTCCGCTGTGAAGGCGCTTGAAGACGCTGGCGTGCCGTCCGACGACATCAGTATCGTCACGAACAAGGCAAACGGCGTCGATGTCGAGGGACAGGGATCCCATGCGGCTGAAGGGGCTGGAACCGGCGCGGGTGTCGGCGCGGTTGCCGGCGGCGCGGGCGGTCTTCTGACGGGACTTGGAATGTTGGCCATTCCAGGTGTTGGTCCGGTCGTCGCCGCGGGATGGCTGGCGGCCACGGCAGCTGGCGCTGTCGCGGGCGCTGTTGCAGGGGGCGCGGTTGGCGGCATCGTCGGCGCCATGGTTCGGGAAGGCGTTTCCGAAGACGAAGCGAATTTTTACGCCGAGGGAATTCGCCGAGGGGGTTCGGTAGTTACCGCGAGGGTCGAAGAGAGCAAGGTCGCAACCGCTCAGTCCATCCTTACGCAGTCCCGTCCGGTTGATTATCAATCGCGACGAGCCAGCTATGTGGAACAGGGTTGGAACCGCTTCGACGAGAACGCTGAGCCCTATTCGGCGGAACAGATTGAAGCGGAGCGTTCGCGGTATCGTCGCGGTTGATCCATCGCGGTGAGGCAACGTCGAACGGTCCATCTCGGGCCGCTCGAAGCGCGCCTTTATGGGGTCTCGCGGCGCCGCGTGGCGAAAAGCCAATGCACGAGGCGGCCCGGTTGGACCTGACCAACACACTGGCGCCCATGTCTTCAGGAAGCCGGTGGAGAGCAGTTGGATATGCTGAAGAGCCGACTAGGATCTATGCTTCGTGGCTGTAGTGAAGCATATCGGCCAATCATTAGAAGATTGTGCCTCCCCTTTAAGACGCCTCGCACGAGTTCGCGATCGTGTCCCCGAGCGTTCTCTGATCGCGGTTATCAAGCTGGTCGCAGCTGGCATCGCGGGTCAGGCTCATTGTTCTCTTCGAGGTCGGCACTTTGACCGCCTCTTACCGAGAACGGTTCAAACGCTTCCAATCGCGTCTGGGCACGACGCTACTTTCCGCTCGGCCACAATCCTGCCTTCGTCATCAGCGATCCAGATTGATGTCGTTTGCTGGCTGACATCCAGTCCGGCATGATACTTCATGGCAGTTCTCCTCATAGCTTGGGCACACTGGCCACAGTTGACAAGAGACAGTGTGGAGAGTCGACGCCTGAGCCTAGGCCCTGAGCGATCACGCTATGTGGTGTAAGTCGACGGTAGCAAAGCCGCTCGCGAGCGCGCCCTTAGCGCGCTGTAGCGAGTGAGCGGCTTTGCGGGCGGTCATCGATAATCTCCGGTATGGTTGGGTTGCTGACACTCAACCAGATACGAAGGATACATCGATGACCAACGACATAATGGACCTACGCGAGCTCGTGGAGAAGACCCCGGACGCGAATATTCTGCGCGACATGATCGATTTTGCTGCTGAGCGACTGATGGAATTGGAAGTTAGCGCTGCAACTGGCGCGGCCCACGGTGAGAAGAGCCCATCACGATTGGCGCAACGCAACGGTTATCGCGACCGTGACTGGGAGACCCGTGCAGGTACGGTAGAGCTGCGTATCCCAAAGCTGCGTAAAGGGTCTTACTTCCCAACCTTCCTCGAGCCACGCCGCATGGCCGAGAAGGCGCTGACAGCTGTTATCCAGGAAGCTTACATTCAGGGCATCTCGACGCGTTCCGTGGATGATCTCGTCAAGGCCATGGGGATGAGCGGCATCTCAAAGAGCCAGGTTTCCCGCCTGTGCGAAGAGATCGATGACAAGGTCAAAGCCTTTCTCGATCGGCCAATCGAGGGCGACTGGCCGTACTTGTGGGTGGACGGCACCTACCTCAAAGTGCGGGCGCGTCAGGCGGGTGGGCGACACCAGGACGCAAGCCGTGAAGGCGACGGGGCCAAGCGGATCGCTGTTTGCGCGGTCCGAATGGGAAGCGCTGATCGAGAGCAACGAACCCGTTCTCGATCACACGAGCCGGCTGCTTGGGGAATTCGGTGGCGAGCTGAAGCTTGAATCCTTTTTCGACTTGATGATCGCGAGGCGGCTGTGGAATATCGTGGAGAATGGCTAACGGATAGAGGTGGCCCTTGATGAGGTTTACGCCATTTCCGCTGACCGCCGTTCTCCGATAGGGAGGTCGAGATCGAACTGAAAGAGGGACGCGCGAGCGATCTGTTCGTTTTCGCCCCTAAGGTTGATACGGTCGCCAGCTTCCGGATCGGCGTGAGATCAAAGGCCGAGCGGGGCCCGAACGCCGCCGCCGCGTTCAAGGCGATCGCGCTCTGATGCGTTCGCCAGTATAGGCTCAGCGGGGATACTTTCCTCCAGCGCCAAAACCCCGCAGCCCTTCACCAGGCGAGGGTAGTGCTGCGCCGCCTGCGATCCGCGATCGTGGTTAAAGAGCGTCCTGCCGGGTAGCGGTCACGCGGGCGCGCTGCAGTCATATCCCCGTGCGGAAAAAAGCGGACCCAGCGGTCCCAGTTTTTGTGGTTCTGAAACATACCGTGTACGAAAAAATCTGGGTTATCTCTCATCCACCATTTGGTTTCGAGACATCGAACCCGGCGCAGTCAAACCTGTTCCCCGCGTCGCCCTTGCCTTCAAGCCCGACGGCGCTTGGCGGAAGAGGTCATCTCATCGACCAATGACGCGATGGCCGTCACGCTGTAGGGCTTGGGTATAAACACCGCGCCTGTCGGCAGATCATCTTGACTAAGTAGATGCCCACCGGAGGCGACGATGACGGGGACGCTCGCCTGGTTTCTTGACATCATCCGCAGAAGATCGAGGCCGCTCAAGCCACCCGGCATATCAACATCGGTGATTACGGCATCAAGCTCTTTTTGCCCGAGGATTGCGACAGCCTCGAGAACGTTTCCTGCTTCCAGCACATCGTAGCCCCGGTCAAACAATGTGTCGGCGAGCACCATTCGGATCAAAAGCTCGTCTTCTACGATAAGTACGGTACGCTGGTACATGGCCGTCTCCATTCCGTGGATACGAGATGAACTCGCTCGCCCAGGTTTTCGATCGCCCCTCCGACGGGATTATTATCGAACATATTTAATAAAATACGAACGAACCGCCGGAAGGTGGCGTCCTAAAACCTCCAGGTATCGCGGCCTTGAAGATGACGGTGGCCGCAATCCCATGATACATATGACCTCTGTGGCTTTTACTTCCCGATTTCAAACGGCAAAATGTCATAGGCAAGTTAGTTTTAGCGAATAGATTCGCGCGAATTTTCCGCTAACGATTTCAATAAAGCACTCTCTTGACCAAGCAATTGCGCGATCCAATAGTCGCAACTCGACCGATTCCGGATGAGCAATGGTCGGCCGCTCGCCGCTTGTCTCGAGAGCTGGACAAAATCCTCGATAGTGATGGCCCACGGCAAGCTGCCATGGCTCGCGCCGCAGCGGAGCTGCGGCTGACGACGCGGCAAGTCTACAATCTCCTTGCCCGTTATCGCGCGGATCGAACGGCGACGGCCCTGCCGCCACGCGCCGCCGTCAGCCGGCGCAAGCGACTGCCCCAACAGATCGAGGACATCATCGACGCAACGCTGCGCGAGGAATGGCTGACGCTCGAGGCGCCTCCACTCACTCCTGTCGTTGCCGAGATCCAGGCGCGCTGCGAGGAAGCCGGTCTTGCCATGCCATCCTATGTCACGGTCGCCCGGCGCATTCCGGCATTATTCTCGCCTGAAGAGATTGCGAAGAAGCGCTCATCCAATCCGAAGCACCTGCTGCGCCTGAAGCCAAGAACGGGCTATATCCATGCACCGCCTCGGCGCCGGTGGCCTCGGGCGTTCGGTATTGCGTTCGACATTCTACGCGGACGAGAACCCGATGCCCACGCCGCCGAAAACCGTACGCGGCTCAAGCTGCACGTCTGGACGATCGTGGCTTTTCTCCTGGGCGGCATATTGGGTGTGATCGCCTATCGCCAAGTGGGTGGATATCTGTTGCTGGTCTGCGCGGGGCTGCTGTTTGCGATTTCTCTCAGCGGGATCCGACACGGACGCGGGACCTTTGCCACCACAGCAACCAGGCGTCTCCGGTGGCTACCGCAACGCCGGCAATGAGGCCTCGATAACGCGAGAGGATTTGAAGCATGGACGCCTATGGACACTTGCGAGTTCTCGTCAGCCTGATCCTCGGGCTGTCGATAACTCGCGTGCTGTCCGGTCTGTCTCGTCGCCTGCAGGAGCCAGGAAAGACCGACAGGATGCATGCGCAGATCGTCTGGTCAATGGCACTTCTGCTTTGGCGCCGTCCATTTCTGGTGGTGGGAGTTCGCGCTTCGCCTGGTCGAGACATGGAATTTCTGGATCTACATTTTCGTGCTTGCCAACGCTTCGTTGTTTTTCCTGATGTCGACGCCGCTCTACCCCGACCATCTTCAGGGCCATGGTGACAGGGAGGATGTTTGTCATCCGAAGACGGCACGCCTTCTTCGCCCTCTTTGCCATATCCTTTGCTTTCGACCTGATCGACACGCTCATCAAAGGACGAGAGCACTTCGCCTCGCTCGGCGTCTGGTACATCGTGCGTGGCCGGGGGCGCGATCGCTCTGTTTGCAATGAGAACCGACGACAGCCGCAAGCTCATGTGGCCCGGGCTGGTCTGGCTCGCGGGGAGCGTCCTTTGGATCACCATGCTTTACAGTGAATTGCTCTGAAAAGTTCTTTGTGACTGCTCTCGAAACCGGGCAGGCGGCGTCCTGGTCGTTAAGTGTCCATCTCGTCCGCGGGTCATCGAACCTATGCCCTCACATTCTGATTGAAACCTGTCGCGGTGGCTGAGCGCGGCGATCAGGATAGGACGTCTTACCGACATTGCGCTCTGTACGGTCCCAGAGTTAGAGCGTCGTCCTCCAAGCGAAAGCGCTTTGGGGGAGTCGGCCCTCTTCATCCGTATGAAATCGGGTGGGAAGATGTTCAGTGCCGACTTCATCCCGTTGCCCTTCGCTTGAAATTTGAAGCTAAAGCTTCACCCGAAACTGGTTCCAGGGTTGGGCTCCTGTTTTATCGATCTTGGAGTAACGCTCGTAGGGCCTCATGTTCAGGCCCGTTGGGTTTCAGATCGAGGAAGGCGTCGACCGACCTTCGTGTTTCGTGCCCGCCCGACGCCGGATTGGCCCGATGAAGGACAAAGGCACTTTCAGGCTTGCTCTGACCGCATAGGATCCAGCAGTCGCCATTGGAGCTCGCGGCGAATTCGATCTGCTCTTCCGGTTCACAGCTTTTCTCAACAGGATTCATCTCGTCCAGGCGATGCGCCTGCCCGTGCGAGATCGTTCCTTGATCCATCGGCTCGCCAGGGCGTCGCGTGTCAGCTTTGATTGTCGGCGCGGGATAGCCATCCGGTCGGATCATGCCGGATCGGATCTGCTCAATGAGAGTGCTCTCCGCCGCGTGGTTCGCTCCCGCTTCGGGCTTCAAGTCAAGCGTCGCGTAATCAGCTCTTTTGAGAAGCTTTCGAAGAAGAGACTGTTTCACGCCGGTTATACTCACCATAGCCAACCCTCCGAGATTAGGAACAGGATGTAGACGAAGCTTGTAACGGCGACAGCTACAGGAGCGGCGCTGGAAGGGCTTGGCCAAAAATTTTTAAAGGTGAGAAGCATCGTCTCTTTCCGTGAAAGCGTCGTCCAAGCAGCGGTTGGTCCCCGCTGATACGCCCTTATCACCCAACCTATGGTGCTGATTTCCGGCGCCGAGCAGGACGTATCGGTTTCAGCTCGATCGGCTGCGCTTCGCGCAACTGGCGCAGGCGCTCGGTTTTGCGGATCCGGTCGGCCGCTTCCGTTTCAATGATCTGTCGCGCGACTTGACTCGTGGTCGCAGCCTTATCGCGTGCGGAGATTTTCTCGGGCTTGAACAACTCCTGCGTCGTCGTGGTCATGATAATTCTCTTTCGGTGTGTAGCTCGGACGCATCCGAGACGTCGACGGTCGGATCGAAGCGGGAGACGAGGCCAGCCAAACAAAAAGGCCGGGCGCTAACCTCGACCTCTCATAGTCACTCAGCTCTGCTGCCAGTACATCCGTGGTCAGCGAGGCGAATGAAAACTTAAGCCGCCTGAAGATTTTCGGCGGAGCTTTTGCCGGACTTGCGGTCCCGAACAACCTCGTAGGAGATCTTCTGGCCATCTGAGAGCGAACGCATTCCGGCGCGCTCGACAGCGGACGCATGGACGAAGATGTCCGTGCTACCGTTATCCGGTTGAATGAAGCCGAAGCCTTTGGTGGAGTTGAACCATTTGACGGAACCAGTCGTCATGACGATCTCCTTTCAGAACAATCGTTGTGGTTCCCGCGATGCCTTGCGGGATAAGATCGATGATTTGAGAGGAAATCCGACGGGAGCGAAGCTCCGAACCAACATCACAAGCAATGGTCGATAAACAATATATGGGCACAAGTTCTGATTTTACAAGGGCGCGCCGGATTTATGTTCTGCCCATGGAAAATTCAACCGCTCCGTCTGTTGCTCGCACCGTCAAGCGATTAAAGCGATGTCCACGGCGACATCCATCGACACGAACGCATCCGCAGGGCCGATAAACGTTCCCGACACAGGCATAAGCTGGGTAATGTCGCGTGCGACGGCCACCGGGATCAGGTTTGCGCTACCCATGCTCCTGTTCGTCGGATCGAACGCGATCCATCCTGCACCCGGGAGGAACACTTCAACCCATGCATGGGTCGATCCGCCCGGCGACGAACCGACGAGGGTTCTCACTGGGTCGTGGAGATATCCGGACACGATCCTCGCCCCGAGGCCAAGAACCCGCACAGATTCGGCAAAGAGTGTCGCAAGGTCCCGGCAACTCCCGGACCTTACGCGAAGGGTTTCCAGCGGAGCCTGCGTCCCTTCAATATCTCGCCCCTGATAGGCAACGCCGTTCGCAACGCCGGCACTGAGGTCCTTCAACAGCGACAGCGTGTCGGTCGAGTTCCCCATGACGAAGCCCATGACCCACTGATGCAGTTCACCGGAGGGGTCGGGATATTGAGCATCCCTGAGAGAACCAAGATCCTTCCAATCCTGATCGTCGTAAAGGAAAGGGTAGGTGGCGCCCGACGCGGCGATGTCGAACACCGGCCAGGCCTGCGATTTCAGGTCGACGTCGGCATGGCTTACGATCTCCAGCCGGCGTGTCGGCTCCGAGAACGTCAGGGTCGCAACCGCGTTTCCGAATACATCCGTCGTCCAGGCCACCCTGCCTTCGGGCGAGACCGTAATCTGGTGATGTTGCAGCAAAAGATCCGGCCCTTCGCGCGGTCGCAGCAATAGCCGATAGGGCGTGAGTTGGACGGGAAACCGGTAGCTGTAGGTCGTCCGGTGCTTTATGGAAAGCTCTGCCATTTACGCTCCTCGCGCAGAAGGACCAAAAGCGCGCATGTGTTCAGGGATGGTTTCTCCCTCGGGGCAGCCAAGGAAATCTCATCTCATAAGCCCGGCGGATCGCAGCGCGCTCTCGATGACATCCTGGACATAGTTCGTCACATCCTTGCGGTCATCGCTTCCTATCTCGTTTGAGGTCGTCGCCCTCCCATCAGGTTGGACCCGACGCTCGAAGGAGGGCGTGAGACCCCAACTGCGGGCAATGTGTTCCGTCGAGGAGACGCCGACGTCGAGCATGTAGGGGGCTCGCGCGCCATAGCCGCTCGACGTGTCGATCGGAGTGCCGTGTCCCATGCCGCGAATGCGGTGAAGCTCAATGGCGTCCGCGCCTGCCCTGTTTGTCCAAATGTGATGTTCATGTCCATCCATAGCGTCGGACCGCGCCGGCTGATCGCCAACCTCGTGCATAGCCTTCCACTGCTCAATGATGGCCCGTGCGTTCAACTCATCGACGGTCTTGTCGGCCGTACCGTGCCAGACCGATATCGTGGGCCACGGGCCAACATGCGGCGATGCCGATCGGAGACGCTCTTGGAGCCGTTGGTGGGAGGGCAGGCCGTGGCCCCGCATCCGGTCAAACGCTTCCGGGACCGTGGATGCAACGCCATAGGGCAGACCCGCAATGATCGCTCCGCCGGAAAACACCTCCGGATAAGCAGCAAGCATAGCGTTCGCCATGGCGCCGCCGGCTGACAGCCCCGTGATGAACACTCGTGCTGGATCGATGCCGTGGTCGGAAACCATCGTATCGATCATCTCACGGATCGAGCGGACCTCTCCGCGATCCCGCTCAATGTCGCTTTCGGAAAACCAGTTGAAACAGAGGTTGGGGTTGTTCTGGCGGGACTGTTCGGGAAACAGAACGGCGAAACCGAATTCGTCCGCCAATTTCGACCACCCTGATCCGGCATCGTAGCCGGCCACGGTCTGGGTGCAGCCATGCAGGACGACGACAAGCGCAAGCGGGCCAGATCGATCGCCGTTTTCGGGAGCATAGTACCAGCCGAGGAGGTTGCCGGGATTAGCGCTAGCGATCTCCAGCTGCGTTAGTCTGGTTGGAGCCGCATCCATCACCGGAATGTTTCTGTATCGTTGCAAGCGCTGCAATGTATCCGAAAGACTTCTCATGGAGCATCCTCGCTGGTCGCGGAAGGCCAATCGACGTCCCGGATGTCGTAGGTAATGCTGCACTGCACAATTGCAAGTGCCGAACGTCGGATAGAGAAGCCGAGCCCACTGCAAACGCCGCATTCAACTGGCAGATAGGGCCGTTATCACGCTTCCTTCTCGGCCTGGCTGCAGGAAATCGCTGCGTTTCTCGTTCCAAGGCACGAGCCTGACTGACGCCGGGCTGTCGCGAATACCGACAGGACCAACGTCGGCAAGCTGAGGATGGTCGCGAAGTACCTAAGGCAGCCAATGAATCGGTATGCGTCGTCAAGATGGCGCCGAAAAGCATTATCTAAAGAATGGCCCAAATCATCGAGCAGAACAGGCAAAAATCACGTCGAGGAGAGCTCAGCGCCGGCTGACAGTGCGGAGGTGGCGCCGGCGGCGCAATGTGGCCAGATCAGACTGAGCTTTCCGCTGAATCGTTTGCCGACAGGCTTCTCTTGAGGCGGTGTTCATCAGCCGTCGTCTCGCTGAAGAGCCAATCTCGAAACGCTCTCAGCTTCCGATGCCGAAGCCCGCCTTCAGGGTAGACTACGTAATAGCTCCATCGGGATTTCAACGCGAGATCGAACGGGCGCACCAACCGTCCCGATGCCAGATCGGCTGAAACCAGCGCGCTGCGTCCAAGAAGAACCCCCTCCCCTTGCGCCGCAGCCTCGATAGCATAGGCCGCGGTTTCAAATTTCACGCCGCTTGTGTGGTCAATGCCGTATAGGCCCGCAGCCTGGAGCCAGGTCGACCAGGCAATGCGGAAGTTGTCATGAATGAGCCTGTGGTGCCGCAGATCCTCGGGCGTCCGCAAAGGATGCTTTCTTTGGAGGAGCTCGGGACTGCAAACCGGAGAGACGTCCTCGTCCATCAATAATTCCGACGTCACGTTGTCGTAATTGCCTTCGCCATAGCGGATCGCGATGTCGATTCCATCCCTGACGAAGTCGGCGAGCACTCCGGACGTTGAGAGGCACACGTCGATATCGGGGTGGGCCGATGAAACCGATGTAGCCGGGGAACAAGCCACCGCCCGGCAAAGCCATCGGACGTGCTGACATTCAGCACGCCGGACGATCGCGAAGCGGCGGTTGCCATCGTCGCGACGCTTATCCGATCCAGGGCCGCTCCTACCTCTGCTGCATAAGCCAGGCCTTCCGCCGTGAGCTCTACTGAGCGCGTCCCGCGATCGAACAGCCGCACGCCCAGCCCGTCTTCGAGATGGCGCACAGCTCGGCTAATCGCGCCGTGGGTCACATTGAGCTCGGCAGCAGCCTTCGTGAAGCTGAGATGGCGGGCAGCAGCGTCGAATGCGGGCAATGTCGTCAGGGGCGGCAGTCTACGAGCCATGGCAAAGCCTGTGAGTAACAGTCACATATGATCGACTATTCATCGTTTGTCGTCCAGCGGTGCAAGGCTCAAAATCCCCTCATTACAGAACATTTTTCGCGCTGTCCGAAGGCAGCGCCACGGAAAGAGAATGACAAGCCATGATGAATACTCACTCAAACACGGGGGACTGTGGCGGTGCGCCGTCATCTGCTCTTGGCCCGGCGGTTTCCTCCCTGCTCTCGACGATGAGCGGAATGACCACGGGCCTGCTCTTCGCTCTGCTGCACCGCGTGGCGATGCGGCGCATCGAGCGGTTTTCAGATCGTCGGCTCAACGATATCGGATTCGAGCGCGACTGGGACAGCCCGGTGATCCACCGGGTCCGATCGTCCGCACCCCGTGGTCTCACGCCCTGAAGGAGAAGCGATATGAAAGTCTACCCCCATCTCTGGTTCAACGGACGAGCCGAGGAGGCCATGGAATTCTATATGTCCGTGTTCCGCGGATCCAAGGTCCTCGAACGCACGAAACTGCCCGACCCGGAACTGTCAGTCGTGCGGTTCGAGCTGCCAGGCCTGCCTGTAGCCGCCCTCAATGCCAACTCGTCTATCCCCTACAACGAAGCGTTCTCCTTTCTGGTGGAGACCGACGACCAGGCGGAGACGGACTACTATTGGAATGCCCTCATCGCCGACGGCGGCAAGGAACAGCCCTGCGGATGGCTGACCGACAAGTTTGGCGTCTACTGGCAGGTGTCGCACAGTATTCTTCTCCGGATGATTGCCGATCCCGACCAGGCGAAGGCCAGCCGGGTGATGCAGGCCATGTACAAGATGAAGAAGATCGTCATCGCGGATCTGGAGCGCGCCTACCAAGGCTAACTTCTATCGCAACGCTCCCCGACGCAAAACTCAACCCAAATCACAAGCTTATGGAGGCTCCCATGGCATCGCTTATGGAAAGAAAGTTATCGTAAATTGGCGGCAGTTCCGGCATTGGGCTGGGCGTGGCCGGCGCTGCGCTCGAGCGCGGTGCGGAAGTTGTGATCGTCGGGCGCGCTGAAGGACAAGCTCCAGGCAGCCGCTGGGACGCTTGCCGCAGGATCCCGCTTGCGCACCATGTCCGCCGATATGACACAGGAAGCCGAGATGAGCCGCCTATTCGGCGATATCGGCGCCTTCACCATCTGGTGTCGACGGCGGGCGCTGCACGGTTCGAATAAGGCCGTCGGGATACGAGCCGGGGTGTTTGACCTGCAAGCGTTCAAGAAACTCCCGCCAAGTTCGCCAAGGCTCCGCCTCGAACCATTCCGGGAGTTCAGCAGTGACGGCGAGTAGAGGATCGGGTCTGCGCCGCTCTCGCTTGGCTGCTGGCTTGGAACGGGCAGTCGGCTTCACTTCACCGCCACGCCAAGCTGCAACGGCGGTCTCGACACACCCACCCGACACATAGCCAACAAATCCCGCCATCCGCAACGATCGCAACTTGCGCTCCCAGCGCACGCGCTGCGCCGCCGCTTATTTCGACCAATGTCGCAAGGGCTGCTCCGCCGCGTTGCACAGCGGAGGCCGCAAAGGTGAGGATATCGACAGGACTGTCGGTGCTGCTTACCCTGAACGGGACGAGTATTTCCGTCATAAGGACCTATCCTCGTTAATTGGACAAGGTAAAAGCGTGAGTGCGTTGATTTCAGAGGGAAGTGCCCGGCTTCTAAAGAGCCGAGCCACCAAGTCGTTGCCCATAAGCAACGGTTTGCTCGTCGATGAACATGCGCTCCGACTGATATGCTGCTAAACCCTCCCGAAGTGAGCTTGCCCGCACCAAGTTTCGTTGCAGGGAAACTGCATCTGCGGCCGCCTTCGAAACTCCCATCGCGGTATGGGGTCGAGCAACAAAGGCCGCGTCTCCGACCAGCGCTACGGATTGGCCAACCATGCGATCAGCCGCGTAGTCAAAGATCGCCTGGATCGACGGCGTATTCTCTGCCTGAACGGCGAGCGCGAACGGTGTCGGCAGCATCGCCGCAGCATCCGCATGCAGGGCCTCCACCCGGCTTGTTACAATAGTGCCGCGCGGGAGGGAATAAGGATAGGCTGTTCCGTCACGATCGGTCAGGGTGCTTGCCAGCTCGGCGTCATTGACGGGGCGGTACCAGACCCAGTTGTAGCGCCTTTGTCCCGGCGTCGTTTCGCCGTTAGGGCCAGGTACTAGGTAGCCGAGAATATGCACACCGGACTGGATATAAAAGGCGAAACGATCGATCAGAATTGATGCTCCCGAAGGAAGTTCATTTTCAGGCAACAGTCCGCGCCAAGCGACATATCCCGCATATCGGTTATGCCAGTCCTCGTTGAGGGTCGCCCGAACCACCGAGCCGAGCCCGTCCGCACCGATCACCAAATCGGCTTTTTCGGATGAACCATTGGCAAAAACGATGGTAGCACCATCGTCGGCATCAATTACGGCCTCAACGGCACGTCCGGTTTGGTACCGTCCTTTTTCCAGACGTGCCAAGACTTCAGAGTAAAGAAAGTCCCACGAAATCTGCATCTGTGGCATCGACAGCTTCTGGGCGACCGAGCCATCGGCATTGAAGTAGATCCGTTCGCGGGCGATCACGCCGACATTGGCAGCGTGATCCGCGCCGATCATCCTCAGCATGTGAAAGACGTCTTCCTGGGGCACCAGTCCCGCTCCGCGTCCGGCAAGTCCGGAGTGAGAGCGCTCGTAAACAACCACATCATGACCGTCAATTTGCAACAGAATTGCGGTGAACAGGCCCGCGAGCGAGCCACCGACAACGCGAATACGCAATGGTTTCATGATTAGCGTCCTTCTTGTTCGCTGAAGGCAGCGCCTGAGCGTCGGTTGCCGAGGACCAGAACCAAAAGCGCGATGAGGGCGAGCATTCCACCCAAGATGCTGACGCCGGTCCATTCTCCTTGACTCCACGCGACGGTAGCGACTGCCGAACCAAATGAGCCACCAAGGAACATGCCCGTCATGAAGATGGTATTCAGACGGCTACGGGCTTGCTGGTCGAGCGCATAAATGAGGTGCTGGTTCGAGACGAGCGCACTCTGGATACCGAAATCCAATACGATGACGCCGACGATTAGACCGGCAATCGCGCCCCAAAGACCGAACACCACCCATGCAACCAGCGTCAGGATAGCACCACACCACACCACGAAGGACGGGCCATGCTTGTCGGCGACGCGACCGGCGAGCGGTGCTGCGAAGACGCCCACGGCGCCAACAATGGCGAACAGACCGGCCACATCGGCTCCAAGATTGAAACGCGGTCCCTGGAGGTAGAGTGCCAGAATAGTCCAGAACGCCGTGAACGAGGCAAACAGAGCAGCTTGAACGAATGTCGCCGTGCGCAGCGTTGGCAAGCGTGTCCAGAGATGTGCGAGCGAGCGGAGCGCCTTACCATAGGGCATGCTGGAGGTTGCCCGGTGATGGGGCAAAGTCACGAACATCAAGACGGCGGCGACCAGAGCCAGCGGTACCCCGATCCAGAACATTTCACGCCAGCCGCCGTGCTCTGCGACAAAGCCGGACAACGTGCGGCTGAAAAGGATCCCTGACAGCACGCCGGCCATGACAGTGCCTATCGTGGCACCGCGCTTTTCCGGTGTTGCCAGTGACGCCGCAAACGGAACAATCTGCTGCGCCACCGTGGCGCTCGCGCCAACGACGAGCGAGGCCATGACCTACATCCAGGCTGTTGGCGCAATTGCAGCCAGAGCCAAGGCGACAGCCAGCACGACAAACTGACCGACGATCAGCGGTTTGCGATGGAGGATATCGCCCAGCGGCAGCAACAGAAACAGGCCGAGCGCATAACCGAGTTGGGTTGCGGTCGGGATCAACGTCGCCGCGGACTGCCCAGGAAACTCCGCCTCGTTTATACCGAGCATCGGCTGGTTATAATAGATATTGGCAACAGCGATACCGCTGGCGGCCGCCATGGCCAGCAGGCCGAGTTTACGGGTTCCTTTGGCGGTCACGTCACTGGGTAAGGGTGATGCTTTCGAGTTTTGTAAAGTTTTCATTTCGATGTCTCTCCAGGGTGGTTTCGTCAGCCACTTTTCTATAATTTAATCTTAATCAGTTTTAGTGGGTCCGATTGTTTGGCCCGAATATCGAGACTCGTTATAATGAATACCGATGATTTGCGCGTTTTCACCACTGCCGTCGACGCTGGCAGCCTTGCAGAAGCAGCCCGCCGGCTGGGCATCCCGGCCATGGCTGCAAGCCGTCGGCTGGCTGCGCTCGAAACATCGCTCGGCATACGGCTGATGCACCGCACCACCCGCGCGTTGTCGCTGACACCAGAAGGCGAAACCTTTCTGCCCTATGCCCGGTCGATCATCGACAATGAGCAGGAGGCCACATCGCGGTTGAGGTCCGATGGCCGGGGCGCGGGCGGATTGCTGCGCGTTTCGGTATCCGCGGCCTTCGGCCTTACATTTGTGGCGCCGCTTGTGCCCCGTCTGCTGATGGAAAATCCCGAGCTGCGCATCTCGCTCGACGTTACCGACACACTTCCTGATCTGGTCGCGACTGGTATCGATCTCGCCATCCGCATTGCTCATTTGCGCGACAACAGCTTGATCGCTCAAAAACTGGCCGACAATCCGCGGCTTCTGGTAGCAGCACCCGATTATCTTCAGCGACGTGGCCAGCCGGCTTTCGTGGGTGATTTGGCTTTGCACGATTGCCTTCCGCTTAACGGCATTAGTCATTGGACGATGCGGGACGAGAGGGCGCCGGAAAGTGAGCGGGAAAAACATATCCGCGTTCATGCGCGTTTTTCGTCGAGCAGTATTGCCATCTGCCATGCCGCCTGCCTGGCGGGCGGCGGCATTGCGTTATTGTCGCACTGGGCCGTCCGCGATGACCTGCGGGCGGGCCGGCTTGTGGCTGTCACTCTCGCCGACGGCGCGCCAGAGAACATGCCAATCTGGGCAGTGTATCCCACCACGCGGCTGGTCTTGCCTAAGGTGCGGGTATTCGTCCTGGCACTGCAGGAAGCCTTCGCCGCCTATGCTGATCAAGGGGGCCAAGTCGCAACTTGATCTGCTAGAGGGTTACAATCGCGGCTCTTACTTTCTCGGCAGTGATCGGCATGTGAGTGAATCTGACACCGGTGGCATCAGCCAGTGCATTCGCAAGTGCTGCGGAAGCTGGGCCTTGTCCACACTCGGCTACGCCCAGGAAAGGCTTTCCCGGCTGCTGCTGGACGGTGACAGCAATCTTTTCAGGTACGTCGCGGAAGCGTAAAATTGGATAGGTGCTCCAATCGAAGGCTGTGCGCAGAGTGCCGTCATTGCCCGATGCTTCGCGGGTGCACCAGCTCAACGATTGAATAATCGCCCCTTCAACTTGATTATGGACACCGTCCGGAGAAACAACCTCGCCGCAGTCCACATCAGCCTGGACCCTTCGAACTGTCAGGCGACCCGTGTCGCGCTCGACTGTGATTTCCATGAACACGGCGCAATAGGCGCCCAGATTTTTGTAACGCGCGAACGCCATGCCGAACCCTTGCAGCGGCGAAGTTTTCTTGCGAGTTTTCCAGCCGAAGGCTTCCGAGGCGGTCAGCATGACGCTTCGTGCTCGGTCGTCGGCCATGTGAGCCAACCGCATATCCAGCGGATCCACTCCAGCCTTCAACGCAAGTTCATCAAACATGCTTTCGATAGAAAACACGTTCAGGTGCGCTCCGAGCGACCTCAGCGCGGAAACCCGTATCGGCATGTCCTTGATGAAGTGGTAGATGACATGCATGTTTGGCAAATCGTAGAGCGGGTTCGAGTTGCGGCTGCCGTCGCCTTCCGGCATTGGGATCGGCTTGCCCTCCGGAATAGGAAACGATTGCGCCACCTCGTTTCCAACAAGCACGCCGCCCGCCCCGACCGGCCGGTTGTTGTGAGGATTGCTCCAGACATCGTAGTTCCATTTGACGATCCGGTCGCCGGCATCGATGGCGGCGTCGACTTCCGTCACCATTCCCGGACCAAGTGGTTCCCAGCCGAACTCTTGCTCTCGCATCCATTGTAACCGGATAGGCTTGCCCGGCATCGATGCGGCAATCAGGGCAGCTTCCGCAGCAACGTCATCCGCGCCGTTCTGTCCATAGCAACCGGCGCCTTCGACGTGGATGGCGCGTATGGTTTCTATCGGGCGATTGAGAAGCTCCGCGGCCACACGCCTGACGTCAAACGTCCCCTGACTGTGTGTCCATATTGTTAGCTGATCGTCTTGCAGCCATGCCAACGCGCAGGAGGGTCCAATCGACCCATGGCTGATCCAGTTTCTGGTAAAACTTTGGCTGACAGAATGCTTGGGGTCAGCAGTCGGTGTACTCGTATCCAGTATGACGATGTCGCGTGCAGGCAGCGCCTTCAATGTCTCGGCGACTCCTCCCGAGGGAAGAGGTTCGTTCGCGGCCGTGTACGGTAAGGCTTGCAGTCTCCGCATCAGCTTGACAGCATCCCACTCGCGCCGGGAGACGACTGCCGCAAAATCGCCGTTGCGGACAAACTTAACAACGCCGTCCATAGCTTCGATTTCGCTATCCGGCGGAAGCTTCAGCCGTGTGCCTATGCTTGGACCGCGAATGACCCGGGCATGCAGCATTCCCGGCAGGCGCATGTCCTGTATGAACGCCTCCCCCCGGTCGTCTTTGCCGGGATATCCAGCCTCGGTAGGTTGAAACCCATCGTCCGAAACTGGCCTTTCTGGCGAAGAGGTGCATTGGGCAGCGCTTCCACATGCAGCGATACCGCCGCGGCAATCTCGCCATACCCAAGGCTGCGGCCATCGGCTGCGACAATGGTTCCATTCCCCTTTGTAGCAACATCGGCCTCTGCGACCCCGAGCGTTGCGGCGGCTTTCGCGAGCAGGAGCATGCGCACGTTTGCAGCAGCGTTGCGGATCGCGGTGCCACTGTCCTGCATGGAATGACTGCCTGCCGTCAGCCCTTCGTCCGGTGTGCGCAATGTATCGACCGTAACAAGTGTGACTTTGGAAGGAGGAAGATCGAGTTCTTCCGCAGCTACCTGCGTCAACGCTGTCCGTATTCCCTGTCCGAGCTCGGCCTTACCCGTGAAGACGGTGGCTTTCCCGTTTTGATCGAGCTGTATCCAGGCGTCAAGATAGGGCCAGGATTTCAGGCTGCCTGGCAGGTCGGCATTGACAATAGCCGGGCCGGCGCCCCCTTCTCCGCCTCCGGCCAACTGGGCTCGTGCAGGTCTTGCGAGAGCGAATGCTACCGCGATACCGCTGGCCGCCAGAAAAGATCGTCTGGTGATCGCGCTCATCTGGCCACTCCTGCCATGACGTCGCTGGCGCGCCGGACGGCGCGGAGGATCCTCGCATGGGTGCCGCAACGGCAGAGGTTGGGTTGCAGATGGTCGCGGATTTCATCATCGCTCGGATTGGGGATCTTGTCCAAAAGGGTCTGCGCACGCATGATCATGCCAGCGATACAGTAACCACACTGCGCGGCTTGCTCATCCTGAAACGCCTTTTGCAAAACGCCTGGAGCGTCGACAGAGCCGAGGCCTTCAATCGTTCGAACCGACCTTTCGCCAATCGCGCCTAGCGGAGTGAGGCAGGAAAAGACTGCCTTGCCGTCGATATGAACAGTGCAGGCGCCGCACTGCCCAAGCCCGCAACCGTATTTGGCGCCGTTGAGTTCCAGATCGTTCCGCAGCACGTAAAGAAGCGGTGTATCTGTGTCGCTATCGACCTGGTGTCTCTTTCCGTTGACCGTGATCGATGTCGTCATTGTGCGTTCTCCTTGCGAATATCGCGAACGGTGTCTTCAAGAGGCGGCCAGGGTGGTTGCGTTGTGAAGCGCGATCGGCCGTAGGCCAGCAGGTCCGCGATCTGTCTATCGGTGAGATTGTCGGCAAACGACGGCATGAACGGAGCGTCGCTGGACGGATCCCTTATGCCCTGCAGGACGGCCTGAACCGCATTGCGGGGGTCTTTCGCGTTCATGTCCGACGTCTCTGAAAGCAGCGGGCGCCCTTGCCTGCCCATCGGCGCGGATGGCTCGTGACATCCGCCACACGCACCATCGAACAGGTTTGTCCGAGCGTCCGGCAGCCCAGCGATGGCGGGCGGCGTCACCGTCGAAGACGGCGTGGTACCGGAATGAATTGTCGTATTGATGTAAACGGCAATCGCCCGTACGTCGGCATCGTTGAGCCTCGACAGGCCCTCGGTCACTGGCCCCATCGGGCCAGCTGCCGTGCTGTGGCCCTTCGCAGTCCCGGTTTTCAGATAGGCTTGAAGCGTATCGACGTTCCAGCGATCAGCTGACGGGTTGGAAGCGTCCAGAGGTGGCGCGTTCCAACCTTCCGCAACACCCCCCAGCAAACTCGTCCGCCCACTTTTCCCCGCCCAGGATGTTTCGGGGCGTGTGGCAACCTCCGCAATGGGCGAGCCCGTCGACCAGGTATTTTCCACGGTTCCATTCGCTGCTTTCCATGGGTTCGGAGACCGTCGCTTCGTGCCGCAGAAACAACAGTTTCCAGCCGGCAAGAAGTGGACGAAAGCCCAGACCAGGGAGAAGTTCGTTTGGAGGAGCGCTCTCCTTGACCGGCTCGCGGCTCATTAGAAACGCGTAGATAGCATCGAGATCTGCATCTGTGACGCGCGTGAAATGTTCATAGGGAAGTGCTGGATAGAGATGGCTGCCATCGCGGGCGACGCCATCCTTCATCGCGCGGCGAAACGCATCTGCCGACCAGTTGCCGATCCCAGTTTCAGGATCCGGCGTGATGTTGTTGGAATAAAGAGTTCCAAATGGCGTAGTCAACGGCCGCGAACCGGCAAGCGCCGGGCCGTCATCGGCGGTGTGGCAGACGATACAGTCGCCTACGGTCGCCAACTGCTCACCCTTGCGGATCAGAGCCGGCGGAATCGAAGCCCGATCAGGGGGCGGGATTGTCGAAAGTTCCGGTTCGTAGGCGATCCACCCAAAGACCCCAAAGCCCACGGTGATCGCGAGGCCAAGGATTGAGGCCCCCGCCTGCAGTGTGCGTTTACTGTAATGCATATGGACTTGCCTCTGTATTACGAATGCAGGCGACGATCTGTCTGACAGCATCGCTGTGGCAGGCGCAAAGACTGAGCGCACCGTTGCCTCAGCATCCATGCCGTCATCCAGAAATCGATTTGTGAAGGTTTAACAGCCTCGGCGGATGGCGAAATCGCACTTTGGTTTGAACGACCTATACCTCGGTTTAGGACCGACCTCGCTTTTTCAGTCAGCCGTTTCCCGCACCGGTTTCGGCAGCCGCGTGGATGAGGGCTGGATAGTCCACATATCCGCGACTGTCGCCGCCGAAAAACGTTGAACTGTCAGGCTCGTTCAAGGGAGCTCTCGTGCGCAAGCGATCCGGAAGATCAGGGTTTGCGATGAACAGCCGTCCGAATGCGATAACATCGCCGCGTCCCTCGGCAATTGCTGCCTGGGCTTTCTCGTAAGTGAAGCCACCCGCCAAAATCAGGGGGCCTTTGAACCGCTCGCGAAGCAGCTTCATGATGCTGTCCCAACGAGGGTCGTAATTCTCATCGAGAACGGTTCCGACAATTTCCGGCTCCACCAGATGAAGATATGCAAGGCTGCGTTTGCTGAGCTCTTCGGCAATGTAGCCAAATGTTTCTTCCGGAGTGTCGTCTCCCATCCCCATGAAACGCCCCATTGGCGTCAAACGGACACCCACCCTACTGGCACCAATTTCCTTGGAGATTGCATCGGTGACTTCCAGAAGCAGCCGCGCGCGGTTTTCTGTCGAGCCGCCATATTCATCCATGCGATGATTGCTGTTGCTGTTGATGAACTGGTCCAAGAGATAGCCGTTGCCCGCATGGATCTCCACGCCGTCCATACCGGCAGCGATAGCGTTCCGGGACGCTGTGACATAGTCGGCAATGATCGTCTTGATGCCACTTGTGGTCAGTTCCTGCGGCTCCGGGATCTCTCCCCAGACGCCCTTGCCCGTTTCATCAACAATGAACGTTTTTCCAGGCACCGGCATTGTGGTCGGGGCCACCGGCAGCCCGCCGTTCGGTTGGAAGCTTGGATGAGAGACGCGTCCGACGTGCCAGAGCTGTTGGAATATTACCCCGCCCTCTTCGTGAACGGCTTTGCTGACCTCAAGCCAGCCGGCGATTTGTTCAGGCGTATAGATACCCGGCGTCCAGGCGTAACCCTGTGCTTGCTGCGAGATTTGCGTCGCCTCGGTAATGATCAGGCCGGCGCCCGCACGCTGACGATAATATTCCACATTCATCGTGGTCGGCACGTTACCTGGTTGCCCGGCGCGAGAACGGGTCAGGGGTGCCATCGCAATACGATGACGCAAGGTTAGCCCTGCTATTTCTATAGGAGAAAAAATGTTGGCGTTCACGGCTTTGTCTTTCAATTTGAAGTTTTGATGCATGGCCCGAGACCTGCAATCTAACTTCAAAACGATCGACGCTGTAGTGGTTATAAATGATCAGCCGGCATATCGGTTTCCGTTACAATGATGCCGGTGCCCCTTTTCAGTCCGACAGTAGGCACCAACATTTCCCTGGCTCTAACCATGCCGGCAGTCGCGTCGGAAAGAAATCCGGCCTATGAAACACCGATCGCGCCGATTGACAGAATCCCCTCCTTTGCCGACAGGCAAATTCTGCCTGCCCGTTTTCATTGGTGATCCATACTATAGCTGGCCGATTTGGAGCGGTGGTGAGGGCATATTTGACATGAATAACTCTTTACTCGCTTTCACTTCGGGGACTCGTCGAGCAAGGTGCGCGCCAGCGGCACGACCTTTGATCCATAAAGTTCAATGCTCTGCATAAGTTTGTCGTGATCCATGGGACCAGCAGAATACTTCATCTGGAACCGTGATATCCCAAGCGTCCGGACGGTGGTTGCGATCTTTTGGGCCACGGTCTCCGCCGATCCCGCATACAGCGAACCATGTTCGATCTCGTTCTCAAAATCCTGCTCGGTCACCGGCGGCCAGCCACGTTCCTTGCCGAGCCGGTCCCGGATCTTCTTGAAATGTGGGAACAGGTCACGGCGAGCCTGCTCATCGCTTTCGGCTATATAGCCTGGTGAATGGACGCCAATACCGCCTGGCGTTCTCCCAGCTTGGTCGGAAGCCTTTTTGTAGAGCTCGACATAGGGCACAAACCGGGCTGGATCGCCACCGATGATGGCCAGCATCAGATTCATATCATACCGGACTGCACGTATGACGGACTCCGGGCTACCGCCGACACCGATCCAGGTTTTAAGCCGACCGTCTCCGATGGGCGGATAGATGCGCTGATCCTCCAGCGGCGCGCGCCAGTCACCGCGATAATTGACGACGTCTTTGGAGACGATCTCCGAGAACAGATCGAGTTTCTCTTTAAACAGTTCCTCGTATTTCGACAGGTCGTAGCCGAAGAGTGGGAAGGACTCGATAAACGAACCGCGGCCGAGAATGACTTCGGCGCGCCCGTTCGAAATCGCATCGAGTGTCGAGAACCGCTGAAACACACGGATCGGGTCGTCTGAACTGAGAACGGTGACGGCGGAGCCGAGCCGTATCTTGCTGGTCTGAGCCGCAATGGCAGCCAACACCACCTCCGGCGCGGAGATGGCAAAATCCTTGCGGTGGTGTTCGCCGACACCGAAGAAGTCGATGCCGTGCCGGTCAGCCAGAACTGCCTCTTCGACCACATTGCGGATTACCTGCGGCTGCGCAAGCAGGTCTCCGTCAGGGCCTGTTGTGACATCGCCGAACGTATCGAGGCCGAATTCCAAGGGTTGTGTCATGATATGTTCCAATCGGATAAAAGAAGACGTTGTTAGCGCACAGCTGGGAGTGACGATGAGGGCGAGCCGGATCCTGCTGACGAGGTCGCATTTTTCGTCCACGGCCACTGGCCATCGATCTCGGCTTCAAGGGAAAAACTGAGAAATGTCCGGATGAGCACGATCAGTCCGAGAAGTCCGACGCTTTCCCAGGTCAGTGGTGCGATGATGGTCGCTATGATGTCAGCACCGATCAGGATCTCCAGTCCCAACAAGATCCCGCGGCCGAGATTGGCGCGGTAGCGCTCATAGGCCTCGCGTTGGTCGATCGAGAAGACATCCCTGATGTATCCGACGGTTGCGACCAGAACGCCGACCAGGATCACACCCACGCCGAAGAATTCCAGACCGGTAGCCAAGGGCTTGAGAATGGGTGCTATCAGGTTGGCGATACCGCTTGCCTCACTGCCGATATCCATGATGATTTCCTCTTCAATTCAACAGAGCAGAAGCTGGTAAGGTTTCAGGATCTCGGCTGCCGCGCTGCTTGCAAACAGAGCGACGACCGCTATGACAGCAGGCAGGGTGAAAGCGACAGCGGGTGCGTACATGTAGCCGACGGCACCAAAGCCGCAGCCAAGGGCAAAAGTCGCCACGGCAGCCGCCATCTTCTTTATCCGCGCCTTGGCCGTTGCAACCTCGTCGGCTTTCGGATCGGCCAGAATGTCGGCAAGATCCAGCATGATTTGCGTGGTCGTGCCGGTCATCAGTGTCGATGGCGGCGCTTTCGACAGATGCGCCTTGTGAAGCCCGTTCTGAATGGCCATCGCGGAAACCAGCGCCATGCCGACCGTAAGAGTGGCGACGCCTTCGTCTGCCCGGAACGGACCGTGATAGAGCGCGTAGGCGGCAACGCCGACGAATAGCAAGAGCTTGACCACAAGCATCGGACGGATCGGCGAGCGATTTTGGCTCGGCAGTTTCAGGCAGACCAGCCGTGAGGCAAAGACGACCAGGCAGAACACCGGCAGTGCCAGGAGTTTTGACCATGCGCCATCCAGACCGTGCGCCATGCTTGCGCCAAGCGTCACGAAGTTACCCGTGACATGCGCGGTAAACAGGCCGGACAGCGACAGGAAGCCAAGGGTATCGACATAACCGCCGTTGAAGCTCAGGAGGGTCGGAAGGGGGGGAGTTTTCATCGCTGTTCTCTTATCTAAAATCTGGTATCGCGATGTTCTGTCTCGCGATATGCCCCAGTTTTGCCCGCAAATCCTCCGTTCAACAATTGTATCAATAGTTTCGAATTTATTGCGCCGCGCGACATAATGAAAAGGGCGACCGAAGCCGCCCTGCCATTTGTTCTGATGCTGGTATCGTTATGCAGCACCTGGCCGATTGATCGTCAGGAAATGCCGGACGACCGGCTTTTCGGGTCCGACATGGTAGGTCAGCACCTTGCCCTGTAGGTCGGCGTCGGCATTGGAAACCCGCTTGTGCTGGCGAAGGTGCTCGGCCCAGGATTCCACCATGAACCATTCGACGATCTTTTCCGGATCGGCACTGTCTTCGGTGACACCCCATCCATAGGCTCCGTCGCGGCGCCGTTCCTGGGAGAGTGTATCGAGCGCATACAGGAAGGCGCTGCGATGCTGCCTCTCGATCTTGTATTCGATCAGGATCAGGACCGGACCACGATCATGGGCAAAAGGGCTCGGCAACGAGCGGCTCGGGCCAATGGTTGGACGGTACCATGTCGGCATCGCCGGCCGGAAGCTTGATACGGTGCATGATGAAGCCTGCCACGAGAAGACCGGCCGCACCGATGAACAGGCTCGTCTGGATGCCGACCGCCGTACCGACGGCGCCCCAGCCAAGGCTGCCTGCCGTCATCACACCGTTGAAGACGGTCAGATAGACGGAAAGACCACGACCACGCACCCAGTTCGGGAGCACAGCCTGCGCGGCGCCATTCAGTGTCGTCAGCGCGGTGATCCATGCGCCACCAAGGAAAAGAAGCGCAACGATGGCGACGATCTTTGGCGGAGCGAGCGATAGGACGGCCATGACGATGACGGTGAGAACCGCCGCGCCAAGTAGTAGGCCATCTGAACTCAGGCGTTCGCGCAGTTTCGGCATGACCAGTGCACCGCCGATCGCGTCGGCGCCGACCGCGCCCAGCAGAATGCCATGGAAGCTGGCGTCACCACCGAGCAACTGGCGGGCTACGAGGGGCAAAAGTGCCCAAACGGCGCTGGCGAAGGCGAAGAAGATCGCGGCACGCAACAGCACGACATGCAGTGGCCGGCTTGAGCGGGTGTAGCGAAGGCCTGCCCGGAATGCGCCGAAGAAGTTCTCCTGGAGCGCATCGTTGGCGTTCTTAGCCCGCGGCCACCAGACCAGCGAACGGCACTCTTCGTCCGCACGCGGCGCGGTCTGTCGCCGACCGACGCCGCGCTGGAGATTAGACGGCTTGCGGAATCGTTGGCCTCCGTGTCGGCGGCATTCCTTCGCACGGCCGAGGGGTGCGCCGGTGAAGTCAGTGGGACCGTGCGTATCAGCGCGAGCGAAATCGTGGGCATCAAACATCTGCCCTCGATCCTGACGCGGCTGCGCGAAGACCACCCGCAATCGCGATCGAACTCTCGCTTTCGAATTCCCTTGACGATCTCCTCCAGCGCAAAGCGGATATCGCGATCCGCATGGTTCAACCCGAGCAGCAGGCCCTGGTGGCGAAAAGGATCGGCGTCATATCCATCGGTTTACATGCGCATCGCCGATACCTCGAGCGCCGGGGCGTTCTCAACAGCATGGGGGCACTTGCGAACCATGATCCGATTGGCTTCGATACCGAAACGCCTGCGATCCGGGCGGTCGCGCAGCGCTACCCGGCCATAACCCGAGTGCCTTTGCGCTGCGCGTCGACAGCGACGTCGCCCAGCTTGCAGCGATCCGGGCAGCCTTTGGTATTGGTATCTGCCAGGTGCCGATCATCGCCGCGGATCCTGAGCTGGTGCGGGTGCTTCCCGATCGGTTCAACTTTGACCTAGAAACCTGGGTTGTAATGCACGAGGGTCTACGGGGCAGCGCGCGCTGCCGGATCGTGTTTGATGTGCTCGTCGAGGAACTGAAGAAACTGGCGCTTTCGTGTGATGGCTGCTCATGGGTGCTGACAATGCGGGATTGGCCACTGTGATCGGCACGCTCTGCCTGAAGGTAGGCAGAGGGCTAACTTTGAAAGCTCGTCTTTCGTTATGACAATAAGCCGTCGGTAGGTCCCCGCTGATTAAGAACCCGCCGAATGCGATGCTGTTCTCGACGAGCAAAGGACTAAGAGAGGTCAGCCTAGCCACCAGTCTAAATGAAGGGGGTGGCGGCTTCTAAAAGTCTCTCGAAATAGCGAGCAGGGGAAGTAGCACCTACTGTTTAAATGCTTGGCGAAGCGGTATTCTCTGCTGGCCGTCTTTTTCAAAATTCTCGGGATCTAGCCATTTGAGATAACCCCGACGCAATGCTTCCCATTCGGAATCAATGATCGAAAACCAGGCGGTGTCGCGGCTCTCGCCTTTAACCACCATGTTCTGTCGGAATATGCCCTCAAATTGGTATCCGTACCGTTCGGCCGCCTTCCGAGAAGGCGCATTTCGCGAATTACATCGCCACTGATAACGACGATATCCTAGCTTAAAGATATAGTCCGCAAACAGAAAGAAAGCTTCGGTAGCGAGGCGTGTGCCGGCCATTCCTGGGCCCCATAAAATATGCCCGATCTCCGCAGAACCGTGCGCGGTGCTGATATCCATCAAAGCTTGGCGCCCCACCACCCTGTCGGTTTCCTTGTCAAGGACGACGAAAAAAAGGGGATCGATGGATACCGCTTTTTCTTCCAACCAGTTCCGAAAGGCGTTCTTATCTTCCGGCACGACGTCTGGAAGCCAGCGATGCAGCCGTTCGGCGTCTGGCCCACAGACGGCATCGAACAATTGGTCACCATGTGTGTCGACGTTCAGTGGCTCGAGACGCACATAGCGCCCCTCCATAGCTATTTTTTCTGGAGCAGGTACACCATTCCAGTTTCTAAAGTCAGTCATTGGTAAAACTCCAAACGCGGGTCGGGATTAGCCACAATTTTTACCGCCGCTTGCTTTCGCTTTCGTCTCTTTTGCGAGTGCATGGCGACAGTTACCCTTGAACCACACCTACCAAGCTCCTGCCCCTGAAATCAGTCAGATCGGCTGAAGGATTTCTAGACGTGCCTGACGGCTCGAATTAACTATCAGTCGCGGTATCCCGGCGCTTCCTGGTCCAGCACCCGACGGATGCTCTGCAGATGCATACTGGCGCTTTCAGGGTCCCCTTCCCGCATCTGTCGCGCCGCTTCGGCTGCGACATCAGGCAAAACCGGCAGGAGCTTGCGGCCAGAGCTCATCGCCTTCAACTGAACTTCGGCCGCTCGTTCGAGATAGTAGAGATCATCCCAGGCTTCAGCGATGTTGGGCGCACAAACCATGACGCCATGGTTCTTCATGAACAGGATATCCTTGTCACCAAGCACGGAGGCGATCCTGTCACCCTCGCTCTCATCGAGCGCGAGACCGTTGTAGTTTTCATCCACCGCGACACGGCCGTAGAACTTGAGGGCCGTCTGTCCTGCCCAGACCAACGGCTCGCCTTCCACCATGCTGAGCGCTGTTGCATTTGGCATATGGGTATGGAAGGCAGCGCCCACCCGCGGTGACATCTTGTGCAGCCGCGCATGAATGTAAAAGGCGGTCGCCTCTGGCACTCCATCGCCTGCAACCACATTGCCTTCGAAATCACAGATCAGCAGTGATGAAGCGGTTGCCTCCTGAAACGCCCAGCCGAGGCGGTTGACGATGAAGAGATCTGGGTGACCGGGCACAACGGCCGAGAAATGGTTGCAGATCCCCTCTTCAAGACCCAGGCGAGAAGCCATGCGCAGGCAAGCAGCAAGATCAACCCTTGCCTGCCATATCTCGTCGCTATACATCTTCAGATTATAACTGAGACTGTGGTTCAACTTGGAAATATTCAGTTCATGCGCCATGCTTTCCCCTTGAGTTACATCCAACCTGCCGCAAGAAGGATGGCCGTCACCCTGTCGAGCGTCGGGACGATTGCATTGGGCTGGTAGTCAGACAGTGGTTTGCGGCACGTGCCGCGGTCAACCCAGACCGTGCGAAATCCAAGCTCACGCGCTGCGGCGAGATCCAGATGCGGGCTGGCGCATATATGGACGAGATCGTTCATGCCGATGCCAAAGCTGTTCCAGGCATGATGAAAAATCTGGCTGGAGGGCTTGTAAGCACCGGCCTGCTCAGCCGTGATGACACGGTCGATGGAACCGCCAAGCTGGGCGACATTTCCGGCGATGATAGCGTCGTCAGTGTTCGAGATGATCGCAAGGCGGAAACCGGCGGCCTTCAACGTTTCCAACGTTGCCACGACCTCGGGAAATGGAGGCATCCTGCCGATGGAGGAGGTCAGGATATCGGCATCCGTAGCCTCGAACGCAAGGCCGAATTCGCTCATGGCCCGTTCCAGCGCAAGGGCGCTGACCTCGGCAAACGTTCGGTGAGGGCGCTCCACTTCCAGCGCATGTTCATGCCGGTCATAAACCGCGATGAAAATCTTCTGATCGATATCGCCGCCTTTTGCGGACAGTATCCTGTCCATCGCCGCCAACAGGCCCTCGTCCCACTGGATCAGGGTTCCGTAACAATCAAAGGTCAGCCAGCCCGGCTTGGGTCCGGTCAAGTTCATATATGTTCTCCTAGCGTTTTCCCAAGATTGACAAAACCTGCGTAGATTGAGAAATTAAATCTTATTATCCCTATCATTGGCAAATCAAATGAGCTTCGGCTTCGATCTGGACCTCCTGAAAACCTTTGCCGCCGTCGTCGACTGCGGCGGCTTTACCAAGGCTGCCGAGCGGGTGCACCTGACGCAATCGACGGTGAGCCAGCAGATCAAGAAGCTGGAGGTCAATATGGGCAGCTGGCTGCTGCATCGGAACAAATCTTCCGGAACCGTCGAGACAACTGAGGCCGGGGAACTGCTGCTGAGCTATGCGCGCAGGATACTGGCAACCGCGGAGGAAGCCGCCGAGGTGATGCGCGAACCTTCGGCACCCCGAACCGTGCGCCTCGGGGTGCCGGAGGATTTTGCCGGGCGTCGCCTGATTGACCTGCTGTCGGGATTTTCCGCCGCGTCACCCCATATCAGGCTTGATACGGTCAGCGGCTGGAGCACGGAGCTTCGCCGCCTGCTGGATGCGGGCGAGATTGATCTGGCATTGATCAAGCGTGAGCCCGGAAATGGGGAATGTCTTGCCAGCTGGAAAGAACAATTGATCTGGGTGGAAAGTGCCACGCGCTCCGCCGAGGCCGATCCCGTGCCCCTCGCGGTATTTCCCGTCGGCTGCATCTATCGGGATCGCGCCATCCGCGCTATCGAGCGCAGCGGTCGGCGTTGGCGGATTGCTTATACGAGCCAGGGTTTGATGGGGGTACAAGCAGCCGTCGCTTCTGGTCTTGGCATCAGTCTCCTGCCTTCCGATGCCATACTTCCTGAACATCGGGAACTCGGACCGGAGGATGGCTTCGACGATCAGCCGGCATCCGAAATCGCACTGGTTAAAGGACGGGCGAGTCTCTCGTCAGAGGCTCAGTCCGTCGGGAATTTTTTGGCTGATATGTTGTCGTAGCGGTGTCCAGTCGATCGCTGCTCGCGTGCCGCTCGCAGTCAAGGTGCCCGAACAAGTTGCGTAACCGAAGTTTACCGAAAGCCCAGCGGCCAACCGAGGAGACCACCGATGTTATATGAACGGAAGGGAATTTCGTTTCGATGTCAGTCGGCGTCACCTCGAGAGCGAGACCCAGGTGGCTGCATGTGCATACGGTGGTCGAACCCACGACCTCTCCGATCCGTGGCTGGGGCTACCTTGTCTCTAACATGCTGCGCAAGAGCTTCCACTTCAGAATAGCCGTTAACTGACAGAAATGAGACATGGGAGCGCATGGCCTTTTCGAGGGCCCCGAAGCTGATTCAAGTGCGGCTTAACGCCTCGACTGCTTTGGCCATAAGGTTGGCAAAGCTATCCCAGACGTGAAACATGTTTGGACAGGCTTTTAAGGTGGCGCGCCAACTTGTTCGGACAATCGTTGCGCCAAGGCAATGTCACCGTTCAAAGATCAACTTGTTCTTACCGATCTAGTCTAGGCGAGGCGGCGCCCCGAACGACACTTTTCACTAACGAGGCGTCTGGAAGCTGACAAGCTCATTTATCGGGCGAGCCACCAGGGTCAAATAGCGTTGCCTTTTCGGCAATTCAAAGTGCGCATAATTGTTCTTTATTAGAACGCCAAATTCCCTCATCATCCGCTTCATTGGTGGATAAAAGACGAAAAGTCTGATCGCCCAATCAATAGGGGAACTATCAGCATGTCTCAATTAATGATGGATCGTCGCCGTTTCCTATCCAATTCTGCCTTAGTCGGGGGTCTTGCCGCGGCCCAGACGTTTATTGGCGTCCGTGCCGGCCATGCCAGCGATGAGGCCGCGGTGCGGATGCAGCTCGGATGGCTCGCCTCCAATGGCGTGATTGGCGAAGTCGCCGCGATGAAAAAGGGATTCTTCAAGGAACAGGGCGTCACGCTTACCATCGTTCCGGGTGGGCCGAATGTCGATGGCGTCGCCGGTGTCGCAGCCGGGCAGTCGACCATAGGTCAGCTCTCCTCAAGCCCGTCGATCATGCTGGCGCGTTCCGCCGGCGTTCCGGTCAAGGCTTTCCTCGCGGGCTACCGCAAGCATCCTTTTACGTATTTCTCGAAACAGGCCAAGCCTATCAGGACGCCGCAGGACATGATTGGCAAAACGATTGCGACGCCGCCGACCTCGATGGTCCTTCTCAAGGCTCTCCTGGCAAAGAACGGCATTGCAGAAAGCCAGGTGAAGATCGTCAATATGGGCTCCGACATGAACCAGCTGCTCACCGGCCAGGCCGATGCGGTGTCCGGTTGGGTGACGAACACGAACGCTCTTGCCGTGCTCGGTGACGATCGCGTCGACATGATGCTCTGGGATGCCGGCCTGCAGCTCTACGCCAACGTATATTATACGACCGATCAGCAGCTCGATGAGCATAGCAACGTGTTGGTTCGCTTCACCACCGCTGCGGCCAAGGGATGGGGTTATGTCCGCGACAATCCGGAAGAAGCGGTCGACATGCTTGTCGAAGCCTATCCCAATCTGGACAAGGCAAGCGAACTCAAGGCCGTGCGTTCGGTGATCGATTTCTCCTTCGGCGACAGCACCAAGGAAACCGGCTGGGGCGCGATGAGCAAGGAAAACTGGGCGGCGCAGATCAAGGCCTATGCCGACCTCAAGCAGTTTGCCGGAGCGGTGCCGACTGTCGACGACGTCGCGACCATGTCCATTCTTGAGGCAACCGCGGCTATCCGCAAAAAGGTCGGATGAGGGTCATGATGGGAGCGACATCAGCCAAACGGCCTGCGCCTGTGCCAGACGAATCAGGTCTGGCGGTTGCGGTCAGTCATCTCGATATCCGCTTCGGCGACAAAGATAACGAGTTTACAGCTCTCTCCGATGTAACGGTGGATATCCCACAAGGGGCCTTTGTCACCATGCTAGGGCCATCGGGCTGTGGCAAGTCGACCCTTCTGCGCTGTGTCGCGGATCTCGTCCATATAAGCGCCGGCTCGGTCTCCGTTCTCGGGCGCGGGCCGCAGCAAGCGCGGGAGGCACGCGATTTCGCCTTCGTTTTCCAGGACGCGACCCTGCTTCCCTGGCGCAGCGTCATCGACAATGTGTGCTTGCCGCTCGAAGTCGGAAAACACGACAAGTCCTCCTATGCCGATCCTTACAAGCTGATTGAAATGGTCGGCCTCAAGGGACGCGAGAACGCCTTGCCGCACGAGCTTTCCGGCGGGATGCGGCAGCGCGTGGCGATTGCCCGCGCCCTGGTAACTCGTCCGCGAATTCTTTTGATGGACGAACCGTTCGGTGCACTGGACGAAATCACCCGCGACAAGCTGAACGAGGAGCTGCTGCGGCTGTGGCAGGAAACGGGAACGACGATCCTGTTCGTCACCCATTCCATTCCGGAAGCCGCTTTCCTCGGCCAGTACGTCCTGATGCTGCAGGCTCATCCCGGCCGCGTGAAGGAATTCATGAAAGTGGACCTTCCCTATCCGCGTTCGCTTGCGATGCGCGACACGGTGGAGTTCATCAAGGTCACGGCGCATTTGCGCTCGCTCCTGGAGGAATGCCTATGAGCGACGTGGTACAAACAGGACAGCGCGGCATGGGCGCCGTCCCGCGCAAGATCGCGCTGATCGATGCAACGGTCGGCGTTCTTTCGAGAAACATTCCGGCGATTGTCGCGGCCGTCGGCTGTATCGTCCTCTGGCAGCTGGTCGTCTGGGTCTTCAAGATCCCGACATTCATGGCGCCGAGCCCGGTCGAGGTGATGTTTGCCCTGCGGGACAATGCCGCGACGCTGATGCGCAACTTTCTGCCGACGTTGCTGGAGGCTGTGCTCGGCTTCATTTTCGGCAATCTCGTCGCCATCCTGCTCGCAATCTGGTTCGTGCACAGCAAAGTCGCCGAAAAGGCGTTTTATCCCATTGCGGTATTCGTCAAGGCGATCCCAATCATTGCGCTTGCGCCTATTCTGGTCTTGATCTTCGGAAACGGGATCACGCCAAAAATCATCATCGCGGGCCTGATCTGTTTCTTTCCGACGCTGGTCAACATGGTGCAGGGGCTGCGTTCCGCGCCGCCCGCCATGCTGGACCTGATGCGGGTTCTCTCTGCAAGCCAATCGGAAATCCTCTGGAAGGTGCGCATTCCGAGTTCCCTGCCGTTCCTGTTTGCGGCGCTAAAGATCGCCGCCACCAGCAGCGTCATGGGTGCAATCGTTGCGGAATGGATCGGATCGAGTTTTGGGCTCGGCGCGCTAATCATCGAGGCGACCTACAATTTCCGTTCGCCGCTTCTTTACGCAACAGTGGTGATCGCCGCTTTGCTGGCGGTGGTGCTTTTCTTCATCGTTTCGGTCGTCGAAACCAAGGTCGTGCGCTGGAAGCCCGCCGGGCAGCATTAACGCATGCGCAAAACAAGGATCTGAAACGCGACGCGCTTCAGGCACAAGCCATATAAATCAAGGGGAGACAAATGACCCAGGTTATTCATCAGCCTGCGCGGGAGATCCGTGTCGTCGATCGTTCGGATGTCGTGGTCGTCGGCGGCGGTCCCGCCGGCATTTCGGCTGCGGTTTCGGCAGCCCGCAATGGCGCCAGCGTCACCCTGCTCGAGCGCTATCCCTATGTCGGTGGGCTTGCGAGCGGCGGCATGGTGCTGGTGCTCGACGACATGATCAACCAGCTCGAGGTCACCGTGCGGGGCATCTGCATGGAGATGATCGAGAGGATGAAGCGCTGGGACCTGTGCGTCACGCCAAGCGATCGCGACCAGCTGATCGAATTTCGCGAGACGCCGGAAGCTTGGCAGCGCTGGGCGCGCTGGGGTCTTTTCGATTTCCATACGCAATCAATGCCGCACCCGATCTGCTTTTCGGCAGCCTTCGATCCCGACGGTTTCAAGCGTGCTGCCTATGACATGATCGGCGAGAGCCGGGTCAAGCTGCGGACGCATAGCTGGTTCTCCTCGGCCATCGTTGAGGATGACGCGATCAAGGGCGTCGTCTGCCAGACCAAGGACGGCATGCAGGCCATCATGGGCGATGTCGTCATTGATACCACCGGCGACCTCGATGTCGCGGCAAATGCCGGGGCATCGCATATCGAATCCAATTTCATCCTGACGACTGTTTCACGGTGGGGCGGTGTCGATACGGATGCGGCCGAACGTTTCGAACAGCAGGAGCCGGAAGTCTTCAAGGCGCTCGATCACGAAGCCAAGCGGCTGATCGGCGGATGCTGGTCCTTCTGGTGGCTGAAGACGCCGCTGCCAGGCGTCGTCTGGCTAAACTGCCCGCATATGCCGACGCTGAGTGGTCTGAAGGTCGAAGACCTGACGAACGCGGAGATGGAAGGCCGCTCGCGGATCGCAAAGCTGCTCGATTTTGCACGGGAAAAGATGCCCGGCTTCGAGAATGCCTATGTTGTCGATTTCGCGCCGCAGACTGGCGTGCGCCAGACGCGCCTGCTGCAGGGAGACTATGTCGTGACGAAGGACGACGTCATGACGCGCCGCCATTTTGCCGACACGGTCTGCCGCGGCCGTGATTACTACACGCCCTTCCGCGCGATGTTGCCCAAGGAGGTCGACCAGTTGATCGTTGCCGGGCGACATTATTCGTCCACGCCGCAAGCGCAAAAATCCAGCCGCGAGATCCCGCCCTGCATGGCGATGGGCGAAGCGGCGGGTATCGCCGCAACCGTTGCCCTCAATGCCGGAACGACCGTTCGCAAGGCAGATATCCGGGCAATTCAGAAGCAGATGCGCGCCCAGGGCGCCGATCCCGGCGACATTCCCTCGGAGAACGCTACATATTTGGAGGCCGCGGAATGACGACTTTGCCACTCAACGGAATCCGCGTGATCGACTTCACGCAGGTCATGCTGGGCCCTTCCTGCACGCAGGTCCTGGGCGACTATGGCGCCGAAGTCATCAAGATCGAAAAGGTGAAGATTGGCGACCTTTCCCGTTGGTCGCTGGGTTCCGATCCGGATGGGCTCAATAACCCGGTCTTCTGCTCTTTGAACCGTAACAAGAAGAGCTTAGCGCTGGATCTGAAGGATGTCGGCGCTCGCAAGACCGTCCTAGCCCTGCTCGAAACAGCGGATATCGTCGTCAACAACTTCCGGCCCGGGGTGATGGAACGCATGGGCTTCGGTTACGAGGACCTGAAGAAGATCAATCCTCGTCTGATTTATGCCGTCGGCACCGGCTTCGGGCTGACTGGCCCCTACCAACACAAGGGCGGCCAGGACGTGCTGGCGCAGGCTGTTTCCGGCGTCATGCGCCGCAAGTCCGACAACAGCCACCCTACCTCGATCTATGCCACGCCGCTTGCCGATTACTCGGCCGGCATGCATCTCGTCCAAGGCATCCTGCTCGCCCTACTGCAGCGAGACAAGACCGGCGAAGGTCAACAGGTTGCCGTCAGCCTCTACAACTCCATGATCGCTATGCAGATGCAGGAGGGCACGACGCATCTGATGCGGCAGAAGGATCTCAACTGGGGCGCCTTCCCACTGACGGGTGTCTTCGAGACAACGGACAGTGCGATCGTCATGGTCGGCGCCTTCAAACCGAACCCCCTGCGCGACATCTGTGAAGCGCTTGAGATCGAGGACCTCTCAAAATATCCGCATTATAAGGATTTCGACGCGCAAATGGCGCGGCGGCCGGAATTGCAGGCGATCTTCCGCGAGAATTTCGTGAGAAACAGCACCGCGCATTGGATCGCACGGCTGGAAGGGGTGGACATTCTTTGCGCGCCGGTCCGTTCGCTCCCCGAAGCCTTGGAGGACGAGCAGACGATCATTAACAAGATGATTCTTGAGGCCGGTGAGACCGCAGCCGGTCCGATTCGCCTGATCGGCTCACCGATCGACATGTCTGCTGCCCACATCACCGTGCGGATCGCGCCGCCTCAGCTCGGTCAGCACAACGAGGAAATTCTGGCTTCCCTTTCCAAAATACAGGGAGACGCCGCATGAGCGTTTCCTTGACGATAGAGGACCGCGTTGCCCGCGTGACGCTCAACAGGCCCGACCGGATGAATGCCGTCGATGCCGAGACCGAGGAGAGGCTAGAATCGGTCTGGACGGAGATCGAGACGCGCGACGACATCAGCTGTGTTGTCCTGACCGGTTCCGGCGAGAAAGCTTTTTGCGCAGGCGCCGACCTCAAAGGCGGCAGCGGCAGCTCCGGTTTCGACTACTGGACGGTTGGCCGGGAGAATGGTTTTGGTGGCCTTGCCTTTCGCCGTACGCTCGACGTACCCGTCATCGCGCGCATCAACGGATATGCGTTGGGCGGCGGATCCGAAATGGTGCTCGGCTGCGACATTGTGATCGCGGTGGACACGGCACGCTTCGGCCTTCCGGAAGCCCGTGTCGGCCGCATGCCGCTCGATGGCGGAATGGTGCTCCTGCAACGCAAGATCCCGTTCAACCGCGCCATGGCAGTTATGCTGACGGGGCGGCAGTTTGGCGCGAGTGAGATGGCAAGCTATGGCATCGTCAATGAAGTCGTGTCGGCCGCAGAGCTGGATGCGGCTGTCGATCGCTGGGTCTCCGACATTGTCGCTTGTGCGCCGCTATCGCTCCGAGCCATCAAGCAGACGGTCAATCGCACGGCGCATTTGAGCCCGGCCGAGGCGCAGGCATTACGGACGCCGGCCCTCATCAAGGCCCTGAAAAGCGAGGATGCCATGGAAGGTGTCGCGGCTTTCCGGGAGAAGCGGGCGCCGGTTTGGCGCGGCAGATAGGCATGCTATAGCTTCGAGATTGCCGAGGACTTTCCATGCACGCCAGCATCCTGAAATATTTCACCGAGGTCGCACGCTCGGGATCTATTCGCAAGGCTTCAGAAGAACTGCATGTGGCAACCTCCGCTGTCAGCCGCCAGATCAAGAAGCTGGAAGACGAGCTTGGGACACCATTGTTCGAGCGTTTTTCCGACGGTTTGCGCCTAACGTCTGCCGGCGAAATCGTGTTGCGCCACGCCAAGGAAACGCTGCAGGACTTCGAGGTCATGAAGTCAAACCTTGGTGACCTTCAGGGGAAGAATACCGGCCGCGTCCATATAGCCGCTCTCGACAGCCTACTTGTCTCGTTTCTTCCCGATTTCATCAAGAGGTTTCACAAGCTGCATCCCGGGTGGACTTTCGCGTCCGAGCAGGAGCCTACAATAATATCTTTAATTTCATGGCGGCTGGCGACATCGATATCGGCATCAGCTTTGATCTTGCAACCCCACACGATTTGAAACTTGTAGGCTCGATCCGCACAGCCTTCATGGCCATGGTTGCTCCATCGCACCCGTTGGCGCGCGCGAAATCGGTGACATTGCCGGAATGCGCCCAGTATAAGCTGCTTTTGGCGCTCGACAGCGAAGTCGTCAGTTCGGCCATCGCAGTCGAACTTGCGGGGCTCAATCGAGTGGGGCGAACCTTGGTCGCATCCAACAATCCAATCCTCCTCAAACCACTGGTCATGTCGGGTGACGGCATTGGTTTTTTTACCCCGGTTGGACTCTGGCCAGAAATCCAGACGGGCGAGATCGTTGCCATTCCTGTCCGCGACTTCAAGCTCAGCGCAATAGATATCGGCATTTTCATACCTCGCGACCGGCATCTGACTCACGCCAGCCAGGCGGTCATCGAGCTACTCCATACCGAGCTGCGCAAGTTTGGTGAGGATTTGAGAGACATCGTCAGCAGATGAGAAAAACATGAAAGAGATCCGCCTGCTAACATGTCCTGGCCATGGGCCTGCCGCGCGCTTCGATAGATTGACAGACCTGCCCTCGCAATTTAGTGCAACGGCGGTGCTGGCTGGCGATCTGATCATGCCGACACCTGTCAATGCGCACGATCATGGCTACGGCATCCGCACCCTTGATTTTGGCGCGGTCGACGACGCCCTCGAGATGTGGATACCGGGCCTGAGGCTGCGACCGCGAACGGACCCCTATCTCGAGGCGCTTGTCGCCTTCGGCCGGCTGGCCAAAACAGGCGTTGGGGCAACGATACACTGCCATAACTCGCTCAATGTCGATCGTCTGGTTGATGAGGCAGGCGCGGTCATGCGGGCCGCAGGAGATGTCGGCATTCGACTTGCCCTTTCCTGTCCACTGCTCGACCACGATGCCTGGGCCTATGATGGCGGGCCGCAACGCTTGAAACCGTTTCTATCGGCGGATGACTGGCAGGCGTTGGAGTCAACGGTTCCGAGCTACGCTCCGATTTCCGCCCTGCTCGCGGCCGTTGAGGCGGTTGCCGCAGCCAACTCCAGCCAACTGGTCGATGTGCAGTATGGGCCCATTGGACCACAGTGGTGCTCGAATGCGCTTCTGGAGGCGATTGCAGAGGCTTCCGCGCATCATAATCGACGCATCCACATGCATCTGCTTGAAAGTCCGCGCCAGCGCATATGGCTGGACCGCCGCTTCCCCGAGGGCGTCGTCACCTATCTCGACAACATAGGCTTCCTGTCGCCGCGGCTCGCCATTGCCCACGGCGTCCAATTGCGTCCAGACGAGCTTGAACTGCTTGCGGAGCGCGGGGTGCAGCTTGTCACTAATCCCTCAGCCAATCTGCGCCTTCGCTCGGGCATCGCTCCGATCGCCTCCGCGCTAGAGATCGGCGGCTCGGTCTTCGCCATTGGTCTCGACGGAACCGGATTGGACGACGATCAGGATCTCTGGCGGGAGATGCGGCTCCTCTATCTCCTGCAGGGCGGTCGTAACCTGACGCGACGGTTGACAGCGCAGGATATATTCGATGCCGCCATCCGCGTGGGCGGTCAAGTGATCAATGCGAACGAAGCCGATGACTTCACCATCATCGACTACCAGGCGCTGATTGCCGAAGCGCTCTTCTACGACCTCGACGAAGCGGAAGTACTGTTGACGCGCATGAGCGCCAAGTACGCCAGGGGACTCATCGTCGCGGGGCGGGAGGTGATGCGTCAGGGAGAATTGACCGGTATCGACTTTGACGCAGCCTCTTCCGAACTTGGGGCACAGGCAAGAGCTGACCTGCCACGGCTTGAAAAGCAGCGTCCCCTTGTCCGAGCTTTATCCGAAGCGACTCGCGCCTATTATGCAACCTGGCCCGGAATCTCGTGATAGAGGGCCAGGCGGAGATCATGCGTCGACAAGCGGACCGACCCGTGTTGCATCGAGGCCTTCGAGCCTCTTCTTGTCGGTGATCGGCAATTGCGGCGGCAGCACCCTATTCCAGACAGCATTTCCGGTGCGCTTGCCAACGAGATGCTTAACCGTCGGAATGAGGGGATGGGCAGCGATAGCTTGCCGCAGCCCTCGCACCTGTTCCAGCAGCTCGGCATTATCCTGGTCGCGCCAGAGCCGCTGCGAGGAGCGAGGGTCGATATTGACGGTCGCCGAGATGCAACCGGCATACCCATCGCGATCGGCATCGGCAAGTACCGCCTCGCTGCTCGGGAAAACGCCGAAGCCGGCGATCTTGGTTAGCTCCCGCGCATAGGCAAGATTTCCGGAGCTGTCCTTCGCCCCAAGAATCCGCTTTGGAAAAGCCTGCGAAAGCCGCGCCGACAAGGCGGGCGAAAACTCAATGCCGGTCAATTGCGGGAAGTTATAGAGGTAGATCGGGATCGGTGTCTCCGCCGTCATCCTTACGAGCTCGGCAAACCAGGCAAACAAGCCGTCTTCTTCGACCGGTTTGTAATAATAGGGGGGGCAGCACGAGCGCCGCCGCAAAGCCAAGATCGAAGGCTCGGCGCGTCAACCCAACCGTCGTTTCCAGATCCGGCGTTCCGGTCCCGACCATCAGCCTGCTCCCATCCAATTCCCGGGCTGCGGTCGTCATGAGAGCGCTGCGCTGGGTGGCAGAAACGGAATTGGCCTCGCCCGTAGTGCCCAGCACGTTCAGGAAATCGCAGCCATGGTTGAGGCACCAGCGGCCATGTTCGATGAAGGCGGCGCGATCGACGTCATCATGATGGTCGAAAGGGGTGGGCAAGGCGGCGATCACGCCGGCGATCCGGGTCTGCGTCATGAGAGGCTCCTCCTATTCCATCAGATTCTATTCTTGGTCTGGCTGCGATAATCTGCCACAAAAGGATGATCGAGGCTGGTGACGTGGCTCTGGTCCCAACCACCCGGGGCGCCCCATCCGGTGACGCTGTCAGCAAAGAAATCACGATTGACATCACGCAAGAACAGGCGCTCTCTCGGCATTTCCTCGTCCCACAAGATGGCGTCGACCGGGCAAACAGAAAGGCAAAGCCCGCAATTAATGCATTCCTCCGGCTGGATGTAGAACATCCTACCGCCCTCATAGATGCAGTCGACCGGACAGGCGACCGTACAGGCTCCATCTTTGGTATCGATGCAGGGTTCGGTAATTACGTAAGCCATGTCTTTCGCCTCATGGCGCTCTGAAGGCGCCTTTAGCAAACTATGACAAACTGAAGCGTTCTTAAGAAGCGCTGATTTTCGGTTCTTGTGTTGCCGAAACGGCAACGCTTACGCCTGTGACTGGGTCTGATAGCAGCTGATGCAGGCCGTTCAACCGCCGTGCGGTATCCCTTGCTGAATGAGCATACCTTCGCCGCCTGGTCGTAAACGAATTCATACCTCAGCCCCTTGGTTCATGGCCCGGGACGGGCCGAGAGGGATCTTCGGGCTGCCAGATCCGCATGGCAATGTCAGTCGATAATATGCGTCGGTTTCGGCAGGATACGAGGCAGGCGCTTGAGGATTTCAGCCCCATCCGAGAGCACGGTAACGTCGCCGTAACCGCAATACCCCTCCCGTCGAAGCGTATGCCAAGTTCGATCCGCGTTGGCAGTGACAAAATTGCGGCCGCCGCCATCGCCACTACCACCAAGACCACGACCACATCGGGCAACAACAAGCTCGAAGCTTCGAGCTCACCGACCCTGATGGTACGCTTGCGCACTGTCGTGTGCGTCTCGGTTGGCTCAATAGGAAGAAACTTCTTGAGCACGCTCGCCGCTTGTCTGTAGGACATAACGCTTCCCAGCCGTGCCGTCAGCTCCATTAGCTCAGACGCCGCCCGATCAGGGCAGATTTCCTTTAGTGGCGCGAACGTAGTGACCATGCCCGGATAGCAATCGCTGCACATCATCCAGCGGGGATTGCGAACCTTCACTGTGCCAAAAACGGTTTTGATGCGGCGCGTCGTGTAATCTTTGCTGCCCGAACGTGTGGCAGTCCGGGCAGACACGGCGGTAAAGGGAATACGTCTCGGCCTCATGGTTCACGACGGCGTTCTGCGGCGCTTCCATAATCCTCTTGCCGTCCTCAATCGACAGGCCGAGGTCACCATCAAACAGCCGCTCCCACCTTTTGTCTATGCGGATTTCCTGCCGGCAACTTCGCCGAACTCATTCTGGCCCTCGATCGTGATCGTCCATTCCACTGCCATCGTTGCCTCCTCCATCAAGGCAATCAAGATGGCTCAGCCGGCACTAACAGTTCGTGAGCCCCCCAGAAAAGGTACCAGTCTCTCCAGCGGTGGGCACTCATCCATCGGTGTCGGATTGCCGGCCAGCCTTGTTCTTTTAAGCTTCTGTCTCGACAAAGTCGACAACAAGCGAGGCGTCCGGGCAGCGAGGGAAACGAGACGGTGTCGCCACAGCTAAGCGGCGGGCATGATTCTCGTAGCCTCACGGATAGCCGATGCAATCTCGTCTTCGCTGCGCTCCCCGTTTATGGCGATGCGCCCGCCAAAGACGAAGTGAGGAACTGAGCTGACGCCGGCAGCTAGTGATCTGGCCGCCTCCTGCTCGACGCGTCTGTGTTGCTCGGGGTCGAGCGCTACCGCCCGTGACGGAAAGCCAGCGTGTTCGGTTGCAGCGAAATCGTTTCGACGCCTCTCGTCAGCTGCAGCCTACCTCGCGGTCAGGTCGAGAGCCACGCCTTGTTGGCGATGAGATCGCCAACATTGACATCGGACCAGTTCTCTTGATCCAGCGTGAACTTGGCCTGATTAGTAGTCCGGGCCACATGCCAGTCGTCGTCAGCGGCCTTCGCCGCGTTGGAAAGAAATATGAGTTTATTTAAAACATAACGAAAAACAACGACATGGACCTCCCCCTCAAAATTAACGGGGATATGACCACATGCCGCAGTTGAGATTAATTATAGAAACTCAGCTTGGTGTGAGACCGTACGAAATAGTCGGCTCCGACGTGAGCGTGGTCTTTGAACCTTTAACAGGCTGTTGAAGAAGTCAGTCGCGTTCGCACACGAAGCCGGAATCGTCTCCGTTGTGGATATAGATATGCCCGACAAGGCGTCCAGCGGAGCCAAGTGCTGCCCATCCGCGACCACAGACCGGGTCATTCTCGTCTTGTCCTTCCCACGAGAACTCCGCACAGGCTGATCCACTTCGCGCGCTATAGCGGACATCGAGAAAGCCCTTGAGAGCAACGAATGCGATCTCGCCGTCGGCCGTGCCCTGGAATGACAGATGTGCCTCTTCCACGAGATCGAGCGCGTCATTGTCCCAGTTGTCCATCTCGACGATGCGCCAACGACCGGCAAAGGCCTTGGCGAAAGCAGGAACTCTCGCCATCAGCTTGCATCCGTCATGAGCTTCGGCAGCCGCACAAGATTGTAGGAGGCGGCCGCGAAGGTGAAAGCCCATCCGACGCGGCCGCGCCCGCGCAACTTCGTCTTGTCTTGCTCCGCGACGGTTTTGATCCCGCCGAACGCCTCCGCGATGCGCTTGCCCATTCGCAAGCTGACCCCGTAGCCAGGATGGCACGTCGTTCGTCCGTCGATAGCCGAGCGGCGACCGTTGACGTTCTGCGCGACATGCGGGTTCACCTTCATCGACCGCAGATCTTTGACGACGTCCTTTGTGTCATAGGCCCTGTCGGCACCCAGCGTGATCGCTTTCGTCCGCCCGGTGAAGGGCCCGATCATGTGCGGCGACGTTACCCGTTCAGCATATCCGCTGGCCTCTGTTAGTCGGGCATCGACCAGCAGGCCATGGCGGTTTTCCATCAGTCCGTGCCCCATGAAGCACATCTTGGCCTCCTTGCCTCTGCCTGTCCTATAGAGCTTTGCATCTGGATCAGCCGTTGAAGCATGCGCCTCGTTGGAACGCCTTTCGCCATGAAAGTCTGCTTCCACATACCGACCGCCGCCATCCGATGGTGGTCCGCCCGAGCCGTTCCTCGGCTTGAAGCTCTTGATCGACGCCCAGGCTTCGATCAGCGTGCCATCGACGGAGAAGTGGTCCGTTGATAGTAGCCGCTTTACCTTGGGCGGCGGAAGGGTCGTACTCAAGACCCTCGCGGCGATATCGCCTTTCAGCAACCAGTCGCGGTTCTTTGAAAACACCGAATGGTTCCGAGCTGGATCGTCAAAGCCAATCTCCACAAACCAGCTGAACACAAGGTCGTATTCCAGCCGTTCCATCAAAAGCCGCTTGGAACGGCTCGAATGGAAGGCTTGCAGAAGCATGGAGCGCAGAAGCTGATCAGGCGCGATCGATGGCCGTCCGATTGATGAATAGAGCCCCGCGAACTCCCGCTCCAGCGAAACGAGCGTGTCGTTCACGATCTGCCGGATTGCACGCAGAGAATGATTTTTACGAACCCGATCCTCCAGATCGACATAGCTGAAGAGTTGACCTGTCCTCGCATTGCCGCCGCGCATCCATCAACTCCAAATAGCCATACCGAGAGTGAATCACGACAAGACCATATATGCCAGCGCCTTTCTCAACAGCCTGCCAGTCTTCTACTCGGCGACTCATTGCAACTAGCGTCGAGGCTACGCGGACCGTCGCTTATTCAGCCATCGCAAGACACGTATCTCTTCATCGTCCAGCCAAGTGAGTAGTCGGATGCTCCTGGTTTTCAACTTGAAAATGTCCTTCAACTGGCCCGCTTCGAAATCTTGAAAAACCGCGGGGTGTATGTAGGAGGAGCGGCACACGGACCGAGTGTTTACAAGCTTGGCGGCCACGTGATCGATCGCTTCGTTCACCTGACGAGCCAGCGCTCGGTTGGTGGTAGCCTTCTCCACACCGGCGAGGGCCTCAACCGCCATGCATGTCGCGCCCCAGGTTCGAAATTGTCGGGAGGTGAAATCCTCGCCAGCGACTTCCTTGATGTATGCATTCACGTCGTTGGACGATATCTGCCGACAACCTCCATCGTCGCAAACGTACTGGAAGAGATGCTGGCCGGGTAGTTCCTGTAGTTTCCGCACGACATTGGCGATCCGTCGGTCGCTATGAGCTAAATTCCATTCCTTTCCCGATTTCCCCTTGAACCGAAACCTCACGCTGCCTCCTTCAACGTTGACGTGGCGGTTTCTAAGCGTCGTCAGCCCGAACGACCTGTTCGTCTCGGCATAGGCGGCGTTGCCGACCCGAATATAAAGGTTGTCGAGCATCCAAACGACCGTCGCGAGCGCTTTATCCATGTTGAGTTTTCGCGAACGCAGGTCAGTGTCAACCCTTTCGCGAAGATCCGGCAAACGGTTGGCAAACTCCGCAAGTCGCTCAAACTTCGCCTTTCCACGCTCCGCGTGCCAATCTGGATGGTAGCGATACTGGCGACGTCCTCGTGCGTCGGTGCCAACCGCCTGCAGGTGAGAGAATGGGTTAGTCGAGATGACGACATTGGTGTAGGCCGGGGGTATCGCCAGCGCGTTAAGGCGAGCCACTTCCGAACCCTCGGTGATCCTACGACCATCGGGTCCGTAGTATCGAAATCCTCTTTCGCCCTGTCGGCGGGTTATCCCGGTTTCAAGTCCCGCAATATAGACTAGACCGGAGGACAGTTTCGCCTCGGCTACCGTGGTATCGATTTTGGTTATTACGGTGTCCATTCCGCTAAAACTCAAATCTGATAGCTAGGTTCCCTACGACCTCCGTCAGGACGAGATCATTGCGGACATGCAGTTTTCGTTGGCATCTCGCACGGGATCCGCCGTTATCTCTGTTGGGACACTGTGTGCCATGGCAGGGGAGGGTCATATTGAATGACGCCGCGGATCAAACCCATATTGTTCGCTAGAACATAATCTCAGTGGCCGAAGTCGGCCTTACCGAACTCTCCCGCGCCGGGCGTTGCGCCCAAGACCAAGGACCTCGTCACCGAGGCGGCTAGCCGCACATGTTCCAGATTCAAGCGAGCAAGCTTGCTCTCAAGCGTTCGCGAGATGCGTCGACCAAGAGCTTTCCTCAGCAGATGATCACCGATCCTGCGAAAACCACGGAAGAATGTTGGCCCGCGCGTCATGCGCAATCGGTGAATCCCGAGGCAAGATTAGGCCGGAACCAAAGCGTTCGTTGCACATTCTATGGCCGTAAACAGCCGGATTGAATTCGGTGTCGTGCATCGCCTTCAATCATACAGGACACCTCCACTTCCCACGCCCACGAGATACGATCATGGATGAGAACAGAAACGATTGGACCGCAACTCGAGCTTATTCCCTCTGGGAGCAGGCAGGACGTCCCTTCGGCCAGGACGAAAGACATTGGGCGCAAGCCGTACTTGAGAGAGACCTCCTTGAACGTACCCGCGCTTCGAGCGATGGCGCTGAGGTAATTTCTCGCGCGCGGCAAAACGAGCGTTCTGGTCATGGTGCGAAACATAGTATTCTAATTGTGGAGGATGAGCCGCAGCTCCGCTATAGCTTCGTCGATTTTTTTGACGAAGCTGGACATAAGACGTTTGAAGCAGGCAATGCCGACGAAGCATTGGTGCACCTCAGGAACAACGAGATCAACACCCTCTTCACGGACGTCGACATGCCTGGGAGCCTGGACGGCCTTGGTTTGGCGGCAACGGTTCGATCTAACTGGCCAAGCATCAAGATAATCGTGACGTCGGGTCTTATCACACTCGCGCATTATGATGAGGAGCTCGGCGTCTCGTTTCTCGCGAAACCCACCTCGGCTTTCGAATTGCTCGAGTTGATCGCCACGAACACCCAAAAGGCATAGGTCAGTGCATTCGGGTCTGGGGGGATGCTCCGATGGAGCGCTCCTCCGGATGACAAGGTTGGTTTTGTCGATCCCCCCAAGCTTCCCATGAATCCGTCCGGTAGCAGACAGGAACAAACGTCTCGCGGCCAAGTTAGCTTTCGTCTCCCATCGAAGGCGCGGCTAAACCAGCAACTTGCATGCAGGGAGAGAACAAACCAACGGAGGATATCATGGCAACGACCAAGACACTCGATGACCTTTTTCTCGATACACTCAAGGACATCTATTTCGCGGAGAAGCAAATCCTGAAGGCTCTGCCAAAAATGGCCCGTGCCGCGCAATCCGAGGAAGGCAAGACCGGATTTCTTCAGCACCGCGACGAGACGCAAGGACAAATCGATCGGCTCGAGCAAATTTTCGACCTCCTGGGGAAATCTGCCCGTGGAAAGACCTGCGAAGCGATTCAGGGCATACTGGCCGAGGGCGAGGAGATCATTGAGGAGTTCAAGGGCTCACCGGCGCTCGATGCCGGCCTGATTTCATCGGCGCAGGCCGTCGAACATTATGAAATTGCCCGTTATGGCACCTTGATCGCATGGGCAAAACAGCTCGGTCTAAAAGAAGCTGTCCCGCTGTTGGAAGCCACACTGGCCGAGGAAGAGGCAACGGATCGGAAGTTGACGCAGCTTGCTGAATCACGGGCCAACGCGCCTGCCAAGGGCAAGGCTGCTTGACACCATAAAGCGGAAGTACGAGGGGGCCGCCGGCAAGGCGGCCTCTTCGCAGTTGTCTGATTTTTACCAAGGGACATCAACATGGCCAAACGCCCAGCGAAATCCGCATCCATCTCCCCTGATGGGACGATCCATATCAACGACCAGCAGCTTCACCGAGGCGATGGAGGTGAACTCCATCAGTTCGCCGAGCAAGGACAGGATATCCTCACCACATCGCAGGGCGGGCCGGTCGCCGACGATCAAAATTCGCTCCGCATAGGTCCACGCGGGCCGCTTCTAGTGGACGATTTCCATTTCCGTGAGAAGATTTTCCACTTCGATCATGAGCGTATTCCCGAGCGTGTCGTTCATGCTCGTGGCTACGGTGCGCACGGCTTCTTTGAGACGTATGAATCTCTGTCGGACATCACGCGCGCGGATGTATTTCAACGCGCGGGCGAGAAAACGCCCGTATTTGTTCGGTTTTCAACGGTGGCCGGCAACAAGGGCTCCTCGGATCTCGCGCGCGACGTCCGCGGCTTCGCGGTCAAGATGTATACGAAGGAAGGCAACTGGGATCTCGTCGGTAACAATATTCCCGTCTTTTTCATTCAAGATGCCATTAAGTTTCCCGACCTTGTCCATGCCGCCAAGCAAGAACCGGACCGAGCGTTCCCTCAAGCCCAGACCGCTCACGATAATTTCTGGGATTTCATTAGCTTAACCCCAGAGAGCATGCACATGGTCATGTGGATTATGTCGGATAGGACGATCCCCCGATCGCTCCGTTTCATGGAAGGTTTTGGGGTTCACACCTTCCGTTTCGTGAACGCCGAGGATAAATCCACATTCGTCAAGTTCCACTGGAAACCGAAACTGGGCCTGCAATCGGTCGCTTGGAACGAGGCCGTTAAGATCAACGGCGCGGATCCTGACTTTCATCGCCGCGATCTTTGGAACTCAATCCAATCTGGCAACTTCCCGGAATGGGAGCTCGCGGTTCAGCTGTTTGATCAGGACTTCGCCGACCGGTTCGACTTCGACGTGCTGGATCCGACAAAAATCATTCCGGAGGAAGTGTTGCCAGTGCGTCCGATCGGCCGGCTGGTGCTCGATCGCATGCCAGACAACTTTTTCGCCGAGACCGAGCAGGTTGCTTTCATGACCCAGAATGTCCCCCCTGGGATCGATTTCAGCAACGATCCGCTACTGCAAGGCCGGAACTTTTCCTACCTCGACACCCAGCTCAAACGCCTCGGAGGACCGAACTTCACTCATCTTCCGATCAATGCGCCTAAGTGTCCCATGCATAATTTCCAGCAGGACGGGCATATGGCCATGCGCAACCCCGTCGGCCGCGCCAACTACCAACCGAACTCGCATGGCGAGGGACCGCGAGAATCGCCCACTCGCGGTTATCGGCATCTAGCCGCCGAGGAACAGGGACAGAAGGTGCGGGCGCGTCCAGAAAGCTTTGCTGATCACTACAGCCAAGCAAGGCAATTCTTTATTAGCCAGACCGGCGCGGAACAGCGTCACATCGCCTCGGCGTTGACATTTGAGTTGAGCAAGGTCGAAATTCCAGCGATCCGAGAGAGAATGGTTTCGCACCTTCTGAACATCGATGAGACGCTGGCGACCACGGTCGCGCAAAAGCTGGGCCTCCAGTCGATGCCGGAGCCCGCTGACGCGGCGATGCCGACCCGCCAAGATCTGGACGCCTCTCCGGCCCTTAGTATCGTCGAACGAGGCCCAAAACGCTTCGAGGGGCGCAAGCTTGGCATTCTCGTTACCGACGGCGTCGATCGAAAGCTCCTTATCGCGCTGACCAAGGCGATTGCCGCCGAAAAAGCTAATGTCGAGCTGATCGCGCCCAAGGTGAGCGGGGTGACCGCGGACGATGGGAGCTTCATCGCGGCCAATCATATGATCGACGGAGGGCCTTCGGTCCTGTTCGACGCGGTTGTCCTTTTGACGTCCCATCAAGCCATCGACGATCTCGTCAAGGAAGCCACCGCCCGCGACTTCGTCGCGGACGCCTTCCAGCACTGCAAGTATATAGGCTTTCACCAGTCCGCCATGCCGCTTCTAGGGAAAGCGGGAGTTGCAGATCAGCTCGACGAAGGGACGATTGAACTGACAGCCAGCAAGGCCATTGCCGCGTTTGTCGAGGAACTCGGCAAGCTACGTGTATGGGGTCGCGAACCCTCGCTCAAACTTGGGCAGGCTTCACCGCCACTCGCATGAGGCAAAGCGGGCGCGGGAAAAACCCGCGCCCTCTCATGGGCCAACAGGAACCCATTATCATTTTGAACTCCCGCATCCGCCAAAATGCATCGTCATCCAGCTTGCGTAACAAACTTGTCTGTTTGGCAACCCCAGACGCCGACCGTGCCGGTAGGCATGAAGGTTTATCGGTGAGTTCGAGAACGACCGCTCAGATTGCAACAAATCCACCGGCGACCCGCTATCTCTCGGTGATACATTGACGCCCTTCAATCTCAATTCATTAAGCAACACACGCGCCGCTAACTCTTGGGAACGATCACTCAAGTTCGACGTTACTAGGTCGCAACACTTAATTTAATGGGAGATTTCATCATGGGTCGCGGCATTCTACTTTGGCTTCTCGGCGTACCATTGCCGATCATCATCCTTCTTGCGTTATTCATGCGATAGGAGGCAACGATGTCTCTATCGGGTGTGCAAGAAGCCGTTCCTGTCGAATCCTCAAAGTCAGCTGTGTCCTGGGGCCCTATCCTCGGTGGTGCCTTCGCGGCCGTCGGCACCACGCTAATTCTCTTACTACTTGGGTCAGGCGTTGGCCTGACCATGGTTTCGCCTTGGTCGGGAGAAAGTAGCTCCGCGGCAGCGGTTGGTGTAACCGCCGCAATCTGGCTCGTTGTCGTCCAGTGGCTTTCTTCGGCTCTCGGCGGCTATCTTACAGGACGACTGCGCACCAAGTGGACGGCTGCCCATACCGACGAAGTTTTCTTCCGCGATACGGCCCACGGTTTTATCAGTTGGGCCGTGGCGACCGTGTTCGTGGTCGGCTTTTTGACATCATCCCTAACGTCTCTTGCCGGCGCGGGGGCAAGTGCCGCCGGTGCGGCGGCGACCGCGGCCGGTGCCGCGGGAACGGCCGCCGCGTCATCTTCAGCATCCGCGACGGATCTCTCCACTTCCTATTTCACCGATGCCCTCTTGCGCCCGGAGCGCGTCAGCGCGAATGCGTCGAGCGACGATGGAGCCGCTTCGGCGGAGGTCTCACGTATCCTCTTGAACGACGCGGCAAAGGGCGAGGTGCCTGAGGGTGACAAAGCGTACATCGCGAGCATCGTCACGGCACGTACCGGGTTGACCGAGGCGGACGCCCGGGCACGCGTTGACACGATATTGAAGCAAATTGACGACGCCAAGGTTGCAACGCAAGCCGCCGCGGACAAAACGCGAAAGGCTGCCGCAACCACGGCATTGGTAGGGTCGATCTCCCTCCTCATTGGCGCCTTTATTTCGAGTGCCGCCGCCGCCTTTGGAGGGAGGCAGCGCGATGAGGAAGAAGACATCTTACTAACGGGTCGAGGACCGCTCGTGTAATGGAGATTCAAGACGCCCCACGGTGGCTCGACATGTGGGGCGTTTTGTCGATGGCACGTTTGATGAACCCCACCATGCATCCCAGCAATGCTTGTTCCGGATGCGAACCGGCAAACGCCAGACGGCCGGGCTTTAAGTGGATTTCTCTGCGGAAACAAACAATGGCGACCTCGGCCCAGGAGGTAGCTACAAAATCGACAAGACGGTGAGCGAAGTTTCGGCATCGGATTTCGATGGCCTGATCATCCCTGGGGGCACGGTAGGTGCCGACAACTAAGGGCAAACGCGCAGATGGTGCCCTTTGTACGAGATGTAATCAACGGGTCCAAGCCAGTGGGGGTCATCTTGCCACGGTCCTTGGCTTTTGGCCGAAGCCAATGTCCTCAATGGGCGGACGGTGACGTCGTATGCGTCCATTCGCACCAATATCGAAAACGCGGGTGGCACATGGATTGACCAGGAGGTAGTGACCGACCAGGGCCTGGTGACAAGCCGCAAGCCGCATGACCTACCAGCATTTTGCGCGAAGATTATCGAGCAATTCGATGAAGGAAAGCATCCCGGGCAGGTTTATCGAGCTTAGTTGCCGAACCGTATCCACTCACCTCGCCGGTTTGTCTCTCTCTGGTCAAGGACGAGCTTTGAGGTCGAAGTCCGGTTCCGCGATCGGCCAGCCTCGCAACGCCAAGCATCCGTCTGTCACGGGTTCAGCGGAAGCGCACACTCCCTAGGAACTTCCACGATCATTGGCCGTTAACCTGTCAATTTGGAGATAAATGAATGGCAAACACCAACAACCTCGACAACGTCTGGGATCTCGCCGAGAAGATCGGCTTCTGCATGTTGACGACCCGAATATCAGACGAACTTCGCGCACGCCCGATGGCCGCGCATCCCGAGCGTTTGGAAAACGCGTTTTATTTTCTCACTGACGTGGACGGACACAAGGATGAAGAGATTGCGCGTAACCCGCATGTCTGTCTAGCGTTCGCCGATAGCAAGGGGCAAAAGTACGTGTCGATATCAGGATCGGCGGAGGTGAGCAATGACCGCGAACGCATTAAGGAACTGTGGTCCACGCCCGCCAAGGCATGGTGGGATAGCCCCGAGGACCCATCCATTCGCGTTCTTAAGGTCACACCTTCATTCGCTGAATATTGGAGCAGCCCCGGTACGATCAGAGTTATATGAAGATGGCGGCCGCCGCCTTGGGCAGCGCTAAGCCTGACATGGGTAACAATGAAAAAGTCGATATGTAACGAGGGAGCGCGTTAAGACTCCTCGCCGGCGTCCCAGAGCATCGCTTTTCGAGACGAAACACGTGAAGCGCCGCAACGGCAGAATCAACCGAACGCAGACCTATGGCGCGCGAAAGGTGTGACCCCGAACCTCACGCGCCGCTCACCTTTAGGCGAGATGGAGAAATTCAACATCTTTTTAGCGGCTAAGCCCCATAGCGAAAAGACCGCGCTTGAGGGTGGGATGGCACGGGAGCTTACGGTAGCGTGGATCGGGGACGTGACGCAGGCGGACCCCGCCACCATCGAACACCGGCGTTCCCCGATTCGACCATCGCGCGGTGGACGCGGTTTGGAAGCTTGCATTACGAAAGCGCGGGGTCGACTTTCATTTGGACGCGAAGTTTGTACGCTAACGAACAAAGTTGGAACCATAAGTCCCAACCAACGTTCTCGCGGTTTCAAGCTATCGAGGTCGAAATGATCGCCAATATGCACCCCAGCGACCTTGCCCTATTATACGAGGTGTTGCGGGACGCTGCTGAACTGGTGACGGAGCCATGTGAAACCACGCCAAAGGCGAAGGTCGCGGCTAATTTGCTGATACAGCTGATCCAGCGCAGGGTATGCCACCTCGAGCGAACATATCGTCCTTATGGCAAATTGAACGAGATTGCCCTGATGGAAATCGCCCTCCCGCGAGGGTCGGTTTTAAAGATAAGTCCGCCCACTGCCTTCGAATGGCCGGGAACATAGTCAGTAACCGTCTCAGCCGCTTCCACCAGTTTAGGCTCTTCAAATACCTCTCCCCTTACCGTTACTTGCGAGGCGGTCTGGCTCGAACGATTTTGGATTTCGAATAGGACTTGAAACCCATTACTTCGTGCCTCCACTTGAAGAACGGACACGCCGAGGTCTGGGGGAAGTGTCGCGATCCATCAATGCGTCCCTACCAATCCAGATCAGCACCGCCAGGATGACCAAGGCGGATAGGGTTCCGGTTGTCCACTCAATCCAATGAGGCTCGTTAGTCTCAATATTTGCGTGACCGGTGTTTTTCGTCATTTAGGCCTCTAGAGTATCAGGCGGGCGGCCGCCGCGCCAATCGCACCAGGAAAACTCAAGATAACGATCATCATCAACGCTTGCGTGGCCCCTACGTCGTCGGTGCGATGAAACGTCCAGAGGCAAAACGCGCTAATCATTCCAGCGATGACGTAGCCTGGAATCGTGAAGCGCACGAGGGCATGCCAGCTCGGTGTTCCCTCGGCAAGGTCATGACTTCCTCGGAATGAAAGTGTGTAAACAAATCCGTGCATGAGCGCGACGGAAGCTACTATCAAGAGAAGGGCATGCCATGGCGTCATCTTGTAAGACAGAAGGATCATCTCCTCAGTCGGCGCGACATTCAGGCTCAGGAAAAGTGCTCCAATAGCCATGAGAAACAGTTCGCCAGCATAGCTAGTCTCCCGGTCGCGCAGCGGATCGCCACTATCGGGATCGCCCTGTTGAGATTGCCCTCCCAACTGACTGCGTCCGAGCATCGCGCCGATGCTGGCTGGGACCGATTGCACAGCGATCATGCCGATGATTTCGTGAGGCGCCTGATCGGAGGTTACAACACCGATCGCCACGAGAATGAGGCCGCTCGCGAATATGCCAAGACAATAGGCAATGCTTGCATCCCTCATCGCTTCAAGCCACGTTGTGGTCTGTTCGAAACCGACGCGGTCCGATAAGACGATAAGCAAAGGAATATTGAGGACCATGAGGATCAATAACCTTGTTCGGTCCATGTAGAACCCAAGCTCCCACATCTCCATGGTCATTAGCATGGGTAAAGCGAACAGAAGCGCGCCGGCGATTCCTCTCGCAATGCCGGCAAGAAACTTGCCCAGGTCGAAATCCTTCGCAGTTGAACGTGGAGCCAGAGCGTTATTCATGATATTAAGTTCCACCGTCCAAACGCCGACGCGGCCCCTTTAAGGAAGAGGGCGGCCACGGTTGACAGTCGCGTTGGCCTCGGGAGCGCGAGAGCAGCGGAAAGCAGCGCGGTCATTGACATCAACGTTGCCATCTTCATTGTCCCTGTCACGCGTGGAAGATGATGCTCAAACACTAGCGACGAAGCTCGTGCCACCCCACTCGCAGATCGGCGACGGATGGCGACTTTACCCGCCGATAACGGGCTTCGACAAGATTATAGATACCGAAGGCCGCTAGACCGATTGCCACGAGAAGGTAAAGCACGCGGCCAAAAGGCAGTTGCCTAATCCAATTCAGCGCGTCGCTCATGCTGCCTGCCCGACTGGCATCAACTGTCACGGCGGCATAGCAGAAAAATATGCCCACGATGGCAAAAACCACGCCGCGAGATATGAGCCCATATACGCAAATCAAGATCAAGGGCCGATTCTCTCCAAGATCAAGATAACGCTCAAATCGCCGCGAGATGCCCTTCGCCGCCGTTGCGACGCCTCCAATGAGAAACCCCACGCCGATCGCGCCCGCTAGGTAGCGGCCAAAAGGCTGAGACATCGCCCACGCCGCCAAACTATCTTCCCCACCGCCATGGCTCGACCCCATCCCTACCACACTCTGAAACGCGTAGGCCGCCAAACCTAGGTAAGTGCCTGCGCTGCCAAAAAGAGCGGCACGGACCAGATAGCTTTTGAAGCTAGCGTCGTGGCCATCCGCGTTCGCCAAGGACTGCGCGAGGCGCCACGCCACGAAGCCAAGAAGACCAAGGGCAATCAATGTGAGCCAGATTGTCCCCAACCATTGGCCAAGGAGCACATCCAGCGCCGACTTTGTGTCAGCCTGTCGGCCGCCGAAACTCGAAAATGTAGCCAGTCCAGCGACTAGCAGGAATACGATACCCCTTGCACCGTATCCAGATCGAGCCAACCAAGCAAATCCCGTATGTTTCATCGACTGTTCTCCCGCGCCTTGAAGAACGTGTGGGCCAGCGCTTAGGTTCCGCGTCAGCAGTCCACGGCGCAAACGCATCAGGCCACAATGGCCTCCCAAAATGTTTCATGTTTCACGTCAACACGCGTGGAACTGTTTAACGATTACCCAGCTCTGAACATCGGCTCGTTTCGCCGTTAGGGTTTTGGGAAATGGCGAACCGAGAGACGGATGGCTAAACATTTTTAACGTCGTCGGAACTCCGACGGCGTTACCGGCGTTGAACCGACGTATATCTTTCGACTAGAGGTTTAACACCATGAGTACTTTGCTGATTATTGTCATCCTTTTGGTATTGCTCGGAGGCGGCGGGGGCTACTACGCTCACGGGCGGTACGGGGGCCGAGGCTTGGGCGGCGTCCTGGGTTTAGTCGTCCTCGTGCTGATCATCCTATGGCTGTTCGGCGCGCTGCACGGCGGTGCCGCACCACCTGTCTAAGCCCTTGTGGCAGTCGACGGACCCGCGCCTCTCGCGCGGGTCCCAGATCAATGAAAATAGCATTTACGGGACACGGCGCCAATCAATACCCTTGCAAAGGAGCCCTGCTAGGACGCAGCCCTTGGTGGTCATCCTGTCGCCCCGTACCGTCACCGTGAGCTTGTAAGTCATATCACGCTGCGGATCGAAGGCCGTGCCGGTATAAACACCATCGACTCCAGGCTTGATGGACATGACCAACTTGTCTCCTTCCTTTTCCTTCGGAGTTCCTGGCCTCATCCACGTGTTGGTGGCGCATATTTCCGATCCGCACGAACCAATTCGAACCTTGGCGTTTCCGTCTCCTCGCGCCCATTGGCCATCGATTTCGGCGGCGTTGGCCTGAACGATCACGCAGAAGGTCAACGTGATCGCGGCGACTATCCTTGCACTCATGTTCGGATCCTTATCTCGGGTTGATATCGATACGAGAGGTAGTGGTGAACGGTTTCATCAAGCCTTGCAGATCCGAAAAATTTATCCGGACGGTCTAAACCGAGGAAGCATGACGTCCGTAAACAAAGACGTCGACGCGCTCGGGTAGGCCAATGAGTATTTTCCTTCTAGTCTCGGTTGCTATCTGGCTATCGCTGGCCATGGCCGGCGCGTGGGCGATACAGCGCAGCAGCGGACAAAGTGGGTGGATCGATACAATATGGTCGGCCGCCGTGGGTGTCGGAGGCGTGGTCGCTGCCTCGTTCGCCGGTGGTGACTTCAACCGCCGTGTCGCCCTCTTGATCGTGATCTGCGCCTGGTCACTAAGGCTCGCAAGCCATATCGGCTCGCGCACCACAGGTGGTGGCGAAGATCCTCGCTATGCGAAATTCATCGAAGACTGGGGCGACGGCGCAGCCTGGCGGCTGTTCGTCTTCCTGCAGATACAGGCATTGGCCGCGTTCGTCCTCGTCCTGGCCGTCTATCTCGCCGCAGCCAATGACCGGCCGTTTCCAGGCGCCATTGACGCTCTGGCCATGCTGCTCGCCATCGTCGCGCTGGGCGGCGAAGCCCTGTCCGACGTCCAGCTCGCCCGCTTCCGAAAGACGCCCGAGGCAAAGACGGAAGTCTGTGAGGTCGGGCTCTGGCGGTACTCGCGCCATCCAAACTACTTCTTCGAGTGGCTTTTCTGGTGTTGCTGGCCGCTGTTTGCGTCGACTGGATCGATATGGAACTGGCTGTCCTTGCTCGCGCCACTGATGATGTACTGGCTGCTGGTTCACGTCTCCGGCGTTCCACCTCTCGAAGAGCACATGCTGCGCTCGCGCGGCGACAAATTCCGTGCCCTGCAACGCCGGGTCAACGCCTTCTTCCCAGGTCCTCGCAAATCCACCCTTCCAGGAGATCAACAATGAACATGCTGGCATTCGCCATCAACACTGCCGAGCGCGCGCCGCTTACTGACGCAATGACACTGGCAGGCATCGATTTTCTCTGCGCGCGCACCAAGCGCAAGCTCGCGACAACGACGGCGGATACCGAACGCGACTTCGTCCAGCTCATGGACCGCTTCCCGGTGGCAACCCACACCGATGAGGCCAATCGCCAGCACTATGAGGTGCCGGCCGACTTCTTCGCGGTAGCGCTTGGCCCGCAGCGCAAATACTCCTGCTGCCTTTATCCGACGCCCGATACGACGCTCGCGGAAGCGGAATTCCTGGCGCTCGCCGACACTGTCGCGAATGCTGCGATCGAAGACGGCATGACGATCCTGGAGCTCGGCTGTGGTTGGGGCTCGCTTTCGCTTTATCTTGCGCGGCGCTTTCCTAATTCGCGCATCACAAGCGTCTCGAACTCGGCCTCGCAGCGCGCCCATATTCTTGACCTCGCACGGCGGGAAGGTCTGGCAAACCTTGACGTCATCACCGCCGACATGAACCACTTCACCACGGAGGCGAAATTCGACTGTGTCGTCTCCGTGGAAATGTTCGAGCACATGTCCAACTGGCGCACGCTTCTCGAACGTATCCGCAGTTGGGTGAAGCCTGATGGCAGACTGTTCCTGCATGTCTTCACCCACAAGGATCGCTCCTACAGGTTCGATCCCAACGACCCGTCCGATTGGATTGCCCAGCACTTCTTTACCGGTGGGATCATGCCGGCGCACGACCTGCCGCATCGGTTCGGCGATCTGTTCAAGGTGGAGCAGGAATGGCGTTGGTCGGGAACGCACTATCGCCGGACGGCACTCGACTGGCTGGCGAATTTTGACCGCGACATCAATCGCATCCGGCCAATCCTTGCAAAGGTGTATGGCAGGGATGCACCCCTCTGGATTCGCCGTTGGCGGCTGTTTTTCCTGTCGACTGCAGGCCTGTTCGGGCATGATAAGGGTGATGTCTGGGGTGTCGGCCACTATCTGCTGGCGCCGAACACATAATGTCTGAAGCAGCCAAACAGCTCGACCCAATCACCCAGGCGACCGTGACGATTGTCTGGGTCATCGTGCTGAACAAGCCCTTTTATCCTGTCTACGTCTGGTATCTGGTCGGCAATGGCGTGGCGGCATCGCTTGGCACATTGCTCTCAGCGCCCCTCTTCCTGGCGATCCCGTTCGTAGCCAGGCGATCTTCACTGGCGGCGCGGATCGCGCTGCCGCTGATCGGCACGTTCGACACCTTGTTTGAGACGAAACTCTTCGGTTCCGCTTCGGGCACGGAATTGTACTTCGCCGCCTGCATCATGCTCGTCGCGCTGTCTTTCCAAGCACACGAAAAGTGGTGGCAGCGCGGCATGGCCGTGCTTGTCTTTGCCGTGTTCGTCTTCTCGCGCAATTTCATCGGTGCACCGCTGCATGTCTGGACTGCACCCGAACTCGCGACCCTCTTCAACCTGAATGCGTTCGCCGTCGCCAGCCTGTTGGCGTTTATAGCCCTTCGCTATGCGGGGATATCAGACCAACCGATCAAACGACAACGAAAGGGAGCTTAGTATGCATAAGATTTCTCGCTGGTGTTTTGCCGCGGCACTCGCGTTGATGTCGTTATCAAGCCCAGCCCTTTCAGCCTCAGCAGAGCCGCAGCCCGTCGCGGTTGGCATGGACCACTATCGTGGAACATGGCTTGAGATTGGCCGCCGGCCCATGTGGCTGACCGACGGCTGCGTTGCGGGCTACTCGACCTACAAGCCTGGAAAAGCGCCAGGCGAGATCCAGGTGGAAGACGGTTGCCGCGTCGGCACCCCTGGCGGACGACTGAAGACCGTCGATGGCGATGGAAGGATCCTCGACCTCGGGCACGGCAATGCCAAGATGCGGGTACGCTACCCCTTCTTCATTACATTCAACTATTGGGTCCTTTACAAATCCCCCGACAAGGCGTGGTTCATCAGTGCCGATCCAAAGATGCAAAACCTCTGGATCTACGCGCGCGCCGTGCCATCGAAAGGAAAACTGAAGGTGATGATCCGCAAGGCGAGCCAACTCGGCTATGATGTCAGAAAGCTTGAGTTTCCCGCGCAGTCTGGGCCTTGATGGTGGCGAATCTCGACAAGCTCGGATCTTCCGGACTCAAATAACGGAGCGGCGAACCAGCTGAGGGAACAGCGGCCCCGCCGCCAGTTCATGGCGATGCGCAGGCAGTCAGAACAACTGGGCTGCCTGTTCGTTGCCCGATCGCGTGCTAGGGTCTCCTAGATGCCGTAATGGGCCGGCGTCTCACGAGTAGCCAGTTAGGTGGCTGTCCCTCAGAATGATGATGTTTTGGAACGAGGTCCGAGCGATCGGTCTCAAGCATCATGAGAGGAACAGCCATGGAGTATTATGCAGGAATTGACGTCTCGCTGAAAGAGAGCAGCGTGTGCGTGGTCGACGCGACGGGCAAGTTGGTTCGCGAGGCCAGGGTGGGCAGCGAGCCAGAATGCCTGGTCGGGTATTTTGCTCAACTGGAGTTTCCGGTAGAGCGCATTGGCCTTGAAGCGGGGCCTTTGTCCCAATGGCTATACGCGGCTCTCGCTGCTGCGGGTCATGAGGTGGTTTTGCTGGAAACACGACATGTGAAGGCGGCGCTTTCGGCGATGACGGTGAAGACAGATCGCAAGGATGCACGGGGGATCGCGCAACTTCTGCGCATGGGATGGTATCGTCCGGTCCACGCGAAATCGTCGCCGGCGCAGGACACTCGGGCTCTGTTGGTGGGTCGCAAGCTTCTGCAGTCCAAGCTGCTCGACGTCGAGCTCAGCATACGGGGTATCCTGCGCGGCTATGGACTAAAGGTCGGCGAAGTGAGCCGAGGGCGTTTTGAGGTGCGCATCCGCGAACTGATTGCAGGGCATGCGACATTGTCGACGGTGATTGACGCGATGCTGACGGCGCGAGCAGTGTTGTGGAGCGAATTTGCGAAGCTGCACCGCGAGATGCTCAGGATCGCCCGCGCTGACAAAGTTTGCCAACGGCTGATGAGTGCGCCAGGTGTCGGTGCCCTGGTTGCGCTGACCTATCGCTCTGCCGTCGATGATCCTGCCCGGTTCCAAAAGTCCAGCACCGTGGGTGCCTACTTCGGGCTGACGCCGAAGAAATATCAATCCGGCGAAACTGATCGCGATGGCGGCGTCAGCAAGGTCGGCGACGCGATGGTGAGAACCGCATTGTTCGAGTCCGCGCACATAATGCTGACGCGGGCCACGCGCTTTTCCAGTCTGAAGCGCTGGGCGCTCGATGTGGCCAGGCGTCGCGGAATGAAGCGCGCGAAGGTTGCCCTTGCACGCAAACTCGGTGTCGTTCTTCACCGCATGTGGGTGGATGCGACGGACTTTCGCTGGAGCGCAAGCCCTATGGCGGCATGACGATCGATATGTGATTGATGCAGGCAAGTATAAGGCTTGCATCAGATGAGGTCCCGTCGCTGGGACGCAGGCTTGGCAAGGTCGTGTGTAGTGCTGTGATCGCTTCGGCGAAGCACGCTTCCTAGATTGACCTGTCGGCTTGTTGATCTGATGGCATAGTGTGGCGGCCTTCGTGCTGACCACGGACAGAAGCATGACCTCAGCGACGAGATATTCATTCAGAGGGACTTGACGCACAAAGGCCCATTACAGAAGGCACTCCTGGCACATCCGGGAGCACTTTACCTAGGATGATGGGCAGGTCTCGCACTGGAATACAGGTGGCAGTGTATTGGGGATTTGCGACCGCCGTCCCGACCCCCGTCATGCCTATCTCGCCAATACAACAAGCACTGATGGCGCCTGCGGATCGGGCGTGTTAGTGCGGAGGATGTCGATCGTCGGAACATCCATTCGCTCTGCTGGAACATGACATTCGGCGAGCGAAGCTTTGAACATCCGGCCAGTCCTTTTGTTGTCTCTATGGTGAGCGCTAGCCCAATGCCCATCACGATGCCGCACTTGCTTGGCGGTCGTCTTGGCGTTGAGGATCTGGCCGGCGTCGAAGGAGCCGAGAGAACGCTATACGCGGATTTCGCCCGTCAGGGCGCTGACCCTGACCTCGCAGAACTCAGCGCCGCGGAAGTGCATGGAAAAGGCCTCGATTCCGCCGGCGGCGGTACCAGCCCGCCGGTGATCACGTTCGGATGCATGGAGACACCGAATGTCCACGCCAACTGGTACTTTCTCGCAAGCTTGGACTGAAGTTGGACACCATGTCGACATCGTTCTTCCTGTCAAGCCGGACGATCCTTCCATTCAAGAAGGAGCGAATGCCCTTCTGACCAATCCTACTCGCTCAAAACGCGGACAACGCCACCGGCCGTTTCCGCCCCGTCTGGACGCGTGGCCTAGTTCGATTTGCAGACGGTTATCTTTTTGCCGCGGGCGATCTCCGCGGTGTCGCATCCATCCGGAACCCGCGAGGGCCAACGTTACGTTTCAGGAGCGGAGGAGATTCCCGATGAAGAAAGATGGCGAGGTTTCAAGCGAGGGGTTGAGCTCGATTTGGCTCGAAAGATTTCGAGCGAAGCACAGCGTGGACAGCGGCGTTCGCGCGCTGGCCGCGTACCGGTTGCCAGCTCTATCGTCGGGACTGCCCCCACTGAATCCATGACGAAGCCGGCGGCGAGGCTCGATAACCCCAGGCTGCCTACCTCGGTATCGAATCGTCTTGGGACCGTCCGATCAGCTTGTAAAGCCATGGAAACGATGAGGACGCTTTGGACCGAAATTCTCGCTGGCGCTCATGGAACCAATTGCCGCGATGTACATTTCTTCCGCGCAATTTTGTGAGGGGACGTTGACTAATCATTTTCAAATCAAGAGCATGGAAACCACCGGAGTTCGGCAAGTCCTGCGGGTGGAAGAATTTGCCAACCGATACGATTTGGACGAGCGGCAAAGACGAGACCTTCGATCGTTGTTCGGCCCATTCGCGACGCTTCAGGAGTTGCTTACAAACTGTCACTTCCCCGCGAAGTGTCGTTAATATGGTAGCTGGCAGTGGATTGTATCGTCAATTCCATTGTCCGTGCCGATCTTCATCAGCATAATTTAGACGAGAGCCTTAATGAGCAAACGCACGCTGTTCCAATTTTTTCATTGGTACTCGGCCGGGGACGGTAGTCTCTGGAAGGAGCTTGGTGAAAAGGCCTCCTATCTCGCAGGAATTGGAATCACCGACGCCTGGTTGCCGCCTGCGTATAAGGGGGCGTCTGGGCCTGACTCTGTCGGATACGACACCTATGATCTGTTCGATCTCGGGGAGTTCGAACAAAAAGGGAGCAGGGCAACAAAATACGGAGACCGGGCCGCCCTTGAAGCAGGTTGCAAGGCTCTTCTCGAGCACGGGATCCGGCCGATCCATGACGTCGTGATGAACCATAAGATGGGGGCGGACGAAAAGGAAAGCGTTATTGTTCGTCGCGTCGACCCACACGACCGTACGAATATCGAGGAGGAGTCAATTAGCGCGCTTGCCCACACGCGTTTTACCTTCCCTGGCAGAGACGGAAAATACTCCCGGTTCGTCTGGGACAAGCAGTGCTTCAGCGGCGTGGATTTGATTGAGAAACCTCATGAAACCGGCGTATTTCGGCTAGTGAATGAGTATGGCGAGGGGCAGTGGAACGACGAGGTCGACGATGAACTCGGCAACTTCGACTACTTGATGGGAGCCGACGTCGAGTTTCGTAACAGGGCGGTCTACGAGGAGCTGAAATATTGGGGGCGGTGGTTTTCCGAGCAGGTTCCAGTCGCGGGTTTCCGTTTGGATGCGGCGAAACATATTCCCGCTTGGTTTTTCAAGGATTGGGTCGGTCACATGCGCGACACTATTGGCGCCGACCTATTCGTTGTTGCGGAGTATTGGCACCCCGATATAACCACGCTCTCCAACTATCTGGAGCGGGTCGACAAGCAGCTGCTGCTGTTTGACGTCGCGCTTCACCACCGTTTCCATGACGCCTCCAAGGCGGGCGCGGACTTTGACATGCGGACTATCTTCGATGGGTCGCTCGTATCGTCCATCCCCGACCACGCCGTTACCCTCGTGGACAATCACGACACGCAGCCCCTGCAGTCACTAGAGGCAACCGTCGAGCCTTGGTTCAAGCCCCTCGCCTACGCCTTGATCCTTCTGCGCGAGCAAGGCACGCCGTGTGTCTTTTATCCTGATTTGTATGGTGCGGCATACAGTGACGTCACCGAAGATGGTCGCGAACAGATGGTGGAAATGCCCGTCATTGGCTGCTTGGCCAGGCTATTAGAGGCACGTCAGCGGTTCGCCAACGGCTCGCAGATTGATAAATTCGATAGCCCACATGTGATTGGCTTTCTTCGGCGGGGAACCGAAACAGAGCCGGGTTGCGTTGTTGTCATGTCCAACGGCGATGCAGGGGAGATCTCCATGGACCTAGGCCCGAACCTATCGAAATCCGTCTTCGTGGATTTCTTGGGTCACCTATCGGGTGAGGTGACGACCGACGACCAAGGTCTCGCGATTTTCCCGACGAATGCAGGTAGTGTCAGCGTCTGGGTTCAGAAAGATTTTGTTTGAGCGGCGCCGCAAAATGGCTTGGGGAACAGCTGCTTTGGTTGGCGATCAATGGGAGTACGACATATCTCGGCATCCAGGAGGCGCCGCTGCTACATCAGCGGATACCTCGATATCTCTCTCTTCCGGACCTGCACGCGGTGACGTTAATCTCGATCCGCGACCTTTTGGAACAAATCGTCTCCAAAGACATTTCGTCGCCAACTGAGGGAGGCAGAAGATGAAAGACGAATTATTCGAGCGTGAACGTGCCCTTCGGGGAAAACCCTATAGCCTGGAAGAGTTTCGGTCAAAATACGTCCTGGATCGCAAGGTCGCGGAAGACCTATTCAGACGTTTTGGACCATCATCCGTGGAGCTCGATCTTTTGATGGAGGCAAAGCGCCGGAAGCCGTCATTCCAAGCCATCGCCTCCGATATCCAGCTGTGAGGCAATAGGGGACACCAAGTCTCCACCAGTCTTGCGCAAGACCGGGGAGCACGCCACCGAGCTTCAGGGCCATTCCGACACGTCCCACGATGATCTCTTCGAGAACAGGGCAATGCCAAGGGAAAAGAGACCATGCAAATGTGCTCTAGAATTTGCTAGAAGTGCCGAAGTTTTCGACACTTCTATGATAGCGCTGTTCGGGCTAAACATTTGACGGGATCGCGGGGCGAGCGTAGCCAGCGCAGGCATTCACGTGCGCCTCGACCGACCCGCCTGTGCCTTTCAGAGGAACTGAAATCGCGATTGGTTGTTTTCCGATCAAACAGAGAGAAACATGGCGGGCCAATGAAATCGTTTGCCGATCGCTGGTATTATTCTGACAAGTCCCGGCGGCAACCTGTCGATCGCGATGCTCTCGAACAATGGCGCGAAGATACCTCCCGTGCTTCCGATCCCGTGCCAGCAACCTTTGGTCGCGCTGTGGAACGCGGACCTATTGGCCGTGCCCGCGGAGACGGTTCTCGCATGTCACATCGGGTCTCCGAAGTCGCGATGGGTGACGTGGCGGCTGGGACGGCTGAAGATAAGTCAGTCCGCCAGGGCGTTGACGATATAGTCCGCGAACGGCCGCTCGCCCCACCTGGCACCTTCGCGCCCGCGGCCTGGATCTTAGGAGCCACCCCATAGAGCTCGCGGCAACAATCCAGGCGCTGTGGCGATACCCTGTCAGTTCGCTGCGGGGGGAACGGGTTGACACCTTGGCGCTCGCATCCGACGGCGTTCGGGGCGATCGCGATTATCTTCTCGTCGACCTCGTTTCGGGAGAGATAGCCGCGCCGGAAAAAATCGCCCGTTGGCGTCCCGCGTTGGAGCTTGATGCCCGCGTGACGAGCAGGGGAGTCCTGATCTCCTCGAAAGATTGGGCCATGACGATTGATGATGCCGAGTTAGACAGCGCTTTGGCAGATCAGTTCGGTTTCCGGTGTGCGATCCGGCGCGCTGGGAGTAGCCTTCTTACAAACGTGGGCGAAATCAAATTGTCTCCTCGCTACCTGGCAAGCCCTGTTCATTTGCTGTCATTGAGATCCCTTTCGGAGCTATCTGAACTCCTGCCCGAGGCGATCGTAGACGTTCGCAGGTTCCGCCCGAACATCGTCGTGGACACTCGTGCGGACGAGAACGACTGGGTTGGCCGCCAGATCGCAATGGGCGCCTGCCGTGGCACCGTCACCGAAAAAACCAAACGCTGTGGAATGACAATGATCGCGCAGACTAACCTGTGCGAGGATCCCGAAATCCTGCGAACGATTGTCCAGAGGCGTCAGCGTTGTTTCGGTGTGTATGCAGATATCGATTCCGAGGGCGTGATTTCCGTTGGAGACACGATTTCCTTCGATGAGCGTTAGGCCGAGTGGACGAGGAGTTCTGAGTTTGCCACGGCATCGATAATCGTCGCTGAAACCTTGCTCCCCATTTCGTGAGCGCTGGTAATACCTTGAATGAACGGCATTTTGTGCAGCAGGAACGGGACCGAGACACAGTAGAGGTTGTTCGACAGCCCAGCTTCCAAGCGGGGTCGGAAACTGTCGTCAATCTCAATTCCACCTGTCCGACGGGTTTCGTCGTTCGCGCTTGCTCCGGCCGTGTGGGTCTCTGCCTTTTTGATCGCGCCGGGTTGACGAAGGCTCGGAAACGGGAGGTCGGAAGCGGAAAGAGCGTGCTGTCCGGTGGCATCGATGAAGGCGTCGTAACTGATGTCATTTCCATCAACAACCACGACAGCGCCGGGTTTTTCACGATCCTGCCGAATGTCGTAGTCGTCGCCTAACGCCTTCACTGACAGCTTGCCTGCCTGATGCAGGGCAAGGAGCCGTTCGACGGATTCGTGCGGAACCGTCGCGTAATCATCCACAAACACCGTCTTGAAATGCTTGTGGAAGCGCTTCAGATCTCGATCATTGAGACGAGGGATGGCAAGCGCGATCACCTCATGCATGTTGAGGATAGCGTACCGCCACTGAACGGTCTTCCGCTCCTCTTTGTTTTTCTTCGCTTCAGACAGATTCTGCGCTGCCCAGACGAAAGGGTCCGCAGCCTGTCGCGGTCGAAAATAGCGGTCGGCAATATCTTCCACGGAGGCCAAGGCCAATCCAATACTGGCAGCGTAGTTGGGATCGGCCGCTGCAAGCTCTCGCCGAAACAACTCGAAGACCTCATCGAGGAGACGCTCCCGCTTTTGCTCCATCAGCAGTCGTATGGCAATTTCAGTGCAAAACCTGAGAGGCTCGTATGGGATCGGACAATAGAAGTCCGCCTCTGGCAACAAACCCTTGCGAGACATCATGGTGATATGGAACCCTGTGCTCATGGGATCTGGTTCGTATCGCAAGGTTCCGGAGTCGTCCCGAAGGAATATGCCATGGGCGGTGGCGACGGAGACCACGGCGTCTATACCGCTAAGCGACGTACCCAATACACCGACCTTTACAGCACCAATCCTCTTGATCGCGGCAGCGGGCCATGGCGACACAAAATACCCAGGCGACGTTTCCGTGTTCTCGGGCCAATCGTGACCTGTGGCCATGACGACGTGGTCGAAAGACATCGTTGCATCCTGCCCGCCGTGTCTTTTGAATACGAGCGATATGTCATTCGTGCCGAGTTTGATATCGAGAATACGGTGGCTGGCTTTCACATCGATGGAGTGGCCACGCGAGAGCCCCCGGTTCACCAGTGCCCAAAACTGCGCGGCCAGGAACTCGCCGAGAACGATCCGAGGGTAAAACTCGCGTTCGCCGATCCCCGACCTCTCGATGCCGAGCTCTTGAAGCTCGGGATCACCGCGCGACGACAGCCACTCAACGAGGGTCTGCTCAATGCGAGGAATCTCAATGCTGGCGATATTTGCCAGCATCGCGCGGTCGTTGACCGCCGGATGATACGGCGTGCCTTTACCCGGATCGGGTGTTTCCTCAAAAATCGTGATCGACAAAGGCGTGGCGCTGGTGATCAACCCAGCGAGCGTGTAGATCCCGGTGGGTCCAGACCCGATGATGGCAACTCTTGGCATGTGGGTGGACGGTCTCGAATGAAGGGGGCCGGAGAAGTCAATCAAGGAGCCGCTCGAAAACGGCTCCTGAAACAATTAGTTGGCTGAAGACCACTGACTGCGGACATCCTCAGCGTTCTTCGTCAGATGGACGTGCTCGTCGACATGATCGACCCAATCCAGGGGAATGAGGTGATGGCGGCCATCACCAGAGTCGGACTTCGTTAGCTTGATGCGCGACGTGCCATCCATATGGTCTACCGTACCGACATGAGCACCATCCGCGCCTATGACTTCCATATGCTCGCGAACTTGTTCTGCAGAGATCATGCTGCTTCTCCTTGATATGATTGCAAGGTGTGAACGTCTACCGCTTCGCTTGGTTCCCAGAGCAAAGGAGCCACGGTGACATGTCGGGCTCTCGACTGCCATTGCGCCGGCCGTGGATAGAAACTGGAAATATCGCAATGTTTCGATCCCTGCTGGTCGAGTTGGCACGCTAGCGGCCCCAAAAGTTCAATGTCCGCAATACAATCCTGTTGCCTCGGAATTCCCGAAGTGCGTCAATGATAAAGCATCGACGGGGATGGGGCCTGCGAAAACCATCTCGGTATGAATTTGTCTTGCAAAGCTCAGGGCTCGCCCAACCGAGTGCTGATTGAACTTCAGCTAGTTACCGGCTTTCATCAGTCTGAATAGGTGGAGGACCAGGGGATCCGGCCTGGCGATCTGTGTATTTCTTCATTCGACGATCATGTTGTCGATGCACCGTATGACGACCGACCTGAAGTGAGAGGTAGCGGTCCGCTCAAGATACTCTTAGCGATCATCTCAGGACCTATCATCGCAACGCGTTGTCATCTTCCCGGACCGCGGCCGCCACTTTGTGGATGCGGCATTCCTTGATCGCATCTTCAGCCGTAACTTGCGCCTCGCAAGCTTCCCAATATCGCATTACCTGATCCTCCCGTGGTCAGATGGGTTCAGGCGAAACCGGATCATCGGCGCTCGCCTCTCGCTGCTGAAACCTTTCCTCCCCAACGCACGACTTCATGTCCGGACGACGAAACCAGATCGCGCGACCGCATCGTAATGGTGCTTTGCCGGCTGTGAACACAATCTGCTCGTCCGCGCGCATCCGCAGGACTTCGTGCGGCTGGATCAACTGCCTGGAGGCGAGCTGTTTCGAGCGTGTTCGTGACGACCCGCGCGATTGGAAACTGCGACTGACCTGGTCAATTTCGACCGTGGTCGTACCACACCTGCGCGATATGTATTCCGCGGTCTCCGGATCGTTGATCGCGGCGAAGGAGATCCAGCTGGCGCTCTCGAACCACTTGCTGGATGCATCCCGACCGCCATAGGTCTCCCGCAGCTGGCCGATCGACTGATAGATCATCGTCAGCGTGATCCCGTACTTCCGACCTGCATCGCGTGCCGTCTCCAGCACGCGCATATAACCAAGCCTCGCGACCTCATCGAGCAGAAACAATGCACGGCCTTTGATCGCTCCATCCCGATTGTAGATCGCGTTGAGGAAGGAGCCGATGATGACGCGCGCGAGGCCGGAATGCGTTTCCAACGTCTTGAGGTCGATATTGATGAAGACGTCGGTCTCGCCATCGGCCAGCGCCTCGGTGTAGAAGCTCGAGCCCGACACCAGCGCGCCGTAGTTCGCATAGCTCAGCCAATGCGTCTCCTTGATCGCATTGGCGTAAACGCCGGAGAATGTCTCCGGCGTCATGTTGACGAATGCGGCGACATTCTCCTTGACGAAAGCCGACGCTGAATTGTCGTAGATCTCCTGCAGGCGTGCGCGAAGCTTTGGCTCTGGCTCCGACAGATTGGTACGAACCTGCCGCAAAGTTTGGTGCTTCGCGTCTGTATGGCCGGATAGACAAACGTCTGATATCATCGCGGTCAGTAGCTGTAGTCCGGATGAGCGGAAGAAGTCGTCGCGGACGCCAGTCGCGCGACCGCTGTCGCTCATGATCCACGATGCGACGGCCGCGATATCCTCTTCCTTGGTGCTGCCGTGCCGACCGATCCAATCGAGCGCGTTGAAGCCAGAACCAGCGTTCTTCGGGTCGAGTACGATGACGCGCCGGCCCGCCTTGCGCCGGTGCTCCATGACCATCGGCGCCACCTCGCTGGATGGGTCGAGCACGACAAGCGAGCCGCCCCATTTGAGCGCCGTTGGCACTGTGACAGACGTCGTCTTGAAACCTCCCGAACCGGCGAAGACGATCCCATGCGATGAGCCGAACGAGCCGTCAAAACACAAGAGCGGCGCGGAGCCACCCTTGCCCCAGGTCGTCGGTTCGCTAGCTCGAAACGATGTCGCCGCTGGATCGTCTCGGTCGACACGATAACGCTCGCCGATGACGATGCCCCCCGCTTCCGCGAAAAGCTTCTCCGCCTCCTGCATCGTCATCCAGTCCGCCTCGCCGTGCAGGGCGCGCTTGCCCCGAATGCGGCGCGGCTCACTTCGCGAAAAGGCCGCATTGCCCATCCTAGCGACGCGCAGGGCGAAGAACGTGATAAGCAGTGCCGCGCCCGCTCCTGTGATGGTCGAAGGATCGACATAGGACAGAAGCGTCTTTCCCGCGGGCACCTGGCCGGCGAATGCCAGCAGGCGCAATCCCTCCCTGATCGCCGCGACGACCATCACGCCAAGGCCGCCCACGGCGACACTCCAACCGGCCGTCTTGACGTTGATCGATCCCCTGGTTCCGAAGAGGAACAGGAGGCCGCAGGCGCCAGCGAGCGCATAGGGCAATGCCAGTCCGATCCGCCCGAGCATTAGCTTTGCCTGGTCCGTTGTTCCGAACGCGGCGAGCCAGCGTTCGATGCCGAGAAGGAACAGCACAATTGCCAGCATTGCCACGGCTGGAATGGCGGCGACGAGGATCCGCCTAGGCGTCATCGGCAAATGCCTTCGCGCCGAGTTCACTCAGGCGGGTTCGTTCCGCCTCGTCCGTTTTGATCCGCGCGCCTGCATCGATCAGAAGCCCGAGCAGCAGCGCCCGTTTCTCGTACCGCAAGCCCGCCTTGACGATTAGGCCCCCAAGCTCGATCTTCTCCCGCGCGTCCTTCTTGCGGGCTTCGCTCGCTGTCATCTTTTGCATCCGTTCAAGTCTCCGCAGATTGGCCCGAAACCTCGCCAACGCCGTTCGGCGGCGTGGTCGCAGGCTTGCCTCCCTGGGCGAGTTTCGTCTCTCCGCGAAACCGGCCGGCGACCTCTTCAAAAGCCGACAGAAGATCAGCCTCTTCTACCTCGATCTCTCCGATCCCCGCACGTAGCGCGATCCGACCGACGCGCTCGGCGTCGCGTGTTTCGGCCTGCTTGAGTTGCTCCTGTAGGCGAGCAATCTCTTCCCGGATTTTGGCGGTTGGCTTCTTCATGGGCGCCGGTTCCTCGTGGCTTTCAGTCCGATGAAACTGAAGCTTGCCCCGAATTTTCCCTCGCTGGAAAGGTGCAATGTTGCACCTCGCCAAAGCGCCAGCTTTCGGCGAATGATCCCGCCGTTCCGAAGGAGCGGATCCAAGGGCGCAATTATACGTCGCTGACGCGACGCCTTGCTTTTGGGCCTTGGCGGGCCCTCCGCTCCCGACGAACGGTTTGATTTCGTTCGACCTAGGAGCTCGTTCTCGTCGTGGCGGTCCCGCATTTCTCAGTCAGCATCGTTGCCCGCGGCTCCGGCCGCAGCGCCGTGCTGTCGGCGGCCTACCGACATTGCGCCAAGATGGAATTCGACCGGGAAGCCAGGACGATCGACTATTCCCGCAAGCAAGGGCTGCTGCATGAGGAGTTCGTCGTTCCCGAGGACGCGCCGCAATGGCTGCGGGAGATGATCGCCGATCGTTCGGTCTCAGGTGCCTCGGAGACCTTCTGGAACAAGGTCGAGGCCTTCGAGAAGCGCGGCGATGCGCAGCTTGCCAAGGATGTGACCATCGCCCTGCCGATGGAACTCAACGCCAATCAGAACATCGCGCTGGTCCGCGACTTCGTCGAACGGCATATTACCGCCAGGGGCATGGTCGCCGACTGGGTGTTTCACGATGCTCCCGGCAATCCGCACATCCATCTCATGACCACTTTGCGGCCGCTGACCGAGGACGGGTTCGGCGCCAAGAAGGTCGCGGTCTTGGGAGCTGAGGGCAATCCTGTTCGCAACGATGCCGGCAAGATCGTCTATGAGCTTTGGGCCGGTGGCGCCGACGACTTCAACGCCTTTCGCGACGGATGGTTCGCGCTCCAGAACCAGCATTTGGCGCTCGCCGGTCTCGATATCCGCATCGATGGGCGCTCCTTCGAAAGGCAAGGGATCGAGCTGACACCGACCATCCATCTCGGCGTCGGGACCAAGGCGATCGAGAGGAAAGCTGAGGGAGCCGAGGAGAAGGTCGCGCTCGAGCGGCTGGAACTGCAGGAAGAACGCCGAAAGGAGAACGCCCGGCGGATCCAGCGCGATCCGGAGATCGTGCTCGACCTCATCACCCGCGAGAAGAGTGTCTTCGAGGAACGCGATGTCGCGAAGATCCTCTATCGCTATATCGACGATGCTGCCCTCTTCCAGAACCTGATGGCGCGGACCCTCCAGAGCCCACGGACGCTCCGGCTCGAACGTGAGCATATGGATCTTGTCACCGGTGTCAGGGCAGCGGCGAAGTACACGACACGGGAGCTGATCCGCGTTGAATCCCAGATGGTCAATCAGTCGATCTGGCTGTCGCGGCGATCCTCTCACGCCGTCAAGCCAGCGGTCCTTAACGGTGTCTTTTCCCGGCATGACCGCCTATCGGATGAGCAGAAGACGGCAATCGAACATGTCACTGGTCCCGAGCGGATCGCCGCCGTGATCGGCCGCGCCGGCGCCGGCAAGACGACGATGATGAAGGCGGCGCGCGAAGCCTGGGAGGCTGCCGGATATCGGGTGGTCGGCGGGGCGCTTGCGGGTAAGGCGGCCGAAGGTTTGGAGAAAGAAGCGGGGATGGTCTCGCGCACGCTTTCGGCTTGGGAGCTGCGATGGGATCAGCAGCGAGACCGGCTTGATGACAAGACCATCTTCGTCCTCGACGAGGCCGGCATGGTCTCCTCCCGACAGATGGCGCGCTTCGTCGAAGCGGTGACGACATCAGGTGCGAAGCTCGTCCTGGTCGGCGATCCCGAGCAGCTTCAGCCGATCGAGGCCGGGGCCGCCTTCCGCGCCATTGCCGAGCGGATCGGCTATGCGGAACTCGAGACAATCTACCGTCAGCGCGAACAATGGATGCGCGATGCCTCGCTCGATCTGGCGCGCGGAAACGTCTCGGCCGCGCTCGACGCTTATGCGGATCGCGATATGGTTCGGACCGCCTGGACCAGGGGCGAGGCTATCGCTTCCCTGATCGCTGACTGGGACCGCGAACACGATCCGGCCAAGGCGACCCTGATCCTCGCCCATCGCCGCGTCGATGTGCGGCTGTTGAACGAGATGGCTCGCGGCAAGCTGGTCGAGCGAGGCGTGATCGAGGCCGGTGATGCGTTCAGGACGCAAGACGGCACGAGGCACTTCGCGGCCGGCGATCAGATTGTCTTCCTGAAGAATGAAGGATCGCTGGGCGTCAAGAACGGCATGTTGGCGCGTGTGGTCGAGGCCCAGCCAGGGCGTATTGTCGCTGAGGTCGGCATTGGCGGAGACCGGCGCCAGGTCGTGGTCGAGCAGCGTTTCTACACCAATGTCGATCATGGTTACGCCACCACGGTCCACAAGAGCCAGGGCGCCACCGTCGATCGCGTCAAGGTGCTGGCGTCGAGCACGCTGGACCGACATCTCTCCTATGTCGCCATGACCCGCCACCGCGAGACGGCCGAACTCTATGTCGGCCTGGAAGACTTCGCGCAACGGCGCGGCGGCGTGCTGATCGGTCATGGCATGGCGCCCTACGAACACAAGCCGGGCAACCGGGACAGCTACTATGTGACGCTCGGCCATGCCGATGACCAGGAGCGCACCATCTGGGGTGTCGATCTCGCGCGGGCGATGAATGAAGCGAAAGCCGAGATCGGTGATCGCATCGGCCTCAAGCACGTCGGATCGCAGCGCGTCACGCTTCCAAATGGCAAGGAGGTCGACCGGAATTCCTGGAAGGTCGTGCCGATCGAGGAGCTGGCGATGGCACGACTCCATGAACGGCTCTCGCGGGCCGGATCGAAGGAAACGACGCTCGATTATCAGGACGGTTCGCACTATCGCGCGGCACTGCGATTTGCCGAGGCACGTGGCCTCCATCTCATGAATGTCGCCCGCACGATCGCGCACGACCGGCTGCAATGGACCGTCCGTCAATCGTCGAGGCTCGCCGAGCTTGGCGCACGCCTTGCCGCCGCGGCAGTGGAGCTTGGCCTTGGCGGAGCCAAGTCGAGAGCATCGACGTCGTCCGCAATCAAGGAGGTAGAACCCATGGTCTCAGGTACGACGACCTTCCCCAGATCGATCGCTCAGGCGGTCGAAGACAGGCTCTCGGCCCACCCCGTCCTGAAGGACAGCTGGTCGGCGGTATCTGCTCGCTTCCATTACGTCTTTGCGGATCCTCGGGCCGCTTTCAAGGCGGTCAATGTCGATGCCATGCTGACGAACGGGACATTGGCGGCAACGACGCTTATGCGGATTGCCGAACGGCCGGAAAGCTTTGGCGTGCTGAAGGGCAAGACCGGCCTGTTTGCCGGCAGCACCGAGAAGCAGGCGCGCGATACAGCACTCGTCAACGCGCCAGCCCTTGCCCGCGATCTGCGGGGCTTCATCGCGCAACGGGCAGACGTTGCCAGCCGCTATGAGGAGGAGGAGCGCGCGGTGCGCACCAAGCTCTCGCTCGATATCCCTGCCCTCTCCGCGTCCGCAAGGCAAGTGCTCGAGCGCGTGCGCGACGCCATCGATCGAAACGATATACCCGCCGGTCTTGAATTTGCCCTGGCGGACAGACAAGTGAAGGCCGAACTCGAGGGGTTTGCCCAGTCGGTGTCGGAGCGCTTCGGAGAACGAACCTTCCTGCCACTCGCGGCAACGACGGCGGACGGGAAGGCGTTCGAGGCGGCGTCGGCGGGAATGCAGCCGGCCCAGAAGAATGAACTACGTTCCGCCTGGGACACGATCCGTACCGTCCAGCAACTGGCCGCGCATGAACGCACAGCGGTGGCGCTCAAGCAGGCGGAAATCATGCGCCAAACCCAGACGAAAGGGTTGTCGCTGAAATGATGTCTCACCCGACCCCTGCCTCGGCAGCCGGACGCCAAAGGCGCCCGGCCATCGCTCTCCTCGCGGTTTCATGCAGCCTTACGCTCGCAGTAACTATCGGCGGCGTCATTGGTGGCCTTCGGATCAATACCACGCCCAGCGAGCCGCTCGGCCTTTGGCGTGTCGCACCCCTCGATCGCCCGGTTCAGGTCGGCGACATGGTATTCGTCTGCCCCCCAGAGACCGACACCATCTTGGAAGGATTCGAGCGAGGCTACCTTCGCTCGGGCCTGTGCCCGGGCGGCTTTGGCCCTTTGATCAAAACGGTGACTGCACTAGGCGGGCAGCGCATCGAGATCGCGGGCGCCATCACGATCGATGGACGGCCGATTGCCAACTCGAACCTTGTGTCTCGTGACGGCCCAGGGCGACCGTTGCATCCATATGAAGGCGGGACGGTTCCGTCCGGTTTCGTCTTTCTGCATTCGCCATTCCCAGGGTCCTGGGATTCGCGGTATTTCGGCCCGGTTCCAGCCTCCGGTGTCCTCGGGCTCGCAAAGGAGGTGCTTACCTATGCGCCCTGATTGGCTCCAACCACTTGCCCTCGTTCTGGCGTCTGCCGCGATCGGTTGTATAGCTTGGAGCGGACATGTGTTGGCGCTTCCCGCAGCTGTAGCATTTCCGGCGTTGTGGTCGATGGCACGCAGTCGCTGCGCTGCAGGCGTCCTATCGGCAGCCTATTTTCTGGCAGCCTCGCGCGGCTTGCCGCAAGGTGTGGCTGCCTTCTATCAATCGGATATCTGGCCGGGGTTGATCTTGTGGCTTGTCGCATCGATCGGCTTCGTCTTCGTGCACGCGGCGCTGTGGTTACGCCAATCCGGCTGCAAAAGAGCCTTGCGATATGCGATCGCGATGGTGCTCATGGCCATACCGCCCTTCGGGATTGTCGGATGGGCTCAACCGATCACCTCGGCAGGCATTCTTTTTCCAGGATGGGGTTGGGCGGGGCTTGCGGCAGTCACAGCCGGTCTTGCGTTCATGACGACGCGATATAGACCGGCTGCAGCCGTGACCCTCGTAGGTTTCTGGTTCTGGTCCGCCGCATCTTGGACCGCTCCCGACATACGGTGGAGCTGGCAAGGCGTCGACCTGCAGCTCGGAAATAGTCTCGGTCGCGATACCAGTCTTGCTCGGCATAGTGACCTGGTTGCAACGTTGCGCTTAATGCGTCGGCCGGACGTCGCCACCATGCTCTTGCCTGAAAGCGCTCTCGGGTTCTGGACGCCGTCGGTCGAAAACCTTTGGCAGCAGCAGCTTACCGGCACAGATCTGAACCTTATCGCCGGCGCGGCCGTCGTCGATGCTGAAGGATATGACAACGTGCTTGTTCGCGTGTCGGCCACCGAAAGCGAGATCCTTTATCGGGAACGCATGCCCGTGCCGGGCTCGATGTGGCAACCTTGGTTGCCAGTGATCGGAAGACCCGGCGGAGCAAGGGCACACTTTTTTGCAAATCCCGTCGTGTCCGTCAGCGGCAAGCGCGTCGCTCCGCTCATCTGCTATGAGCAGTTGATTATTTGGCCCGTCTTACAGTCCATGCTTCATGACCCGGATCTCGTCATAGCCTTTGGAAACGACTGGTGGACCAAAGGAACCTCCATCACTGCCATTCAGCGCGCCAGCACAGAAGCCTGGGCACGGCTGTTCGATAAACCTCTCGTCATGTCCTTCAACATCTGATCCTGGAGCCCAAATCATGGACCCGGCCTTTATCAAGGAGTGCGCCGATCCGACGCTCAAGCCAGCTATCGTTGAGCAGTTCGTGTCTGCGGTCGGCTCCGGCGACCCACTCGCCGTCACCGTCAAATCGGGTGGCCGCCTCATCCTCATTCCCAAGCCCAAAACCCCCGACGAGGCGATGGGTATAGTCCGGCAGTATGTCGGCCAGGCGGTGGTCCGTGTCGGCGTGACGCAGCTTCCGGCCGGTGTGGGCGTGAAAGATAGCTCCGAGATCGCGTCCGATCTGGTCGAGCCTTGTGAGAATCTCCGAAAGGGATCTGCGATGTTCGCCAAGATCCTTCGGATCGTAAGAAAATGGTATGGCAACCCCACGAGCGCAGAGGTCTTTCCGCAAATTTTCGACGATGCGGTCTACGCCTGGAACACAGGTCAGTTCGAGGGCCAAGGCGTGTTTCAAGGCGAGGATCCGGGGGGCGCAGTTCCCGAGGTGGACAGCAAGGCGAAGGGCGTGGAGGAAGAGCCTGCCGAGCCCGCGCCGGCAGTAAGTGAGTCCGAACCGCCAAACACAAGCGATATCGATGGGGCAAGTATCAGGATCGATCTGTCGAGGATTGGCGGTCAGAGATAGCGAGCGTTTCCAATGAATGAGCGTTAGGGCGACGCCGGGAAAGTCAGTGCTGACGCTTCTCCCGGCGGAAGGAAGAACCTCTTGATGCAGGCATCATTGCGAACAGCGATCTGCGTATGGGTACGCTCATGAAAGCGAGCGCCATAGTAGATTTCATTACCTTTCGGGGAATAGCCCTCGAACCGTGTCAAATGCCGGAAGGGTGGCTTCCTTGGCGATCTCGTGGACATAGTTGATAACGGCGCAATCCAGCTTCCGCACCAGTTTGTCGGAATTCCTGTCGCCTCTGGCATCGGGATTCACAGGCATTTTTCCGCCAGTCGCCTCGATCTGGCTCCTCAGCATACGATAGCTGGTCTGGATGACAGGGACGTACTTGCGAGTAATGAGGTCGAGGCAATTGCCAAGATCGATAATTGCCCCGATCACGAAAGGCTCTTCGTAGGCGCCAGATTCAGCTTTTTGCGTCGCCCATTCAAGCGCCCGCTCAGGATCGTTTTCCCAAAAATAGATGCCGGATCCGAGCCAGTCATAAGCCTTTTCACTCGGGAGAACGGGTGATGCGCCAGTTAGCGCAGCCATACCGACAGCCTTGTCGCAGCCGTGGTAGCCCAGCGTATGCTGGATAATTGAAACTCAAGCGGCGGCCGCTTCCTCAGCGTCGTCGTCGCGCGCGTACTCCGGAGCGAGCTTGCCATCGGCAGACACAATGCCGGCGTCCATCAGATGACGGCGCGCGTCATCTGGAGACTTGGCGGCGTCTTCCGCCCGCTTTTCCATGAGCGCTATGAGCGCCTCCAGCTGGATGTCTGTCATCGTTAAGGCCCTCCTGAGCTAGTTTCCTAAACTTTAATGCAGGGACTCCGGCGAAAGCGCAAACGCCAACCAGGCGCTGCGCCGTATTAAGGTTCCTAACGCTAAGTCGCTGCAAACGTTCATTTCGGCGAGACTTTGATGAAGCGGGAGGCTTCGGTTCGCAAGGCATGCAGTGATGACGCCGAAATTCGGTGCTCGACCTCCTCGCAGAAATGCTCGCCTTGCTAGAAATGTGGATATATGTTTCAATTTATTCTCGCGCGATGCAGGCGGTCAACACGGGGATATTACCTTGGCTCATTGGCTTGACACCTTACTCGATATTACCGCCATAGCGCGCGATCAGAACACGCTAAAATCCGCGCTTTCCGATCTAGCAGAACGCTTTCAATTCTCCGGATATGCCTATATCGATCTTCGTTTCGGTCATACCCTCGCGATATCCAATTACCATCCCGATTGGCAACACCACTATTTCCATAACAATTTTAAGCTACTTGACCCCGTTATTCAGCGGGCAAAGAAGCTTCGACGCGTTTTCTCATGGTCAGCAGAAACAGATACGGCATCGATGTCCAAGCGGCAGAAGGAGTTCTTCGCCAATGCCGCGGACTTTAACATCCGATCGGGAATTACCGTTCCAGTTGCTCTGCCAAACCGCGGGACAGCCATGCTGACCTTGGCTTCTAGTAAGCCGCGGCCGGCCATCGATGGAGAGATCGATGCAGTGATGGCGGCTTCCACTGTCGCGCAGGTCCATGCTCGCATTCAGGCGCTGCAAGTGACACCATCGGTCGAGGAGCCCTTTCATCTCACTCCGAAGGAGGTGATCTTCGCACGTTGGCTTGAACTCGGCAAAACAGTGCAAGACGTAGCCGACGTCGAAAACCTAAAATACAACACCGTCCGAAAGACATTGGAGGCGTTGAGAGCCCGATACGACCTTTGCAATAACACGCAGCTGGTGGCTTTGGCCATCAGACGTGGATTGATGTGATTTGTCTTAGACATTGCCGACGACGTAGTATCCGTCGCGGAACGCAACGGCCATCCCGATAGTGCCGTGTTGCAGATGGGCTTCGGCATTTCGAAAGCAGGCGCGCACTTACCTTGACCTATCGGCCACCCGATATGATGCCGATCGGGCTGACTCGCTAGATGCGATCGCGGTATGGCTATGAATTATCACCTTCCAAATTGGCCAACGTGGTCAGCGGCTGCTGGATAGCTTGAACTTCGAGTTTGAGCATCTTTCTGACCGTCGCTGGAGGATCGCCGAAACGTTCTCGAAATCTGCGGATGAAGTGCGAGGAATTCTCGAAACCTGTCATCAGGGCAATTTCCGCTAAGCTCACGGCGGTGGTACGAACGAGCCGATTGGCACTATCGAGGCGCATCGTTAGATAAGCCGCGGAGGGAGAAACTCCCAATCTTGCTCTGAATGTGCGTTCAAGCTGCCGTCGGGACAAACCGACATGCGTGGCAATGTCCTCGATCTCAAGCAGATCCTCCACATGCTGCTCCATGATCAAGAGCGCCAATTCGACCCGCTTGTCATCGGCGGCCTGTCCAAGCGGGTTGCGAGTTTGCATCTCCCTGGCATCTCGACGTCTGCTGATCTGAAGTATCTCCAATGCATTTCTTTCCGCATATTCACCAATATGCCTGTTCAACAGGAACGCGGCGAGATCCGCCGCGCTGCTTCCCCCGCGCAGGTAATTATGTCTCCGTCCTCCACGAACAGTTCGTGTGATGAGACCGAGATTTCAGGGAACCTGTCGCGAAATTCCTTGTGATGCAGCCAGCTGACACATGCCCGCTTGCCCTTCAACAAACCCGCCGAAGCCAGAACAAAGCTGCCGGTGCACAGGCCAATAATAGGCACGTTGTCTTCGGATGCCTTTTTTAGATATCGAAGGGTTTCAGGATCCAACACCTCTTCTTCGTTGAGACGGCCTCCCACGACCACCAGATAGGTGAAATCATTAGCTGGCTTCAAAAGCGACGTTGGAACGACCTGAACGCCAGAGCTTGAGGCAATGAAATGGCTCGTCGAACTCATCACGGACCAATCACATGCAATCCGCCCGGAATTGTCTCCTTGGTCACTTCCGAGACGTAAAGTGTCAACGAAAAGGGAAAAGGCATTCAACGTAAAGTTTCTAGCCAGCAAAAAGCCGATCTTAAGTTTGACCGGTGGCTTGCTACTCGTTCTGCTTTGCGAGGTTTGATGGCGGATCATGGCGCTCCCAAGATAGCACGCATATTCTTGATTTTAACGTGGGAAGCACTTTCAAGCTTCTTTGCAACGCGAGACTGTCACCCGCCACGCGTAAGAGTCCGCTCATCTGCTCGCTTGTCAGATTAAGCCATTTGAAGTGCAACGCGATTTCTTTGGAAATGTCGAATAGTATCGACGGCCGAGAGAAACTAGCCGATGGTCGCAATCTCCTGCTCGAACTCGCGCATCCCGGCATAGCCTTCCTGGGCGGGTATACGACCCGTGCCGATCATTCTTTCCGTACATACTTTGAAGAGCTTCAGATATGCGTTGCCTTTCTCGCCAAGTATGCCTCGGGAATTGTGCAGTTTCCCAGACAGGATCTCGGCAGACACATGTTCTGCGATCATCATATGCGCGGCATCCGCCACGGACCATCCCCGCTTGATGACTAAAACCGCTGCAAGACTGTCTTGAGCAATCAGGGTTGCAAAAATTTCCTCGGCGGCGTCATCGAAAGCCCTCTCATTGGGCCTCCCATTTCCTCGATACCGGACGCGAAATTTCTCGATTTCGGCCCAAAGAAGTTGAACCTCAGGTGAAAACGAAGCGTGCTTCTTCCGCTTAAAGAAACCAAACATGTCACCTCCCGAATTCCCCTAGAAGCGAACGTCCCAATCACCCCCAAGACCTAAGCTGATTCACGTGTGCCGTCTACTCGCACGCCAATCGCCATTGGCACGGGAGCCCGTCGCGAGAGTGCAAGGAGCAGTGCCGCCCGGACGTTGCGCGACCGACGGCTTGCAAGGTCGATATCGCGCGTGACTACACCCATTCGATAACAAGCTAATCCTCGGAACAAACCTCGGTGAAGGCATGGCCAACCGCCTCCCGATAAGTGGCGCTTGGCTATCTCCAGTTAGAACGCTTCGGTCGGCTCAATGATTGGCCGGTATGGAGCTTTCGTCGCAAGCGGATGACGCTGGCCCGGTCACGTTCAACAGTCGGCGCCGGATCAAGGACCGAGCCGCCCAGTAAAGGAAGCCTAGTTCTAATCCAGGCCGAGCTTCTTACGAAGGTCTGCGTTTTCGGCACGGAGCTTCTCCGCCAACGACTTGCGAAGCCTCTGATTTTCAGATTCGAGCGCAATCAGATCAGCGAGACCGGCGGCTCCGACAGGAGTGGAAGGTTCGAGGTTTTTCTCGCCTTTCGTGACCTTGAGCGAAGCTGCCTTGGTTGCACCCTTTTGTGTCGGTTTCGCCACGACGCTCACGGAGGACCCCAGGGACACCGACTTGGTTTTCGATGCACGTTTGGAATTCTTCTCGGCGAGTGCGGCGGCCATCTCTTCCTTGCTTCGACGGCGCGCACGCGTTTTCTTAGGTTGTTCCTGCGACACCGCCGGCTCTGCGCTTGTCGGATTTTCGGAAATTTCGTCGGCCATGAACGTCTCCTAGATAATTAACAGCCTTGTTTGTACCGTACAAAGCAGAGTGTCAACATTGTCGTCCGCCCCGCGAAGGTCTTGGCGAACGAAGAGCACGAAGGTGGGCGGGAAAATCCATCAAATCGAGAACGTTTCAATTGCCCCGTCAAGTTAGCTGCGTGGAGGACAGGCCATGAACCATCAGTTTGAACACGGATGCCGTGCGGCTTTCTCTCGATCTGCTCAGACACAAGCATCTTCGCGGGTATCGCACATTGGCTCCTTCCGATGTCTCCCACACGGCGTCTCCTTGAAATACGTCGACCCCGAAGCGCGGATCGCAACGCCCCGGGGAAGCTGGCCGTTATGCTATCTCAATCTCGGTTCGGACGGGACCAGATAAGCTTGAGATCGTCCTCTCCCTCTACGTCGGCGAGCGTTGCGTAGATTGGAGCGGCGAAACTAGGATCGTCGAGCTTGATCGACAGGTAGTCACGGCCTTGGTCGGAGGTCTTTTTCCATGCGGCTCCAAACTCAACGGCGCCTGAGTAAATCCTGTACTGAGGTCCTTTCTCGGAGGGGCTTTCAACTCGGTCAATGCGTGCCTTGATGTTCATTGCCAGCGTACGAATAGAGCCGGTGTAGCCGCTCTCGGTAGCGGCAAAAGTCCCAATCGTTGCCATTCTTCGTTCCTTTCAATTCTTGGTGCTCCGGACTTCGCGCCGGCAGCTGTTGAAAAGGGCCATCAGAAACTAGCCCGCCGATATAAGGCGCAAGGGAGTACGGCGCGGCAAGTCGCAGATCTGCGAGTAGGGGAGAAGCGTGAAGCATGATGCGCGCTGGTGACATTGGCTCGGCGCGGATCAGGTGCGCGCCCAGCCTAAACACGTTTGGCGAAACATGTTCTTGGCGTCACGAGCAGCGGCGCGCCGCGCTACTATTCGCGGACGCCCTCAAGACAAGTAACAACATGATTGCCCCTTGCCGTGTCCGCGAAGATCCGCCTCCACTAAAGGCGGCGCTCGTTGACTTGGCCTGCACTTATAGGGCCAGCGAATGAATCGTCGTAATACGCTATTGGACCGGCGCCACGCAGATGACGACCTTTCCTCCGGGAACAACGTCAATAGCGAGAACAACCATGAGAAAGATTCATGCCGCCATGTTGGTCGCGGTATCGAGCCTCTGCCTGGCTCCGGCACTTCGCGCCGAGACCCTTGTCGTCAACAGCTATGGGGGCCCATACGAAGACATCATCCGGCGCGAGATAATTGAACCATTCGAGCGGCAAACGGGCATAGATGTCGTCTACGACGCTGTCGGCGCGGCGTCGCAGGACTATGCCAAGATCAAGGCAACCAGGGGCCGCCCGGGTTTTGATGTCGTTGTGATGACCGCCTCTCAATCGTTGCAAGGCTGTCACGATGGCGTGCTGGAACGACTTGATCCTGTAGCCATCCCTAACCTTCGCCACGTGGCACCCAAACTTGCCGGCTCGGCGGGCCCTTGCGGCGCTGTCCACGAGCTTCAGTACATGTCGCTCCTGTACCGGACCGATAAGATGGCGTCACCGCCCAGGTCGTGGTCCGCGCTTGCATCGCCAGAACTAAAAGGCAGGATCGTGCTGCCGACATTCCAGAATATCATGGCGCTGTATCTGGTCGAGATTTTCGCGACCATGAACGGCGGCGATTTGACGGGGAATCTTAACCCAGGCTTCAAGGCGATGTCTGACGTTGCAAGGCAGTCTATCGGATTTGAGCAGAGCTCGGCAATCTTGGAAAGCTATATCAAGGACGGAACGGTCTGGGCCATGCCGTTCTGGAACGGTCGCGCCCAACTGTTGGTGGAGAGTGGCTTCCCGGTCGACTACGTCCGACCGCTTGAAGGGACCATTCCACTAATCGCGACGCTCAACATTCCGATCTCGGCGGAACACAAGGCATCTGCGAGGAAGTTCATCGATTTCTTTCTGGACAAGACCAGTCAGGAAGCGTGGGTGCGCGCTTACAAGGTTGGCAGCGCACGGACAGATATCAACGTTCCAGACGAAGTGAGAGCCCGACAGATCACGACGGAAGCGGACCTTGAAAGTCTGCTCTTGCCGGATCTCTCCGTTGTTGCCGCACGCCTGCGAGAGTGGGGAGAGCAATGGGAGCGCGACGTTGTCGCGCATCAGGAGTGAGGAAGGAACATGACCATACTCGCACTTGATCTCCCCGACCGGCGACGCGGCTCACGCCACAGTTTCTTACCGGCTTTCGGGCTGTCGCCCGCCGGCCTCATGCTCGTCTTCTTCTTTGCAATGCCCATGGGGATGATGATCGGGACAAGCTTCCACGATCCGTCCTCGGGCACCCTGGGCCTCCAAGCTTATGAACGGTTCCTAAATGACGGCTTGACGCTGAAGGGTTTTTGGCGAACCGCGATAATGTCATGTCTCGTGGCGGTGGCCGCGACCGCGCTGGCATTTCCACTAGCCTATTATCTCGCACGTACGAAAAGCAGATTTCGCATCGTTGTTCTAGCGCTCGCGCTTGCTCCGGAACTCGCAGGGGTCGTGCTGCGAACCTATGGATGGCTCATTATTCTGGAAGATCGCGGCTTCATCAATGACATCCTTCTCCACTGGGGTCTTATCGATCAGCCGTTGCGCTTATCGAAGAACCTTTTCGCGGTGGTGGTGGGCCTCACGCATGTGGTCCTTCCTTTTGCGATTCTGTCGCTCACGACAAGCATTCAAGGCATAGATCAAAATCTCGAACGAGCAGCTCAGATGCTCGGCGCAAACCGGCTCTCGGTCATCACAATGATCCTCGTGCCATTGTCAGTGCCCGGGATTGTCAGCGCGCTCCTGTTGTCGTTCACGATGGCGGCGAGCGCCTATGCGACCCCCGCGCTTCTCGGAGGAGCCGGCTTCAAGGTCCTCGCGACCATGATATCCGAACAAGTGCTCTTCTACGTGGATTGGTCATTCGCGGCGGTCATGGCGAATGCACTGCTCGTTCTCATGCTCGTTGTCTCCTACGCTGGCTTGAACGTTGAGACACGTCTGCGCGACAAGCGCGGTGAAAGACACGGAGGTTGAAGTGAACCGACTGATTTCCATTCTCTTTTGGTCTGCCCTCGTGATCGTTCTGACATTTATCACGCTTCCCCTGCTGGTGGTCGTGGCCGCATCGCTAAGCCCAACGGCCGACGTCACCTTCAGTCCATCGGCGTGGACGCTTCGCTGGTATCAGGACCTCGTCTCGCAGCGATGGCTGGCGCCGTTCGCGCTCAGCGTGAAAATCGCGATAGCGGTGTCGCTGATAAGCGGCATCATTGGTACGCTCGCCGCTTACATCGTGGCTTTCGAACGTATCCCAGGCGGCAGCGCGGTCATGGCCGCGCTTTTGTCCCCGCTTTCAGTTCCACAAATTGTCAAAGGGGTCGCGATCGTTCTGTTTCTCTCTATCCTTGGCCTGCAGCCCCTGCTTGGAACGCCCTCATTGATCGCCGCCCATTGCGTGCTCGCGCTTCCTTTCGTGATTAGAATGGCCGCCACCGCGATCGCGAATTTCGACGGCAACCTTGATCGGGCGGGTCAAGTCCTAGGTGCTAGTCGTTGGCAGCGGGTCTGGCATATTCTGCTTCCGGCGATTAAGCCGGGCGTTCTGTCCGGCATGACGTTCGCGTTCGTTATTTCCTTCAACAACATTCCATTGTCCGTGTTTCTCGTACGTCCCGGAGACACGACGCTCCCCATAACCGTGATCAATTATCTCGAATACAGCCTCGATCCGGTCCTGGCGGCGGTCAATGTGGCGTCGATGATATTCATCCTCGTCGTCATCCTCGCATTCGAAAAATTTGGCGGCTTCTCCGCCCAGCTTCATGGAGGTAGCAAATGAGCGAACTTGATATCGAACTGGTTTGCGTAAGCAAGGCGTTTGGCGCGATTTCGGTCGTCAAGGACATCGACCTGCAGATCCCGAAAGGCGAGTTCGTGAGCGTTCTCGGACCGTCCGGTTGTGGCAAGACCACGACGCTCAACATGATTGCCGGCTTCAACCGGCCAAGCCGCGGAGACATCAAAATACGAGGTCGAAGTCAGGTAAATGTGCCACCAGAGGCGCGAAATATCGGGCTTGTCTTCCAGAACTACGCGCTCTTTCCTCATATGACCGTGGCTGAGAATGTCGCATTCGGCCTCAAGATGAAGCGAACCCCCAAGATCGAGATCGCTTCAATCGTGGAAAAGAGCCTGCGGGGCGTACATCTCGAAAAACTGGCTGATCGTTACCCGAAGGAACTTTCCGGTGGACAACAGCAGCGTGTCGCCCTCGCCCGCGCCTTGGCACCCAGGCCATCCGTTCTTCTCCTGGACGAACCACTGTCAAACCTCGACCTGAAACTGCGGGAATCCATGCGTGGCGAGCTGAAGGACATACAACGTGAGCTCAACATGACTTTTGTATATGTTACCCATGATCAGGAAGAAGCGATGGCGATGTCAGACCGCATCGTGGTCATGTCGAACGGGGTCATCGCCCAGCAGGGGAAGCCGGATGCACTCTATCGACATCCAGTTTCAACCTTCGTGGCGGACTTTATCGGCCGATCGAACATCATCGGTGTGGAACGGATGGTGAAGCGACCGGGAGGTTGCGAGGTGGCGGTCACCGGCAGCGAGATTACACTGAGGGTGGCTGTTGCGCCCTCTCATGCAACACCGCACTATGGCGTCATCCGCCTTGAGGATGTGCTCGTGTTGGGGGACACGCCATTCGTGGCCCAAGAACACCTTAACGTTCTGGAAGGTCGACTTGATCGCGTGACAGAATCTCGGGGCGTCCCTGGAGTTGTCAATTCAGATCGGCTCGGGCCTTTCTCTTTGCGCCGCGGTCCGATCGGCGGAAGCAGGCTTTCTGCCGGCAACAGGCAAGCCGATAAGGCTTGGGATCGATCCCTCGGCTGTCACGCTCCTGAAGGAGTAGCAATCGGTCGATAACCATCGCTTATCAATGCAACTGCTTCTTTATTGGAGCACGCGTCAAGCTCCCAAATAAGATCAGGACAGCCTCAAAAGGAGGCTCATCCGCAGGAGATACGAGAATGTTGACAAGAGAAAAGATAACCGCGGTCCAGCATGACAGCAATGTCTGCGCGGACATCGTGGGTTTCGACTTCGCTCGCTATGATGAGCGCGATATCAACGAGATCCGCAAATACTGGCTCCAGTATGGGGTCATTCGTTTCAAGCATACACGCATTACAGACGACCAGCAGGTGAGGTTCTCGCGACACTTCGGTGAATTTGTTATTCATCCAAAGCAGCTGCAGGAGGGTGGTCACCCGTCCCACCCAGAAATTCTGGTGATCAGCAACGCAATGAAGGACGGAAAACCAAGCGGCGCGATGGGCAACAGCGAAGCGACCTGGCACACGGATACCTGGTTCTATGAGAAGCCGCCAGCAGGCGCCATTTTGCGCGCCATAAAAATTCCGCCTTCGGGCGGAGATACCTACTTTCTTTCCACCTACATTGCCTATGAGACGCTACCGGCCGCGCTAAAGGCAGCCATCGATGGCCGGCAGATCTTCTTCCAGAACGTTTATGACAAGACCGGGAAGATCAGACTCGGGAAAGAGGAGCCAAGCAGCCGGGACTTTCGAGAATGGAGCGGTATTGTCCACCCTCTGGTACGAACACACGGCGAAACGGGACGAAAAGCCCTTTACCTCGGTGGCACATCGGATGGCGCATGGATTGTCGGTATGAGCATTCATGAAAGCAATGCCATACTCGCGGAGCTGTGGGATCACACAACGAACGGTAGCCACGTTTTCGTTCAGAGCTGGGACGAAGGAGACATCATGATGTGGGACAACCGCTGCACCATGCACCGACGCGATTCATTCGATCCCTCTTTCGTCCGTGTCATGCACCGCACGACGACATCCGGCGAACGCCCGATCTAAGGCGGACAAGAGAGGTTCTCGGCCATGGCTGGACTTTATCGGATCTTTGAGCGCCATCCACCCCTGTCATCAGAGTTAGTTGAGCTCTTGTCTCTGGTCGAGACGGCCACGATCGGCCACACCGAACATCTCGGGTTCGTTGGAGCCGGTATCGTTCCGCTATTCTCGGCTCGTGTCGCCGGGGTGGCGGTGACCGTCGCGGCGCCTGGCCGCGACGGTGCCATCATCTATCGCGCCGTCGACCAACTTTTGCCAGGCGATGTATTGGTTATTTCCCGCGTCGACGGCGACGATATCGCATGCGTTGGTGGAGGTGTGGCCACTGCAGTCAAGGCCAAGGGAGCGGCGGGAATCATAATAGATGGGCCGTGCACCGACCCGCAGGAGATCATTGCTACTGGTCTGCCGGTATGGTGCAGAGGCACGTCTTCCAAAACCACCAACCGGCGGTTCAACATCGGCGGATCGCTCAACGTCCCGATAGCTTGTGGCCGAAGCGCGATCCTACCAGGTTACGCCATCCTCGCCGACTGCTGCGGTGTCTTCGCAACTGAGCGTCAGGCCATGCGATCGATTGCCGAGAACGCACTCGCTCGCCAGAAACGCTCAACGCTGATCCGCGACCATCTGGCCGCTGGTCATTCAATATTTGATTTCAAGGAACCTGCACGTGAAAATCGCATTGATTCAGATGAGCTCTCAGCCTGATCTTCGCCGCAACCTGGCTGAGGTCGAACGCATGATGACTGAAGCGGTCGCCGGCAGTCCCGATCTCATCGTTCTTCCCGAGCATTTTGATTGGATGGGAGGATCTTCCGACGATAAGCGCGCCGCGTCGATTTCGTGCCGGGAGGTCAGGCGTACGAATGCGTCCGAGATTTCGCGCGACGACACCGCGTCTTTGTTCATGCTGGCAGCCTCATGGAGCGATGCTCGCAAAGCGGCAAGGTATTTAACACGACTGTCATTTTCGATGCTAAAGGAAGCCGTGTCGGAGCGTATCGCAAGATCCATCTCTTCGATATCACCACACCAAATGGAGCGCGGTATGCCGAATCCACGGTCGTCACGGCGGGAGATGATCTCCTTGTCTATGAGCTGAAGGGGTGGAAGATCGGGTGCGCGATCTGCTACGATTTGCGCTTCTCACGCCTCTTCGACCGGCTAGCGCAAGAGGCCGTCGACATCTTCATTCTCCCCGCCGCGTTCACACGACAGACGGGGGAAGCCCATTGGGAGGTCTTGTGCCGCGCGAGGGCGATCGAGTATCAGGCCTTCTTTGTCGCATGCGGTCAATGTGGCAGTTACCCCGCCTTGAATGGCGAACCTCGAGAAACATTTGGCACATCGCTGGTTGTTGACCCTTGGGGCGAGGTCATTGCAAATGCGGGCCAAAAGCCATGCGTCCTTCATGTCAAGCTTGACCGAAAGCGACTTGAAGATGTGAAGGAGCTAATTCCCATGGCAAGCCATCGGGTCGACATGAACACGCCGCGGATGCAGGTTCGGCACTCCAGCTGACAATACTTTCCGTTCGCCGGAAAACTTCATCAAGATTTACTCCTCCCTTATCCCGGCTCCTCCTAACCTTCTTGTACAACCAAGGAGGTACTGGAGATGCAAGAAACCCATGCTCCAAACACGCACTCACAATTCCTCTCCGCGGCCGCACTGCGTGATGCTGGCGCCGAGTTGGAGACCGGTGAGATGCTCGCGGCGATGGACAATGCTTGGGCGGATATTCGCTCCGGCAAAGCGTTCGGATCAAAGGCGGTTTTGTCCCTCCCGGAGGAAGACTTCTGGCGCGATGGCGCCGTTGCACACCGCAAGGAGGAGTTCGCGGATGAAAGTAAGCGCGAATTTCTATGCGCCTTTTGAAGCGGAGTGCTCTGATGCATGAAGTGTCCACCAAAAACAGGTGGACACCAAATCATGGACGATGCTCCTAAACTGCAGGTGCGGCTTGTTGGCCGCGACGGTCGCCGTCGATATGACCCTTCCTCCCGAGATCAGCTTGTCGCAGCGTGTTTAGAGCCCGGCGTTTCGGTTTCGCGTCTAGCTCTGGAGTACGGCGTCAACGCCAATCTCGTTCGCAAGTGGGTGAAGAGAGCTAAAGAAGATAGTGCATTGCCTGCGGTATCTAGGTTCGTTCCGGTTCAGATAGCTACGGATATGCACTCGTCTTCTGCCAGCGGTCCACTGACGAAGGTGGAGCCGGTGGGCAAGCGATCTCATGCATCCAAGCTGAGCGCGGTGCTGCCGAACGGGGTCAGCCTGACGCTGGAATGCAGCGATGTCGATGGTCTGGCGGCAATCATAGGAGCGTTGAGCCATGTTCAGACTGGGCGCTGATCTGAAGGTCTACCTCCATCGGGAACCCATCGACTTCCGCGCGGGCATCAACAGCCTAGCGGTCCTTGTGCAAGAGGTGATGGAGCTAGACCCGTTTGCTCCATCAGTGTTTGCCTTCTGCAATCGCAGGCGTGACCGGGTGAAGCTCTTGTTCTTTGATCGGTCCGGGTTTGTTATGGTCCTGAAGAAACTAACGGAAGACCGGTTCAGGTGGCCCCGCCGGGAAACCGCAGTGGTGACGCTGACGACAGAGCAACTCCACTGGATCCTCGATGGCATCGATATCGATGCGATGATCCGCCATCCCGTGCGGCAGTATCAGATTGCTGGCTGAGGATGGCGAATTGAGATTGACGCGCAGGGGCGGTTCAGATTCAAGAATCTGATGACGCGCACCGGCGAACCGAGCATTGCAGAACTGATGGCGCAATTAGCAGCCAACGCTGCCGAAATCGCTGCGCTCAAAGCCGAGAAGGAAGCGCTCTCGCAGCGGGTCGTCAAGCTGGAAGAAGAACTGGCACTGGCAAAGCTCCATCGCTTTGCACCCCGCAGTGAGAAGCACATTGATCGTCTCTTCAACGAGGCCGAAGAGGCTGCGGTCGAAGGTGGTCGCGAGGAAGACGATGTTGTCGAGCTTCCGGATACTGGCTTGCCTGCGGCCGAGGGCGTTACGGGCAAAAAGCGGGGACGCAGGCCTCTGCCGGCAGACCTGCCGCGCGAGCGTGTCGAATACGACCTTGCTGACGATCAGAAGGCTTGCCCGTGCTGCAAAAGCCCAATGCATCGCATGGGCGAAGCCGTTAGCGAGCAGCTCCATATCGAGGTCAAGGCAAAGGTCCTGCAAAATGTGCGGTTCAAGTACGCTTGCCGCCACTGCGATCGTACCGGGATCAACACGCCTGTGGTAATCGCACCGATGCCACCGCAACCCTTGCCGGGCAGCATCGCTACTGCTTCGACGCTGGCCTTCGCGCTCGTGCATAAATACGTCGACGGCACGCCGCTCTACCGCGTGGCGCAAACATTCGAGCGTGCTGGCGTTCCGATCAGCCGTGGCGCTCTTGCGCATTGGGTCATCGGCTCGAGCGAGAAGCATCTATACCGCATCTATGATGCTTTGAAGCTGCGACTACGATCGCATTCTCTCATCCATGGCGATGAGACGACGGTTCAGGTGTTGAAGGAAAAAGACAAGGAAGCGACCAGCACGTCGTACATGTGGGCCTATCGCAGCAGCGAGGACAGTGACGAACCAATCGTGCTTCTCGACTACCAGCCCGGCCGCGGTCAAATCCACCCACAGACCTTTCTCGGTGACTACGACGGCATATTGGTGACCGACGGCTACACAGCCTGGCGCACATTGCATGGCGCAACCCATGTCGGATGCATGGCGCATTCACGGCGGCGCTTTGTCGAGGCCCTCAAAACCAGGAAGAATGGAGGCGGACCGCCGGAGCAGGCGCTCCGGTTCTTCGAGCAGCTCTATCGGATCGAAAAGCAGGCAAGAGACAAGACCCCAGATCCAGGGGAGACAAAGGCCGATTGCATTCGCCGTTTCCGCCAGCAGCACAGCCTGCCTGTCCTGAACGCCCTAAAGACGTGGCTCGATAACATCGCGCCGAAGGTCGTACCGGATACCAAGCTCGGCGATGCTGTGTCCTACACCCTAAACCAATGGGATTATCTGACGCGCTACACCAGCGATGGCAGGATGCCGATCGATAACAACATTCTGGAACGCGAGATCAGAGTTTTTGCCACCGGAAGAAAATCGTGGCTGTTCAGCGATACCGCTGACGGAGCCAGGGCCAGCGCTGTGATTTACAGTCTGATGCTGACCTGCCGCGCCTGTGGCGTCGATCCGCTCTCTTGGCTGCGCCACGTCCTCACTGAGCTGCCCCAGCTTGACGAAGCCGACGACATCGGCGACCTGCTGCCCTTCAATTACTCCAAGACCACGGCGGCCTGATAAAGCTGGGTACTGCTACCCAGCTAAGCGCAAGTGTCCGTCAACTGCCGTCAATGCGCATTGAAAATCGCGCTTACGGATGAAAGACTGGGTTGGAAGCTTTCATGCCTCTACAGTGTCAACGAGCGCTATGGAGGAGTGAAAATTATTGGCGCCAATGCTTTCAACCGGCAGCTGGGCCTACCGCGCTCCACCTCGACGATCGTTCTCTTGGAAAAGAAGACGTTACGGGTGCTTACGGTGATGGATGGAACCGGTATCTCTGCTCGCCGCACGGGCACCTATGCCACCATGGTGCTGGATGCTTTTTGCCGCCGAGACAAACCGTTGTCGGTTCTGCTTTTCGGAACAGGCCCCACGGCCCGCGCCGTGGTGGAATGTCTCAGCTTCCGATATGCCGACCGCATCGGCAAATTCTCAATTCAGGGCCGATCGATTGACCGGGCATCGCAGTTTATCGATGCGATCGATTTTCCAAATAGCCTGAGCCTTCAGCCAGCCGAGAAAAAATCACTGGCTGAAAGTGATTTCATTATCACCGCGACAAACGCTCGTGCCCCGATTTTTGATAGGGACGAGTTGGCCCGTGACGCCGTCAGCCTGCATCTTGGCGGGGACGAGGTTCCCGAGAGCTACCTGCGGCGGGTGTTGCGGACGGGCTTGGTCGTCTGCGACGACCTTCGTACTGTATCGCATCGGAACTCGCAAAGCATTGCACTGCATTTTTCCCGGCGTGGTCTCTCACTGGCGGAAGTGGGGCCGCTCCTGGGGCTTCAAGACCTGACGACAACAGGAGCGACAGCCGCTCGGCACGAGGGACCTATTTGTGTCACATGTGTCGGACTACCAATGCTGGATCTCTACGCGGCACAGGCTACCTACGAGAAATATCGCCGGCTCACAGCATCGGATCGAAGGTAGCCAGCGATGTTCATATCCCAATTGCTTGGCAAACACATAGCGGACGTCGCCCGGCGAGGACCACCGTCAGGCACAAGCGACACCGTACTTCGTCTCGTGCTCGACGCCGTGGGGGCAGGAGCGGCCGGCGCGATCTGCGCCGGGCCCCGTGCCGCGCGCCGTTCCGTTTTACCAATCTTTGGATTGGGCGACGCGCCAATCTGGTTTTGCGGCACGGGCTCGAGCGTGTCGGGAGCCGTACACTGTAATGTCGCCGCGTGTTGTGCGCTTGATGTCGATGATGGCCACCGAGCCGCGCGCGGTCATCCGGGCGCGGCGGTCGTCGCGACAGCTCTCGCGCTTGCACAGTTGCATGATCGCCCAGCCGATCGGTTCTTGGCTGCGATCGTCGCAGGCTACGACGTCGGCGTAAGAATTGCGGCGGCACAAAACCCCATCGGGATTACCACGCGACAATCAGGCCGATGGGCGAGTCTCGCGTCCGCTGCAACGGCGGCTGCATTCTTGGGACATCGGCCAGAAGTGATTGCGCGGGCTCTGTCGATCGCGGGCGTGCTCGCACCCAATCAGCAGGCCAATGGTAGCTCCGGCTACTCGTCGCTTACTGGAAACGATGTAAAGGAAGGCATAGCATGGAGCAGTGTCACGGGATTGATGGCGCTGGAACTGGCCTCTAACGGGCATACTGGCCCTGAGGATTTCCTCGATCATCCGAGCTTCTACGACGGTGAGAGGATCCTGTTCGATCTGGGAAGTCGATGGGAAGTGAACGGCCTGTATTTGAAACCGTATGCCTGTTGTCGCTACATTCATCCAGCACTCGACAGGCTTTGCGACCTGATCGAGCAGAACAATATCCTCGTTGATGACGTTCGCTCTATTGAAGTCGCGACCTTCGCCTGGGCAACAAAACTTGGTAATCGAACCAATCCTGACAATCTGATCGAGGTGCAGTACAGCCTTCCCTATTGCCTTGCGGTGGCTATCGTCGATGGGCCCAAGGCGCTGCTCCCTCCCCGTACTGATTGTCTCGGTCGCCCCGACATCGAAGCTGTCGCGAAGAGAGTGAAAATATTCGTACGTGACGATATCGACGCCCTCTTCCCGTCTGAAACATTGGCAATCGTCAGTGTCGTGACCAGCACAACTCGCGTGACATCCGCACTTGGAACTCCTTTTGGCGATCCGCGCTGTCCCATGCTTTGGCCAGATGTCGAAAGGAAACTTCGTGTCCTAACGCGAGACGTTCTTGCCGCCCAACAACAAGGAGAAATCATCGACGCCGTGCTTGCGCTTGCATCAGGAGAAATCTCACCGCTGCTCAGTGCGCTAAAGTCGATCTCTCTCGACGCGGACGCTCAACAACATTTGTGACGAAATACCCGCCGCGGTTTACGACGATCGCGCCGAAATTCCGTCCGCCGTGAGCGAATCGGAGTCTACTCGGGAATGAACTCGCCGATCCCGCCAAGGCACAACTTGCCTTATTGCGAGGTGGGGCGACCCAGCGCCACTCCGGCGCCGGGTTGCCCCGTTGAGTCACGAGTATGGGGATTGGCAAACCGCGCGGACGCCCGCGCGAGGGACATACGTGTTGTCGCTGGCTCGATAAGTCTTATAGCGCGACGCGCACCATTCGTAGTGACGAGAACTGACCCGCGCGGGGCGGTTGGCATTATTGACGGCGCCACTGATCAGAGCCCCGGCGCCAAAAGCCGCGAGCGGGTACCACCAGCCATCGGAATGACGGCGGTAGCCCCGGCGATGGTCGCGATAACCGCGGTGGCCGTGATACCAGCCCTCGCGGTGATCCCAGCGACGATACTGAATTTGGTCGACATTGGCTGTGACCTGCCTTGCCGTCGTCGGCGCCTGAATGGGCATCGCGGAGGCGGGAGCGATGGAGCTGATGACCGTTGCAATCGACAGGGCCGCTATCAGGGATTTCTTCAAATTCATTACGTTCTCCATTTGACAGATCGTGAACACTCCTTCCGATTAAAAGTTCCAGAAAATCAACCATCGAAGCCCGTTGCTCATTCATACCCCTTGGACCCAGGGCCTCGATCCAATCGACAATCCTTTTCATAGACATCAGCAACGTCTTCAATAAGGGTTCTTATCCGATAACCTACATCACGATTGAGGTGCGGGACTTCACTTCCAGCGGACAGCCGTCGCTCGGGATTGAAGCGCCAGACAGGATGCGGTAAGGCACTCTTTCCAAGTGTCGTGAATAAACTTCATCGTCGCCGCGACTTTCATGTCAGCGATCCATAATCGCGGTGATGGGCTTTGGCGTTCATCGAGCTGGAGGGAATGCGGCATCCGCACCAATCGATTGCTGAAACGGAGCATCCTGCGTTGAGAAGACCAACACGCCAGTTCACCGTCGAGGTCAGGTCGTCAAATCGTCGATCGTCCCTCAAACCAACCTCAATATGGGGTGACATTGACCTGAAGGCGCTGGTCCGTGAGGCCGAGGCTGAAATCGCACTTGATAGGAGCCCGGTCCCAACGCCAGTGGATCCCCCGGTAGAGGTAGCCCTGGAAGAGACGGTGGCGCCTCCTCTCCCCGTCGATGACAATCACGAACAAAACGAGGTTGGACCTGAAGTTTCAAGTGCAGGGGTTGCCAACCAGATCGACGTCGCTCTGCCCGTGCAGGTCGTCGACGCCGGCGAAGAGGCGACCCAGCAGGCGGCACGGCCCCGCAAAATCAAGCCTCGGCGACGTCCGGCTCGAACGGTCGAATCTGTGCCCGCTGTTGTCCCTGTCGATCAGACTGATGTTGACCGGCTGCTGGCCGAAAATCATGAGCTCAAATTGCTACTCCGCCAGAAGCTATTGCGAGACAACGCTTTATTGCGAGACATGTTGGATCGGAACTAAGCCTGACACCAGCGCTCTCGTTCTTCGGCGAGATAACCTGTTTTTTGTCCACGTGGCCGGGATTGCCATGCCTTCGTCGCAGCCGATCACTCGACGATCGGGCTAACTTTCTTTTGACGAAGATAGGGGGTCGTAGAAGGCTCGCGAGATGTCATCGACTGGCTGATCGCGGAGGGCACCGCCAGCCGAGACCGACCGTCAATCGATGGCTCGAAAGCTTTCCTACCACTACGTACGTACCCTCAATGCCCGCTCAGTTCTGTCGGCGATCTGTGTAACGGCGTAGGCGATCACCATGTAGATCACGACGGCGACCAGGAAGGCTTCGAGGTAGTAGAAGTTCAAAGCGGCGGTTAGCTGCGACTGAGCGAAGATATCGACGACCTCAATGGCGAAGCCGAGCGACAGTGCCTTCATGATCACCATGAAGGAATTGGCGAGATCGGGGATCGCCGCGACGATGACCTGCGGCAGCATCACACGACGGAAGAGCTGGCTCCTCTTGTAGCCCAGCGAATAGGCGGCGTCCGCCTGGCCGGTATCGAACGAGTTCAACGCCCCCTTGACGACCTCCGCCTGGAAGGCCGCGACGCACGCCGTCAGCGCCACGATCAGCGTTACCCAGTTCGGCGTCGAGTGGCCGTTGTAGTCGATGCCCGCAAGTGCGGCGAGGGCGTGCAGGGTCGATGGAAGGCCGTAATAGGCGAGGAAGATGACGATCACCATCGGCACGCCCTTGAAGGCGACCTTATAGGCAACGACGAGCTGGCGAAGCACCGGGATCTTCCGGTACTCAACCATGGCAAACAGGCTGCCAACGATCGTCGAAAGCACGAAGATTGCGAGCGCCATCGCCAGCGTGAGCGGCACCGCGCCCAGGATTTCGTGGAGATCGGGAAGAAGAACTTCGCTGTCGAACATGATAGTTTCCTTCCCTGATCAGACGGTGGCCATCAGCGGCGCGCTGACGGTCTTGTCGTTCGAAGCATATTTCCCCGAGCGGCGCTCGAAGAAGCGCACGATCGCCCACGCAACGAGGCACAGCACCGAATAGAGCACCGCGAGCACGAGATAGGTCTCGAACTGGTATTGGTTGTAGTCGCGTTCCATCACCAGATGGGCCGTCGCCATCACGTCCGCCGCGCCGATATACATGACCAGCGCCACGTTATGGATCAGGTAGATGATCGCGTTTCCATAGCCGGGAAGGGCGATATGGAGGGCCTGGGGCGCGACGACGCGTAGCAGCTTCCGCCGGAGCGTATAGCCGAGGCTGTCGGCCGCATCGTGCTGTCCGCGCTCGACCGCGAGATAGGCGGGACGCATGACCTCCGAGAGGTAACCGCCGTGATAGAGGCTGAGGCCGAGCATGGCCGCAATCGTCGGCGAGACGAAGTCTTCGATGCCAAAGACACCAACAAGCACCGGAAGGCCATAGAAGGCGACGAACAGCTGAAGAACAACGGGAACGCTGCGGGCGTAGGATACGTAAAGATCCGCCAGCTGGCTGATCACCGGAATCCTGCGCACCCGTAACGCTGTTGTGATCAAAGCCAGCACGAAGCCGGCGACCATGGCCGTGAACGTGATCGCAAGCGTCAGCGGCAATGCCGAGAGCAGCTCGGGGATCATTATGGAAAGGTCCACTTCGGAACACTCCTTCTTTCAGTCTGGGGCCCGGTCGCCGGCTTCAAAAGCCCGGCGTTACTTCATGTACGTGGTGATGTCTTCGCCGAACCACTTCCGCGAGAGCTTGGCCAGCGTGCCGTCAGCCTTGAGTTCCTTCAAGGCCTTGTCGATGCCATCGGACAGCGCCTTGTTTTCCTCGGAGCGGTGGATGAGCACGAAGGTCTGGTTGATCGCGACAGGCTCGCTCGCCTGCACTTTGAGCTTCTGCTCGTCGATGACGGTCTGCTCGCCGAGGTTCGACGGCAGAACGAGCGCGTCATACTTGCCGTTCTCGACTTCCTTCAGGCGGTCGGGGTAGGGAATGCCGGCGCTCGAAGCGGTGACCTCGATCTTGTAGTCGGGGTTCTTTTCCTGCCATGCGGTCGCGAACTTGTAGATGCCGCCGCCGGCGGTCACCGGCACGATCTTCTTGCCGACGAGATCCTTCATTTCCTTGATGCCGCTGTCCTTGCGGCTGTAGATTTTGATCAGGCTGGCGCCGATCGGCGCTTCCGGAATGAGGAACTGCTTTTCGCGCGCCGGAGCGCGGTAGTAGCCGCCCGTGGCGATGTCGTACTTGCCGGTCGCAAGGCCGGTTTCCTGGGCGATGTCGGCAGCGCCTTCCATCACGAACTTGTACTGCGGCAGCTTGGCGTTGATCGCCTTCAGCACGTCGGGCTCGTAGCCCTGCGGCTCGACGCCGATAGCGCCCCAGGACAGCGGCTTGGATTCGGCCGATGTGGCGATCTTGATGGTGCGGACGTCTTCGGCGAACGAAGCGGTTGCGAATGCGATCGCGACGCCTGCGACGGCGAGACCGAGACCACGGCGAGAGATTGAACTCATGGAAGTCATTTCAGGCATCCTTTCTTTACTGGATCGTACGTTCGGAATTGAGGAACTGTGCGAGGCGCGGGTTGGAAGGCGTATCGAAGATTTCGGAGGGGCTACCATCGGCCGCGACGACACCCCCGTCCATGAAAACGATGCGGTTCGAGATGTTCTTGGCGAAATGCATCTCGTGGGTGACGAGCAGCGAGGTGATGCCGGACGATGTGACGTCCTTGATCACCTTCAGGACCTCGTTGACGAGTTCGGGATCGAGCGAGGAGGTCGGCTCGTCGAACAGCATGACATCGGGCTTGACCGCGAGTGCTCTGGCAATGCCCGTTCTCTGCAACTGGCCGCCGGAAAGCTGGGACGGATAGTTGTCGAGCTTGTTCGACAGCCCGACCCGCTCAAGCTCCTGCAGCGCGATCGCACGGGCCTCGTCCTTCGACTTGCCCTGGACGACGACCAGCGGATCCATGACGTTCTGGATAACAGTCATGTTCTTGAAAACGTTGAACTGCTGGAACACCATCGCCGTGCGCAGGCGGATCGCCTGGACGGCGGCCTTGTCGGGACGCGCGAAATCCATCTTGATGTCATCGAAGGCGATGGTTCCGGATGCCGGCTTCGCCAGGTGATTGATGCACTTCAGCAGCGTCGTCTTGCCGGTGCCGCTTGGGCCGATAATCGACACCACGTCGCCTCTTTTCACGGAGAGATCGACGCCGTTCAGGATCTGGGTGGTCCCGTAGGACAGCTTCAGGTTCTTGATCTCGAGCATTGCGGGTCTCAGTTCCTCTGGAAAGATGGTTCGGAATGCGCTTCGGCACCGTCGTCGGCCCATTCGTCGCCGAGGAGTTCCGGCGTGTCGAAGGCTTGCAGGTTGGCGAAATGCGCTTCGCGGTCCTCGACGAAGAGCGACCGAACGATGCCGCGCGCCAGACGGTCGGCACCTTCGCTGATCGCCGGAATGTCGCCGGTAACCTTGCCGTGGCTTAGCGTCGCCGGGAAATTGAAGCAGTGGATTTTAGACAGCGTCGGGCAGGAACCCGGCCGTTTTTCGAGAAACTCGAACGCGCCACCGAGATCCGGCGAGCCCTGGAGCTCACCATTCGCCATGCCCGCCGGCGTCGGGAAGCGATCGCGCCACAGCCGGATATGCGGTTCGAAGCTTGCCAGTTCCGGCCGGTTGGTCAGGTCGATCTTGAAACCGGTTCCGAAGATCAGGAAATCGATGGGATAGCTGCCGCGCGGCGTCGTGACGACGATATGGTCACCTTCCTGACGCAGGGCGCTGATCGGGCTTTCGAGATGAAGATGCGCCTGCTCGAAGGCGCTGACGCGCAGCACGCTCGGGCGAGGCGGCGGCGTCTGCTCGCTCATGGCATAGTTCAGGAAACGCCACTTCCATTCGTCCGGCAGCCCGGCAAAGCCATGAACCACGCCCTGGCTGCCGATACCGGTGAACTTGTTGATGGCGGGAAGCTTGCTGCGGCGCACGAACATGTCGAGACGGGCGGCCCCCGCCTCCAGCGCGCTTGCCGCGTTGTCCATGGCCGAGGCACCGGCCCCGATCACGCCCACGCGCTTGCCGCGCAGTGCGCCGAAGTCGACTTCGTCAGCCGTATGCGCCCAAAACTTGCGATCGATACTCTTGGCGATGTCCGGCACGAACGGACCGCCGAGCCCATCGCGCCCCGTTGCCAGCACGACATGGCGGGCAACGATCGTCTCCTTGGCGCTGCCCTCAAGGCACGTGATATCGAGCATACCGTCTTCACGCGGGAGGATGCTGTCGACAGAGACGCCGTTGCGCACCGGAAGCTCGAGCACTTTCCTGTACCAGATCAGATAGTCCATCCAGATCTCGCGCGGCGCGCGATCGAGCGCGACCCATGCCTCGCGGCCGAAGCGCGCTTCGTAATAGGCCCGAAATGTGAGCGCCGGCAGGCCCATCGCCGGCCCGGTAAGCTGCTTTGGCGAACGCAGGGTTCGCATGCGTGCAAAGGTGACCCACGGCCCTTCCTGCCCCGCCGCCGCCTTGTCGAGCACGACGTGATTGGCGACACCGAGGCGCTTCAACATGCCGGAGGCGACAAGCCCTGCCATCCCGCCGCCGATGACGACGACATCGACGACTGGCCGACCATTGACGTCGCGCGTGGGAACCCAGGATTTCGCCGGCAATTCGAGCCATGAGAGATCCTGACGCAGGCGCTCCTCTAAAGCTGTGATATTGTCGGGATGTGCGGAAAGGTCGCTCATACGGGCGTTCCCTCTGAAATAATAGTTTGGCCGTAGACACTGTCGGCCAGCGCGTCGGTGCCGTTCGCCTCCAAAAGACGGCAGCCGGGCATTGCAAGCGACTGCACCCGCGCCGCATCGATGACGGCGGAGACCGTCGGCGTCAGCGGCAGCGCCGCGGCGGAGATCGCACCGAACAGGAACGGAATGTGCTGATCGAGCCGGCGCATGACGACGCCATCCAGCGGCATGCCGCAGACAGTTGCCGGCTCCACGATCGCGACGCCCAATCCGGCGCGCACAAGCGACAGCGCCGTCAGCGACGCATTGACGTCGATGATCCGCTCGGGCGCGACGCCGGCGCGCTCAAGCGCTTCGTCGACGCGGTGGCGCAGGCGGTATGGGTTGGCAAGCGTGATCAGCCGACGATCGGCGATATCAGACAGGCGAACGATGTCGCCGCTCGCAAGCGGATCGTCGGCGCCGATGGCAACGACACAGGGCGCTTCAGCGATCCAGTGTATCTCGAGGCCGGGATGCTCGAGCGGAAGGCTCGATATGCCGAGATCGGCCGAGCGAGCGATCACGGCCTGAACCACATTTTCGGCCGCGAGCGACTGGACGTGCAAATGACGGGGGATGAGGTCGGCGGGCAGGGCGGCCAGCGCCTGTGGAAGGATGCCTGCCGCAAGCGACGGCGTTGCCGCCACGGTCAGCGTCGCCGGCTCGTCACGGCCGATAGCCTCGGCGCGCTCGCGTATATGGATGAGGCTGGCAAGATGACGTTCGACCTCGGCGTGAAAGCGCAGGCCGCGCGCCGTCGGCTGGATGCGCCCGCTGCTTCGATGCAGCAGCGCGTAGCCGAGCTCGGCCTCCAGATCCTGGATCAGCCGGCTGACGGCTGGCTGCGACCGCCCGAGCAGACGCGCCGCTCCGGTCACGGAGCCTGCGGACATCACGGCCGCAAAGGCTTCAAGCTGGCGAATGTCAATTGAGTTGCTATGCATACTTAACATCAACCACTATCTGTCATGCATTAAAAGCATGAGTTTTCTATAAATGCACCCGAGAATAGATAATTATTTTGCATGACTTCAAGGGGCTCATGCTAATTTGACATGACTGGCAGCCCGATCTAACTGGCGCTCTCCAGCGGATTGCAAAGGAGCCTCTTTTGACACTCATAGAAACGCTTGCCGACGTAAAACCTGGCTCGGCGCTCGCCGAGGCAATGGAGAAGCGCGCGGAGATCCTGCGTCTCAGCGAGGCCGCGCACGATGCCGTCCTTCTGCCACGTGATCCCGGCGGACTGTCGCATGGCTTGCGTGCGGCACTTGCCGCGCGCATGGCGCGGCACAACGGCAACGAAGCGCTTGCCGACCACTATGATGAACTGGTGAAACGCGCCGCGGAAAACGAAACCGTATTGCTCGCGCAGCCCGGCACCAATGTCGGCGATCCCCGTACCGCCGAGATCGTCCGCCACGCCGACCGCCTGACCGTGGCACCGCGCGAGGCCACGCGCGGCCATATCGAAGCATTGCGAAGCGCGGGCATTACCGACGCCGACATCGTCCGCCTGTCGGAGCTTGCCGCCTTCGTGAATTATCAAGTGCGCGTCATCGCGGGCCTGACACTGATTGGAGCAAGAAAATGAGCGAGACGGTCCACAGCTTCACCACAACGATTCCTCGCTGGCAGCCCTACGTCGTTCCTGTTGATCTTGAGACCGCGACCGAGGAGCAGCGCGAGGCCATGCAGGTCACGCCTTCGAACAAGGGCATATCGACCTATGTGTTGACGCTCGCGCACGATCCTGAATCGCTTGCCGTTCGCTCGCCCTTGTTCAATCTGATCATGTACGGCAAGGACGGGCTTTCGCTCGGCGAGCGCGAACTGGGCGCCACCGCCGCATCCGTCGTCAACCGCTGCGTCTACTGCGCCGCCGTCCACGCGTCGCGCTTCATAAATTACACCAAGCGCACCGACGTCATCGACACCATCTTCGCCGACGAACTCGACGCCGAACTCGACGAGCACCTGCAGGCGATCTTCGACTTCTCGGCGCATCTGTCGACGACGCCGCCAAAGGCGACGCAAGCCGATGCGCAGGATCTGGCCGACGTCGGCCTGTCCGAGCTTGAATCCCTGGACCTGGTCCTGTCGTCGGCGATCTTCGGCTGGGCGAATAGACTGATGCATACGCTGGGCGAGCCCATAAGGGACTAAGTCAGGCTCAAGGGTGCGCGCCCTCCCAAGCGGATCCACGGAGGGCGCGGTATCCTGACGGTAACTCGAGGAAGAGAACCATCGAAGATGGAAGTCGGCTCAGATCGTTGACGGAATGCTCGACGGAAGTTTCAGGCTAGCCTACCATCGCATGTTCAGATCGATTGAGGCTGCTGTCGCCGTTCATGGCGGCCGAGGATGACGCCGTTGCGAACGACAATTCTGCCTTTCTTGATCACATGTCTTACCCTTGAGAGATTGTGCCCTTCAACGATCGCGATATCGGCGAGCCGTCCAGGCACAATCAATCCTCTATCGGAGGCAAGTTCTGGAAGGGCGCGGGAAACGTTCCCGGTGGCCAGGGCGACGGCACGCGCAACGCTCGAATGGCCGAGCCGGACCATTCGATTCACCGCATCAAGGATAGGATCCCAGTCGCCACCGGCAAAATCCGTCGACAAGGTATCGACAAGTCCTTCCGAGACGAGACGATCGAGATTCGTCGGCTGATTGCGCCAGCGCGTGGAGACGCAATCGAGCGTCGACACATCGATGGTTACCCCAGTTGAGCGAAGACGTCTCACCGTGGAGACACATTCGTCGGGCTCGAATGACGGATGATTGCTGTGAGCCGCGATCATTCGCGCCTTGGGATGAGCGACAGCTAGGCCTATCAGCGTTTCCGCCGTCGGCGTCGCATTGTGGAATATCGCCGGGAACCCGAGGCGACCGGAGGCTTCGGCGATCTCCGCGAGACCCCGCAAGGAAGCCGAGACAGGCGGCATGACCGTGGCGCGGATGAGTTCAGCGAGCGCTGAAGCATCGATCACGGGGTGAAGCATCGAACCAAGCAATAGATCGTCCAAGGCCTTGAGATCGGTGACGGTTTGGTCGAGTTTACGGCCAACCACCGCCTCTTTTAGCGCGCGTGCAAGATTTGGATGAATGCGTATGGCCGTCGCTTCGTGAATAGCGTCGGGAATGAACCGGTAATCCTGGGCGCCACCGCCGAGCGTCTGGCCACCGCCCGCCTCGCCCAAGGCCTTCGCACCGGCCTTGATCATGGCTTCAATCGTCATCTTGTGGTGGCGTTCACCCAGGCCCGCGCCATCGATGGCGATCGCGGCCGCGAGATTGGCGGGCGTATGAGCTGTCGAGACCGCCACCTCCAGGGGATGATCAAATGGCGCCGTCGCGATCTCATCGGTCAGTGGAAGCCCGCACACATTGAGAAGCGTGGTCGTGCCCGAGAGGAGATGTCGGTTGAGATGGTATTCGATATCACTTGGCGCGAAAGGGCTCGATCCACTAGGCATGGTGGGTCCCAACGTGCATCCATGAGCATGGCCGTTGATGATACCCGGCAGGATCGTGCAACCAGTGGCGTCGATGACCCGCGCGCTCGTGGGATAATCGATGACGCCCGCGATAACGTCCACGATCGCTTGGCCGGCGATCAGAACGTTTCCAGTCTCAATCTCGGTTACACCGTCGCCCGTGACGATACGTCCGTTGACGATCATCGTGTCCAGCCCTTGCTTGATCATGATGCTTCACCTCCATCTGGGATACCGGCCAGCCCGTAACCGAGACCACGCACCAAGCGGATCGGATTGCCATGAAACCCCGGTCCGAGCAGCCTGCGCAACGTGGCGATGTGAACATTGACGGTTCGTGGGTCCACGAAGACATTGCTTGGCCAGCATCTGGCAATGATTTCGCGCCTAGAGAACACGCGCCCCGGATGACGCAGGAAGAGGTCCAGGATCATGAACTCGATGCGAGGAAGCTCAACCACCGCGCCGTCATGCCAAACCCGCCAAAGAGCTGGATCGAGCGAGATTCCGCCATGTGAAAGTCGCACCTGTCTTCGTTGCGGCGCCAAGGCAAACGCGATCTGGCGTGCGGCGCTGGACGCGGTGAACACGCGGTTGGCACCGGCGTTTCGATAGGTTCGACGCTGGCTACCACCCAGCCGAGCAACCACGACAACCAACTGAAGGCGACTTGAGGTCCGGCTGTCACGAATTTCCCGGCAGGCCGTAAGCGAGGCAGGTAGGCGGGCGTCAATCAGCACGCCGTCGACATCAAGCCGCCTCACGGCGGCCACGGTTTCTCGCGCGGTTCGACGAAAGACCGTGTTCAAACCCGATCGCTCAAGGACCTGGACGACTGCTGAAAATACGCCAGGCTCCCGCGATCCGATAACTATTATCGGTCGCATGGTGGTATTTGCTCAAATGTTGAACTGATGACCAAAGATCTCACGAGGTCGAACGTGGTTCAATCGCTCTTTGCAACCGGGGGATTAAGAAATGTATCGGTGTCACGAAAGGGGGTCGGATCGAAGAGGCTCTTTCCCGCGTGTTGCCCCACTCTTGAATGCGGTGCATTGGTCGGGATCCGGGATCCGGGATCTAATCGCCTGCTTTTCTCATCGGCTGGGCTCGCGCTAAAAAGCCTCCGTGGGAGGTAAGGAAGCTTTTCCCCGACGCCGGTTGTCGGCTGGACCTCCAGATAGCACAGGCGTCCATTCGCCAACCAGCGACAATCAAGAAGGTTCCGCGATTAACTTGTCCGTCGTTGTCGGACCAACCGCGTCCAGGCGTGGTGGAAGGCGGTGCCCAGGTAATGAGCGGTGGGGCGCGTCTGATCCCCTCTCTTTTCATCCTTGGCAACTCGAATGAGTGGCCGTCAGACTGATAGCGCGCCTGGATGAATACACGCCTATCTTGATTGGTGTTTGAACATTGCTCAGTGCACGATCGTTCGCGGACCAGATCACGGAGAGATCAACGATGTGCAAAAGCCCAGACCCGACCGAACGCCTCTTCCCGCACGATGTCCCGGGCACCGGGAAAGGAAGGTCCAAACCCTCTTCATGTGCCGAATGCCGCCTGTCGAGGTTAGGCTGCCCTGGGAGCCGGCAGGCCAAGATACTGGCGCTCGAGGAACGCGAGGGCGGCGCGCGTCACGGATAACCCGGGAGTACCGCACCATTACCATCAAATCTGAGAGTTGGCGCCAGCCGCCGCGAGTGCAACTATAGGTACAGCGCCGGTCGCCGGGACCGGCGTATGCACCGACTGGAAGCCACATTGGATGACGCCTCCTCAAGCGCCGGCCCGCGGGCCGGTGTCGCCATGCTATCCTTGGAACACTCAGCACCAGATGACAATCTGGTCTCAGCCATTCGAGCCATGTCGCTCGATGCTTTTCACGTGTCCTCGATCCTCAAGCTCAGACGCCTGCTGATCTCGACTCGCGTTGATCTGGTGATCATCGTTGCGTCAGGCGACGCCGAGGCTGGTATCCGACTGTGCGGGCAAGTTCGCGCGACGAGCGACATTCCATTGATCATCATTCTTCCGGGAAACCGGGAAGATATGATCGAGATGGCATTCGATATCGGGGTCGACGACTGTTTTTCCGCCTCTCTCGCCATGTCGCAATGTCAGGCGCGGATCAGGGCGCTTTTGCGGCGCGCCGCCTATGCTCTCGGTCATCGAGCCGACCCCACGGTCATTCGTTTTGGCGAGTTCATCCTTCATCCTCGAGAGCGGGTCCTGAGGGACCTGAAGGGAACAACCATCGATCTCACCTCGACGGAGTTCGAGCTGATGTTGACCTTCTGTCGAAACCCTGGACGCGTCATGACGCGGGAGGAGCTGCTTTCGCTCACACACACCGGGCTCGCGGGGCCGGTCACACGCACGATCGACGTGCATGTCAGCCGGCTGAGGCAAAAGCTCGAACCGCGAAGTAACAGTCCGACACTGCTCAAGACGGTCCGACTTGGAGGATACATACTGGTCGTCGACGTCACATCGGACTAACGCAACGCCTCGCCCTGGATTTGTTAAGTTTTGTTGCGGCTTCGCGCACGTGTTGAAGCTCAAGCTAGCCGACGATATTCATATCAAAATGGATACATTTAGCCGGAGAAGCTATCAATGGCACGGTCGAACGTGCCGGCTGGCGATATTTTTCCAGCTCGCTCGACGGTGTCCGGTCACAGCGTCCTAACTTGGGAGAGATGGATGAGTTCAAGGGCCTTACTTGCAGGTGTCATCGACTGTGCCTTCTCGATCGGGTCCGAACCCGCGCTTCAAAAGGCCATTGGGCGTGTCGCCAAGCGCAATGGGTATGACAGTTTTGCCTATCTCAGCCTGCGCGCGGCGACCGCGCAAAATTTCGCGATCTCGAACTACGCGGCCGAGTGGCAGTCGCTCTATTTCGATCGCTCCTACATGATCGTTGATCCCATCATCACGATGGGAAAGCGCTTGATGCGGATTTTTAGATGGTCTGTCGACGCCGAGCGCAAACTCGCCAACGCCGATCAGCGGGGTTTTTGGGACCAGGCATCCGACTTTGGGATCCGAAACGGTCTGACAATCCCGATCACAACGGGATACGGCCAGGTCGCCATGCTGACATTCGCGACGTCGTCGAAAGGACCGCCACATGATGTCGTGGCCTCCGACATTGCCCTGGCCGCGACGGCGGTGGCCTTCCTGCACCAGCGCTTTAGGAATTCCTCGAACCCAACAATGATGCGCAAACCCGGCCTTACGGATCGCGAAGCACTTTGTGCGCGATGGGCGTCGACTGGAATGCCAATGCATGAAATCTCCGCGATAACTGGGTACTCATTCCACACTGTCAGGTTTGACCTCGATAACGTCAGGGCAAAACTGGGAGTCAGGAACCTGCAGGAGGCACTCTGCGTCGCAATAGCAATGCGTCTGATCTGATCATACGCAGTGTTCTCGCACGTCTTGATGGTTCGCCGCAACGTGGGCGAACCATCGGTCTAGGCTAGGCGGCTTGGCGGCTGGTTGGTGAAAGCCGTGAACGATAAGACACCGGTCGCAACAGGTCGAACGTATCGGTATTGATCACAAGGCGACCGGCTATGCTATTTGTCTCGTTTATCAAGCGGGGTTTTCCCAGTCTTGTGATCGGCCAACCGCGCTGCCTCAGCAGACGCTCCATGCGAAGATCGGTGGCCGTCACAAGGTCTGTCCAACCGTTTTGGAGACACCACTCGATAATCCCGGCAAGCAGGCAAAATGTGGCCTCGTGCGTTGCTCCACGCTGGCTAGATTGCGTGGTCGTGTCCACGCAGAAGCGCGAGCTTTCGATCGTCGTCGGACTGGTGGCGAGGTGCCCGTCCTCCAGCAATTGCCGAAACACCCCCATCAACATGTTCGGACCACTCGTCGGAAGCAGGCGAACCGATCCAACCACCCCTGCCCGGTCATCAAGGACAAGGATATAGGTCGGCCCGCAGTCGTCGAACTGATCGAACTCGCGGCCATGCTGACACTCGACATCCCAGCCAAGTCGCCCTTGGAAAACCTTCGCCCGCAACCGGTGCATTTCGTCAAGCAGTGCCTCTTCGGCGGATGTCCGCGGCACGCGAATATCTATGACTTCCATGTCGTCACTCTCCCTTGTTGAACAGGGACAGAGTGATGGCCTTCGATACTCGCTTCCAGTCGCACATCTGTGGGTCGACCCTCTCTCGGTTTCCGCGAGAGCGGCTGTCCCGATAGGAAACCAGATGTAGGTGCTAGTCGGCGGACGGACATCGACGAAAATTGGAATTACTCGCGAAAACTCAGGAACCCGCGACAACTGACACGTCAATCGCCCACCATCAGTTTGCAACGTCCCTGGAGTCGATGACCTGGGCGCCCGCGACGCTTTTACTGATCTCTGGAGTGCCGCCCGACATCGCTTGGCCGAAAAAATAGAGAACACCGCAGAGGAATACGACGAGGGCAATGACCGATACATTCACCGTGAAGGGAATGGTGGACGTCCCTGGGCTCTTGCTCATGGCGAAACTCCTTGTCGTTGGCTATGGATGAAACGGACACGAAAGGCCCGCTGTTCCCGATCCCGGACCTTGGTCCGACCGCTTTCCGACGGAGATACGGTTAACGGCCAGGCAATCGGCTCTAAAATCGGACGTTACCCAGGCTCAGGTCCCACGGTGAGCGGCGGCCATCATGGGGCCGTTGGTGGTGTCGGTCGCTGGACCGGCGATGATCCGGCGCCGAGCAAGGTCATCACTTATGTTGAGCCCGAGCATCGACCGCCCGCTCGGGTCAAGGAAAAGATAGTCGTCGCCCAAGCGCTGCCGGCGACCGTGAGGGGTGCTCCTACGCCTGGCGGCCAATCTCTCCCCAATGAGAGCAATCAACAACAAGCACACCGGAATGCAGAGGCATTGGACGGTGGTCCTTCAAAAGGCAACAGGCGCCGGGGTGAGCCGGCGCCCGCGATCATTCGGCTAGAGGCAATGCCTCCGCGCCGAATGCCACTACTGAATGACCTGGACTACTTTGCGGGTCCGCGGTTCGACGATGACGCGCTCCTGACCCATGATGACGTAACCATACTTCGGATTTTCGGGAACCGGCGTCACGACAACATCAGAGGGCAGCGCCACGCCGACCTTGACCCGCTCCTGAACCACCACCGGCTGTTCCGGCACCGGCGCCTGCTGTACGTAGGTAACGACTTCGGCCGGCGGAGGATCAATCGCGGCTCCAGCAACGCCACCGACGATCGCGCCGACACCGGCCCCAACGGGACCACCAACGATGGCACCCGTGGCGGCGCCGCCAACGGCTCCGGTGACCGCGCCATCGGCGTAGGCCGAAGCAGCGACGCAGCTCATTGCTGCCGCAAGAATAATGCGTTTCATTTCCATTCTCCTTCTCTCATTTGGTGCATGGAAAAGGCGATCGCGCGGTATTTGTTCCGCATGTCGGACTTAGGTCCGGGGGTGTCGTCGTAGGTACGCGGCACGCGGTCACCAGCGCACTTTGAGAGGCGCGAGAGCGCCGATCTGATCGATCAGAATTCCTCAGCGGTCGGACGCAGGACGATTTCGTTGGTATTGACGACATCACCCGTGCGATCGCCATGTCGTGGAGTGCCGAACGTCGTCTCCTGTGCTTATTGCCCTGCGGCGATGCTTGAGTCGCTTGCGATCGCGCCAAGCTTGATTGACGGCGCACCGCGCTGCGGACGTCAGCGAAGGCCTTCCGCGACCGCGCTCACTGCCGACGCAGTGACGGAATGGAGATTGCCGCAGGGTGGATGGGAATGCCAACCAACGAGTTTTGACTCACTTTCGCGAACGTCAAAAGTCTTTCGCTCGGGCTTTCGACCATCAGCCGTTGGTGCCATGCGCTCCACCGGTGTCGCCCCTAACCCCGATAATTGCCTGGGAAAATAATGTCCTGATCGACGAGCACATTGAACCGGTAACCGGGCCTGATCTTGATGGTCGGCTGGACGTTCAGATTTTTCGAGATTGTCTGCTCGGCGACAAGTCCAAACGTTTCGGCAAAGTTCCGACGCGCCGCGTCCGAGGCCGTGTCCCGCGTGGAAAGGGTCGAGCTCTCGGGGATCGACATGTCGATCCCCGTCCCGATCAGCGCGACCAGCGCGGCCGAACCGAAGGTCCTGACATAGTGGTTATCGACCTTGTCGTTGAAACCGCCATAGCCTTCAGCGTCGGTCCCGGCCATGCCGCCGATCTGAAGCGTCGAACCATTCGGGAAGATGATGTCGGTCCAGACGACGAGAACGCGGTTCTGCCCGAATGACACCTTGCTGTCGTATCGGCCAAGAAGCTTCGTGCCTTGAGGCACGAGTGTGTAGTGGCCAGTCGCGCTGTCATAAACGTTCTGGCTGATCTGGGCTGTAATGCGGCCTGGCAAGTCGGAATTGATGCCCGTGATTAGCGTGGCAGGTATCACCGATCCACGTTTGAGCTCGTAGGGTGATTGCTGTGGTACGACCTGATTGGGCAAATAGCCGAGATCCTTGATATCAGCGTTGAAGAAATCTTCCTTGGACGTTTGTCCGTTCTGATCGACCTGACCCGCCGCGCCCGCTCTCAACGCTGCGGCATAGAGATCTTGCGCGCCGCTCGACGCGGTGTTCGATTGACGTGCTCCAGCAGATTGAGCGACCGGCGATTGTGCCGAGACATCTGAGATGTCGACCTTCAGCGGCGAGTCGAGGGCCGCCCCCCTCGCCTGCAGGCTTGCCATGCGCTGACGCTGCTGTTCGCGGAAGATCTGTTCCCGCTGTTCGCGAAGCATCCTTGCATTCCACTCCTCGTCCGATTCCATGCGGGACCTACCGGGCTGCCGCGGCTCGGCCTTCGGTTCGACCTCTACTGGATGAGCGGCTTCCTGCTGCTGCGGAACAGGGGTTGGCTGAAACACTGGCTGCTGTTCCTCCCGGTCACCGATAATGCCATCTTTGACACCCCGCTTAAGCTGATCGGCGAAGGTCGAAGCCGGCGTGCCGGATCCGCCATCGTTTGGATCGCGCTGACCAAACCTCAGCCCACGCGAGGAAAGGCCGTAAACGAGAACGGCTAGGAACAGAACCAGGATCGCGATGCCAATGAACACGGGCACGCGGTTGAGGCGCTTCATCCCTTTGTCGCCAGCCGATTGATTTGACGTTCCCAGTTGCAGCGATTGGACCATGATCGTCTCCGCCTGTCAGTTTCGCTTCATGAGGGAAAGGGGGCTTGCCGGCGTCGCAACACCATTACTGACTGAATAGGCCCGGCCGAGCGACATGGTGTCCGTCGACAGACGCGCGAGCACCTGCCCGTCTACCGAAGCAATCGAGTAGGCAAGCTCTACCGGCTTGGTTGCATCTTTCGCGCTTGAATTTTTGTCATCGGTGACGATGGCAAAGCCCCAACCCTCCAAAGCAGCCTCGAGCGCGACGGAGTATTCAGACGTGTCCTTGTGCAGTTTGATGGGAGTGGTCGTCGATCCGGCTTGCTCGGCGAACCGACCCGCCATGTCGCCGGCGATAGCGCCTGCTGCGGGCCCGCTGACGTCAGGGGGTGCAGCATTTGTGGAGAGCCCGTTGGTTGCCGTCTGGCATCCAGTTAGGCCGAGCGCGAGGACAAGCGGAATGAGGCGATGGAGCTGCATGGTTCACCCTCCCCGCCGGATCGTGATCTTCTGCTGTTTCCAGCCGACCCCTGATATCAGGATCGCCTTGTCGATATTGTAGTCGACGATCATCATGTCGTTCTTCATCCGGTAATTGACGATACGGTTCTGGCCACCCGAGACGACGAACAGCACCGGGGCGTCCTGACCTGAGATTGCGCGGGGAAACTGAATGTAGGTCTTCTGCCCATCGGAATAGACCCGCTTGGGGCGCCATGGAGCGCTTCCGCTCAGGGCATAGGAGAAGGCCAGCTGTTCGGGGGCGACACCGCCCTCCGGTCCAGTCATGGCCTGGAGGCGGGCGTTGATGTCGGATAGTTTCGTGGCGGCATCCTCGGGATATTCGAACCCGACACGGGCCATGTATTGCATGGGATGTGACTTCAGCTGGATATGGTAGGTTCGGCGCGAAGTGGTCACCACCATGGACGTGACAAGCCCCGGCTCTGCAGGCTTGACAATCAGGTGGATGGCCTGACCACCGGCGGCGCCAGACGTTGCCGGTTCGACTTTCCACCGAACGGTATCGCCGACCAGCACGTCGCGGACGATTTCGCCGCCCTGCAGCTCAATATCGCAGACCTGAAGGGGTGAGCAGACGACAGACGGCTGCGTCTCACCGAAGAGGAAAATCACCTTACCATCAGGCCCTCGTGTCACCAGCCCGGCCTGCCCTCGCCATTTGCCGGAGAGGTTCGTCCCCTTTGCCTCGTTGCCCGTCAAGCTTTGCGCGATCGCGGTGGATGAGACTTCGGCCGATACGGCGAGCACCAGCATGCAGACAAGCGCCACGCGTTTACGTTTTTTCCTCATTGCTGATCCTGCCCTCAAAGTTGCGCGGTCCAGTCGAAATCGGTCACATAGACGCCGATCGGATTGAGCCGGATTGTTGCTTCGTCTTGTGGTGAGGTGATAGAGACGGTGGCGATCCCTCGGAAGCGCCGGGTCGCGACCTCCTTACCTTTCCGATCGCGTTCGTACTCGGTCCAGTCGATCTGATAGGTCTGGTTCGAAAGGGCGACGATGTTGTTCACTTCGATCGCCACTGTCGCGTTGACCGCCTTTTCGAACGGCGAGTTGCCGCGAAACCAGGCGTTGACCTTTTGCGTCGAAGCGTCACTCGTCCTCAGCAGCGCATAGGTGCGGTCGATATATTGCTTCTGGACAACCGCATCCGGCGTGATCGAACGGAAGCTGGTCACGAAATTGCCGAGCGTTGCTCGGACGACCCTGGTGTCGGCATATTCGATCTGCTGCGGGAAGCCGCCAGAAACCGTGTTCCCAAGTTTGTCGACCTCGACGATATAAGGAACGAGCTTGACCTGAGTGCTGAGATAAAGCGCGTAGCTGACGCCGATAACGGCCAATCCCAGGCTCGAGATGCCAACGGCCCGCCAGGCGGAGGCCGCCTTGACGTAGGAGCCATAACGTTCAGACCATTCCTGCCTTGCGGCAAGATACGGGTTCTCAGGTGCTGATTGCCCTGCCATGTGTGTGATCCTGTCCGTGAACTATGGTTTGTCCGGTCTTTCCGGAGGAGGTAGCGGAGCTGAAGGACTGCCCCTTGCCTGATCAAGTTTCGCGTTGGCCAAACCAAGAAGAGAGCCGGCATAGGCACCGGGCGACCCGATCGCCTTTTCCTTGGCAGCGGATCCGGCAGCCATGGCACCGGAGCTGAAACTCGCGCCCATGCCTCGAAGCACCGAACCTGCAGCCGATGAGCCACCGGCACGCGCTGCCTGCGCGGCGGCAAAACCAGCGCCAACCGCTCCGGCGCCAAGAAACGCGCCACCCGCTGCGAACGAGGCCGCCTGTCCGCCATGGCGGATTGACTCCATGCCGCCGGAGACGGAAGCTCCCTGCACGACGCCCTGAATGATGTTCGGGACATACATCGCGATGATGAAGACGACGACGGAAATACCCGCGATCGCAAGCGTCGTTATGAACTGGTCGCTTTCGGCTGTCGGCGCCTGTGCAAGGCCAAGCAAGACGTTCGATCCGATCTTGGCGATCATGACCAAAGCCATCAGCTTCATCCCGACACCAAAGGCGTAGACGAGGTATCGCACCGCGAAATCCTTGGTGAAGGACGAGCCGCCGAGCCCCAGCATGATCATGCCGGCCAGCAGACCGACATACATCTCGACCATAACCGAAACGAAGATTGCCGCAACGAGTGAGAAACAGACGACAACGATGCCCATCGCCAACGTCGCGGCGATAGCCAGGGCATTGTCTTCAAAAACACCAAACTTCGCCTGTTGCGACATCTGGGACGCAACGCGAATACCGGCGTCGAAAATGTCTGCTGGCGACGCTGAGCCTCCGCCGGAACCGATCTGAAACAGACTATCGACGACCGCTTTCGCGAATGTCGGACCCTGCGTAAGCACGAAGGCAAAGAAACCGATAAACATGATGCGCCGGACGAGCTCGGCAAACCAACTGTCCAGCGATGCTGCTTGGATCGCAAGCCACACGGCTGCAATCCCGACCTCGATGCCCGCGAGGATCCAGAACAGCGATTTCGCCGCATCCATGACGGTGGTTTCCCACCCCTTGGCGGCCGTCGAGACCTGGTTTTCCAACTCCGTCAGGACTTGACCGTGTTGAGCGAAGGCCGGCGCCGCCAGAGCGATGAAGGCGATACCGGTAGCCAGGATTGTGCTTCCGCCACCGCGCTTCACCATCTCGGTCAAATTTCCCGACCCTTTTCGATTGGTGACGGCGTCTCCTCCCAAGGCGAATGACGTCTCATGGGGCGCTTGCCGTTCGTCACTCACCGGCGGACTTGCGGCGCACTCTCCCCGCATCAAAACGACTGTGGTGATCGCGGCAATTACCGCGATCGCGTTGAATACGAAGGGGATCAATACGGGGCGGGTCACCAGCGGGGCTCCATTTTCTGTCCGGAAGGAATGGATTGGATGTCGGCATTGAAGAACTTCTCCCGACGCGCCTGTGCGAGGTCCTTGTCCGTCTGCTCGCTCTGTAGCCAGGTCCCCATCATCGTCGTCTGCTGGGAGACGATGCCGCGGAGCTTCTGCATCTGTGCCACCTGCTGAGCCGCGATCTGGTGGCCGACCTGCAACGCTTTCATCTGGCCATCTGCAGATTCCGACATCGATCGTAGCTGGCTCATCGTATCCTCTTCGCTATCAAACTGATCGGCGGTGAGGCTCGCGGCCTTGAGCGTGCTGGAAATCGTGTCGCGGTTCGTGTTCGACCATGTCTTATAGGTCGACGAAAAGCTCTCGGCGTTAAGCAGGTTCATCCTCAGGTCCGAATAGCTCTTGAAGCGCTGCTTTAGGAGATCATCCGCATTGCCCATGGAGAAGGCGATGCCCTGACCCTGATTGACAACATCGCGCAGCTGCTTCAGATCGCCTTCGACCTGGCCCCAGATGTGGTTCGGAAGCCGGGCAGTGTTTTGCAGCATGTTCTGGTAGATATTGAGCTGGTTCTGGATCTGCTCGGCAAGCTGGGTAATCTGCTTAATCTGATTGTTGATCTGCTCAGTCGACTGACCGACAAGATGGATGAGTTCACCATTGTTGAGCATCTGCGTCATCTCGGTCGCGCCGGTGACCGCGCCTCCTGCGTAGGAGAGGGTGGGCGTGGCCGACAGACCGGCGGCGACCAACCCGGTCACCAACGATTTGCCGAGTTTCAAGAACTGAATTGCTTCACTCATAGCGGTTGATACCCCTTTCGATGAGCCACTGACCCGGCCACTCGTGGCCATGGGTCGAAAAGAGCGTCCGGATGCGGGCTAGATCGGCCTTCCCGGAGGCGCCGACAAAGGAAAGCGTGACTGGGCCAAGCGCCATATCGAAAAGCCTGCGGCCGTCGGGCGACGTCACGTAGTATTCGCGTTTCGGGATGGCGTTCGCGACGATCTCAATCTGCCGCTCGTTGAAGCCGATCCGCTCGTAGAATTCGCGGGTACCGGTTTCCCGGGCGGCGCCATTCGGAAGGCAGATCTTGGTCGGGCAAGATTCCTTCAGCACGTCGATGATGCCCGAGCGCTCAGCATCGGAGATTGATTGCGTTGCGAGGATGACGGCGCAGTTCGCCTTGCGCAGCACCTTCAGCCACTCCCGGATCTTGTCGCGGAACACAGGATGGCCGAGCATCAGCCACGCCTCGTCCAGAACGATGAGGCTCGGCGAGCCGTCGAGCCGCCTCTCGATCCGTCGAAACAGATAGGTCAGGACGGGAACGAGATTGCGCTCGCCCATATTCATCAGCTGCTCGATCTCGAAGCACTGGAAGCGCCCGAGCGTCAGGCCATCCTCTTCCGCATCGAGGAGCTGACCCATCGGGCCGTCGACGGTGTAATGATGGAGGGCATCCTTGATCTCGCGCATCTGGACGCCACTAACGAAGTCAGAGATCGAGCGGCCAGGCGCCGATGCCATCAATCCAATCTGCCGCGAAATCGCGTTTCGATGGTCAGGCGCGATCGTCACGCCTTGAAGCGAAACAAGGGTCTCGATCCACTCTGAGGCCCAGGCCCGATCGCCCTCGGTCTCAAGGTCCGACAATGGGCAGAAGGCAAGACTGGCCCCCTCCCCGCTTTCGCCACCGATCTCATAGTGGTCGCCGCCAACGCCGAGCGTCAGCGGCAGCATCGAATTTCCCTTGTCGAAGGCGAAGACTTGCGCCCTCTCGTACCTGCGGAATTGCGCGGCGATCAGCGCGAGAAGGGTCGATTTGCCGGACCCGGTTGGGCCGAAAATCAACGTGTGCCCGACATCGTCGACATGCAGGTTCAATCGGAACGGGGTGGAGCCCGATGCGACCTGCATGAGCGATGGCGCATCGGGTGGGTAGAACGGGCATGGCGCGGACGGCTGACCTGACCAGACAGAGTTCAGCGGAACGAGATCCGCCAGATTGCGCGTGTTGATAAGAGGTTCGCGGATGTTGCAGTACCAGTTGCCGGGCAGGCTGCCGAGAAAGGCGTCGGTCGCATTCAACGTCTCGATGCGCGCTCCGAAACCTTCCGCCTGGATGAGGCGACGAACCGCCTCCGCCTTCTCTTGCAGCGCCGACCGGCTTTCGTCGAAGAGGATGATGACGGGAGTGTAGTAGCCGTAAGCCACCAACTGCGACGAGGCTTCGGCGATCGCATCCTCCGTCTCGGCAACCATGGCCATCGCATCCTGATCAATCGATCGGGATTGCGTCTGGAATAGTTGATCGAAAAATGGCCTGACCTTCTGCTGCCACTTCTTACGGGTACGCTCCAGGCGCTGCTTTGCCTCCTCCGCATCGAGGAAGATGAAACGCGACGACCAGCGATACGTCAGCGGCATCAGGTTCAAGCTGTTCAAGATCCCCGGCCAACTCTCGGCCGGAAGACCATCGATCGCGATCACGCCAAGAAACCGGCCCTCGACCCGCGGCGTCAGTCCATGTTCCAGCTCTGCCGTCGCCAACCAGTCTAGATACATGGGAATTTCTGGCAGCCTGACGGGATGGTTCTCGCCGGTGATGGCAAACCGAATGAACTGGAAGAGCTCGTCGTAGCGCGCGACGCGAGCACCATCCTGTTCGGGAACCTCTCGGGTCTGCATGCGCTGCACCGAGAGAACATTGCCGAGATATTGCTCAATCTCCCGGATCGAGCGGCGGAAAGTATCAAGGACAGTATCGGCATATTTTGCTGAGCGGCTTTCGTTGTCCGAGTAAATGTAGCGGGTCAGGCCCGATCGGCGCCGCTCCGGCGGCCGATAGGTCAAGACAAGCGCGTGCCGGCTTTCGAAATGCCCGCGTTCCTGTCCAAAATGCCGTCGGCGCTCGTCATCAATCAGCCGCGTGACAGCGTCCGGAAAGTAGCTTCGTTGAGCGGACGGGTACTCCGTCGTCGGCACGCGCACGGCCTCGACCTGGATCATCCAGCCTGTACCGAGCCGCGAGAGGATCGCGTTGATCTGACGGGAAAGCTCGTTGCGCTCTGTGTCGGTCGCGCTTTCGCTGTCAGGACCAGCGAAATACCAACCGGCCATCAGACTGCCGTCCTTCAGCAGAAGGATGCCGTTATCGACAAGACCCGCATAGGGAACGAGGTCCGCGAATGATGGACCTGTCGATCGAAATGTACGTAAAGCGACCATCGCGAGGTCCTCAGTAACGGCGCCAGAGCGCCGAGGTCGGAAGGTAATGCGCCCGATAGCGCATGTGGCGGGCGTAAACTTTACGCATCATGGGATCGGATTTCGCCATTATGCGGAGCGCGCCAACCACCACGATCCAGATCGCGACGCCGAACATGGCCGAATAGAGGGTCAGAACAACGAAGATGAGGATGACCGCCGCGAGCCCGGTCAGAAGCACAAGCTCTCGGTCCGCTCCCATCAAGAGGTTCGGCCGGGACAAGGCGCGATGGATCCGGTTACGATGAAGCCCGGCGCCAGTGTCAGCCATGACGCCCCTCCCCTCCCCCGACGCGATTTGTGCTTGGGACCGCGGTCTGGTCGGCGACGAAAGAGCCGCCGATCGAAGCACCGGTCGAGCCGAAGAGACCGACGATCGTCGTCGCGCCAAGCAGGATCCCCGCGACCAGCACCACATACACCAATCGCCGCGCGAAATCGTTGAGCTCTCCGCCGAAGATCAGCATACCGCCGGCGATCGCGACCGCGGCGAGCGCGATATAGCCGGCGACTGGTCCGGTGATGGACTGTTGGATTTGCTCCAGCGGCCCTTCCCAAGGAAGCGACCCGCCTGAGCTTGCGAAAGCGGGCGATGCCACAAACAAAACTGCCGCGAGGATACAAAGCCTTGATCTAAGCAGCATGACGGGTCTCATTTTCGCGAGCCTCGATGTGATAGTGCCCATCGCTGAAACCGGCGACGCTCAGAATTTCGCTGACCCGTCGCCCTGTCGGTGTTCGCTGGATGGCGATGATGAGATCAACCGCGTCACCGATGACCGCCTGCATCGGTTGCGGGCTTGCTTCCGCGGCCAGTTGCTCAAGGCGCCGCAGCGCCATGCGGGCCGAGTTTGCGTGCACGGTGGCGATGCCGCCTGGATGGCCGGTGTTCCAGGCTTTCAGAAGGGTCAGCGCCGCGCCATCGCGCACTTCGCCAACGATGATGCGGTCGGGACGAAGCCGCATCGTGCTCTTCAGGAGCCGCGACATGTCCACGGTCTCACTGGTATGCAGGCTAACGACGTTGTCGCCCGCGCAGCGGATCTCGGCGGTGTCTTCGAGAATGATCAGGCGATCTTTGGGTGAGCAGGCGACCGTCTCGGCGAGTATGGCGTTTGCAAGCGTTGTCTTTCCCGATCCGGTACCGCCCGCGACGACGATGTTCGCTCTCCGCGCGACCGCCTCGCGGATAATATCCGCTTGCCACGGGGTGATGTTGCGCGATCTTACGTACTCATCGAGGGTAACCAGACGCGATGCTCGTCTTCGGATCGAGAAAATCGGTGCCGTAACGACGGGAGGCAGCAATCCCTCGAAACGATGGCCTCCGATTGGCAATTCGCCGGAGATGATTGGCCTACTCGTACCGATCTCCACGCCGAGGACATGCGCCACGCAGCCAATCACCGTTTCGGCCGCCGAAACCACCATGTCGCCGAGTGTATTGATCGACCCGTCCTGACGCTCGATGAATAGCTTGCCGTCGGGGTTCAGCATGACCTCGATGACGTCGGGCTCGTCGATCACACGACAAAGGTCCGGGCCGAGGGCATGTTCGAGCTTGCTGATCAGGCGTAACATTGAATGACGGCTGCTGTCGGTCATGGAGGTAATCCCGTCGCAGGTTTCTAGTTGCGGGCTGTCCACCCATCCACCGCAATGAGGTCGTTCTGGATTGGCGGTGACTGGTTGGTAGCTCGCCAACGCCGCGAGCGTCTACTCGCAGATCTGTGGGTAGGCGGCGGCGAGCCTGGGATGTCATGTGAATGTATGTGGTCTCCGCCATCCGGCCGGAGAATATTCAGGGTGGCCTGTTCGATCTGAAGCAGACAGAAAAAGCCCGATCCGCAAGGCGAGGAACACATCGTGAGGAGATTGATGGGCATCAGTTGAGCGGGCAAGTCGCCGATCCCGCGGCTCGCGGGGGATTGAGCGCGTCGAGACATCGGCCATAGACATAAATCACGCCGCCGAGCTTGTTTGCCAATGCGGCGAGCAGACGATCGCACGAAGCAGGAGTTTGGCTGGCCCATTATTTTGTAGCCGCTTTGCAGAATGGAGCTGCTTCGGTCTCTCGACGGTGACTTCGCAGTGTGTGCACGGAAAGCGCCGAGATCGCGATAAAGGACTGAATTCTCGAGGAAATGTTGCTACTCGCTATGGAAAGCTGTGCAATCCATGGGTGGAGCAAGATTTCGTTAACTTTAAAAGGCTTGCAAGGGTCAGAGAATCGATGCACTCCTCAGATGCGTATTTTTCACGTTTTTCGGGCGTTTTCCGCATACGTGCCCTGATGGACGAAATGATGACCAAGACCACAAACAATGGCGACAGCCGCTCTTCACCACTCCGATCGAAGATCGCGAGTCATTCGGCGTCTCTTTCGGCCAAGCTTCAAGAGCACCAGTCGAATATCTTCACGCCGCATGCGCGCAAGACCATCCGGTCGTTTTCTCCGTCCGAAGCAGCAAAGCTGCTCGGAGTGGCCGAAGGTTACCTTCGCACAAGTGCGGTCGAATTGGAAAAGAAAGCGTCCGGCGGCTCGGAGCGCGACTTCAGTCCGGCGCTCGCCGGTGGCAGGCGCATGTACTCAGTACAGGACATCGCCGCCATGCGCGCCCATCTCGACAAGCCGGCCCGTTCGAACGGCCGTTACCTGCCGCATCGCCGCGAAGGTGAGGACCTGCAGGTCATCTCGGTAATGAATTTCAAGGGAGGCTCGGGAAAGACAACGACCGCGGCCCATCTCGCTCAGTATCTGGCACTACGCGGTTACCGCGTTCTTGCGATAGATCTCGACCCGCAGGCCAGTTTGTCAGCCCTGTTCGGCAATCAGCCGGAGCTCGACGTCGGTGAAAACGAAACCGTCTATGGCGCGATCCGCTACGACGAGGAACGCCGCCCTATCCAGGAAATCATTCGCGGAACCTATATTCCTGATCTTCATGTCATCCCAGGCAATCTGGAACTGATGGAGTTCGAACACGATACTCCGAAGGCCTTGCTGCAACGCAAACCCGACGATATCCTGTTTTTTGCCCGTCTACAGGCTGCAATCAAGGACGTCGAGGACGCCTATGACGTCGTTGTGATCGACTGCCCTCCGCAGTTGGGCTTTCTTACGCTGTCGGCACTCACGGCCGCGACGTCGGTACTGATCACCATCCATCCGCAGATGCTCGACGTCATGTCCATGAATCAATTCCTCGCCATGACAAGCGCGCTCTTGGATGAAATCGCCGAAGCTGGCGCCGAGGATCGCAACAACTGGATGCGTTATCTGATTACCCGGTTCGAGCCGACCGACGGCCCGCAGAACCAGATGGTTGCCTTCCTTCGCTCGATGTTCGGCGAAAACGTGTTGGTCAATCCGATGCTGAAGAGCACGGCCGTATCCGATGCAGGCATCACCAACCAGACACTATTCGAGGTGGAACGCGCCCAGTTCACCCGATCCACGTACGACCGGGCACTGGAATCGATGAACAACGTCAACGCCGAGATCGAATCATTGATCAGAGCGACATGGGGTAGATCATGAGCCGGAAAAACCTCCTCCCGATGCTTCACAATGAAGCCAAGGACGGGCAGCAAGCTGCTCCGCCGCCGCCGTCGCGACCACACCTCGACGCGCCGAGATCAAAGCCACTGGCCGCGATCAGCAAGTCGCTCGGCGACCTCAACGATCGCAGTCGCCGTGCGAACGAAATCGAGCGGAAGCTGGCTGAAGGCCAGGTTGTCATCGAGCTCGACGCTTCCACCATCGAACCTTCCTTCGTGCAGGATCGAATGGAGGGGGACCTTGATGGTCTCGTCGCATCCATACGAGAGCAAGGCCAACAGGTTCCAATCCTCGTTCGCCCTCATCCTGAACAATCGGGTCGCTATCAGGTCGCTTTCGGCCACCGACGTTTGCGGGCACTCACTGAGCTCGGCCTTCAGGTCAAGGCGATCGTTCGAGAACTGAGCGACGAACAGCTGGTCATTGCTCAGGGCCAGGAAAACAACGAGCGTGAGGACCTGACGTTCATCGAGAAAGCCCGATTCGCGGCGCGTCTCAAGGAACGATTCGCCCGTGACGTGATCACGGCGGCGATGTCTGTCGATAAGAGCGATCTGACGCGGATGTTCAACATCGTCGATGCGCTGCCAGCGGATCTGATCGACGCTATTGGTCGGGCACCCGGCGTCGGGCGCCGCAGCTGGATCGAATTGACCGAGCTCCTTGAGAAAGCGTCTTCACCGGAAGATGCAACACGCTATGCACAAACGCTCACGAGCCTGTCGTCGCAGGATCGCTTCAAAAGCGTGATTGCCCATCTGAAGCCGCGTCGAATCACACGCGGTGCTCCAGACGTGCTTTCAGGGCCTGACGGGCAACGGCTTGCTCAAGTCAAACAGAACAAGACCAAGGTGGAACTGACAATTGACAGGAAGGCAATGCCTGACTTTGCCGCCTTCGTATTGGAGCAGTTGCCCTCGATCTACGCCGAATACCGCACAAAACAGCAGCCAAAAAAGGAAGCGTAACCCGCAAAAGAAAAGAGCCCCCAAAACGTCGCCGTCCTGGAAGCCCCTATCTGTCTAAGCACCAGTAGAATCGCATTTCCGGGATTCATCGTCAAGAGTCTTTGGCATCGTTTTGATGAGCGAATTGCTTTTGCCTGAAGAAAGGTGAAGGACGATGCATACGGAAAGTGTGGCGACGCCGTTTGGGCGGCGGCCGATGACGCTTGCCTTGATCAGGCGGCAACAATCGGTTGCCGAGCTGAAGGCGGGTAAGACCTGTGACAAGTGGAAAGTTAAGCGGGACGCCTCTGCCGCCATGGAGCAGCTGGGCCTTCAATCGAACAGCCTCGCGGTGCTCGACGCTCTGTTGAGCTTTTATCCTGAAAATGAACTGCGCCAGGATGGCCAGTTGGTTGTCTATCCTTCCAACCTCCAGCTCTCCCTTAGAGCCAATGGCATGCCCGGTTCGACGTTGCGACGTCACCTTGCCCTCTTGGTCGAGGCGGGTTTGATCGTGCGCAAGGACAGTGCCAACGGCAAGCGGTATGCACGCAAGGACGGTGCCGGCGACGTTGAACGCGCCTTTGGCTTTGATCTCGCACCCCTTCTTGCACGAGCGGAAGAACTTGCCGCCATGGCCCAGGAGGTGATCGCGGCACGCACCACATTGCGTAAAGCGAAAGAAGACCTCACGATCTGCAGACGCGATGTTCGAAAGCTGATTACCGCCGCCATCGAGGAAGATGTCGAGGGCGGTGATTGGTATGCCATGGAAGCAGCCTATGCAGCCATAATTGGACGTCTGCCGCGCGTTGCATCGCTCAAAGACGTTACCAGCGCCCTGGAGGAAATGCTCGCCTTGCGGACAGAGATCCTCAATCGATTGGAAAAGCTCGATAAATCGGTTTTTTCGGGCACCAATGATGCTCATATTGAGCAGCACATACATAATTCGAATCCCGAATCTCCTAATGAATTTGAACAAAGCTCTGGAAAGCAGCTGGAAGCGAAATCGGTGGAAGATACTCGTGCGAAGAAACAATCACGTGAACCTCTCAAGGTTTTCGCGCTGGGTACCGTGCTGAGAGCATGCCCGCAGATTGTCGACTACGGGCCTGGCGGGAGCATCACGTCGTGGCGTGACTTCATGTCCGCCGGCGTGGTCGTCCGATCGATGTTGGGGATCACGCCTTCAGCATATCAACAAGCTTGTGATGTCATGGGGCAAGAAAACGCAGCGGTGTCAGTCGCTTGCATGCTCGAGCGAGCCAACATGATCAATTCGCCTGGTGGATACCTGAGAAATTTGACCGGCCGAGCACAGAGAGGTGCGTTTTCTCTTGGTCCAATGCTCATGGCTCTCTTGAAGGCGAATGCCGATCCCGAGCGGAGGGTTTGAGTTCGAGCGAAGAGGCCTTACGACAGCAAGACACATGGTCGCGGAGATTGATAGCCCGGCAGGCCCTGGAATTTATCTAGTTCACGTTTGAGTGGGACGCATAGTCCTTTACTCCATGGTACGTGTGGAGGCGCTGCGCGGTCTTGTAGGAAGAATCCCTCCGGAAAGATCAAGGCGGTTGAAGCCTCTGATAGCTGTTGTCATTGCGGTGAGCAGGAATGGGAAGCGGTCATTGGCGGCAAACATTACGGAGGATGAAAGAGATCAAGGTGGCGCATGCCTAGGGTATGCTTTCGCAAGGGAGGAGCTCCGCGTGCCGCATATGGTTCGAAATGCGCCCTTGGAAGAGCCTGGTGACACTCATCAGACTTTTTTGGAGGTCGCTGTCGAGCGGGGATACGAGCGTCGGAGTTTCATTGGTCGCGCCCCAGGTCGTCCACGCGGGATCATCATGTCACATGATCGGCAAAACCTGCGACCTACTGCGGGGCTGTGATCTTCCGGCTCAAAATTCCCTCCTGATGAGTTGGCTGTGACTAAGCATATGGAAGGATGATATAATTTTTCGTATCGAGGGAGAGGAAGGTCAGCGACGGAGCCCGCAGTCGTGGTGGTCTGAACGACATCGTCCTTGTAACAACTTGCATGACTTAGCCAGCGAATGGTCTTGGCACCAAGGTTGCAATGGTTTGATCAATGCTTTGGGCGGGACGGGCTCCGGGACAGCTTCGCTTCACATTACCGCAAAACAACATAACGATTTTGAAGCGGCTTTTGGGATCGCGCGTGTGGCCCTTTTATAGGTTGGGAGGCAAAGGCTGACCGGAGCGGGCCTGTCTGGCATCGGGTACGAGGTTTTGCGTAGCGACCGAGCTCCAGGGAGACCTGCGTTTTGCGCTCAATCGGATTCAATCTCGGGCAGCTTTTGGTGAGATCGATCATTTTTCGAGGCGGGAGGGATCATAGTTCGGGCTGAGGCATTCTCGGATGATCCTGATCACGATCGAGGTCTTTCAGCCGCTCGGAGAAACTTATTCACATGGTGAAGCCGACGTCTCGCAAGTGCCTTCGCTCGACTTGGCCCCCGGACTAGTGAGAAGAGAGCGCGCGTCGATCGCGATGCTTCCGTGGCGGCTTGCGAGCGTGTGTGGAAAGGGATCGTGGAGTGATGTGACATGACGGCGACGTACCCCCGAGGTGGTACGGTTGTGCATGACGGGGAGTCGCGAGACTAGGCTTCTTCTCAATGCTTCCAGGACTTTAGGAGCTCTTTTGCCTGGCTCGCTTGCAAAGCGGCGATTGGGATCATCTGCCGATTTCGAAGCCGGGATCGGATAGAGGAGCCGCCATTGCGGGATGATCGTCGTGAAATCCTTCAAATGGCAATGACGTCTGACGAGCGAGCAAACGAAAATTACCTGCGGCTCAATCGGGCTGCGATCAGCGCAGTAGCCGCAACTTCGCTGGAAATGTGCTGCGCGTTGCCTTTTATGATTCATCTGCGGTAGGGATCGACGCATCGAGTTTACGTCCGGCAAGACGTTAAATCGCAATCGGGCGGTCGCGTTATTTAGGAGGCAGCCTAGCAAGTCCGGGAAGAGTCTATCGGAGTGAGTTGCTTACGCGCATGGAGCGTCAATGCTTGTTCCCCATTCTCAGGGAATGTTCCCGGGCGCGGGATGGCGGGACAGCGATACGCAGCCCGGCAATATGTCCGCTGCAGGATCACGCCTCTCCCCTCAGCCAACAACAAGCGCCGTACGGCGCAACTAGAGTTGTTTCTTCCGTGTCTTGGAGACGAGAGTTCCTCGCGCTGCCGTCACGGAGTTTTGAGAATCTCAATCCTGCTGAAATGGCGTTCGAACAAGCTGGAGTTCAGAGGGCGCCCCTCCCCTCTCGCCTTCTCCTCTTACTGCAATCGGCATAACCGAGTGGCCTGTGATTGTGCCCAGCTACGCGCGAGGTCGTCGGTATCGGCTAAGCCAGACAGAAGGCCCCCAAAACCATCATCGATCTTGAGGTGGGCGTCGGTGATTCTGCAAGTTGACGGCTCCAGGGTCACGTCAACGCTTACTTTTCCCTCCACGGCATCGACCTGGAACAACGAACTGCCGTCGGCCTCGCATGTCAGATAGGCCTGCGCCCGCTTGGTTGTCAGCCCGCCCAACTGCGGGCAGACCTCAGCAGACGCCACCTCGAAACTCCTCGTCTTGTTAGGTCCGACCGGCAGCTGTTCGCAGAGCCGGACATTGGAGATCGCGCGTGCAATAGCTGGCCAGTTTTCGTTTTGGATAATCGACACGCAGTTCGCTGAGACCGGGGAGTACCCCAGCCCAATAAGTCCAGCCGCAGCCCAGATGATTGTGCTTCTCGCCCGTCCCACTTCCATGATCATCTCCCGTAAGCCTCCGCCGTGAGGCTCAATAGAAACGTCATTCCCGGATTTTTGATGACGACGTCGAAGTTCAGCCCACCGGAATGGGTCGCTGAGAGGATCGAGTGACCTCAGACAAACATCCAGTTACCGCGTTCCCCGTAGCGGACCGCTTTTTTGGCGGGTGAGTTAAAGCCATCCACGCGACGCATATGCGCGCAGCCGCGTTCGACTTGCCGCAGCGACGAATGCTCTCCGTGGGTGGCTGGCGATGGGAGGTGTTCGATCGCTCGCTGGTTTTAGCGACGTCACCGGTTCCACTGATCGCTGATCGGTGATCGCTGTTTGCTGCGTGGCCAGGTCTTCGCCCCCCTCCCCTCGCCGCTCGCTTGTTAGAGCGCGCATTTGACTGGAACGCCGACCAGCCTTTATCGACGTGCCGGTTGAACTCACGCGAGCCTTTACACGATTCGTCGCCTTGAATGTGGTAGGAGGCGAGTGGTTGATCAGTCGTTGGTTGGGCGCCCTACGCCGACATCAATGACCGCTTGGCGGCCGGCGCACAGGGAGTGGGGTGGCCGATTTTGCGATCGGTTTCAGAAAATGTCGTTAATTCAACGAGTTGAGGTCGTGGGCGCGGCCCACGGAGGCGGGCTAGAATCTTATCATCATTTTACTGTTTCAGATTATGCAGCGAATTCAGAGTGTTATGACCGTGGGCCACGGCCCACGTCGGTTATTGCCAGCTTCACTCTCGTAGTGCCGGGAAATGTCGCGGCATGAGCAACGCCTGGTCGGACCAACAAACTATTACCTGCATGACCGCGTTGCTTCTCTCCTTGCCGTTTTGTGGCAGACGCTCTCAGCTTCTAGATCCTTGCAAGAAGTATATGGGGACACCTGTAAACGGCCGGACAGGTGCGGGGAATTTCGGCGGACGTCAGGACTGCTCCCTCCGCGCGCAGAGGTGGCGGAGGATGTTTAATGATCTGCGTGCTCAAGGGGCCCTCCCTAGCAAAGGACGTGCTTCTGGCTGTGGCCACCGCCCCAGTTTTGCAAGGCACCTGACGCCTGCGTCCTGCTCCGCCGCAGGTGGTCATTGGAGACCAGCCGCTGCACTGAGGGGCCGCCTGTCCAAGTCTCTGCCGATCACGCCTTGAGTATCCGTGTTGGTCAAGGTAGGGATGGGAGCCATTTTCTGCCTTTGCTGAGCAGTGCATTGGCGAGGACGATGAGTTTTCGCATGATTGCTGTGATGGCAACCTTTGGTGCTTTTCCTGCAGCTTTTAGCTGATCGTATTTTGCCTTTAGATCGGGATTGTAGCGCATGGCGACGAGTGCCGGCATGTATAGCGCGTGGCGGACATTGGCGCGTCCCCCACGGATGAACGCGCGACCGGTCCATGTCCCAGACTGCCTTGCGACGGGTGCGAGACCCGCCAGAGAAGCTGCCTGCCCTTGCTCGAGAGTGCCGAGTTCGGGCATGTCGATCAGGAGCGCGAAGGCGGTAACTGTCGACACGCCCGGAATCGAGACAAGGATATCGAAACGACCTGCGAGGTCTGGATCATGCTTGATGATCAGCATGATCTCCCTTCGATCGCGATGATCTGACGCTCGATCTGCCTAAGTTGCTCAGCGTTGTGACGCTTGAATAGCCAAGGTCAGGTTCTTTGCCCTGTTCCTGGCGGCAGTGCGGTTCTTGATCAACGCTTCTCGGGCCATATGCAAATCCTTGAGATCGTTGAGGAGCGGGCCTCGTACCGACCGTACTTCGAGTTCCAAGATTGCTCCCATGCGTGCGAGCATGGCGGCATCTGCCCGATCCGTCTTGGCCAGCTTGCCTGTGGCTTCGGCAAAACGCCGTGCTTGCCGCGGATTGACCTTGACCAGTGCCGCGCCCGCCCTGTCGACCCGGCGTTCGAACGCCCGGTGATAGAGACCTGTCGGTTCGTAGACGACACGAATGTCATGGGCGGGACCGGCTTGACCGAGCCAGTCGATGAAGGCGCTGTGACCGGCAGTCATTGGCAAAGCGGCGGGCTGCGCCGTCGCTCATCCGGTGCGCGTCGAGGTGGTCTTTCGAGATATCGACACCAATGGTATCTTTAATCATCTTTCGCTTGTCCTCTGCTTGTCATCCGGAGCCGAACTCCGGGTATCCGTTCAGGACCAAAGAGAAAGACGAGGGCGATCACACTCTAGCTCGACCCGTCAAACGGTCAGCCATTCAACGATCCGACCCTCGCCGCTGAGAGAGGGAGGCAACCCTCTCGCAGCGGTTCATATTCGCCCGTCCGGCACAGAAAGTCATAAGACAAGCCAGACTGCCTTCGAGGCGACGCAGAAAGGCCGCCGACATCATCGCAACGCAAAGTGTCTCTAGATGTGAAACGTGGGTTCGCGGGAATTGGTGCATCCTACGAGCGATGACCATTGAGGCCAGCGCTGAACAAAATCCGGCGCGAGCGCGCCGAACACCCGCCAAAGATGTGCGTGCGCTGTGAAGTGTCTTGGGAAACTTCAGCTGTTGCTTGCTGTCCGACAAGGGACTGTAGGCTGAGAGCTAGCTTCGCGAGACGTGATCGGCTGCGCCGATCTGCTGAGGTTGGCGTCAGTGTCTGCTACGGCTATGTGGTTGAGCCGTAGCGTCTGTCACGCTGGCCAGTCGTCCCGGGCGCAACATGCGCGCTTTGGACTTCAATTACAGGCTGACTGTGCGCGCGCCTTTCTGGAAGGATACACTAATCGAAGCCTACATCGATCGACATGCAGGGAGCGATTTGGCTAGGGAAGCGCTCGAATTCCGTTGCGAAAGCGTCATCGCAAAAGAGGCGATTGGGTCCTCAGCATAGTAATGAGATCCAACGTTTCTCCACCACGAAATCTGCAACGTTTCATTCTGAGATGCAGCTAATATGGAACCGGATGGTTTGATAGCGTGGTGCTGGCCCCAATGCCGGGGCCATGATGCCTCGGTGCTATTCAGCTTTTGATCAGGAGCCGTGTGCCCTAAACCGCGCTCTGGGGCCTTGGGCGATAGCGTTTGCCAGTGGCGTTCACGGCTGGCTTTTGCTGCGTCCGGCGATTGGTATCGCACCCGTATGTGCCGCGACGAGAGATCATTCGAAGAAAGGCTCGTGCCCGTCGACAGGTTATCGCCGTCCCGTAGGCCTTGGCGACATCGGGGCTGCCGCAAAATGCTGCCCTCTTCTCGATCTAACGTCTCGTCTCGATTGGGGGTACTGAGTTGTCATTAGCAACGTCGCTTATTTTCGGGACAGCGCGGAGGAGTTCCCTGCCTGGATAGGGCGACGTTCCTCGGTGGGTTCGCCAGCCACTGGTGACGACCATCCCGGAAAAAGTTATCGGCTCTTGCGTGACGAACTTTCAAGAGGTGTCAGCCGAGCGAGCGTGACGACTGATGAGGTCGACTGCTCAGGCCGACTGTCTGAAAGGCGGTGAGTTATTTGTCATCTGAAGGGCTATGCAGTGCTTGAAAACACAAGCGAGAATCAAGAGTGGAGACTCTCGTTTAATCGTGCTGTCTATCGGAGTGAGATAGAGACAGGCACTGGGCGCCTGGATCCTAACGGCGGATGAGACCAAATCGGTGGGCTTTGTCGAGCAGATCACGGACAGATGAGGGCTGGAATTTCTTCCCGCCGCGTGCAGGTCGCTCTCCCATTTTTTCAAGCTCACTCGCAATGCCGCGAAGCGACAAACTCGGATCAGCGATTGTGATCGCCGCTACCTTCTTCATAAGATGGTCTTCGGGCGCGCGGCGAGGGGAGCGGTCAAGGAGTTCCTTCTCTGCTAGCTGTTCGCGAACTAGACGATGTACCGCTCGACGAAGACGCTCGACTGTCCAATCTTGGCCGCGTCGGTTAAGAACGTCGACGACGTTATCCCAGCTGTGCTTTGGGCGCAGTTGCCTAACGACTGGAAGCCAGGTTTCCGACGAGGCGTTGAGACCATCGATGTAAAGCTTCTCGCGTGCCTTGGACGCAGCTTCAATCGCTTCCGGGCGTCTTTCCCTAAGACCGGGGTTGCCAGGAAGTCGTCCTTGAGCTTTTGCTGCGTTGATACTTTCTCTCGCGCGTTCGGCGTTTTGCGCCTTTTCAAGGTCTACGATCGCGCGAAGAAACTCGATGGAGAAGGCTCCCAACGGCCCAGTCGTGTCAACGGGGTCACCGAGAGAGCGGAAGCCGATATTTCGATCTCTGAGTTTTTCAAGTAGCGCCAGGAGGTCATTAGCAAAGCGCGCGACTCGATCCAAGCGAGTGACCATCAAAACATCTCCAGCGTTCAGATCTGCAAGTAGGCGGACCAAAACCGGTCTCGCTTGGGACGCGCCGGATCCGTGCTCCTGATAGATGCGGTCACAACCTGCCGCCCGGAGGTCATCGGCCTGTCGGTCTTTAGCTTGATCACCGGCGGACGAGAGACGTGCGTAACCTACGAGACGGGTAGGGGTCTTGTAATTGTCTGCTGTTTCTTGCGCCATCGATGATGGTCCCGATCTTCGAGCTCGCTGTAGATTGTACAGATTCAAATTGTACTAGAAACACCACCTTTGCAAGCGTGTATTATCGTCGCAACTGCGGTTCACACAGCGCGATTCTTATGCGTGGTCGGATGGTTTCACCGTCTTGGCCGGCGCTGCCTTCTGGCGACGCTTTATGGCGGAAAAAATTGATCGCTGAAAGCCAGCTTCGCGCAGATGACTTGGACCTAAACGCAAACCGCGCTGGGAGCACCAATCATTGGTGCGGAAACATCTGGGCACGGGAAATCGACCGAATTCGGCGGGACAGAGGTATCCACCGACTTCGATCGACGATCGCTGCGTTAGACGAAAACCTAGGATGATTGACGTGTCCGGTCTGTGGCCAAAGCTTCAATCATCACCACCAGCGACGCGAGCTGCTCTTCCCTGAGTGCTCGAAGTGCCGCTTGTATGCGCTCTTGGAAAACCTCTTCTGATGTCTTGTTAAGGCTAACGTCGTCTAGACCAAGCAGACTATCAATTGAAGTACCTAGCGTTTGCGCAATGCGCACAAGCGTGTTCAGGTCGGGTTCCCGCGCACCGCTCACATAATTGCCGTATCGCCGTTCGCTGAGCCCAGCACGCCTAGCGACTTCAGCGTTTGAGAAGCCAAGTTGTTCAGCTCGTTTACGAAGATTCGTTGCAAAGTCAGCCATACCACAATTTGTTCATGACAGGCGGCACGGGTCCATGTACAATTCGTGCTTTATTGTAAGCACGATATGTGGTGTTTGAATGGAACTACGCCAACTATCTCTTTTCCGAGCCGTCGCCGAGGAACTCCACTTCGGTCGGGCCGCAATCAAGATGAACATCGCCCAGCCAGCGCTGAGCAACCATGTCATGGCGCTGGAGAGGGAGCTTGGCTGTCCGTTGTTCATTCGCACCACTCGTCGGGTCGAGCTGACGAGGGCAGGGGAGACCTTCTACGATCGTGCCGTTCGCATCCTCAGCGAGATGGAGCTGACCACAGAGCTGACGCGTGCCGCCGGCGGCAGTCGCCTCCGTCAGATCAAGATCGGTACCGTCTATCCAGCCACCATGGGCATGTTGCCCCTGTTTCTTGGCAAGATCGCCCGCAAGTTTCCCGACGTCCGCATCCATATCGCTTCAGGCAACACTGGAGACATCATCCGCGGGCTGGAGACCGGGCAGCTCAACCTCGGCTTCATCCGGCCGGTCGAGAATATCGGATCGCTGCGCTTCTTCTCGGTTGCCCATGAACGTTATCTTCTGGCGGTTGCCGAGAGCAATCCTCTCGCTTCCCTCAACGAGATTTCGATCGAAGACCTACGCGATCAGAAGATCATCGCCTTCAACCGGCAGAACCTCTCCTACACCGAACGGTATTTCAATGAGAAGTTCGAGGAATATGATCTGACGAAGAACGTCGCCTATAGCTGTGACGACACCTATTCGCTGGTTTCACTCGTATCCGCCGGCCTTGGCATCGGCTTTGCGCCGGAATGGACGACTGACATTCCGAACCGCACCTTCGTTCTGAAGAAGGTGAGGGGGATCGATTTCAAGATCGGGCTTGGCATTGCCTGGAGCAAGGAAGATCCGACGGCTTGCAGGGACGACATACTCGAGATCGCCAAGTCGATGGTGCGGCGCGGGGAGTGTTAGGGGTGAGGGGTCGTGAAAATACCCAAAGGGTTGACCATAGGTGCATGAAGAGCGATTCTGGAAGTCGAGAATCGTAATGCGTTGTAGCGGCATTGCTGCGCGGCCTTGACTGATTCAGCGGTGGAACGGACTCCATCGATAACCGATCATTATCGATGGTTAGAGCGTCAGCCCACAATCATACCATGTGAGAAACCCAAACGTTTAGATAGAGTTCCTTTAGGAAATAGTTTAACATAATATCAATGACTTACGAAACTGCGAAAATCAGCATGAGTGCCCTGATGCGGCCGGCTTTCGACGCCGGCGTCGCACTCACGCGTCTCGACGAGCGCATCGCCCGTTCGCCGGTCGGCCAGGGATGGATCGAACGCACCCATTTTGCCGACGCCTGCGCCTCGCTATGGATCGACGGCGAACTCGTCCATCTCGAGGACCTCGTGCTTCACGACGCCACCCGCGATATTCGCACACCCACCCATGAGCTGACAATCGCCCGCGATGTTTTGCGAACCCGTCGGCGGGTCGCCGGCCAATCGCCGGATTGGGCGCTCTCTGCCGACGGCATCCGCTCGCTGCGAAAAACCGCGGAGATCACATTCGCCGATGCGGACGATGCGCAGACGACCGGCACTGTCCGGCGCGCGGTCGCTAGCGATCCGGAAGGGGAGGGGGAAGACGCCGACGACATCGAACATCTCCCCGGCATCGACTACGCCGCCATCGATGCCGTGCTCGCCCGATCGGAAGCGGCGATCGCAAACGCAACCCGTCCCGGCCGCGGCGGCGGGGCCGAAAAAGATCCGATGATCTATGATCTCGACTGGGACGAGGATTCAAGGCTCGACGAATGGCGGAGCGTGGTGCGCCAGGCGGAAAACTTGCCAGCGATGCTGCAGGCCATCGTTGCCCTTGATGCCTGGAACGAATTGTCCGTCCTTCAGCACGCCCCTTGGCTTGGCCGGCTGCTGGCCGCGTCGATCCTGCGCCAGGCCGGCGTCACCACCGGCGCCCATCTTGCGGCGCTCAATCTTGGGCTCAAGTCCATTCCCGTCGATCGGCGCCGTCACCGCGATCGCGAAACCCGGCTGCTCGCCATTGCCCACGGTTTTTGGGCGGCCGCCGAAATCGGCATGAAAGAGCATGACCGGCTGACGCTTGCGAAAACGATGTTCGAGCGAAAACTGGAGGGGCGCCGCGCGTCGTCAAAACTGCCGGAACTGGTCGAGCTGGTGATGGCAAAACCGCTAGTGTCGGCCGGGATGGTGGCTAAGACGCTCGAAGTGACGCCGCAGGCGGCGCGGCGGATCGTTTTGGAGCTGGGCTTGAGAGAGATGACGGGGAGGGGGAGGTTTCGGGCATGGGGGATCGTATAGTGCAGAGGGCAGGCTCGCATAAAACATCTGCGAGTGTCTTCGAACGATTTCAAGAAATAGTTTTGGGCAAGTTATCTTTTCTATCGATGCGTGCGTTGCATGCTGCTAAGTATGCTGAAATGCATGGGGAAAACTATGGGTCAAGTCGCAATCGATCTCTATTCCGGCTGCGGTGGGATGTCAGCGGGAGCCGCGGCGGCCGTTCCCGATCTGCAGGTCAAGTGGGCACTCGACATCGACGTCAACGCCACCAAGACATTCGCAAATGCTCACCCTGAAGCTGTGGTTGACTGCTGCGACGTTTCTCTCGTGTCGGCGGCCGAGGTCGTGGAGCGGGCTGGGATCGAGAAGATCGACTGGTTCTTCGCGGGGCCGACCTGCCAGGCAGTGAGCACGATGGGTGTCTTCCATCTCGATGATCCGCGGAACGCCCTCTTCGTCCACTTCATCCGGCTGCTCGACGGCTTCACCGCCGCCGGAAGGAAGCCGCGCCATGTCGTGATGGAGAACGTGCCCGGTGTGGTTTACGGCCAGAACCTTGTGATCGTCAAAGAACTGTTCAAGATCTTCAAGGAGCGCGGCTATTATGTGTTCGCCGACGTCGTGAACATGGCGGACTACGGGCTTCCGCAGCTCCGAAACCGCTTCATCTTGATCGCGACTGTCAACGAGGTGCCGCCGACTTTCCCACGGCACACGCATGCTCCGGTGAAAAAGGGCGAACTCAGGGAATACGTTTCCGTCAGCGAGGCCATCGCCGATCTCGCAGTCGGTCAGGCCGACGACAAGGCTGTCGTCAAGCTGGCGTACCGCGGGCGCCCGACGCGGTTCCAGTCTTATGTTCGCGACGGCAACGGTTTCGCGCCGAACCATCACGGCAACCACTTGTCGGAGGTGAACAGGAAGCGGGTCGCCACCGTGCCGCAGGGCGGCTGCTGGAAGGACATTCCACCGGAGCTTCTCCCAGATCGGTTCCGCCGCGTCCGCCTGACCGACTACGCGACCCTGTATGGCCGCCTTCATGAGGCTTCGCCTTCCTACACGATCTCGGCTGGCTTCAACAACGTCACGTCCGGCTGCTTCACGCATCCCATACACGACCGCGCGCTGACGGTGCGCGAGGGTGCCCGCCTGCAGGGCTTCAGAGACTCCTTCGAATTCCTTGGCCCCAAGGAGGCGCAATACCGTCAAGTAGGCAACGCAGTTCCTCCATTCTTCATGATGCAACTGGTCCAGCACCTGATGTCCGGTGAAAAGGGGGTGCCCGCACGCATCACTGCCGCGGCCCTCGAAGGAGGCAAGAAGCTGCCGAGCATGGTGAAGCGCTTCACGGCGAAGAGAAACGATTCCGAGCGCTCGCGGGACGGATACGGCGGCGGTACCTACTGGCCAGCGGGCTGGGGCGAGCCGATTGCCGCAGATGCCGTGGCCGCGAACGGCTACCGCCTCAAGGAGGACATGCCGCTTCGCTATCGGCGCCGTGACGAATGGCGAGCCAACCGGGACCGGTTCGTCGACCAGGACATCGTCAAGGTCTACGATGCCCAGCGCCAGCAGCACGTGGCGGCAGGGTCAGTCGCATTTCCACTCGTCAAGCAGGACGACGTCGACGCTATCGATCGGGCAATTGTTCAGATACTTGCAGTCGTCGGCACTCGTCCCGGATCGCTGGAAGTCGATGCCCCGGTTCGATACCTGCGCGCCCGGACCAAGCTGCTGCACGAACAGCTGCGGGAGAAGCAGGCCGCCGACCTACCCGCCATGGAAATCGCTGACGACGAGGAGGTCATCAGGTTCGGCAAATCCGACGCCCTCTCACAGTTTGCGCGGCTCGCATTCGAGGATCCTGACCTGGCGGACACTGACGCTGTCCGGGGGCCACACCTTGTTCTCCACTGGAGGCACATGGAGGCCGACGCCATTCGGATTGGACAAGACCTTCACGCGGAGCAATGATTTCGGTTGCGCCGATACAGAAGCTGTTCGACTTTAGGTAAGTGGGGACGAGACGGGGTAGGGGGATCTTGGCTAGCTTCGAGGAGGAATGTATCGAGAGGTACTTTCTCGCGCCCGGTAACGCTGGGCCGATCGGGAGCGTGTACCTGTCGGATGAAGATCTCCTGGAGATCCTCGGAGTCAACGACATCGAAGAGGCGCGCCGCCGATTCATAAAGCTTTTGCCAGCTGGATCCAATCTTCGAGATTATCTTTCGGGTGAGCTTCAGCCGACCCGCGCCAGTGTCCCGTCCTACATCCGGCTGCTGATGTTTCTGTGCTGGATGCAGACTACGGAGACACGCTGGGGCGGCACTCGCCAATTTCACGAAATATTCGAGGGTCACATCGGCTTTCGCCCTTGGAGTATGAGCGGGCTCAACGGGCTGTGGGAGCATTTCCGGGACTTCTTGAAAAAGGAACATGGAGTTATTCTCGTCCTGCCGGACATCCACCGCGTATACACGCAAATCGGTCGAACTCTGCAGTTGGCATTCCCGACCTGGCGGGACCGGGAGGCTTTGCGGAAGCTTAAGAGGCAGGTTTCCGAACAGCACTTGCTCGACCCACTGGTCGTTGCGAACACTGTTCGAACTTCGCGAGGCTCGCTTGGTGAGACCATGCAGTCGTTCGTCTATAACTTCGAGGAATTCGATCAGGCTCGAAAGCGTGGGTTCAGAGAGTTTGAGAAAACGCCCTTCTGGAAGGCATGGTACGCGATTGTCGCCACGCAAGCCGCCGCCGAGTACATCGAGGTCATCGAAAGCGATTTTGGTGTTTACGAACTCTACCGCGTACCGCCGGTCGGGGATCGCGTTCTGATCTCGGCGCCGGAAGAGGCACTGAGGCTGGTCCCCAAACCAATCGCGAAGTTGATTTCAAAAGGTTTGGTCTGCCTGGAGAGTCTGGGCTATGGACGATACCGGGCGCAGGCGAAGGCGACTTCCAATGTTCTTCTGATGCACGCGACTAAGTTTGCACAATGCGACAGGTCGAACATCCGCTCTTCGGCGTCAATCAATTCAAAGTGGGTCGTGGCGACCCTTCGCGGGAAGCTGGGTGAGACCGAGATCAGTGCCTCCGGTCAGAGGGAGTTCGGGTGGCACGACGGCATTCGAGTCGGTGCTGGAGCCTACCTCGGAAGATCACCACTTACGCCGACCGTCTCCGGGCCTGTGCCTGAAGCGATCAAGGTAGAGGTGGGTGGAAAATCAGTTGGATTGATCAGGGTCGCAGACGACATGGCCCTACCGCCAGGTGTCTACACTGGTGCCGCGGTCGCTCGTAGTCTTGGGGCGTCGCACGAAGTGCTCCTGGTTGCTCGCGCGAACGAGGTCAGTCCGGTGCGACGGATGCCAGTGGAGTTAGCGAAGGATATTCCTGAAGACGACTTCCACTATGGCACAGCTCCATCGGTCGCTCTCGACACGGAAGTCTGGTCGGGCGTTCGCATGGCGCCTGGCGACGAACTCCTGACGATCGGAGAAGCCCTCTACGAACGAACAGCTCGCGGCCTGCCGCTGTCTGAAGCCGTTGACATCGTCAGGCGTGGGATTAGTCTTCTCGAAGATCGCCCGTCCGAGTGGGATATCGTGCGATTGTTTGCGGATGCCGGGTGGCTCGAGCCAACCTTCCTCAGACATTTCCCGGCGCGGCGTCTCCTTCAATTGCAACTGTCAGCGTATCCTGTCGACGAGACCACAGTCGTTATCTGCGGCCCAACGCCCCTGGCGGTCGTCGATAGGCTGACAGTTGCGGCAAGAGCCGCCGGCGGAGCGATCGAGACAAGAAATGGCGCCTCCTCATGGTCGCTTCCTCGGTATGTCTTCCGCGCGCAGAGCAGCGGCGGTGTCCAGGAGTTTCTGCGAAGAGCAGAACTAGGCTTGGCGCCGAAAAGCGCCCCGGCGGTGGCTGATCGCGCAGACCATGGCGATCCCCACGGCTTCCGCGTCGTCGGCAAACTGTCACTCGACCGCGGGTTCTTTGCGACAGCCTTCGACAAGGAGATGACCAACGGTCTGTACCGCATCGAACGGCCTGAAGGCCGAATGCACTTCTACTATCGTTCGGTAATCCCCGGAAAGCCTGATCAGAATTACGTTTCTCCATCCGTGGCGTTGTTGTCTCATCATCTACGGCTCGGCGGGGAGGTGTTCGAGTTCAAGGACGGCATCGTCTTTGCTCGCGCGGCGAGGGTAAAGCTCCCGTCCAGCTGGGCAAGATGGGCTTCTGACCTCTCACTGTGTAATCCCGGCCTGTCGAACGCTTCAGGTTTCTGGCGTTATGAGTATCCCGTGGGAGAAGCAGCGGTAGCCGCGATATCGAAACTGGTTCCAGTTTCGATGGACACGGGACTGACCAAGAGCTGGCGGGATGGGTTCGTCCTGTCGGCATCCAATCGAGATCGAAAAATCTATGACAACCGCTCGCGGCTGGTTCGCTCGGCGGCACGCATGCGCGGGAAGAAGTAATGTCGGGTTCCAGCAAGACAGTATTCCAGGTCGTCAAGGTATTGAATCACTCCTCCGCCCTGGTCGTGGAGATAAGAGGGGGCAGCTCCCAGACTGGGAGGCTACGGGAAACCAAAGAGCCGCGGATGGTACTCGATGGCGTCGGCTCTCTCTGGCTGGTCACTGGAGAGAAGGACGAGCCAAAACACGTATTGGAGGACCTTGAGGAGCTGCCAGATTTCAGCGTGCCGATGGTCTCGACGCTGTCGTCGACGATCCGTGCCAGCTCTGAATTCGAGCTTCCGGCGACCGTCGAAGCATTCAACCTCCCCGGACATTTCAAGACCACCACTTTCGTCACCGTGACGCGCATCCTTGCAGCCTATAGCGCGCGAGACATCGACTTCGAAGAGGTCGTTCGCCGACTGCGGGAGGGCAGGTTCGAAATCCCATCGAGAGAGATCATTGCCATCGAGGTGTCCAAAGGCGACTGGCTCACTAGCCATTTCATTCGCCTTCCTTCCGGTTCGTACGGGCTTTCGCCCGATGCGGATCCGCGAGCACTTCCTGTCAAAACCATCGAGAACAAGCCTGATTCGATGAAATTGCCGTCGGGCCTGCTGATCTTCCTGTCCGAGCCTCGATGGAGCCTCGCGACAGAAAAGGATGTCCGCCCCGAACATGAGGTGCTGGAGTCTGCCGAGCGCTGGCTCGGTCGTTCAACGCTCGCAGTAGAAAGCGCGCCGGGCGACGCTAATGCTGTCGACTTGCTTCGGCACCACGTGGCGACGACAGTCAATGACGACGAGAAAGCGGATATCGCCGCCGCGGCTCGACTTCTTGCAGGTCGCCAATCGATACTCGACATCATGCCACAGATCCTCGCGAAGGATCCTGCCTTTCAGAAGCGGGTTCAGGAGTTCGAGCTTCAGGAGCAGGAACGTCTCAAGGAAAGGCTCCGGTCGAAAGTCGAGTCCGAGATCGAAGCGGAGAAGGCTCGTCTCGGGGAGATTCGAGCGGAAATCGCCGAAGCAGATGCTCGCCTTGCCGTCGCCGGGCAGCGCGAACTGCTTCTTCGGAACGAGGCCGAAAAGCACGACGAGGTCATGAAAGCGCGCATTGAGGAAGCTGCAAAACAGCTGCAGGGCGGCGCAATAGAACAGACCGACCATCTTCGTCGTGAACTCGACGAGCTTCGAGACCTGGTACTGCAAATGCCCAGCCATCCCACAACCGTCGTCGTGTCGGCGGCTGAGGAAATTCCGGAACCGCAACGGCCGGACGTCAATGGCACGGCCGTCGGGCCGAAGGCTGACGAGGGCGCGCGAAAGAGTATTCTCGCGGGCTTGGCATCTGCAACCGGGATCTCGCAAGCCCATTTGATGGCGATCCTACTCAAATCGACAGACGAGGTCCCATTGCTTGTCGGCGAACGGGCTTCCGGCGTGGCAGCCGATATCGTGGCTGCCATCGGTGGTGAGGACAGTGCGGTCGCCTTCTGCGATCCATCGCGTATTTCGTGGCAGGATCTCATGCACGACGAGACTTCGGGCCTCGCCGCAGCGGTGGCGAAGGCCAAGGCCAATCCGGACATCCTTGTCCCGATAGCGATATGCGGCATCACCAATGGCCCCTGCGAGTACTGGCTTCCCCAGTTCGTGGAATCCAGGCGCATCGGGCGTCTTCCGCGGAACCTCGCAATAGTGGCCAGTGCGGGCATCGATGGGTCGCGAGTTTCGATACCAGACTCTGTCCTTCGCTTCCTGATGCCTGTCGAGGTGCCGAACAGCGCCAAGCCCGTTCGCAGGTTGTTTGCCGGATCGTGGCCCGCGGAGTTCGACGCCAACCGGTCGAACCTCGCCGATGCGATCGACGTGCTCACGCAGTCGGAAGCATTCGAGAACGGGTCGCTCCAACGTGCGGCCAAGACGCTGTCGAGAACGCCACAGGGCATGGCGATGGCTGAGGTCGCCCAGCCACTCGTCCGGCAGGCCCAGTGGCTGGCGAGCGTCTCCGGCGGCGGACAATACGAATTCAAAAATCGCTTCAAGAATATCGAGGGCTGAACATGTTCGATCCGATTGGTGGCTTCAACAGAATGATCGAACAGTTCCTGTCGTATCTCGATACGGCATATCGCATCGATAACCAGAATGTATCTGCGATGCGCAGGGAGCTGCTATCGACGCCCGGCGAGCTTGCTCTCGATCCCATATTCGAGGCCGTTCCTCGCTACGAGACTGCAGGCTACGGCTTGGAGGCCCTTATTGAGGACAAGGACGGCAAGTTGCCGGGCTTCTTGAAGGCGGAGCGCCAGGCATTCGTGGAACTTGCCGTGTCAGGCCTGTTCGACCGCGACACGAAGAGCGCCGAAATCAAGGGCGCCTACCAACCGTATCTTCATCAGGTGCAGATGCTGTCGAAGGGCGTACAGGACGGGACGCCTGGGATCGTCACCTCGGGTACCGGTTCGGGCAAGACGGAATCGTTCATGCTTCCTATCCTTGCCCAACTGGCCAAGGAGGCTACGAGTTGGCCTGCACCATTGCGGCCTGTAGACGACGACTGGCTGGAAGACGGCAAGAGCTTCCAGATCCATCGCCGCAACGAGCATCCTGACCGTCCCAAAGCGGTCCGGGCGATGATCCTCTATCCTCTCAACGCCCTCGTTGAAGACCAGATGGTGCGATTGCGCAAGGCGCTCGATTCCCCGGCGGCACAGGCAGTGATGCAGAAGCACTTCAGGGGCAACCGCCTCTTCTTTGGCCGCTACACGGGAAAGTCTCCTGTGACCGGGTTTCTCGATCATCCGCGCAGAAGCAAGGACAAGACCTGGAAGAAGCGCAACAGCCGCGCGCGGCGCGATCTCAAGGTGGAGCTGCAGCGATACCAGTCGATCCATTCCCGGCTCGATGCAGATGCCGATCCAGATCTACACTATATCTTCCCGACGACCGACGGCAGCGAGCTGATCTCCCGTTGGGACATGCAGAAGACGCCTCCGGATATTCTGGTCACCAACCAGTCGATACTGAACGCGATGTTGGTTCGCGAGGTCGAGGACTGCATCCTGAAGGAAACTCGCGAATGGCTGATCGGGAACGAGGACGCCAGGTTCTACCTCGTCCTCGACGAACTCCATCTCGTCCGCGGCTCCTCCGGCGCCGAAATGGCGGGGCTTCTCAAGGTGTTCCTCGAGCGTATCGGGCTCGCAGATCCCGCTCATGCTCACAAGCTCCGGATTCTCTCGTCGTCGGCATCGCTTCCGATGGACGAGAAAAACGCGTCGGCAAGTATCGAGTATCTCCGCAACATGTTCGGTGCCGCGGGAACCGCAGGTGCCTCCGACGTCGATGCTGCGTGGAAGGCCAGTGTCGTGACGGGCAAGCCGATCGTCGTCGAGCGGCCCGAGCGCACGCCGTCACGTGACAGCCTTGTCGCTCTGGCTAAGGCTTTGGACGACCTAGACTATAGAAAGCAGCCGGAGAAACTGCGTCAGCGATTCTTCGAAGCTGCGCTGAGCCTGCCAGGAGCGGCAGGCCAGGATTTGCGGTCGGTAATGCTGCACGCGACAGCCGCAGCGGCCGCCATGCTCGACTTCGCCATGCAGGACAGAGACAAGCCGGGAGCAAAGACACCGCGATCAATCGCACAGATCGGCGAGGTACTCTTTGACGAAGCAGATAGGGAAGCAGTTCGCGGACTGCTTGCATTGCGAGCGATCCCAGATCTCCCGGACGACGTCCTAGCCGACGATCTCCGGCCATCCCGTGGCGACATCGCAAGCCTGCCGGGCTTCAGAATGCACAGCTTTGTCCGCAATATCGAAGGCTTGTTCGCTTCGGTCGGCCGTGACGACAGCGGCTCCGTGGCCTGGGGTTGCCCGAGTATCGAGCGCGGTCAGGACTATGACGAGAAGGCTGCTTCCGAAGGCCGTAGACGCATGTTCGAGATGCTGTACTGTGAAGCATGCGGTGACCTCTATCTCGGAGGCAAGCGCGGGGAGAACGATCCCGGCTCGTCGCGCCGGGTATCGCTCTTGCCAGCGCCACAGGAACTCGAAAAGCTTCCGGAAAGCGCCTCGTCACTCCGCTTCGAGGATGCGAGCTTCCGCGAGTTCGCATTGTTCTGGCCGCAGGGGCGCACTCCCGAGCGTGAAATCCGTGTCGACAACACGCCGTACGAATGGATCGTCGGTTACCTGAATCCGCGTACAGGAGTCGTAGGAGAGGAGGAGAGCGAAGAGAGCGTTAAAGGATACCTTCTGCGGTGGCGTGGTGACGACAAGTTCCACAAGCGCACGATCGAGGACGACGGCACTGCCGTTCCCTATTGCTGCGCGAAGTGTGGCACCGATTACTCCGGCCGATATCGGCAGGCTAACTCGAAGCGAAGGGAAGGCCGCCTCTCTCCTATCCGAAGCTTCAGGACTGGTTTCGGCAAGACCTCGCAGCTGCTGGCGACTGAACTCGTCGCGGCTCTGAAATCGCAGGGCGGCGACGGAAAGCTCGTAGCCTTCTCCGACAGTCGCGAAGACGCGGCGACCCTGGTGCTCGACGTCGAAGTTCAGCATCAGCGCGACCTGAGGCGCGAGATCCTGATCGCTGCTGCCACACGTCTCGCCGCGGATCTCACCTACACCGACGAAGACAAGGTGGAGCTCGCCGACCTCAACGCAGAAATTGCCGCCCTTATGGGGGAAGGGCATGAGTTCGACCATCTCATGCCCCGCCAGCGAGTGCTCAACCGTAAGCGGAACGCCGACGGCAAGGAGCCGAGCGTACCATTGAGCGACCTCTTCGAGTTCGCCCGACAGAACGTCCGGTACGACACTCGACCGATCCTCAACGAACTCATGAAGCTTGGCTCGACCCCCGTCGAGGGAGCTGACACCTACAAGAACCGCGTCTCCAACAAGTCGTGGTACGAGTTCTTCGATCGCGACGACAGCGGAGACATCACCTGGAAACGGGAAGAGCTCAACGAAAAGGTCGATCTGCTCGCGAGGGCGAGAAAGAAGGTGCAGGACGAGCAGCCGCCGGATGCGACCGACCTTCTGTTCAGCAAGACCTATTTCGCCCTTGAAGAGACGGGCCTGGGATGGCCGAGCTTTTACGGGTCAGAGGAGTACACTCCCGAGAAGTCGAAGGACGATGCGATGCTCCGCATTTTTGCGGACGCATATCGCATCACGCCTAATCCCTACATGGACGAGGTGAAGACAGTCTGGTCGACAGCTCACGAGATGCTCGGCCGCGGTGACAACCGCATGCGTCGCTTGATGTCGAAGCTGTTTCCTTTGCAGACAGAGGCGGAGTGCAATCTTTTCCTTGAAAAGCTCAGGACTAAGCTCCGGCAGACTCGTCTGGCCGGATCGATCGACATCAGTCTTCTCTTCTTCAGGGCCGCGAAGCCGACCGGGGCGGCTTGGCGATGCGACCGCTGTGGACGAGTTCACCTGCACGAGGGCTTCGGGAAGTGCACGCGCTGCGGCGAGGAGCTGAAGCGCCCGGACGATCTGACGGCCGAGGTCATTGCCAAGGGCAACTTCCTCGGGCGCCGCGTTAAGCGCACGATCGAGGCTGACGAGCCGCTCTTCCGCTTGAAGTGCGAGGAGCTGACGGGTCAGACGAGCGATCCGGCGGAACGGCTCCAGCAGTTCAAAGGCGTCTTTGTTAAGGGCGCGAAAGAGAACGACGCCGACTTTGCGTGGCGCAAGCTTTTCGACACCGTGGACCTGCTTTCGGTCACGACCACGATGGAAGTCGGTGTCGACATCGGCTCCCTTCAGGCCGTCTACCAGGCCAACATGCCGCCGCAGCGGTTCAACTACCAGCAGCGCGTGGGTCGTGCAGGTCGGCGAGGACAGGCGTTCTCGACCGTCCTCACCGTCTGCCGTAGCAAGAGCCACGACATCCACTACTTCCATAATCCGATCGAAATTACTGGATCGGCACCGCCTCCGCCCTTCATCACGACGGGGCTGACAGATATTCCGTCCCGCCTGCTTCGCAAGTTCTGGCTGGTGAAGGCATTTGGCCTGATGAGAGAGAAAGCCGATCAGGATTGGCCGGGCGACGACATGGTGCCGGGAGACATCCACGGCGAGTTCCTCTATTGCAGCGAATACTTCCGCACGGACCGGAACTGGTCCCGAAAGCTTGCGGAAGCTCTGGACGAGACAGACGATCAGCGCAGGAAACTCGCGCAGGTGCTTGCCGACGTTTCGAAGTGCGACGTCGACCGGATCCTGTCCGCGGTCACTGCCGAAAAAGTGCTCGAAGCCATCGATGGCCTATTCGACGAACTGGGCCTGCAACCTATCGGCATTGCATCCGCGCTGGCGGAGCGCGGCCTGCTTCCTCTCTATGGCATGCCGACACGCACCCGAAACCTTTACGTCGATTTGGCCAAGGCAAAGGCTAAGGAGGACTTCGATGCAGACTGGGACACTATCGACCGTGACCAGGACATGGCGATCTTCGATTTCGCGCCCGGCAGCGTCCGCACGCGCGAGAAGCTCCGCCACCGTTGCATCGGCTTCACGGGAACGCTTCCCAAACCGAATGAGCACATCACGGACTTCGGCACCCCGATAAAGCCGTTCGGCGAGTGGTGGAAGGACGACTTTCAGCTTCGCTTCTGCGGAACCTGCGGTGCGTGGAGCCGAGGTTGCAACGAAACGTCTGAATGCCCAGCCTGCGGCGCAGCGACGACAGATCCGGGTATCCGGTGCATAACGCCCGCGGGCTATCGCACCGAGTTCCGTCCGACGGACGAGAATTTGGCTTCGAAGGTTGGTCAGCGGATGACGCTTGCCAGTATCGGCAAGGTCGACAAGGAGAAGACTGAGGCTAACCTGCAGGTGAACTTCGCCGAGCAGTCAGAGATCTTCCTCGTCAATCCCGGTCAGCGTGACGAAACGGACTTCACTGGCTTCCAGTTGCAGGAAGCGGTCGATCAGGACGCGAAGCGGATCTCTTGGTGGGCGAGCACGAAACCCGTCGTGAAGCTTGCGAATCAAGCCATCAGCGCCGAAGTCGTGGCCGAAGACCAAGGTGTTCGTTACCGTGCGGACGAGACGGTGATCAAGGCGTGGCTGGCGTCAACGAAGATCACCAACTCGCTCCAGATCAGCCCGATCCGGATGAACCCGAACCTGCGACTGCTCGACATGGACGTCGGGCTTTCGATGGGACGTCGCGAGCCTACAAGAACCAGTGTCCGCGCAGCGGCGATTTCGGCAACCGAGATCCTCGTGCAGCGCGCTGCTTTGGATCTCGACATCGCACCTGAAGAGTTCGACGCCCTGGCGCCGAACATCATGGTGACAGCTATGGGCGAGCGGCTTCCATATCTCCAGATATCAGACGCGTTGCCGAACGGCTCCGGGTTCTGCCGTCACCTTCTCGGCGACAGCACTATTCCTGTTTCCGGTCTCATCAAGAGCATTCTTGACGATACCGAAGAATGGCCACGGCAGGACGTTGCCGTGGAGGCTCACAGGAAGAGCTGCGGATCCTCTTGCTACCGCTGCCTCCAGCGGTACAACAATCGAAACTTCCACGGGTTGCTCGATTGGCGGCTGGGGCTTGCCTATCTCAGGGCGATTGCAGATCCGTCCTATCAAGCTGGGGTCGATGGCGACTTCGGTTGTTTCGAGGTTTCGGACTGGAAGGCATCTGCGGCCGATCTTGCGGAGCAGACGAAGACGTTCATCCCCGGCAACACGGTCGCCCATGCCAAGGACAGACCGGACATCCCCACGTTCTCTCTGGACGACAGCGGTAGCCGTTGGGGTGTCGTGGTCCATCCGCTGTGGGATGCAAGGAAGCTCTTCGACCGGATCGGACTGGATCGCTCACACATCGCGATCGACAGCTTCGAACTTGCCCGGCGACCGCTGCACGTCTTGCAGCGTGCTCGCGCCGCGGTGAGGTAACGCGGACGCCTTCTTGGCTTCGACCGTGGCGGCGATGCTCTCAACGATCGTCGCCACGTCCTCGTGCTCCCAGAATCTGAGCACCGTCCAACCAATTTCCGTCAGATGCGCCGTCGCACGCGCATCCCTTGCCCGGTTGCGAGCGATTGCCGCGCGACGATCAACGTGGAATTCGAGCGACAATCAGGATGGGACTTTGCGGGTGGTGGGCGTAACGGAGTGAGGGCGTAGCCCGATCGAAGTTATGCCCACCACCCGTGGCGCAAATTCAGGCATGCCTTGCGCCTGTGATCGCGGTCAATCTGGCGATTTTCCATAACCGGAGAATCACTTTGTGCCAGGTCGCCATGTAAACGATCATCAAATGAGGCTTTTCATGAAGTTACGTCAAAATCATTCCGTCACGGTTGCTGCTGCAAAAGCCGAGATCGGCCGCACGACAGCTTTCCGGATCGAGAAGGATCCGCGTCTGCCATCTCAAAAGACAAAACCGCGAGAGCGCCGGCGTCCGGATCCACTGGCCCATATCTTTGACGCCGAGATCGTGCCGCTGCTTCAGGCTGCGCCCGGAATACGGGCGGTGGCGATATTCGAGGAGATGTTGCGCCGCCACCCGGAGCTTGGGGACGGCATTCGTCGGACGATGGAGCGGCGCATTCGCTCCTGGCGCGCTGTGCATGGCGCAGAGCAGGAGGTCATCTTCCGGCAGGTTCACGAGCCCGGCCGGTTGGGCCTTTCGGATTTCACCAACATGGATAGTCTGGAGGTCACGATCGCCGGCCAGTTGCTCGATCATCTCCTTTATCACTTCCGCCTTGCCTATTCCGGCTTCGAACATGGTCATGTCATCCTCGGCGGCGAGAGCTTTGTCGCCCTGGCGGAAGGGCTACAAAACGCCCTGTGGTCCCTTGGCGGCGCGCCGCATGACCATCGCAGCGACAGCCTGTCGGCGGCGTTCCGCAACCTGACTGCCGACGAGCAGGAGGATCTGACGCTTCGATACGAGGAACTTTGCGCTCACTATCACATGAAGCCAACGCGCAATAACAAAGGCATCGCCCACGAGAACGGCTCGATCGAGAGCGTGCACGGGCATATCAAGGCAGAGATCCGTGATGCGCTGCTCATGCGCGGCAGCAACGACTTCGACGATCTTGCCGCCTACCGTGCCTTCATCGATGAGATCGTTAGCCGCCGCAATGCCCACAATCTCAAGCGTATCGAGGCAGAAAGACCTCATCTTCAGGACCTGCCGCAGCGCAGGACGACAGACTTCGAGGAGGTGGTTGTCAGGGTGATGCGCACCGGCGGCTTCTCGCTGCGCAAAGTCTTCTACAGTGTGCCTTCCCGCTTGATCGGTCATCGGCTACGGGTGCGCCTCTTCGATGACCGACTTGATGTGTTCGTCGGCGGCACCTATCTCATGACGCTTTCCCGAGGGCGGGGACATCCAGATGGTCGCCACAGCCAGGTCGTCAATTACCGGCACGTCATTCACTCCCTCCGTCAGAAGCCGATGGCGCTATTGCGGCTCGTCTATCGAGACCAGCTCTTCCCGAGGCTGGAATATCGGCAAACCTTCGAGGTCTTGCTGGAGCGGCTGACCGACAAGCAGGCCTGCAAGACCATGGTCGAGATCCTGGCGCTGGCCCATGAGCGAACCTGCGAACGCGAACTGGCCGAGCAACTGGCCAGAACGTTGGATGCCGGCGAGCTTCCCGATATGGCTGAGTTGCGAAAGCACTTTGCGCCCGACCCCACCGCCTTACCCGTCGTCTCCGTCCATCTGGCACCGCTAAGCGGCTACGAGGTCCTTGTCAGCGCCGACCAGGTGGGAGAACGCGCATGACCAATCCCAATGATATCGATGCTGGCCGTCTGAGCATTATGTTGAACGAGCTTCGCTTGCCGGCGATCAAGATGCTTTGGGCAGACTTTGCCCAACAGGCCGACAGAGAGGGTTGGCCCGCGGCCCGCTTCCTATCGATTATCGCCGAGCATGAGCTTGCCGAACGTGACAGACGCAGGATCGAACGCCATCTGTCCGAGGCCAGGTTGCCGCCGGGCAAAACGCTCGACAGCTTTGCCTTCGACGCCGTGCCGATGATCTCCAAAGCGCAGATCATGGCGATGACGGCGGGAGATAGCTGGCTGGCGAAGGGGGCTAATGTTCTCATGTTCGGGCCGCCGGGGGGCGGTAAAAGCCATCTTGCGGCAGCCATCGGCTTGGCGCTGGTCGAGAACGGCTGGCGCGTGCTCTTCACCAGGACGACGGATCTCGTTCAAAAGCTCCAGGTCGCGCGACGCGAACTGCAACTGGAATCCGCCATCAACAAGCTCGACAAGTTCGATCTGCTTATCCTCGACGATCTTGCCTATGTCGCAAAGGATCAGGCTGAGACCAGCGTCCTCTTCGAGCTCATCTCGGCACGCTATGAGCGGCGATCTATCCTGCTGACCGCAAATCAGCCCTTTGGCGAATGGAACAAAGTTTTTCCAGATCCCGCCATGACGCTCGCCGCGGTGGATCGCCTCGTTCATCACGCCACGATCTTCGAGATGAACGTCGAGAGCTACCGTCGCCGCTCAGCTATGGAGGCAAAACGGCAACGCGGGCGGCCTCCAATCTACGCGACAATCAACGAGGCTACACAGATTGACGCTCCGCGACAATTAGAAGAGCAATGACCGCTTGCCAGCGTCAATCACGCTGCTAAAGTCCCACTGTCCGCGACACAACAGTCCCATCTAGATTGTCGCGCGAGTTCCTTCCAGATTGCCGCGCTATAAGCGATCTTCGATAGCCAGAAGTCTGTATTCTTTTTTACCGATGGCGGGTGAAGTTCGCACCCATGCCAGAAGCAACCATCGAGGAAGATCGCGATTTTCAAGCCCGGAAATGCGAAGTCACATGAGGTCCGCTTCAAGCCCGGGATCTTGTGATGGATCCGATAGCGAAACCTGCGCGCATAGAGCTGCGATCGAACAGCCCGCTCGAAGGGGTTATCCTTGCGCGCAGTGCGCTGCATTCGGCGGCGTACCGCTTCAGTGGCTTACAAATCCTGAGACATTGCTAAGGGATAAAGACATTCATGCGGTGATGGTCCAGGTAGCTCCGGCTATCGTTATGTAACGGTCTCGGTGGTGGTCGCTGCACAACATGCATTCCTAGCTTGTCAGCGTCGGCATCTGTCAGCTGCGAGGAGAATATTGGTCTTCCATCGCTCTCGAAACCAAGCAGGCCGCGATCAAACAGAAAGTCTGCGTGAGGGGCCAACATCAAACCATTCGCTCCATCAAGCCTCTCGGCCGCGGTGCCGCATGCGCGCCAGGGTTTGATGTGACTGGCGATCAGAAGGGTTGGTGTGGCGAGGCCGGTGATTCGACAGACAGGCTCGAAATCGAGCACCCGCTTCCTAAACACTCCCTGTCCCCTTCGTGCTCGCACCAACTGCTCGCGTACCGTCTCATCGAGCGAAATGTCGCGCTGGATGTTGCGTTCAACGACATCATCAAGCGTGGTGGCGAAATCAGCTGCCGTGCCGGTGGGCGCAGCGAGCAGATTCGCGGTAGGCAGTCGTGCGGCGGCCAAAACCAGATCAACTACGCGGCGATCAACCTCGGCTAGATATGCTTTCTGATTGCCATTTCCACTCTGCGGTTGGATTGGAGAGTGCTTCGTTGGAAGTAGCGGGGCGAGATCACTTATGAGTTCTTTAGGGCTGACTGCGAAAACCGCTTCAAGCCATTGCACCGGGAGAAGCCAGCCGGTGTCGCTCCAGTATACCCCGATGTTCCCAAACTCCTCCGGCTTTGGCGCGCTTATAACATAGTCGGAGACTATACCAACTCGTCCCACTTTCCCCGCGGCATAGGATAACACCACATCACCCGGCGCTGCGCGGCGCATATTGTCGTAGAACTGGCTCCGGGCACCATGGGCTTCTCTAACCGGCGACCATAGGTAACCGCCGTCAACCTCCTGGCGCATTGTCTGCGCGTGATTTACCCACCAATATCGCACAGAGCTACTATGACCTTTTCATCTTCACAATTGAAGCAACTTTTGCTCGGCAACTCATCTACGTTGCCGCTTACCAGCGCCAGATATCCGCCGTCGCTCGGCGCGCTTCTCCAAGTAGGGTCACTCACCGATCGCGCATCAGTCCTTCTACCGCCGCTCTTCATCTCCCCCATCATACGCAGTCACTCGGTTGCGACTTAGACCGCGACCACGGCCGCTGCCATGTTGTCGATAGCGGCCTGTACCTCGGCATAAAGCTCGGCCGGGACAGTGCCGGCGTCGATTTCGACGACCAGCGCAAAGCGAGCATTAAGGTTATGGGGATTGGAGATGCTCTTCGCTTTCCACCATCCGGTCACGGGATGGACTGCAATCAGATTGCGGCGTGCAAGGTCAGAGGCAGCACATGTCAGCTGATCGATCTGCAGCGATCCGACATCGCGCCGGTTCGGCCCAAACATCCAGCCATCCGGTTCCTCGATCATTCCTTCATCTGTTTGCTCCGCAATCTTGCTGATCCTCTTAATAAAGGCGCCCGGCTTTTCATTAGGCCTGTTCAACTTGAAGCGCAGATTGTGCGACGCATAACGGTATTTGTTGCCGCGGGCCGGTTCTGACGGGTTTGGCAACATAAAGGTGCTGAGGCTGATACGCAGCTTGACCTCGGATGCGCCAAGCCGGCGCAGCTCTTGGACCGGCCAAGGAAGCTCGAACAGCTTCAGCTCGTTATGGATGTGCTCGGCATTCTTCGTGGCGCTCTTCTTGTAGGGCTGGATCGCGTCCTCGACTATCAGCGTCAAGGCATTCGATGCGCTGCGCCGTGCCCGCTCCATATCCGGAACGCCATAGCCATAGCGCCTGAAGAGGATTCCGAGATCCGTCTTCGACGGCTGCTGAGGAACGTGGCTGAGCATCCGGTTGGTCCATCGGGCCGACGACACGAAGATTGCCCGCACGGTTTCCGGCCAGAGCTCCGGATAGTCCGACCACAGCGCGGTGATGTCGCGCGAGGCAAGCGCTGTCGCCGCACTGGTCTCGCCGCAAGTCGTGAACGCCCGCGCCGGATATTGGTGATCGGTGGTGAGCGGCGCAAGGGCCGGATGTTTCATCGGCGGCGGCGCGCCGTGCATAAACCAGTTGCCACCCTCGTAGACGACGTCTGGCTTGATCGGCCAGTAGGATTGCCAGCTTGCGGTCCGCGATGACGGCGCCAGATCGCCCAAGGGCGCAACGCAAACGCCAGGCTCCCCGGCGGCAGCGTGACCTTTTGCGTATAGGCGCCAACACTGATTGCATTCCATGCTTGCGCTGGCGATTCCAGCTCGTTGTCGGGGTGATCGGAGACGGCGAGATAATTGCCACCGGTGAAAGCGTTCTGGTCGCTGTTGCCCGCCGAGACCAGAATAAGTCTCTGGCGTCTTTGCAGTCCTGACGCGCCGGACGCGAGCTGATCGATTTCACTCGACCAGGACGTCGGCGCGCCGTCATGTGGTGTGTCGTCTTCCGTGGTGCTCGCCAGGCAGAAGGTCCGCCGCCGGACCGCAGCCGCCTCCGCCGCATTGATGCCCTTGCGGGTCACGGTTCCGAGCAGATGATGGGGATTGTGACCGGCATCCGGCATGATCTTTGCTGATTCCAGCCGGTGACCGATGGTGATCGGCAAGGTGGTCTGCAAGGCCGTGCTCAGATCGCCGAACAGCGCCAGGCCGGCCAGCTGCGTGCCATGCCCGACGAAATCGTTGACGTCCCATGCCGCCTCCGCGGCATGCCGGTCGGCTGCCGCCAGTGCGGGCTGGATCAGAGGATGGGCCCGGGTTACGCCGCGATCGAGGAGCGTGATGTAGTTCGGATCGGCATCGACGGAAAATGTCGTGCGGCCGACGAGATCACCGACCCACTCATGCTGTTCCTCGATCGGCATGGCATCGAAATCGTCCGCGGTGCGGGTCGGCGTCGCAAGCGCCCGGACACCGCCAAGATTTCGGACTGCGGCTGCCAGTTCGACGGCAGTCGCAACCGCGATCACCACCACATCTTCCGGGAATTCCAGCCTGTCGGTTCCGACCGCAACACCGTAGTCCGCGGCACTGGCGAGAAAGCCAGGGGCGTCCGGCCTTCCAAGCCAAACTTCCCAAGCCTGCTTGCCGGGCTGGGTCGGAAACCGGCCACCGGGACTGCGCCATAAGGCCCGGAGCCCGGCCTCGGAAATCGCGCTGATGCTTTGCACCAAATCGGCGTTCTTCGGCGGTTTGAAGCTTCCGTCTTCGTTGACCGGTAGATCGCCGCCAAAATCCTCGATCTTCTTGCGAAGCTTCTCGATGCCTTTTTCGGTCGCAAATACCGTCGCCGCCGCCGTCGCGCCGGGCTGCTTCTCGACTTTAAGAAGCGTCAGCCCGCTGGCGTTCAGGCTCTTGGTGACCATCACCTCATGCGCCCGTCCCTCGATCGCGAGGTAGACACCCGGTAGATTGTTCTCGGTGATGTTCGGGAGGTGGTCGAGGGCAGTCAGCAGCGCCTGCGCATGCGCCTCACGGTGGTTGACGTCACTTGGATGTTTTGACGATCCGCCGGTTTTTGCTGCGAACGGGCGCGTCTTTCCGATCCCGCTCAGTGTGAAGTGGCGCCGATCTCGAGCCATGCTTGTCTGTTCCTATGCCTTGCAGCGAACGCCTCCGCTCCAGCGATGCCACCACGGCTGAAGTCTCGACGGCACCCGAATCGAGAATGACAGCACGGCGCGCCGCGTCTTCAGCAGCCGCGATCACGTCGGCCGTCGACAGACCATCGGCGCAGCCGGTGATCTGACTCCAGTTGATCGCACCGACGTCGAAGCCGTGCAGCCGGCGGCGCATCGCCTTTTCGATCGCGTCCTCGTTCGGCAGATCGTAAGACAGGACCAGATCGAAGCGGCGCAAAACCGCGCGGTCGAGCAGTTCGGGAAGATTTGTGGTCGCGATGATGATCGACGGACCAGTGTCCTCGTCGAGGAACTGCAAGAACGAGTTCAGGACGCGTCTTGCCTCGCCGATATCGTTCTCGTTGCCGCGGCTTGAGGCCAGCGCATCGATTTCGTCAAAGAGGTAGACGCCGCGTGTCGTCTTGATCGCGTCGAAAACCATGCGAAGCTTCTGGGCAGTCTCGCCCATGAACTTCGTGATTAGCCCGTGCAGAAGAACGGTAAAGAGTGGATAGCGAAGTTCGGCGGACAATGCCGCGGCCGTCAGGGTCTTGCCGGTCCCCGGCGGGCCGGCCAGAAGCACCCGCCGCCGTGGCCGCAGGCCGCGCTCTTCGAGCTTTTCGGCATGATGGATTTCAACGACTAGATGCCGGAGCTCATCTTCAATGACCGGTGGTACAATCACATCCGACATGCGGGCCGTCGGATAGCTGGCCCCGAGGAAACCTGACAGCTCGCCGCGCGGTGCGGCAAGCGGCGTCAGGTTGGGTCGCTTCTGCTCGGGCGCGCTGGCGCCTGCCTCTGCCCATTGGCGAAGCTGTTCGGCAAGACGGCTGTGGCCCTTCTGGGATTCGGCGGCGGCCAACTGCATCGCAAGGTCGTAGAAACGATCCTTGTCGCCTTCAGCATGGCTCTTCACGAGCCCTATGATCTGTTGTGCCGATGCCATGGTCTTAACTCTAAGCGTGTTGCGGAATTTAGGAAGCCCGGAACGATTATATGGGAACTTTCTGAACAGATTTACTTGTATCCTGCGCGACTCGGCTCGCGCGGACCTTACGACCCGGAAGGAGCCACAGGCATAACGCTCCGCCCCGATAGTTGTTCGTAAGCTGATAGCAGTCGGGGTCGATCGACACCACCCGATTGAGGGAGAAAGAGAAGAGGCGGAGAACGGCGGGAAGGCACATGATCACAGGGCTTCCGCGTCGGCGTTGGTTGCGCTCCCCGATCACCCTGTGTTTGGGTGTATGTCTTCCAAGGACTGAAAAGAGAGGAAGAGTGGCTTTCCCGTCGTTCGGTGATCGGGTGCGCCAGGATAAACAAAAGCCTTTTAGTTTCAGTTGCCTGGTTGTCCTTATTGAAGACGCCAACTTATAGGGTCGACGGTTCGATTCCTCTCAAGGCGACTGTAGAAATCTTGCGCAGCCTTTGACTGCAGGGAAGGTTTCCGATGTCGCGGAAAAGCGTGGCCGTCCTCAGCGAATGGCCACGCCTATGGGGAAGTGCGTCAGGCGATCGCGCCGCCGTCTGCGGTAAGCGTCGCCCCAGTGATTATGCTCGCGGCGGAGCTTGCCAGAAATACCACGGCGTTCGCGATCTCCTTTGGCTCGCCGTAGCGCCCCAGCGACGTCAGACTCCGCTGGAAGTCTGAAGCTCGCGTTTATCGGCGGCAGGAGGTCGCAGAATCGCGTCGGGGTGCCGATTACAGCAGAAGAGGAACGTGCCGATGCTTTCCGGGAGGCAGCCGCATTAGCTGGCTTTGATGTAGATGGTTGCCCGGTTTTACTTGGCGAATATGAGCCTGGGGGGCTAGTCGAAACTCTTCCCGGGTATCGGCTGGCAAGCCAGATTCTAGACAATAACATTCCGGAAGTCAGCGCAATCATTGCAGGTTCAGACATTCTTGTCGCCGGCGTTCTTCAGGCACTTTACGAACGTCGTCTTCGGGTTCCCGATGACATTTCGCTTATTGGGTATGACGACAGCATGACCCGGTTCCTCTCGCCTCCGTTGAGTTCCATAGGGCAGCCCTACGATGCTATCGGTCGAGCCGCGATCGAACTCGTCGAAGCAGCACGACAGCGGCCTGTTGGAAGCGTGGCGAGCCCAACAAGAAGTGTTGAAACATCCTTGGTTCTAAGGCACTCGGTTGGCCCTCATCAAGCGGTAAGTTCTGCCCGAAGTATACCGCAAGGAATGGCTCCGAATGAATCGTAAGCGCCGGGATCATTGGCACCTTGCACTCTGGAGACCCGCGCGAGCCGGGCCGAAAAGCATCTAGGCTTCGACAATTAAGACTTTTTCTCGGTACAACCAAGGCTCGAAGGCGCGCATTATGCGGTTTCGGACGATCGGGGCCTCGGGATCGAAGTCAACGGGGAGCTGATCGCCAAGCAAAGCTTCGAATACTGGGAGGCACCGCCTGGAAGAACGTTGGGTTTTGATACTTACGCTTTTATCACCGCCTCAATGCTATCCAACTCCGGCGAACATACCCAGGCCCGCCCGATGGTTCCATAAATTAACGTTATGAAACGATGTGGTGCTACGTTACCGTCAAACACCATTTTGAAAGGTGACGTCGCGAAATATTATAGAGGTGCCCCCATCAACGTTGCGTATTCTGATTCGCCCGACTCATTTCGGCGGTGCCGTTCGCATTTTCACCCTTCGGCTCCGCTTTCACGGTCGGGCGACACTAGTTGCAGGTTCGAGTCCTGCCGGGCGACCCATTGCCTAAGGTCAAATTTAGCTCGATGCTAATCAAAAGCGGCTAAACGCTCGCGGACAATTTCCCGCATCTGCGCCGCCCGTTCAGCGCCGACTGAACCGTCTGCCAGCGGGTCCGGCAGAGCAAGCTCATCCACGCCGCGCGCAAGGGCCGCCGCCAGTTCATCCATGGCCGTGTCCGCCGCCGCCGCCGGAATACTTGCCGTAGCTGCAAACCGGCGGAAATCCGCTCTTTTCAACCGTTCGTCCTTGCCGCTGATTTTCAGCGCCATATGGTCATTCTGAAGGTTCGGAAACACCCGCGTTGTTACAGCGTCATAGAGCGGCGCCATACGGACCGAGCTAAAATCTCCTCTGCCTGGTTCCGCGATTTTCAGGACGGCCATGTTCTTCAGGTGCATGTCGCCGTCCGCGATCAGCCACGCGAACAGAGCCCGACGCAAGACCAGCAGTAAATCGGTATCGGCGTCGGTGGAGAGGGGACGCAGGGCTGCCGCAATCCGCTCCATGGTGCCTGTGTATTTGTCTTCCGCCCGAACGCCGAGAACGGATGCCATGTCTTCGAGCGCCATACGGCGCATTTCGTCAAGACCTGTGCGGATATCAAACCGTTCAACTGCAAGCGCATGCGGCATGCCGTCTGGCATAGCGACAAGCGCAATGGCGGGCACGATGAACCCGGCCGCCCGGCCAAGTTCCATGGACTGCCACTCTATTGCGGGCAGCGCCTCAAATCCCGATGTTCCGGCGGGCTTGAGAATATGTGTGAACGGCTTGTTCGAACTGGGCATAAGCGTACCGGTGGCGTCGAGAAACATTGGCGCCTTGATTTGAACGCCTGACAGGCGCGGCGTTGCGCCCGTTGCGAAGATTTTTGCCAGGTTCTGTTCGAACGTATCATGAATATCACCCCGGCCGGGACCGACATAGGTCCCTGTAAACAGGTGATTTGTCGTGAAGCCGGCCAGCCGCGTCAGTAGAATGTCGGCTGGAAGCGTCGTCAGCTCGCTCGCTCGCTCTACGATCGTGATGTTCGACATATAGCGCTTACCGGTGCGCAGTTCCGCCCGCTCGTCCGGGCTGTTCAGCACTCGGTTCAACCAGCCTTCCGGCAACAGCGATTCAATAAAGGGCGGCAATTTGCCGGGCGTGGTCTGGCGCACAAGCGGCGGGCCATCCGGATCGGATGCCTTCCATCGCCATTCGAAGCCATCATGCACCAAGTTGCCGATTGCGGCGCCATGCCACGCCACGATTAGATCGAGCGTAGCCTGGTTGATAACGGCGACAGCGGCCGATGGCTTCCGTTTTAGGAAACGCTCAGCCGCACTCCCTTCGTTAAGCCAGTCATTGTCGCGGGCAAGCTTAAACACCGCATCGGCGGCGCTCTCCGGGCTTCCGTATTCTTCGATCAGCCGTGCAGCGATTGCCTCTTTCATGTCTTCGTCAAATGAGGCCGCATGTTCACTACGGATGCGGAAGGCTTCCAGAAAACGCTGGCGCAGCGAAGACACGTCCACGCGGAACTCGCCCATGTCATCGCCGACTACCGCCTGGGCGACAGAGGGGTGGTCCGGCGCTTTGTTCTGAATGATTTCGAGCGCTCTGATACGTTGGCGCTGCACGCGGCGGCCGGTCAGAAACAGGCGGCCATCACGCATGGGGGCAAGCAGCACGGCGCTGGCGGCCGATAGGTAGGCATTCGGATAGAGGTATTTGGCGATGCGCACCGCATGGGCGCGTACCGTCTGATCGATATCATCATCAGCGTCAACGTAGATGCCGCGCATGAGCTGGACCAGTTTCCCAGCCTCCGCTTGGCGGTGGCTACGGGTTTTATCGATGTTTTCGCCAACGAGATAAAGGGGCATAATATGGAACTTTCGCGTCTTTCAGATACGGAAAAGTTACATCATTTACGTCGGGTCATCAAGATTGCCGTCACTATCGCGTATCTGAAATACGCGATAGTGACACTAATCAACACCTTAAACTCAATCAAAAATCATCTATCTAGCTGATATCTAATCGAAATCTATATTTCCTTTTCCATAATTGATTTATTACCGATTGGGGCGATGGCGACGACGATCATCGCTGTCATGATGCCGACCCGCCTTCGCATGCGTCAACATGACGATGATCGTCAGCTTGCACTGGACCGTTGAAAAAGCGCCGAAGATCCAGAACTAGTATTACAGCGTTCATACAGGTCTCTGCCTTCAAAATCCGAAGCGCTGGTGGTGAACCTGCGCAACCAACGCGGCTGGCTCAGAGCAACACGGCAGCCTTCCCGGCGATCCGTCAAGTCGCAGCTGCTGGTGGGAACGCAACTGCAAAGTGGACTGAATTCTGATTCTTGGCTGGCGTCGGGAGATTGTACCGCGACGCCAGCGCATTTCCATCAATGAGGGTGGTTTGGTGCGGGAGTTGGCCACTCGTTTGCGCTGGTGAAATATCCCTCTACCAATTTTGCATGGGACTACTTGTCCATCGGACCGCCGATCTCCGTGCATTGGCATCGAGCGAAGTACCCGTATCCGCGGCCGTCTACTTCGACGACATGTATGTCGATGCTAAACTGTCGCTGGAAACTGCCAGAGATGTCGGCAATGTCCAGGCTTGGGTAACCAACGAGTTCGAACATGACGGCGTCCGCCAGTCTTCGGCCGTCTTCTCGCGCCTCCGCCAGATGGTGCGCGAGCGGGGCGGCCCACTGGGCTAGAACCAAAATTCGTTCTCTGGTCGGCAACTAGGCCGGCCAGAAAACTTTTAGCTGTTCATCCCTGACGCCTTCAGGACGAAAGTGAACGGCCTCCGGCCGGATCGAAAAGGTGCATGCGGTTCATGTTGAAGGAAAGCGGCATGCGCGAGCCCGGGCGCGGCTCGCTTTCCGGATCGACGTTGGCGCAAAGGCTGACTGACCCGATATTGAAGTAGATCATCGTTTCCGGACCCAGCGGCTCAACGAGATCAATATTCGCCTCGACCGTTTCAAAGCCGGGTTTCTGCGTAACGCTCGATATCGATTCAGGCCTGATGCCGAAGACGACCGGCTTGCCCGCATGCGGCCTGTATTCGGCGGTCCGGGACGCGGGAACGGCAAGCCGGCTGCCATCGTCGAGAACGACAACCAATCCGTCGCCAGCGCTCTCAAGCTTCGCGTTCAGGAAATTCATCGACGGCGAGCCGATGAAGCCCGCCACGAACTGACTGACCGGACGATGGTATAGTTCCTGCGGCGGCCCGGCCTGTTCGATGATGCCGCCGTTCATCACGACGACACGATCGGCCATGGTCATCGCCTCGACCTGGTCATGGGTGACATAGACGGTCGTCGTCGGCAGCAATTGGTGCAGGCGCTTGATCTCGGTGCGCATCTGAACGCGAAGCTTGGCGTCGAGATTGGAAAGTGGTTCGTCGAACAGGAAGACCTTCGGGTTGCGTACGATCGCGCGCCCCATGGCAACACGCTGACGCTGCCCGCCCGACAGCTGGCCGGGGCGCCGCGACAGCAGCTCGGTGATATGCAGCGTCTCCGCGGCGCGGTTGATGCGCTCGTCGATCTGCGCCTTGGGGAGCTTCTGCTGCTCGAGGCAGAAGGAAATGTTCTCCCTGACACTCATATGCGGATAGAGCGCATAGTTCTGGAAGACCATGGCAATATCGCGCTTGCCTGGGCCGAGCCGATTGACGACCTGATCGCCGATGACGATATCGCCGCCGGTGATATGTTCCAGGCCGGCGATCATGCGCAGCGTCGTCGACTTGCCGCAGCCCGACGGACCGACGAAAACGACAAACTCGTTGTCCTCGATTGTGAGGTCGATACCGCGCACGGCTTCGTAGATGCCGTAGGATTTGATCACATTGCGAAGTTCAAGGCGAGCCATGGTGTTCCCCTACTTCTCGTGCAGCCAGACGGCCATGGCGCCCGGCTCTCTGTTGGCCCAGAGGTGGTACGGGATCGCCTTGAAGCGCGTCGGCTTGAGCGCCGGCGGTTGCGTGCGATAGAGCGTTTCCTGCCAGTCGGATGCATCTGCTTCGAGTGCATCACCTTCAAGCACGGTCGCCCCACCGAGCAGTGTCTCGTCGAAGCTTGCGGCGATCTCGCCTTGCGCCGGCAATCTCAGCCGTTGCGGTTCGGTTCCAAGATCGGCTTCCTCCACGCAGAAGATCACTGGCCCGCGCCGAAGCGCAAAGCGGCCGTTGTCTTCCGTCGCGGCGGGATGGGCATAGAGGCGGTCGACCGGCATGTCGAAAGCCAGCCTGACGGTATCGCCGTCCTTCCATTCCCGCTCGATCGCGGCGTAGCCCTTGGTGACGTCGAGCTTGATGGCCTCGTCATTGACGAAGACCCGCGCATCGCGGCACCAGCCTGGAATGCGAAGCCGCAAGGTGAAGCGCTTTGCCTGATCGAGGCCGAGCGCGATGGCGACGTCGCCGTTCCACGGATATTGGCTCTTCTGCTGCAGGCGCAGGAAGGTGTCGCCGACGGAAAGCTCAGCCGTGTTCTCGCCGTATAGATGGATCGCCACCTCATCGGCCTTGGTGGAATAGAAGTACTGGCCGAGCGACGTGATGAACCGGGCGATGTTGGTCGGGCAGCAAGGGCAATAGTGCCACTTCCAGCGACGGTTCTGCCCATGGCTCTCCAAGACGTTCTCGTAGAAATAATGCTCCCCGTCGCGCGAAATTCCGGAAAGGGCCCCATTGTAGAGCACCGTCTCGAGCTTGTCGGTGAATTTGCTGTCGAGCTCGATCTGGGCCATGCGGTGGCTGAAGAAGCCGAGCGCGACAGCCGCACAGGTCTCGGCATAGGCAGTCTCGTTCGGCAGATCGTATTCGCGCGTGAATCCTTCGTTGGACGCCGAGGGGCCAAGGCCGCCGGTGACATAGAGCTGACGCCCGACCAGATTGTCGAACAGTCGGCCACAGGCGCTCTTCAGGCTTTCATCGTCGTTTTCGAAGGCAAGATCTGCCATGGCGGAGAACAGGTACATCGCGCGCACGGCATGACCGACAACCTGGGTCTGTTCGCGCACCGGCATGTGGGCCTGGCTGTAGGCGTAAGTCTGGAACACGTAGCTTGCGGGATCCTCGCCACGCTTGCGCGCTTCTTCGTCGTAGTAGGAAGGCATTTGGCCGCGCTCATCGACAAAGTAGGTCGCCAGCTTCAGGTGGCGCGGATCCTTGGTGACGCGGTAGAGCTTGACGAGTGCGAGCTCGATCTCCTCGTGCGCATCATAGCCGCGAAGCTTGCCCGGCTCGCGGCCGAACGTATCGATGATATGATCGACCGCACGGATCATTACGTCGAGGAAGCGGCGCTTTCCTGTCGCTTCGAAATAGGCGACGGCTCCTTCGAGGAGATGGCCCATCGAATACATCTCGTGAAGATCACGCAGGTTGGTCCAGCGGTTTTCCGGCTCGCGGCGGATGAACCAGCTGTTCAGATAGCCATCAGCCATCTGGCCGTTTTCGAGTTTCTCGACGATCGCATCGATCTTTGCCTCGACATCAGGGTTGGGATTGTTCTTCAGCGTGTAGCTGGCGGCCTCGATCCACTTGCCGAAATCGGAATCGAAGAAGTGCTGCATCGACAGGCCGCTCGGCTGGATCGGGCGGGCGAGCGGGCCGGCAGGCTTGTCGAAATCGAGAACCTCAAGGAAGCCTTCCTCGTCCAGCCGCATGTGCTGGGTCGGAATGGTGACGTCGCGGACGGTGTCCGTCCAGCTTTTCCAGAAACCGCCGTCGAAGGTGACGCGGGCGTGGTCGGCCGGAACGTAGCGGTCGATCGGCAACCGCGGCTGTGCTTTCTGGGCATTAGACATGAAGACTCCTTGAGCGGACGGACCGCTTCTCATTTCACGGCGCCGGCCGTCAGGCCGCGCACATAATAGCGTTGCAGAAGAAGGAAGAGGATGATGCAGGGGATCATGGTGACGGCGATGCCGGCCTGCAATGCGCCCCAATCGATGATGCCGTAGAGGCCAGACGAAACGTTCACCAGCATGATCGGCAGGGTGAACTTGTTCTGGTCCGACAGGAAGATGAGCGCGGCCAGGAACTCGTTCCACGAATTCAGGAAGGCGAACATCGCCACCGTCGCCACACCAGGCAAAGCGATCGGCAACATGATGCGCCGTAGGATCGTCGCCTGCGAGGCACCGTCGATGCGCGCTGCCTCGATCAGCGCCTTGGGCACGGCATCAAAGGCATTGCGCATCATGAAGACCGAAAACGGCAGCTGGAACGTGGCGTAGATCAGGACCAGCCCGAACAGGCTATTCTGCAGGCTGAGCATCTTCAGGATGAGGAACAGCGGCGTCAGGATAGACTGAAACGGGATCATCATCGTCGCCATGATCAAGACGAACAGCATCGACTGACCGGGGAACTTGAACTTGGAGAAGCCGTAGCCGGCAGGCACCGAGACGATGATTGTCAGCAGCACCGTCCCTACCGCGATCAGCACGGAATTGCCCGCATAGACGTACCATCCGGCACCGACATTCTCGAGGCGGCGGTAATTTTCCAGCGAGAAGGTCTTCGAAAACAGCGCAGCCGGATTGGCGAGCGCTTCCGCCGCTGGCTTGAACGAATTCGCCAGCGACCAGACGATCGGCATTATGAAGAAGATCGCAAACAGAATCGATGCGAGCAGGAACAGCAGATAGCTGGTGTGGCCGCCGCGCGGATTGCTGCTCGGATTGGATTGGGTGGAGGTCATCAGCCTTCCTCCGCGCGTTCGCGCAACAGCACGAATTGAATGGCACTGATGGCAACCAGCACAATTAGCAGCGCAAAGGAGAGCGCAGAGCCGTAACCGAGCCGGTAGGACGAGAAGGATGCAAGGTAGATCGAGAACACCGCCGAGATCGTGCTGTTTTCGGGGCCGCCTTGCGTGATGATGAAGAACTGGTCGAAGGCGAGCATCGACGAGGTAACGTTGAGGACCAGGGCCAGCACAAGCGAATTGCGCATGAGCGGCAGCGTGATCCGGCGAAAGCGACTGAGGACGCTGGCACCGTCGATCTTGGCAGCCTCGATCACGTCGTTGGAAATACCCTGCAGACCGGTCAGCAGAATGACCATGGTGAAGCCCGCGGTCTTCCAGACCACCATCAGGATGATCACGGCAAGCGCCGGCCAGAAGCTTTCAAGCGGCCGGGGTGCGGCGCTGATAACGCCGATGCCGCGCAGGACCTGGGCAAAGACGCCGCTGTCGGGGTTGAGCAGCCACATCCAGAGCGTGGATGCCGCACCGAAGCCGATGACAACCGGCATGAAGAAGATCGTACGGAAGAAGCCGGCAGATCGCAGCGGGCGATCGACGAGCAGCGCCAAGGGAAAGGCCACGGCAAAGATCGCGGCCGTTACCAGAACCGTGTAGAGCAGGGTGAAGCCCAGCGAGTGCCAGAGCTGCATATCGCCAAGCAGTTCAGCGTAATTGGCAAAGCCGATGAACTTCTTCCGCCCAAGCAGGGGCCAGTTGTAGAAGCTCATCCATATCGTCATGGCGAGCGGAACCAGAAACAGCACCAGGATAAACACAAAGCCAGGCAGGATGAACGCCAATCCAAGCCAGCCCTGTGGCTCCGGTTCTCCGCAGATCGGCTGCTTCATATCCTTTGTCGGGGTGTCGACCACAATCATTCCTCGAAGAACTCGAAAGTGCGCATCAGCGATTGGAGAAGTGCGGGGCGGAAGAGCCCACCCCGCACGCGGCCGTTACGGATTGGTGCGGTCGAGGATCTTGGTGAAGTCGTCCTGCGCCTTCTTGATCGATCCATCGACGTCATCGCCGAAGATCGTGCCCTGGATCAGGTTGAGGAATGGGCCGGTGCGGCTGACGAAAAGCTCATCCGACGAGAAGGTGTAAGGCGTGCGGGCTTTCGCCAGAACGTCATAGGCAATGAGGTTGCGCTGGTCGAACTTCGCGTAGGCTTCCTTGGCAAGATCCGTGCGCGACGGCATGCCGGATTCCTGCGTGATATAAACCTGCTGCTCGGGCTCCATGTAGAACTTCACAAAGTCCAGGGCGACCTTCTTCTTTTCCTCGCTGAGGCCCTTGATGAGTGCCAGGGTATCACCGCCGGCAAAGCTCGATGCGCCGCCCTTCGGACCCGGGATCGGAGCGACGGCGAACTTAACATCCGGGTATTTGCTGGTGAGCAAGTTGACGATGTAGGAACCGGTCATCAGGATGCCGACCTTGCCCGATGCGAAGGCTTCAACCGCATTGTTGCCGTTGCCCGAGCGCGAGGTCGGGTGGATGGCGCCGGACGTCCACATGTCGCGATAAGCGGCAACGGTCTCGCGCAGCGCTGGCGTATCGACGGTTGCGGTGCGGCCGTCATCGCTCAGGACATCGGCGCTTGCGGCCCATAGATGCGGCAGGAAGTCGTAGATCAGCCAGCTGCCGGAATTGGCAACGAAATAAAAGCCGTAGGTTTCCTTGTCGAGCGCATGGATCTTCTTGGCGTCGGCAGCAATCTCCTCGAGGGAGGCCGGTGCCTTGTCCGGATCGAGACCCGCCTTCTTGAAGAGGTCGGTATTGTAGGCGATGATCGAAGCGTCAGGCAATGCAGGTACGCCGTACACCTTGCCGTCATAGGTTGCCAGGCGAATATGCGAGGGGCTGAGGGCGTCGGCGTATGGAAGACCCTTTACGAAATCGCTGATGTCTTCGAGGCTGTCGTTCGCGGCAAAGGTCGGGAGATAGATGAGGTCGAGCACCGCGCCGTCGGGCGCTGCGCCGCCGGCGATCGCGGCACCGAGCTTCGGCACCATCTGTTCAGCGGTGATCTGAGTGACATTGACCTTGTCGGAATGCGAGGCGTTATATTTCTCGGCTAGCCCCTGGAGCACTGCCCCTGACGACGTACGCACCCATAGCGTGATTTCTTCAGCGCTGGCGAGAGAAGTGCTCGCCAACAGTGCGACAGCTGCAATAGTGGTTTTTAGACGGTACATGCGGGTTCCCCTTCTCTTATGAGGCTCCAGGACCTCAAGGCGAAGGGAAGGTTAGATCAGGAAATATTATATGTCGACAGCGAGGCGGGTCGTTAACGGTAGCTTTTTGATAAAACCTTTTATCTCCTATATTTTTTCTGTTAAAAGGTTTTAGCATATGAGCTAGGAGCATCGAATTTTGACCGGTCCGGACGATAAACGGCGAACAATCCGAGATGTGGCAAAGGCGGCCGGCGTCAGCATTTCGACTGCCTCAAACGCTTTGAACGGTATCGGCCGGACGAATGCCGAAACGCGTGAAAAGGTCAAACGGATTGCCGACGAGCTTGGCTTTCGGCCGAATGCACTCGCGCGTGGATTGCTGACAAAGCGCAGTCACGCCATTGGGATGTTGACCAACGATACCTATGGTCGACTGACGCTTCCAATGGCGGCGGGCGTGTCCGAGATCCTTGTCGACCACGGCGTTTCGCTCTTCCTCTGCGCGACCAACAATGATCCGCGGCTTGCCAAGCTGCATCTTGATGCATTGCTGGACCGACAAGTTGATGGGATCATCTTCAGCGCAACGCGGATCGACCTGGAGCCGCCGCCCGAGCTTCTGAAACTTGGAATTCCAGTCATCTACGCATTCTCACAGGGACCCGCTGATAGTGTAAGCTTCCATCCTGATGATGCCCAGGGCGCGCGTCTGGCCGTGCAGCATCTCCAGGCCCTTGGCAGATCACGCATCCTGCATATCACCGGCGAACAGAACTATCTCGCCGCCCGTATCCGCGCGGAGGCCTACAGAGAAGCTTCGGGGGCTTTCGATGTGATGTTCGGTGAGTGGTCCGAGGAGTGGGGGCACACCGCAATCGACGCGGTCTATTCCCAGACAGGTAAGAAACCCGATGCAATTTTCTGCGGCAGCGACGAGATCGCCCGTGGCGTTATCGGTGCGCTTCGCGATCGAGGGATCTCCATCCCCGATGAGGTCGCGGTCGTCGGGTTTGATAACTGGGAGGTCATCTCCAAGCAGACACGGCCACCGCTCACGACGCTTGACATGGCGCTCAAGGATATTGGGCGCCGGGCGGGCCTGGCGATCCTTGGGCTTTCTCGCCGCGAGAAACTTGAGCCGGGTATCGTGCGGCATCCCTGCAGTCTCGTTAGACGGGCCTCCGCGTGACCCACGCGAAGATTCCAGCGCGATCGATTTACAACTGAACGGCCCTTCGTCTTCGTCAGCCGCGGATCTTGCTGCAGTGTGTCGTTTGGCAGTTAACCGTGAGATTGCGGCTGTTGGAGACCGGTACCTTTTCTGGGGTGCTCACGAACTGTTAGTGCCGGCTGAGCCATCTTGATTGCCTCGATGGAGGAGTCAACGATGGCAGTGGAATGAACGATCACGATCGAGGACAAGAATGCGTTCGGCGATAGTTGCCGAAAGGAAATACGCATAGACAATCTCGGGGGGAGCGGCTGTTTGATGGTGACCTCGGCCTGTCGATTGAGGACGGCAAGAGGATTATGGAAGCGCTGCGGAACGCCGTCGTGAACCATGAGGCCGAGACCTATTCCCTTTACCGCCGTGTCTGCCCTGGACTGCCACACGTTCCGAGCAGTCAAAGATCACACGACGCGCCGCATCGAAACCGTTTTTGGCACAGTGAAGGTTCGCAATCCCCGCTGGATGATGTGCAGCGATTGCTATCCAGGCATGGTCGGTGCGTTCGCGCCACTAAAGAAAGTCTGCCCTGATCGGGCGACGTCTGAGCTGATGGAGCTGACGGCACGGCTGGGAAGCGTTATGTCCTAAAGACGTAAGCGTTGCGAACGCCCCACATTTTAAGTCCGTTTCAGCTCGCGCATAATCTTGATCTATCGAAATTTGAGGGTCGGATTTATGGATTTGGTACCAATCGAGGACGACGAGAAGGCGACGCCGCATAGTGCTGATGATCGTCATCAGCACTATGCGGAAGGCGATATCGGGGGTGATAGATCGGGTTCGCGCCGCGTCGAGGTAATTCTTGGCAAAGAGCGCCGGCGTCGCTGGAGCCCGCAGGATAAGGTGATGATTACGGCAGCCAGTTTTGTGCCTGGCGCCAATATTTTGGCCGTTGCGCGTCAATACGGCGTGAGCCAAGGCCTGTTACACTATTGGCGGCGCTGCACCCGCGAGCGCGTATCGGATGAGCAGGACATGCGTTTCGTGCCAGTGGTCAGGGTCGATGAGGGCCAGTGTGACCTGGCCCATCCGGCTATTGTCACGAAGTTGGCCGTCCGCGTTGAGATGAACGGTGCTTGTGTCGTGATTGAGGCGGCGTTGATGAGGATGCGTTGCGTACGGTGTTCAATGCGCTGCGAGCATTCGCGTGATCTCGCTTGGATCGGATTTGCGGATCTTGGTTGCTTCAAAGCCGGTCGATTTTAGGAAAGGCATCAATGGGCTGGCGGCGCTGGTATCGACAGCGCTCGGTGCGAACCCCTATTCCGGTGATATCTATATCTTCCGCAGTAAGCGCAACGATCGATTGAAGATGATTGTTTGGGATGGCAGCGGCATGGTGTTGTTGACGAAAATTTTGGAAGACCGGCACTTCACTTGGCCTGCGGTTCGCGACGGGGCGGTTCATCTTGGGGCGAGCGAATTAGCGCTTTTGCTCGACGGTCTGGACTGGACGAGGGTGGAGAGAAAGGCGGTGAAACGTCCCACAAAAATAGCGTGATCCCATTGTAATCTATCGACAATTCTTTGGGCTTTTGCTAGGGTTGGACATGTTCGATCGTGAACGACACCTGCCTCGGGATCCCGACATTCTGGTCGGCATGGTCCTGGAAAGAGACGCTGAAATAGAGCGTTTGAAGGTTCTTTTGAAGGCGGCCAACGCCCAGCCTTTTGGGCAAAAATCCGAAAAGTCGATAAGCGTTCTGGAGGGGCAAGCCCGTCTCGATCTAGGGGACGTAGCCCTTGCCCCTGAGGTGGCTTCGGCCAGCGATGAGGCCAGGCTCACCACGATGGCGCGCCAGGCAAGTGTCAAGTCTCCACCCCGGCGCAATCTCGGCGCCCTGCCGGACCATCTTGAACGCGTCGTTGAGGTCATCGAGCCGCTATCCTTGGAATGTGCCTGCTGCCAAAGGCAGCTCCATCGCATTGGTGAAGATGAAAGCGAGGCCCTGGCGTCGCGGCCGGCTACACTTTACGTCTTGCGCACCGTGCGCCCGAAATACGCCCGCCGGGCCTGCGAAACCGGCATCGTTCAAGTCAGGGCGAGGCCGCGTTTGTTTGATGGCGGCCTGGCGACGACGTCCTTGATCAGCAATGTAGTCGTATGGCGATATGCTTGGTATCTGCCGCTCAACCGCCAGGTTCAGATGCTGAAGGGACAAGGCATCCGGTTAGACACGTCGACGCTTTGCGGCTGGGTGAAGCGTTCAGCCTGGTGGCTGAGATCGCTCTACGACAAGCTATTGGCCTATATCCACAGTCACCCTCGGGTGTTTGTCGACGAAACCCGGATGCCCGTGCTCAAAAGGGACCGAACACGAACGAAGATTTGTCAGTTCTGGGCTCATGCGGTCGACGATCGCCCGTGGAATGGCCCAGCCTATCCGGCGGTCGCCTATGTCTTTGCTCAAGGGCGGGGCAAGACGGAGATCCAGTCGCAGTTGGTCCGCTACAGAGGACTTCTGCAAGTCGATGCCTACAAAGCCTACAAGAGCTTGACCCGCCCCGGCCGTCGGGCCGGCACGATCACTCTTGCCTATTGCCTGGCCCATGCCCGCCGCAAGTTCGTCGATGTCTTCAAGAAGTATAAGTCCGAGCTGGCCAGGGTGGTGATCGAACGCCTGGCCGAGATCTATGCGATCGAAGCCAATATCCACGGCACGAGCGCCGAACATCGGCTCTGTGTTCGTCAGGAAAAGAGCAAGGGCCTGATGGCTGATCTGAAAATCCTCCTGATGAACACGATCAAGGATATATCCGCGAAGGACCCCGTCGCATCCGCCATTAGATACACGCTGGGACATTGGTCGGGCCTAACCCTCTTTCTCGAGGATGGAAGACTTGAGGTCGATTCCAATACCGTCGAGCGTAATATGCGCAGCGTTGCGCTTGGGCGCGTCAATAGTCTGTTCGCCGGCAGTGATGGCGGCGCCGAGACGTGGGCCATTTTGGGCTCCTTGCTGACCACGGCAAAGTTGAACGGCCTCGATCCCTATACGTGGCTCAACGACATTCTTGAACGCATCGTGTCGGGCGAGATAAAGTCGACTTCCTTGGAGCGTTGCCTGCCGTGGCATTGGAAAGAGGAACATGCGGATATGAATATGGCGGTCGCAGCGTGAAAAGCCCCAAGCGTGCAAAACTTCTGACCCTGGAGCAGTTGGAGACCTGGTTCGACAAGACCGAACCGGCACCACCGTGTGGGGGCGTTTCGATGTTAAACGGCTTCCTGACCGGTCTGGCTGCGGGACCGGTCTTCCTGTTACCCAATGACTGGATGTTCCATGTCATCGGCGAACACGAGAAAAGAGCGTTCGTCGGCAACGAGGTCCAGGCAGTGATCGATACGATCGTCGACCACTACAACCTCATCGCCCACCAACTGACGGCGCCCCGCCGATATGCTCCGGTGTTGATGCGCACGGACGACGAAGAAGTGCTTTCTGGAGCTTGGGCCGACGGGTTCTACGGCGCCATGAGCCTGAACCTCGGCGCTTGGGCACCGTTGCTCGCCCAAAAGCAGACCGGCGAACCGATCATGGGCATACTCGTTCAATGTACGAAGCCCGATCTAATCGAGGTGATCGCAGCGGCGTTCCCAAAACTCCCTGAGGACCTTCTTGCAGACGCATGGCGAGCGATCCCGATCGCGGTCGAGAGCATTTACGCGCACTGCAAGCCGATCCGCTTCAATCCAGGCGCTCCCGCAAACGACATCTAGTCGGATCGACGACGGCCGCTTCCTATAACGCCTTCAACGACACCCGACCGCGCAGAGCCCATCAAACGTCAAGCCAAATCGTAGTGGGACGCTTGCAACGGATACCTACAGACAAGCGGCGAGCGTGCTCAAGAAGTTTCTTCCTATTGAGCCAACCGAGACGCACGCGACAGTGCGCAAGCGTACCATCAGGGTCGGTGAGCGGATCGACGACCAGATTGCAAACGAAGAATGGCTCGCGACAAGGAAGATGGAGGAGCGGCACCAACTCGAAATGCCGCTTCCAGGTGATCGACGCGAAGAGTTCGTCATCAGCATCGACACTGCCCATGTTCGTAGCGCCGAACGCTATTCAGCCCGAAGCTTCGAGCTTGTTGTTGCCCGATGTGGTCGTGGTGGTAGCGGCGATGGCGGCGGCCGCTGTTTTGTCACTGCCAACACCGATCACAAGGCAATCCGGGATCGAACTTGGCATGCGCTTCGACGGGAGGGGTATTGCGGTTACGGCGACGTTACCGTGCTCTCGGATGGGGCTGAAATCCTCAAGCGCCTGCCTCGTATCCTGCCGAAACCGACGACGCATATTATCGACTGGTTCCACATTGCCATGCGGATCCAGCCTATGCAGCAGATCGCGGACTTCATGGTGCGATCCCAATCCGATCTCTTCGAAACCCTTTCGTCCATCGACAGGGAGATCACGGCTGTGAAATGGCGCCTGTGGCACGGAAGTATCGATCGCGCCATCCGTCATCTCGGGGCCGCTTTGGCACGGCTGAAACCGTTACAGCAAGAAGGTGGTTCCTCGCTATCAAGGCTTCACAGCTTCGGTTCGCGACTTTAGACCTATATTCGTTCGAACCGTGGCGCGATCGTCAACTATGGACAGCGCCACCGAGCCTGGGCTTCGTGTCGCCAGCACCCTCGCCGGGTCAGAGGTGAACTCGTTGGTCGGCAAGAGGATGGTCAAGAAGCAACAGATGCGATGGACGCTCCATGGCGCTCACATGCTCATGCAGGTTCGGACGGCCGAGCTCAATGGTGAACTTCACGATCGAGTGCGGGCACCATTCCGACAGAGGGTTCTTCCGGTTGGTCTTTGGTGGAATAACCGGCCTGATCCCGTTGATCAGCAGTTCCTCGCGCAGGAAGTCGCCATCGTAGCATTTGTCAGCTTAAGGAATTGTGCGACAACGCAGAGTTATTCGTCGAAAATATGCGTTAACATGTAACGCGCGGAGGTTGCGGCGAACTTCGAGGGGCCGTCACGGGCGCGTTTGAGCGTGGCAGGATGAGGCAGGTTGAAAACGAAATGGGCGCAAGGGCCGCGTCGCCTAGGCCGCTGCCTCAGCTATGTGGGGCAACGCTCAGCCCCCACCGCCCTTCTGAACCCGTATCTCCTCGATGAGCAAATCTTGAAACGCTGAAAAAGCCGGGACGCGTAGTGTAGGTTTGTATTTAACTATCAGATTCCGCCTCAACTCTTTCAATAACTTAGCCGGGCACCTAATTTGAGAATTAGCAATTAATTTGAGACCGGTAACAAGTCTTTGGCTAGGCGGCACGCAGCAAACATTTCCGCCGCGTCGCGGCCCGATACGACAAACCCGATTGTCCTTCGCAGCATTCCTTGCCCTAGCTGCAGCCAAGATATGGCTGCCATACTTTGTCAACAGGACCTATGTGGAACCAGCCTTGCAGGTGAGGGACGTTCGTAGGCCCCATCATGGTCGCGGTGCTGCTGGCCGAAGTTCTCAGTGCGGTGACATTTCTCAGCCTGACGCAGACCTACCAGTACCTCTTCTAGGGGGCGCTCATTGTGATCGCGGCTCTCATCTACTCGGCGGGCCCGCCGACGGTCAGCATAACGCTCGGTTGCGGCACACACCACTCGGCATTACCGTCCCGGACGTCGCCGCTCAGGACATAACTTTCGATTGCCGCCGTCTTTTCAATCTGTAGTGCGAAGAAATTAACTGTCACGTCGACGCGGCTACCGAAGGGGATCGTGTTTTTGTGAACGCCTAAGGGTTGACGAAAGCGATGGGGGCGCCATGCTTTCGCCTAAATTACGAATCCCGAAAGGATGTCATGCCCTTCCGACGTATTGCCGCCAGCTTGTTGTTTCTGTTGGCTCTTCTCTTCGTTCCAGCGCCTTCATATGCGCAGGAGCCATCTTCGCCAACACCGCAGCCGGCCAGTAGCGTCGACGATTTGATCCGGATTCTTGAGAATGAACATGCCCGAAATGACCTTCTCACGAGACTAAAAAATGAAGCGGCAGCACATCAGGTTCAGGAGCCGGTAGAAGAGCATCCCACCATCGCCCGTCAGATCGCTGAACAAACAAGAGCGGCGGCAGAACAGATTGTCACCGGTGGTGAAGCGGTCTGGAGCGGCGTCGCGGGGCTGGCTGTCATCTTCACTGGCACGAGCACGGTCGACTATAGTGCAATCCAGACTCTGGTCCTCAATGTGATCCTCGTTGGCGCCGGCCTTTTTGCTTCGTTCTTTGTGTTGCGGATGTTGGTTCACCTTCTTCAACGGGGCCTGGATCGCCGGGCAGTCGGCCGCCATTGGTCGATCCGGACGATCTTTACTGTGATTGCCACAGTCGCGGATATCGTGACCGTTGCCTTGGCCTGGGGTGCCGGTTACGTGATTGCGCTGCAGGTCGTCGGTGGCGCCACCGGCCGCATGGATATCAACCAGACCCTCCTTCTCAATGCTTTTCTGATGGTAGAGATGCTGAAGGTCGCAATGCGGCTCGCGCTGCAGCCACGCTTCCCGGCGCTTCGATTTGTGCTCGTTTCCGATACCATGGCGGCCTACTGGTATTTTTGGGCAGCGCGCGCCGTCTCGCTTGTCGGGTACACCTTCATGTTTGTCGCGCCCATCCTCGCGTCGAATGTATCCGAAGCAGCGGCCCAGGCGGTTCGTGTTCTGGTGATGCTCACCGCACTGGTCATTGCTATCATCGTCATCCTGCAGAACCGCGATCGTGTGCGACAGGCCTTGTCGTCTCGTGCAGCCGGCGGCCGGACAGACTTTATCGGCCGCAGTGGAGCATTTCTCGCCGGCATCTGGCATCTTTTGGCAATCGCCTATCTGATTGCGATCTTCTTCGTCTGGCTCGTCAATCCAACAGCCGCTCTCCCCTTCATGATGGCCGCCACGATCAAGTCGATCGTCGCTGTGGTCGTTGGCGGTTTGATCATTGCCTTTGTCGGTCGCTTTGCCAATGGAGGTCTCAGGTTGCCTGAGGATGTTCGCGCCCGCCTGCCTGCCTTGGAGGGAAGGCTACAGGCCTTCGTTCCGCGTGTGATGCAGATCATCAGGACAGTGGTGACGATCGGGGTCGTAGTTGCTATTGCCCAGTCATGGGGCCTGATCGACTTTCTCGGATGGCTGTCTTCTGAAGCTGGTCAACGGATCAGCGGATCGGCCTTTGCCGCACTGGTTATCCTTATAATCGGCTTCGTCGCCTATCTGGCTATGTCCTCCTGGGTCGAATACCGGCTTAATCCGGCATTCGGCACGATACCTACAAGCCGCGAGAAGACACTGCTGTCTCTCTTCCGAAACGCCTTCACCATCACCCTAGTTGTCTTGGTGTCGATGCTGGCGTTGGCCCAGATCGGCGTCAACATCGCGCCGCTTCTGGCGGGTGCTGGCGTGCTGGGTCTCGCGATCGGCTTTGGCGCCCAGAAACTGGTCCAAGACATTATCACCGGCGTCTTCATCCAGCTCGAGAACGTGATGAACGAGGGCGATGTCGTCAGCCTCGGTAGTGTCAGCGGCGTCGTGGAAAAGCTGACTATCCGCTCAGTCTCGATCCGCTCGCTGGACGGAACGCTGCACCTCATTCCGTTCTCCTCCGTCGATACCGTCTCCAACATGGTCAAGGGTTTTGGCTACCATGTCGCCGAGATCGGCGTTGCCTATCGAGAAAATATCGACGAGGTGAAGAAGGCGATGCACGAAGCCTTCGATCTCCTGATGCAGACCGAGTGGAGCGAAAAAATCATCGACAAGCTCGACATGCAAGGCATCACCGCCTTCGGCGACAGCGCCATCACCGTACGTGCCCGCATCAAGACGGTCGCCGGCGGGCACTGGGGGGCCGGCCGCGTCTATAACGAGTTCATCAAGCAGGTCTTCGATCGCCGTGGTATCGAAATCCCGTTCCCGCATGTCACGCTCTATATGGGCGAGGACAAGGCCGGCAAGGCGCCACCGCTGCGGCTGAAGGGCGGAACGCACCCAAATCAATTACCGGAAAGCGATGTGAAGCCGATCCTGCAGCCTTAATCGGCGATGCGCCAGGCCGAGCATATGCTGCCGGTTAGGCGCTTCGACCTGAGATGGAATTTGCATGAGAGAGTCCTAATTCTCATGCCAGTCCAAGTGAATGACCGGTTGCTTTAGGATTTCCGGGAGCGCCGTATCAAGCGAAGAAAGGCAGTTCTCGCCTATGAAAAGCTTCATCATCAATCCACCGGTCTTCTACGGTTCCATCATTGTCATTGGCCTGTTCCTTGGAGTCGGCGTGCTTGTCCCCGGCCAGGCCGGGGCGCTGTTCGGGGCGATCCAGACCTCTATCCTCGGCGCCTTCGGCTGGTTCTATCTGCTTTCGGTCGGCGTCTTCCTGCTCGCGGTGCTGGTGCTCTGCTTCGGTCGTTTTGGACAATTGAAGCTCGGCCCGGACGATTCTGTCCCGGATTTCCGTTTCGTCTCATGGATCGCAATGCTTTTTGCCGCCGGCATGGGTATCGGGCTTATGTTTTATGCCGTCGGCGAGCCGATGACGCACTTCATGGCACCGCCAACGGCCGAACCTCGCTCGATCGAAGCCATGCGAGAGGCGATGACCGTCACCTTCTTCCATTGGGGCATCCACGCCTGGGCGATATATGCGGTGGTTGGACTGTCGCTGGCCTATTTCGGCTACCGCTTTAATCTGCCGCTGACCATCCGTTCGGGGCTGTACCCACTGCTTAAAAGCCGGGTCGATGGCCCGATAGGCCACGCCGTCGATATTTTTGCCATTGTCGGCACGATGTTCGGTATCGCCACCTCTCTTGGCGTCGGCGTATCGCAGATTAATGCTGGCCTCAACCACTTGCTTGGTATTCCGATCGGCATTGAACTCCAACTTCCCCTGATTGCGGTCGTCACCGCAATGGCCACGGTCTCCGTTGTTACCGGCCTCGACAAAGGCGTGCGTATCCTGTCCGAGACCAACCTCATCATTGCCATCCTGCTGATGGTGTTCGTTCTTGTCGTCGGGCCAACCAGCCAATTGTTGCGCGATTTTGTTCAGAACCTCGGTCTTTATTTTGACACCCTGGTGCTAAGAACCTTCAATATCTACGCCTATCAGCCAACGCCCTGGATCGATAGCTGGACCCTGTTCTATTGGGCGTGGTGGATATCCTGGTCGCCATTCGTCGGAATGTTCATTGCTCGTATTTCCCGCGGTCGAACCGTTCGCGAATTCGTCATGGCTGTGCTCTTCATTCCAGCGGGTTTTACCTTTTTCTGGATGACAGTCTTCGGCAATACGGCGATGTTCATCGATACCGGTGTCGCGGCCGGTGCTCTGGGCACGGCCATTGCCGATGACGTCTCGGTCGGTCTGTTCCGTTTCTTTCAATACCTGCCGCTCTCCGGACTGACGTCGACACTTGCTGTCCTTCTGGTTTCGATCTTTTTCATAACCTCGGCCGATTCCGGTGCGCTAGTAGTCGATTCCATCGCGGCTGGCGGCGAGACGCAAACAACAACGGGGCAGCGTGTGTTCTGGTGTGCGATGGAGGGTATCGTCGCCGGCTGCCTACTGCTGGCAGGCGGACTTACGGCCCTACAGTCGGCGACGGTCGCCAGTGCCCTGCCCTTCACCATCGTCATGTTGGCACTCGTCCTGTCGCTCTACCTCGGCATGCGGGAAGACCTGGCGCAGCGAGATGCCCATCATGGACAGAACCCGCTTCCGGCCGCCCAGCCTGCGTCGGGGCAAACGTGGCAGCGCCGTTTGGCGCTCATGCTGACGGCCGCGACGGAGAAGGACGTTCGACGCTTCATTGATACACAGGTGCGACCGGCGCTTGATCAGGTTGCTGCTGAACTCAGCTCTCGCGGCAGGCATACTCAGGTGGTGGAGGAAGAGCGTGATAGGGCCATTGCTCTTCGCTCGCCTGCAGACGGTGTTCGCGACTTTGTCTACGGCGTAAGCGTCGTTGGTCACCGAATTGCCAGCTTCACACCCGTTCGCGCCGGCTCGGCAGAACTTCGTTACGAAGCGCGCACATACTTCTCGAGCGGAAACCGCGGCTACGACGTGATGGGCATGTCACGGGATCAGTTGATAAGCGATGTGCTTGCCCAGTTCGAACGATATCTGCATCTCGTCCATTCGCCGGAGTTTCAGTTGGTCCACAGCGCCCCGGAACATCAATCCGGTGTGTAGTTTCAGACAGTGCGTGGTGGCGGACGGGTTTAGCCGCTCACCACGCATTGCTTTCTGTTGCATGGTTTGAAGGAACGGTCGCATCCCAGCCTCTCTGTGAAAGAGGTGCAACAATGCAGAGCGGCACAGACATACACTACACAGCGAAAGAGCTTTCCGGTCATTACGAGTGAAGGCGAGGTAGATAGCAAGGAGGATAAAAAAGACAAACGCAATCGCGCGAGCAAATGCACGTCCGATTCTGACCAAAATCAGGAAAGGTCTGACACACCGATCACAGATTGACGTTCTTTGATGCTTTTTGTCGAGGCAAGCGCCAACCAGTCGGCCACAACGAAGCCGGAAATCATGGCTACATAGGCCTGCGCATTTGCGACAAGGACACCAACTGACGTTCGGCCAGGCCGATCAAAGCCACGAAAAAACAAGAAGGTGACGCGCAAGGACCCGCAGTGCCAACGCCGCGCGACAAATCGCACGCGTCTGTGGCGGGGCCGCCGGCCCATACCCCAACGCGACCGGCTGCGTGAGGTTCGGTTGCAGCAGCAGCTGTCCATCGAGAATGCTGAATTAACGATAGAATTCGGCTCGTCCGTCTGGCTGCGGTATCAGACACTCGCATGAGCAAAGTTCAGACGTTGCGGGCGTCCGCATAGCAACCTTGGCCAGCTGCACCACAGAAACACATCGAGGTACAGTGTCTGCTGAATATCGCCGCAGATCACTAAAGTCGTCACGGCGGCCAGGTATCCCGCCCTTCAGAAGGCCGTGGATCGAGAAATTCCATCGGACATTTCGGCATCCTGAGCGACCAAGCAGCACAGTGTAGACGTTCTAGGCTCTTGAAAGTCGTTCTTCCCCATCACCGGTTTGGATTGGATTGAACGCCCTAGATTCCGCACTTGCCGTTCTTCTGCTGCCAACTCCCAGATTAGATTGACGCCGGTCCATTTACGGACCGGCGTCTGGATGGTTAGTTTGTATACTCAGGCTGCGCTTTCAACTTCTCCTTAGTGGCATCGACATAAACCCTGACGTCGTCGCCCTTCTCGTTGCGCATGATGTTTGCCTGATTGAGAGGCACGGCAATACGATGTTCTCCCATCCCGAGAAATCCACCGATATCTAGCACCAGCTGCTTGACCGTTCCGTCGGCGTTGAGGACCAGCTTGTCGACCTCACCGATGTCTTCGTCTTTCGCGCCGTAAACATGCGCTCCGGTAAGAGTTTCAGAGGTGAGATCCTTCATATCCGATGCGCGGTAGCCGTCTCGCTTAATGTCCGGACGGATCATCGCGGTGTTGTCAGCCGTTCCGGTCTGGGCAGGAGTCGTCGCCGTATTGTTTGCCATCGTGGTGCTTGGCGCCTTGTAAGCGGGCGCATCCGTCAGCATCTGCTTGTTTGCATTAACGACGAGGAAATAATCATCCGGACCGTCACCATCGCGCACGAACTTGACGTCCTTCATCGCGATGGCAACGTCCTTTTCGCCGATGCCAAGGAACCCGCCGACACCCAAGACGACCGCCTTCACTTCACCCTGGCGGCTCAGAATCACTTCGTTGATCTCACCGATATCATCCCAGTCCTTCTCAGCGCCCGATTTGACCATCATGTCAGCCGTAATCGGCGTTTCGGTCGCATAAAGGCGCATGCCAATGAACTTGGATGCCATGATGTCGGTTGGCTGTTGCTGGTACATAGCCATCGGTGCCATCGTCGCCGCGTAAGCGGCTCCGCTAAGCAATGCTGCGGCGAGGGCTGTGGCTGTAACAAACTTTTTCATGGGAATCTCCCCGTTTTTCGGTTGGCCCGATCGCAAAAAATGCAACGGAGATTTTTTGCACTGCGATAACACAAATCCGCTTTGAAATGAGCGAGCCGGATGAACTCCGCTTACTGTGAACTGCCAAGGGTCCGAATAGTTCCGATATTTGGTGAACGGGGACCGTGAAGCGAGCAACCACGCGGCATGAGGCGATCAGGCCGACAAGAGAACAAGTGGACCTGATCCCGCATTGCCAGGGACATCGCATGTCGCTCTGGCATCGCATCCTGGTCCGCCGCTGCCGTAATGGTCGTGTGGCTGTTGTCCCATTGATTTTTCGTCAATCGGTTTGCGGTAGTCGGGGCATGATGACAGCTCGACGCCGACCGAAACATCGCGTCCCTATCGAAATCGTCGCCCGCGCAATCTGGCTGTCCTTTCAGTTCAATTCAGCCTGCGCGAAGTCGAGGAAATGATGCTGGAACGCGGCGCGGCAGTCTCGTATGAGACGATCCGTCGATGGTGTAGGTCCGCATGAGTTGATGATGACCGCGCGGTCGCACCGAAAAGCGCCTTCATGCAGCGACGTGTGGCATCTCGAAGAAGCTGCGGTTCAAAGGGAGGTAGAAAGTGCTGCTGTGACGCGCCGAGGACCAAGACGGATATCGGGTTTGAAATCGTTCAGGTTCGCCGCAACACCAAAGCGGCCAAGCGATTGCTGGTCCGTTTTATATAGCGCGACGCGATCTTTCAGATTCGCTCGTCGCGCTCTAGATCTTTGTTTTTCCGCATGTCTTGATCCCGAAACGGGCAGCCACTTTCGGGAGACATGGTTTAAAAAAATAAGGGATTGGCGCCAAGCGCATCATCACCGACAAGCTGCTATCCTAAAGCGCCGCCCCGCCGTCAGGTCATGCCCGCCGTTGAGCATCGCTCTCATTAAGGTCTGAACAACAGGCGCGAGAATTTGCATCTGCCATTTCTAAGCGTGAACGAACCCAGCAAGGATTTAGCTCGATTGGGTCGCTGCAACAATTTGCCTCGATCTTCTCAGCCGTCCGCCTTTCGATCCCGCTAAATCGCTACGCTGCCCAGATCAAATTCTTCCGCCAAGCTGCGACTATCCAATGGAGGATGGCCGCGCTGCAACGCGCTGATATCCCTCCGCGCGGTTTGCAGGCTGACGCGCCAAGTTTGAGCGATCTCCTTTCCTTCGCACTGAAGCGCTCACCCGTCCTTCTGCTCTAAGAACCATAGTCGTCGTTGACTAAAGGATTGTGGTTGAGAGGCACCTTCAAGATCCCTCTCGGAGACAAGATTAAGGTCACGGCGGCGCCTGGTTCAGCGACCGTAGCGTAAACATAGGACCTCTGCTTTCCAAAAAAGGGTTGAACCACTGGTTCGATACGATTTATATCATTCCATGATATTTTTCACCGGAGCACCTCGTCAGCGTGTCAGATGCACTCAATCCCCTATCCCTGCCGACTGACGAGGTCCTTGCGGACCGCCTGGGACTTTCGACGAAAGAATTCCAGCGCTACCGTCTGCAGAACCTCATATCGGTTTCCACGACGTCCGCGACCGGGAGCGACGGACTCCTGGTCACCTGCCAGCTCGGAAATAGGGTCTGGGAAGGCGTCGTTGTTGATGGAAGCGTCACCTCCGAACAGGTCAGGTTCATTCGCGGCAAGCGAGCGAGTAGTTCGCCTTCGACAGTTCGTCGCCAACCCTGACCCGACTCTCAGAAAGGAAAACAATGAAAAAGCTTGCCGGCCTCCTCGTCGCCGTATCGATGCCGGTTACTGCCCATGCTGCGGCCAGAATGGTCTCCCAGACCGGCGACTGGGGCGTCTACTCCTTCAAGAGAGACGGAAAGCCCGTGTGCTACGCGCTCTCGGTGCCCAAGGAAGCCAGACCCGCCGATGTGGATCACGGGAGAAATTACTTCCTCATCGCGCCAGCGGAAAAAGGCGGCGGCAACGAGCCAGAGGCCATCCTCGGCTACGCAGTGCGGGCCGGTTCGCCGGTGCAGGTATCGGTTGGCGAGAAGAAGTTCAAGATGTTCGTAAAGGACAATACTGCCTGGGTCTCCGACGCCGCGCAGGAACCCGAACTCATCAACGCGCTTCGATCCGGGAGCCGGATGACCTTAAAGGCGACGTCGGCTAGAGGAACGCGTACCAGCTACGACTACTCGCTATCAGGGGTCACGGCTGCTTTGGAGCGCGTCGCTCGCTGCAAGTGAAGGAGGGCTCAACCGATCCCGAATGGAGCCTTGCTGTCAGGCGTCGCGAGTTCCCTGAGGCGGTGCGAATCGGTTCGGCCCTTGCCAGAAAGCAGCAGGTCCAGTTCGTGCCTTGAATTTCCAAACCTTAGCAGAAGGCGCTCCGCTTCGTGTCGGCCGATGCCGTAGCGTCGCCGCAGGCTTCCAACATCATATCTGGGTTCGATCTCGGTTTCGTTCACCGATGGGAGAGGACTCTGTTCTTGTTGGGAGCGCTGCATGATCAAAACTCCTTCAAGGGAGTAATGGATCCGACGCCCCGGCAGTTCCAACCGCAACATTATATCTCACGTCATGATGTAGATGACCGCTATACATGCAGAAAAACGTAGATCGCGCCGCCCCAGATTGCGGCGACGAACAGGGCGACGCCCGCTAGGAAGAGTTTGACGTCATGGGACATGATCAACCGTCAACGCCGTATCCAGTCCACGTTCCGCAGGCGTTCAGTTCGACGTCATAATCAGTGCGGCTTGAGACGCTTCGGACGGGGCCTCGCCAGGGATCGACGCTATAACAAACATGACGGCGACGTAGCTTGCGAACACCGCGGAAAGGATGACGCTCTTGGTCAATGGTTCGCTCCTTTGTATCATGTGGTGACATTCTTTAACTGTTCGCGCATAATGTCAACCTGAATGCAGCATGAACGGTACGGGGAGGCGAATGGCTTTGGGAAGAAGTCTGATCGTGGAGACGACGCGCTAATCGCGGCGGATCTTCGAAGATATCGTGGAGAGTTCCGGCTACGAGGTGGTGGGGATTGCCGATAGTTTCGAGAGCGTGCAGCGGCTCCCACCGCTTGCAACCATCGCCCTGGTCGATGTCAACCTTCGCGACGGGGCCACCGGACCGAGGATTGCGCAATATCTCGCGAACGACTTCGGCGTCGCGGTAGTCATGCTCACGGCCAATCCCGAAATGATCGTTACCGATCGTTCGAAAGTCATCGGTCTGATAACGAAACCCGCAGCCGAAACTGATCGGTAGCGTTCTCGGATACCTGAGGACGATTCGCGAGGGTGGGCGCGGCTTGCCGCCAGAAGGGATGCGTATCTTCGCGTGAAGGAGGGGGCGACACCATGATCGACAGACGTGCAGAACTCGGTCTCTGGCTGGGCCGGCTGGAATCCATCCTGATCGAACGCGGAGTGCTGAACGAGGATGGCGAGGTCGCCTTCAATGTCAGATCACAGTTTCCCGAGGACGTCCAAGAGGCGTTGGATGGCTTCATTGAGAACCCGGTGGAGCTTGTCGGCCTCCTCAAGATCTGTCGCGAGGCCCGCGATGGACGACCCTTGTCTCCCGCAGTTCTGATGGCGGCACATCTCATGACCAAGGAGATACTGCTGGCATTGCAAGAGGCCATGGGCGCCGGACGGTAGAGGGCTTCCAAAGAAAATGGCCCGCCCGAAATCATTTCGGACGGGCCTCGCGCGGACCGGACATCTCATAACGTCCGACCTGAACTCTAGCTGTCGGTGACTGGCGCGTCTCCTCCCGACTGCGGCAGTTCCTTCATCTTGACGAGTTGGTCGGCGCACGTGTCGGCCGCATTCGTGACGGTCTCGTCGATCCCCGCGACCGTCGCCCAGCCCCCTTCGGTGATGAAGTCGTCACGCTGCCACGAAGATTTCGCCTGCAGGGCCTTCAGGTTTTCCTGTGCATTGCTGGCGCTCACGAAGTTATGGACGCAGATGCTTGCGACCAGATCCGCCTTGGCGTTACGGACGGCAATCTCGGTCATCACGTTCGCCCTGCCTGACGTCGTCCAGCCGCCCCAGGTGAAGCCGAGCACCATCGTCAGAGCGGACGCGCCAACGATCGTCCAACCCCAAAGAGTCTTGGAAGGCCGGTATCCCGACCAGCCACTTTCGCCATTCTCCATAGCTGTTCTCCACTAGTTTATATCATGGCATGATACAAATTTGAGAGCAGAGGTCAATCATGCTGTGATCAAAAAATGGTGACGCCGTTCAAGCGAGCTCGGTCACTTGTCGCAGTCGCGAGAGGGATTCTGCCAATAGCGGTTCGTTCTCTAGCATGCCGTCGACATGGATCTTCGCCAGAGCTTCAAGAACCTTCTCGCCCTTGGTGGTCAGGCCAATCAGCACGCTCCGCTTGTCGTCTTCAGCGGGTATCCGTTCTGTCAGGCCTGCCAAACACATGCGGTCAACGAGCTGGACCGCGCCATTATGGTGCATCAGCATCTGTTCAGCGAGATCGCGAAGCCTCACTTTCCAGCCCGGCGCCGTGCGTACTACAAGAAGAGCCTGATACTGCTGCGAAGTGACGCCCGCCTCGGTGAGCGCAGCGTCGCTGAACGACAGGAACCGTCTCATGGCGAGCCGGAAGCCTGCGAGGCCATCATAGACTTCGTCAGCCAGGCCGGATGTCCGGCGTCCCGATCGAGGCATTCATTAGTCCTTCCAAAAACGTCATGATGTGATATAAATGACGAACCAAGCTAGGAGAACGGTCCGCGAGTGCGGCCGATGCGGGAGACGGTGCAAAGCGCCGGCGTCGGCTGATCACTCGCGGACCATAATCTCCCGATGGTGGCAAAAAGACTGTGCCAATTTCGTGACGTCGCGAGAAAATTAAATCGTGTTTGAACCGCCGAAGCGATTCCTTCTAGGCTGTGGTGACAAATTAACTATTTGATCCATAGCATGATGCTTGCGAGCTTTATGAAGCCGAGGAAGTTGTCGGCGAGCTTGTCGTAGCGCGTTGCGATACGCCGCCATTGTTTGAGCTTGGCGAAGAAGCTCTCAATGCCCCATCGCTGCTTGTAGGCAAGGCGATCATAGGCATGTTGGTGCTTGCGATGTCGGCGTGGCGGAATGACTGGCTCGCCGCCTTGATCAAGAATGATGTCATGCAAGTTGTCGGCATCATAGGCGCGATCCGCGAGCACCTGTTTGGCTGGCAGAGCGCGGATAAGGTCGCAAGCCGGTGCCATGTCGTTTTGTTGACCAGGGCCGAGTTGAAAGCGAACCGGCAATCCCAGTGCATCGACTACCGCATGGATTTTGCTGCCAAATCCACCTCGGGAGCGGCCGAGAGCCTGGGCTTGCGCTCCCCCTTTTTCGCCGCCCGCCGGCGGCTTGGGCCTGCGCCCGGATAACCGTGGCGTCGATGGACAACCACTCCATGTCCGGATCGACAGAAACTGCTTCGAAAATCCGGTCGAATATGCCCTGCTCGATCCAACGGTAATAGCGCCGTTTGACCGTCTGATAGGGGCCGAAACGGTCTTCCGGCAGATCACGCCAGCGCGCTCCGGACCGGGCAAGCCACAGTATCGCGTCGAAGAACCGGCGCCCATCACTGCGAGGACCGCGCCTGCCTTTACGACCACCGGGCACAAACGGCTTCAGCCGCTCCCACTGGTCATCTCGAAGAACCTCACCATCCATCGCCGACCTCCAAAAGTCAGCCTTGAATCTGATTTGCGACTCGAATGGAATCCCGGATCGTTAATTTGTCACCACAGCCTAGCTCGATTTCAGGCTCGAAGCGCCTGCGCGATTGCCTTTCCATGCCTGGAAGCTATCTGACCTTGTCTCGAAGAAGGGGGCACCATGAACTCGCGCTTGATTTGGTCGATATCGGTTCTGGCGCGGCGGATCTGGTTCAGGGCCACGCTGTTCTCCCTCGCGGCAGTTGCCACCGCCCTCCTGGCGATCGTCGTCACACCCTACATTCCGACGGACCTGTCGACGAAGATCGGTGCGGACTCGGTCGACAACATCCTCGGCATTATCGCTTCAAGCATGCTCACCGTCACGACATTCTCCCTTAGAGCCTCGGGCGATTAATGTGCAACGCATCCGGCCTGGCGGAAATAGTTCCAGCACTCTTGCGGCGTGAATAGGTCGCAAACCTTTCCGACGGCTTTCCAGAGATCGTCATAAGTCCTTGCTTTCATTTTTCGCAAGAGTGCCTTGAGCTTCGAAAAGGCCATTTCAATCGGATTGTTGTCTGGCGAATATCGCGGCAGGAAGAGTATCCATGCCTTCCGCTCAGCGATGGCCGCCGCTGCTCGGGGGCTCTTGTGGACGTTGAGGTTATCCCAGATCACCACGTCGCCTGGTTCAAGCGTCGGTGCGAGTTGAGTTCGCACATAGGTGTCGAACTTGGCTCCATCCATGGCCCCATCGACGACAAAGGGTGCCGTGATGCCATCGCAGCGCAGACCGGCGACAAAGGTTTGGGTGTGCCATTTGCCGAAAGGCGCATCCGCCTGAAGGCGCTTGCCCTTGATGCTACGGCCACGCAGTGGTGTCATGTTGGTCTTGACCGAAGTCTCATCTACGAAGACGAGACGTCCGGGGCTCTGTTGCATAGCGGGTTGGCGACGTTTGCGCCACTCATCGCGCTCCCGGCGCACATCGGCGCGTGCGCGTTCCGATGCCAGCAGTGTTTTTTTTAAAGCTGAAGCCCGCCCGGCAAAGAAGCTTCGACAGGTTCGAAGGATCAGCTTTCACACCATGATGCTCTACCAGCCAAGTCGCCAGGTCGGGCATGGTTATATCCGGTTGCGCCTCTACCTTGGCGATAATGGCATCCCGGACCGGGCCCAATTTGCCGCTGCCGCTGGGCCGACCGCGCCGGGAGGGCTCGACCGAGCCCGTTCGATCCGCCCGCTGCTTAAGCCGAACAGCCGTGGCGGGCGAGACTTTGAAAGCAGCAGCGGCTGCCCGACGCGTTTGGCCTTGCGTGATCGCATCAACAATCCGTTGGCGAAGGTCCGAAGAATAGGCGCGAGACATGGCAAGTCCTCCTGCCATGTTGAATCATAAAATCGAAGCCAGGGGAATCGTCAGATTCAAAGAAACTGCCCGACGCTCTAGTACGATGGTCTCGGCGTATTCGGCAGCCACAAACAACGTCACGCCTCGCGCGACCCGGCTCGTCATGGAGGACAGCACGACGCAGAACGTGCTGGCAACCTTCGTCGGCTCGTTTCTATTCAGCCTTGTCGGCATCGTCGCCCTGACCACGGGCGCCTATGGCGAGCAAGGCCGGGTTGTTCTCTTCGTTGTCACGATCGGCGTCATCGTGCTCATAGTGGTGACCCTTCTAAGATGGATCGACCACCTGTCCAGATTGGGCCGGGTGACCGAGACGACACGTCGGGTGGAAGAAGCGACGCTCGACGCCGTCAAAGCCTCGCGAAAATCCCCGAACTTCGGTGGGAGTGCGCTCGACGGAGACAGTCTTACGCCCAGTACCGACGACACACCGTTTTTCACAAATGAGATTGGCTACGTGCAGCACCTGGATGCAGCGGCGCTCGCAAAGATCGCCGACGAGAGTAAGTTCGACCTGGTAATCGTCGCGATGCCTGGCAAGTTGGTCTCGCCGGCCCGGCCGCTTGGATGGCTTCGGGGAGCCGTCGGCGAGGATGTTCTGGATCGGGCCGCTGCCTGCTTTTCGATCGGCGACGTCCGCTCCTTCGATCAAGACCCGCGGTTCGGAGCGTCGGTACTGACCGAGATTGCGTCGCGCGCTTTGTCTCCTGCCGTCAACGATCCGGGAACCGCCATCGACGTCATTTCGCGCGCGATGCGAATTCTCCACGCGTGGCATGACGCGAATAGCGAGGCACCTGACGAAATCGTCTATCCTCAGCTCCATGTCGCGACGCTGTCGGCAGCCGACCTGTTTGACGACCTGTTCACCCCAATCGCCCGCGACGGCGCGGGCCTTGTAGAAGTCGGACTTCGACTTCAAAAGACCCTCGCAATGCTTTCGAAACTTAGCGCGGAATTTCAGGCAAACGCCGTGCGCCATTCGAAGGAGGCGCTCGACCGTGCGGCCGCGGTGATGCAGGTCGAGGCCGACATGGAGAGGCTGCAGGCCGCTGCCGCCGCAATCGCCGCAGACGACAAGCATAGTTGAGTGGCAGAGCGAGGAGGGTCCATGCCGTCTCAACGTGAACGCCGTCGATCACTGGTCTCGCTGTTAGGCAGTTGAGCCCGCCGACCACGTCCGCGAAATGTTTGTACTGCCGCGCTTCACTTAACAGATCTGCTATCGATCTGAAGACGATCTCGTCACGCTGCTGACAGGAACCTGCGTCCGAATGGCGTCCATAAGAATCAACGCGTCGTCCTCGATAACGGTTGACTGATGCGGACGTCGCGGACTTGCCCGCTTTGATCGACGTCGCCTCGTGCAGCGTATCTAAGGGGTCCAGGGAACAAGTTCTCCGAGCCTCGCTGGCCAAAGCCCCAGATCGTCCTTCACCGCAATTGGCAATGCGTCTCTCTGTTTTACCAGCAAGGCTTGATGGATGGCCGCTTCGAGTGGCTCGGCCTGACCTGGATGAGATTGATCTTTGACCGCCAGTTCACCAGTGATTCCGGCTTCGTCGCCAGCAACGATGATGACGTGCCCCGGATAGGCCGAGGCGGTTTTGCTATCCACCAAGTCGAATCTTTGCATCTCTTTTCCTTTGTCCAAGTCTTCGGCATCCATCGAGGCTTCTGAAAGAATCTCGAACCGCACCTCCTCGATGGTTCGTCCATCCCCTCGGAGCCTGACGATCCTAGCAATTGTGGCATAGGCCTTCGGATCGCCTTGGTTGACTGACGAACGCCTGCACCACTCGTCAAGAAGAATGCTCACAGCCACAAGCTCATGAGCGTCGATCGCGGCCTCTGGACGCCGATTGAAGGCAGGAATTAAGAACCCGATGAGTTTCAGGAATATCGCAGTGGCTGAAAATATCATGCGGTGATATTAAGTCATTTTCTGACCTGAGGAAAATGACAATACCGCGAGCGATCCACATGACGGTACACGGATATTTCGAGTTGTCGTCATCTATGAGAGTCCTTAGACGTTTGTAAAAGTTGCAGGTAACGAGCGTGTTCTTGATGTTAGAACCGGTCGGTGTAGTCGCGCACGGTCGTCGTCCGTTCAGGTTCGAGTTGACTTCGGTTCCTTTTCCGCCGCGCGTCGCGCCCGGATGGCCGCCGCGATGAAGACGCGCGACAGACCATGGTAAAGCGGTTCGCGGGACAGGATGCGTGATGTCACGTAGCCGATCATCGATACCGCCATGATCGGGATCACCGCCTGGTGGTCGCCAGTCATTTCGAGAATGATGACGAAGGCCGTCATCGGCGCTTGTACGACGCCTGCGAAGTAACCTGCCATTCCAAGGATTGCTGCAAGGGTGATGCTGGTGCCGAGCAGGGAGCCGACGGTGCTGCCAAAACCAGCGCCGACGGCAAGAGACGGCGCGAAGATGCCGCCCGGAATTCCCGACAGCATCGACAGGAAGCTGGCCGCAAGCTTCTCGACGAAGAAGAGCAGTGGCAAGGAGTTGCCTTCGACCGCTCCGCGCGCCTGTTCGTAGCCGGTGCCAAAGGTCGTGCCGCCGGATGCAACGCCGATGACAGCGACCGCCAAACCGCAGCAAGCCGCAAGCGCCAGCATACGCGTTAGCGGTTGGGGTTGCGCCCAGCGGCGGATCTTTTGGCCGAAATGCAGTGCGAAGCCACTGAAGGCGGCACCCAGCGCGCCGCCGCCGACGCCACAGATCAGAACCGGTCCCCAGTCGCGCAGCTCGGTCGGCGCGGCAGACGCCATGCCGAAATAATTGTAGCTGCCGGAAAGCCCGAGCGCCGCCAGGCCGGAAAGGATGACCGCTGTCAGCACCAGTCCGTTGGCTCGCGATTCATAGGTTCGGCTCATTTCTTCGATGGCGAAGACGATACCAGCAAGCGGCGTGTTGAAGGCAGCCGCGATACCCGCCGCCGACCCCGCCAAGATCAATCCTCGCGCCTGCCCTATACCGCCAAAGCGGGCAACGGCGAGCATGATCGAGGCGCCAACCTGCACTGTCGGTCCCTCGCGCCCGATCGAGGCGCCAGAAAATAACCCCAGCACCGTCAACACGATCTTGCCGAATGCGATCTTCAGCGACAGGAGCCGTGTCCGGTCTTCTGTTTCGTGCAAGTGCCGCGCGGCGATCGCCTGCGGAATGCCACTGCCTCCTGAATTCGGAAACAACGTCGCCGCTACATAGGCCGACAGCATGAATCCCACGGGCGTCAACACCAGTGGCAGCAGGAAAGCCCATTCACCTGCCGAGGTGACGGACTCGAATGCGTTCTGCGCCAGATCCGCGAGCTTGGCGAAACCGACGCTGATCACGCCAATCGCCAGCGCTCCGCACCAGAAAACAAGTCGTGGTTTCCAAAGCGAGAACGAGCCCCAGATCACACGGGAACGGCGGAGGAGCTTGGAATAGCGGTAACGGCTTGGCATGGCGGCTCGGTACGTGACGCAGGTTATGAAGTCTTCTACCGCCAAAGGTTCCCGAAGATCACCCCTAAAAAGAAAAAGGCGCAGGTCGGGGGGTGGGGTTGAGCCATCCGAGTCTCGGAGGACGCTGTGCAAAGCGCGTTCGAAGCAGGGGAACTTTATACATTATATCACGTTATGATGTAAATTATGCGCGCGTTATCGACACTTCTCGTGCCGAGGTCTGTCGCATGGAAGACGGTGAGCACCAGAAAAACTCATTGACGGTACTAAGAAGTGTTCCCGTATTGGTTTCATACTCTCGCGATCATTTGTCTCTGCCTTGGTGGGGTGTCGGTGGTAATCGTCCTTTCAGATATCTTGCGGCATCCGCAGCGCATGGCAGTCATGAACGTCGTCTGGCCTGTGACGGCGATCTTCGGAACGCTTCCCCTGATGGTCCTCTATTATCGCTATGGCCGCCTCACCAGCCAGGAGGCGCACCACCGGGCCAAGGCGCTTGGCGAGAAGATGCCAAGCATGACGGACACGCCCTTTCCTGTCATGGTTGCCAAAGGGGCGCTGCACTGCGGAAGCGGCTGTATGATCGGAGACGTCGTGGCCGAATGGCTGGCGTTCCTTGTCCCCGCCGTCGCTGTAGCTTTGGGCTGGCAGACCCTGTTCTCTGAAAAGATGTTCGCGGTGTGGATCCTAGACTTTATATTCGCATTTGGGCTCGGGATCGCATTTCAGTACTTTGCCATCGTTCCCATGCGTGGCCTGTCGCCAAAGGAAGGGCTCAAAGCGGCTGTAAAGGCGGATACGTTCTCCCTGCTTTCCTGGCAGGTCGGCATGTATGGAGCCATGGCTTTGCTGCAGCTCTGGATCTTCCCGGCCGCCTTCGGCGTCAAGGCGGAGGTCAACAGCTGGGAGTTCTGGTTCGCCATGCAGATTGCAATGATCTGCGGCTTCGTTACGAGCTATCCGGTGAACTGGTATCTGGTGTCGGTCGGCATCAAGGAGAAAATGTAACGTGGCGCATCACCATTCCGATCAGCACGGCGGTGGAGGCCATGGATCCCCCGAGGACTTCGGCCGCGCGTTTGCCATCGGCATTGCGTTGAACCTGGTTTACGTGATGCTTGAGGCGGCCTTCGGCCTATATTCCGGATCCCTTGCCCTGCTGGCCGATGCGGGCCACAATCTTTCCGATGTGCTTGGTCTGGTTCTGGCCTGGGGAGCCGTTTGGCTCGGCAAAAGGCCACCATGGGGCCGCCAGACCTTTGGATTCAAGCGCAGCTCCATCCTTGCATCGCTCAGCAACGCCATTCTCCTGATGCTTGCGGTGGGCGCCATCACCTATGAGGCGATCCGGAGACTTCTGGAGCCGGAGCAGGTCGCCTCCTCCACCGTGATCTGGGTCGCGGTGGTCGGCTTGTTCGTCAACGGCTTCACGGCCTACCTTTTCTCCGCAGGCAGCAAGCAGGACCTCAACATCAGGGGTGCCTTTCTACATATGGCCGCCGACACCGGCGTGACCGTCGGCGTCATCTTTGCCGCTTTGCTTATCAGCTGGACTGGCTGGCTCTGGCTTGATCCGGCCATCAGCCTCCTGATCGCCGCGGTCATTCTCGTGGGAACCTGGTCCCTTTTGCGAGGCTCTACCATGCTTGCAATGGACGCCGTGCCGCCGAACCTGGACCTTGCAAGCATCCGAAAGCAGCTATGCGAAGCGGACGGGACCGTCATTGAGGTTCATGATCTCCATGTATGGGCGCTGAGCACGACCGAAACGGCACTCAGCGCCCATCTTGTCTGCTCGGAAATGGAGAAGGGGCAGAGCCTTCTGCGAAAGCTGCCGGGGCAGCTGGAGCAGGCATTCGGGATCCGCCATACCACACTACAACTTGAAACGCCTGCCACGGCGGAGGCATGCCCGCTCCGTTCGACGGAAATCGTCTGAGGACGGGCGAATTCTCGTAACGCAGCTAACCACTGCCTTTGAACGTCAAAAGCATCAACAACGGAGCCTGATTTCATGTCTAAAGAGGACACAGTTGACTATGATGGACCAGCTGGCGGCTGGGGCTCTCTGAGGGGCGTCGCCTCCGTTTTTGGAGGGGAATGGGCGACGCCGGCGGCGTTGGAAACTTTGCGGCGCCAGAACAAGCCGGGCGGCTTTATGTGCGTCTCCTGCGCCTGGACCAAACCGGCCGACTACCATCCTTTCGAGTTCTGCGAAAACGGCGCCAAGGCGACGCTATGGGAACTCACGAGCCTGCGCTGCACACCACACTTCTTCTCCAACCACTCGGTAACGGAATTGCGTGGCTGGAAGGACTACGATCTGGAGCAGCAGGGACGCCTTACCCATCCCATGCGCTATGATCGCGAGAGCGACCATTACGTGCCATGTTCCTGGGAAGAAGCCTTCAACGCTATAGGCGCAGAGCTGAAGCAACTCGACCCGAAATCGGTGATCTTTTACAGCTCGGGCCGAGCGAGCCTCGAAACCTCCTACTGCTATGCCCTTTTTGCCCGGCTCTACGGCCACAATAACCTGCCCGATAGTTCCAACATGTGCCACGAGACAACATCGGTCGGCCTCAAGAAGGTCATCGGCTCTTCAGTCGGCACTTGCGTTTACCAGGACTTCTCGGCCTGCGACGCCATCTTTTTCTTCGGACAGAATACCGGCTCCAACAGCCCGCGCTTCCTCCATCCGCTTCAGGAAGCTGCCAAGCGCGGTTGCAAGATCATCACCTTCAACCCGGTTCGGGAAAGGGGGCTGGAATTCTTCACCAACCCCCAGAGCCCCGTGGAAATGCTGACCGGCAAAGAGACCCAGATCTCCAGCCAGTATCACCAGGTCAAGGCTGGCGGCGATATTGCCGCCCTTATGGGCCTGTGCAAGCATGTATTCGCCAAGGACGACGAGGCCAGGGCACAAGGGCGCAGTGTGCTCGACCGTGATTTCATCGAGAGCCAAACAAGCGGCTTTGACGAATTCGAGCAGCGGGTGCGTTCCATCGGATGGGACGAGATCGTCCGCGGGTCGGGCCTGGAGCGTTCCGCGCTCGAAGCGGCGGGCCAGGTCTATGTGGAGGCCGACAAGGTCATCGGCGTCTACGGCATGGGGCTGACCCAGCAGGTCCACGGCTCGGACAACATCGCCATGCTGGTCAACCTACTGCTCATGAAGGGCAATATCGGTCGCGACGGCACCGGCATCTCCCCCGTGCGTGGCCACTCCAACGTACAGGGCCAGCGCACGGTCGGCATTTCCGAGAAGCCGGAACTGGTACCGCTGGACAAGCTCGCAGCCCTGTTCGGGTTCGAGCCGCCCCGCGACAAGGGCATGAACACGGTGGAGGCCTGCGAGGGCATGCTAGCCGGCAAGGTGAAGGGCTTTATTGGCCTCGGCGGCAATTTCGTGCGCGCCATCCCCGAACGGGACGCCATGGAAAAGGCCTGGCAGACCATGCGCCTGACGGTGCAGATCGCCACAAAGCTCAACCGCAGCCACCTGATCAATGGCGAGGTCGCCTATCTTCTGCCCTGTCTCGGACGATCGGAGGAGGACAAGCAGGAAGGAGGCCCGCACACGGTCACCATGGAAGACAGCCTGAGCTGCATCCAGGGATCCATCGGCAGGCGCAAGCCGGCAAGCGAGCATCTGCTGTCCGAACTGGCGATCGTCGCCGGCATGGCCAAGGCGACGCTCGCGCCCAATCCGAAGGTCGACTGGGTCGGCTGGGTCGGCGATTATGGCAAGGTCCGGGACCTAATCGAGGAGACCTATCCGGAGGAGTTTCATCGCTTCAACGAGCGCATGTTTACGCCTGGCGGCTTCTATCGCGGCAACAGCGCCCGCGAGCGGATCTGGAAGACCGAGAGCGGCAAGGCGAATTTCAGCGCGCCGGAAATGCTGTCAGCGACCGGGTTCGAAGACAAGCCCGGCCGGTATCGCTTGATGACGCTGCGCAGCAGCAATGATCAGTTCAACACGACGATCTACGGCTATAGCGATCGCCTGCGCGGCATCGAAGGCACGCGCGACGTCCTTCTGATCAACCCGGATGAGATGCAGCGGGCGGGTCTCCAGGAAGGGCAGGTCGTATCGCTGGTAAGCGATGCGGGAGATGGCGTGGAACGCCGGGTTGGCGGCCTGAAGGTGCTTCCCTTTGCTCTGCCGGATGGCTGCCTCGGCGGTTATTACCCGGAGCTCAATCCGCTGATCCCGCTATCGCATTATGACAAGCTGTCTAAGACTCCAGCCGCCAAGTCCGTTCCGGTGCGCATTGAAGGCTGAACAGAACCGGCGACGCATGGGGCAAACCCGATGCGTTGCCGCTGGCTCTTGACTCGAAAAACATGGCCGCTCTCGGCCCTACCCGGCAGCGGCCTTGTGTTGTTTCGCAACTTAAGAAAAGGACGGATTGCCTCCAGCCGATGGCACCGGACGGCGATGGCCCAACGGCCATCACCACGCGACCTCATCAAGGTCAGGGATTCTTGTTTGGCGGAAGCTCACCCGGCTTCACGACCGGCATCGTGCCTGTATGCGGGGTCGGCGCCACAATCTCGTTATCGCCAACCTTAGGCGGCTTCAGAACGCTGTTGCAGTTATCCAGCTTGCTGCTGAGCTTTGCGTTGTCCTGCTGCCCAGTGGGCAGATTGCAGTCCTGTTCTACCGCAGGCTTTGCATCTTCCGCGGATGCCGCGCTCGGTGCAAATGCCGCTGACAGAACAAGCGTGGCGATACTGAATGAGGCCGACCATGTGGGGACCTGTTTCATCGTTTCCTCCTTTTGGTTTTCAATTCAGTTGAAAGGCGCCGGTTCCGCCCGGTCCTGGGAGGCAGCCTACGAGGAGATTGTCCCAAGATGAGTTTCATCAAGCCGGACGTCCTTCCTCCGCCACATACCGACCGAACGAAACAGTGACTGAACGGGCCGTCCGGAAACCAGATAAGCGAGGCGCCAACCCGACTGTTTCCGCCGACAGGCAGATCATGGGAGCGCATAAGCAATTACCGCGTCGCCGACCGGTGTTTCCATGAAGTGATGCCCGCCAGCCATGATGACGAGATATTGTTTCCCATTGATCTCGTAAGTCATCGGCGTCGCCTGACCGCCAGCCGGAAGTTTATCCGTCCAAAGGGTCTTACCGGTTCTGATGTCAATTGCACGGATCAGGTTGTCGGTCGCAGCCGCAATGAAAACCAGGCCACCTGCTGTGACCACGGAGCCGCCGTTATTTGGCGTACCAATGGTGATTGGAAGCATCGACGGAATGCCAAAGGGTCCATTGGTGCGTGCCTCTCCCAGCGGTCGATCCCAAAGCGTCTTGCCAGTTTTTAAATCGATGGCACGAATGCCGCCATACGGCGGCTCCTTACACAGAAGCCCTGTCACGGGGAGACGCCAGCCCGCATTGACGTTGATCGCAAAGGGCGCACCCGCTTGCGGATCTCCCGCTCCCTCGGCTCCACCGATCTTTCCGCGGGCCTGGTCGCGCGGCGCCCAGCCCAGCTTGTCGGCTTCAGCCCTGGGGACCAGCCGATTGTAGTTCGGCATGTCATTGTAGTTGGCAATCAGCACACCGCGCTGCGGGTCCATCGCGATCCCGCCCCAATCGGAGCCGCCGTTATAGCCAGGATATTCAATGCTGTGGCGATTACTTGTTGGCGGAGTGAAGATGCCGTCATAGCTCGCCTGGCGAAACTGGATCCGGCAGATCATTTGGTCAATTGGAGACATGCCCCACATCTTCGCCTCCGTGAGATCCGGCTTGCGTAGGCTATGGTAGGTGGAAAAGGGTTGGGTTGGGGTGCGTTGATCGGGCTCGACGCCGCCCTTTGGCACCGCTTTTTCCTCTACCGAAACGAGCGGCTTCCCGGTTCTGCGGTCGAGCACGAATATGTCGCCACGTTTGCTTGGCAAGACGAGCGCGGGGACCGGTCCCGCCTCGGTCGGATAATCCACAAGCGTCGCCTGCGAGCCCAGGTCGTAATCCCAGACATCGTTGTGCACCGTCTGAAAATGCCATGCCGGTTTGCCCGTCGAAACGTCAATGGCCACCAAAGATGTAGAGAATTGCTTTTCCAAGGGGGAACGGGCGCCGCTCCAATAATCGACCGCAGCGCTGCCGAGAGGCAGGTATACGAGCCCGAGCTGTTCGTCACCCGAGGCCGTCGTCCACATGTTAGGGGTACCACGGCTGTAAGTCTCGTGTTCGGGAGGCAAGCCATTATTGTCGGGCCGCTCCATGTCCCATGTCCAGCGCAGCGCGCCCGAGACCGCGTCATAGGCTTGAATGACGCCGGACGGAGCATCAAGTTTCTGACCATCCAAAACTTGATGTCCAACTACGATTACACCCCGCACGATTGTCGGTGCAGAGGTCATCGAGAACATGCCAGGATCGTGCTGGCCTATGCCGTCCGTCGTATCCACGGTCCCGGCACGGCCGAAATTCGGGCACGGCACTCCTGTCTTCGCATCGACGGCAATCAACCTGGCATCCAGCGTTCCCTCGATAATGCGTTCTGCACAGACGTCGGAAGGCTTTGCGTCGGTTTGTTTGAAGAACGCGACACCACGACAGGCCGCCGTATAAGGAATGCTTTCGTCCGGCACGAGCGGGTTGTAACGCCATTTTTCCTTCCCCGTCGCAGGATCCAAAGCGAGCATGATATTTTTCGGGGTGCAGAGGTAGAGGGAGTCATCGACCTTCAACGGCGTGGTTTCGGCGCCATAAGTGTTCTTTGCCTGCTCGCTTGGAAGATCGCCGGTATGCGCTACCCACGCTCTCTTCAAATGCTTGACGTTGTCGGGCGTGATCTCGGCCAACGGCGAGAACCGACGGGCGCTATCGCTGCCACCGTATGCCGGCCAATCGACGCCCGCTTGCAGGGTCGAGGGATCCGCCATGGTGCGAGCAGCCACGACCGGCAAGGAATCGACGGCGGGGTCCGGCGCTAGCCGGTAAACAAGAAAGCCGCTGAAGAAGGACAGGATGATAAGAATGCTCAAGCCGCTGATTGTCTGTCGCCAGCTGGTCCGCGGATAGAGGAAGGGAAGGCACGCAATAACGAAGGTGAAAAGGACTAATGGGGCAACCAGGCGAGGGACCAAGGCCCACCCGTCCAGCCCAGCCTCCGCGAAAGCCCATACCGCAGTGGCGACGATGATAACAGCATAGAGGAGCACACCGCCGCGCCTGTGCATGAAGAGGAGGACAGAGCTTATGAAGAGCGAAATTCCGGCTAGCAGATAATACCAGCTCCCTCCCAACGCCGCTAGCCAGCCACCGCCGACACTAAGAACGATCCCGATGAGTGAGACGACTGTGGCGACAACGAGCACATAGATACCGCGGTGCTCCGACGACCTGCGAGATTGCAACATCCAAGCGCTCCGTTCTGCCTTTGCCTAGGTATCCTACAATATATACATCATGGCATGATATAAATCGCACCGCGTGTGCGGCAAGGCTTAGAGGGCATCACAAACACGTGCACGCCCCGGCCCCAAAGAGGCATAGACTCAATGCTGATGAACATGCCTTCACATGCGAGTCAGCGAGAAGTCTTCTCAGCCACCGAAGGCCCTTCGACAAATATGGTTCGCCGCGCGAGTGCACCCAAGGTGAGACCCTGAACGATGATGCTGAACAAGACCACCGAATAGGTGGAGGATAAAATGACAAGCTTGGCCGGGCTATCTGGAACGGATAGCGCCAGTGCAATGGAGATGCCGCCACGGATGCCCGCCCAGGTGAGGAACGGCACGTTTCTGGTCGACATCATGTCGCTTGACCAGGCAGCCAGTGCGGGGGCCCCGACGGCGATCAGCCGTGCCAGCAGAACGAGCGGTATGGCCACGGCCGCGATCTCCAGGGATAGCGTGTCGAATCTTAGGACGAGTACTTCGAGCCCGATCAGTAGGAAGAGAACCGAATTGAGAATCTCGTCGATCAGCGTCCACAATCCGAACAGATACGTCTGGGTACGATCACTCATGGCTTTGCGGGGTCCGTGATAACCAACCAGTAGGCCCGCGGCGACTACGGATAAGGGACCGCTGACGTGAAGGCGCTCTGCAATGGCATAAGTGGCTGTGACAAGGGCAAGCGAGATCAACACCTCTACTGAATAGTCGTCGATCAGGCGCATAGCCCAGTAAGCAATGCCGCCGGTGACGATGCCGAGCAGGAGACCGCCGCCGCCTTCCACGAGGAGGAGTTTAAGGACCGACTCAGCGGTGACCTTGTCACCCTCTGCTTGCGTTGCAAACAGCAGCATCACGGTGAAGAGAACAATACCGATCCCGTCATTAAACAAGGATTCACCCTGCATTTCCACCTCAAGATCGCCAGGCACTTTGACGTTCTTGAGCGTCGCCAGGACTGCGACGGGATCCGTGGGGCTGATGAGGGCGCCGAAGACCATCGCCCAGGCGAGCGGCATGTCCTGACCGAACAGTTTCGCGAGAAGCCAGAAACCGCCGCCCACGATTGCGGTGGACACGATCGTCCCGAACAAGGCGAGAATTGCGACCGGCGCCGCCCGTTCACGCATCCTGCCGAGATCGACATGCAGCGAGCCGGCAAAAAGCAGAAAAGCGAGCATCCCGTTCATTACCACTTCTGTAAAATCGATACGAAGCATGGCCTGGGTCAGCGGCTCGAAGAAGTGCCGCCCGGGATAGGCGGCATCGATCGCGACCAGGATCAGCGATGCCGCCACGCTCATCACCAGAAGGCCGATCGTGTTCGGCATCGGCAGGTATTTGTGATTGATCCAGCCGAGCACGGCCGAAAGGCTTAAGAGAATGGCAGAAAGCTCAAAGATCGACACAGTTGCCCCCGAGTGGTCTGCGGTTCCCGGCCGGAAAAGAGATGGGCGGGAGGTTCATGATAATCCGAGGTTAGCGGAAGGAGGCGCGCCGTCGCAATCCTCCCTCGTTCTCAGGGCATGGTTGGCATGGTCGGCATCATTTTCTGATCGAGATTATGCATGATCCAGAGCGAGCCTCCTACGATCAGGATCACGACAAGCGTCCCGAACGCGAGCGCCAGCGCGTTATTAGTATTGTCGGAACCAGTGGTCAGGTGCAGAAAGAACACGAGATGAACGCCAATCTGCCCCACCGCCAGCGCGATGAGAGCAGCTCCTATACCCGGTTGCCAGACGAATGCCCATCCATTCGCAACGGCAAAGGACGCAGCGGTCATCAGCATGGCCAGCACCAGACCGATTACATAGCTGGTAGCTCCCTTGGTGATGTCGCCGTCGTTGCCCTGCGCCTTTTCGCCGGGCGCCTTTTCCTTGGCGCCTTGGGTCGATGCGTCTCGACTGTCGGTCAATGCTTTATCCCCATGAGGTAGACGAGCGTAAAAATCGCGATCCAAACAATGTCAAGCGCATGCCAGAACAGATTGAAGCAGGCGAGCCGCCGTTGGATCTGTGGCCTGAAGCCCTTCACGAGGATCTGGGCCATCATCGTGCCGAGCCAGAGGAGGCCGCCGAACACGTGCAGGCCGTGGCATCCGACAAGCGCGAAAAAAGCGGACAGGAAAGCACTGCGCTGTGGGCCTGCGCCCTGCGCGATCAGGCTGGCGAATTCGCCGAGCTCCAGAAAGAGGAAGCCGACACCCAGCACGCCCGTGGCGAGCAGCCATATCTCGCTTGCCGCGACTTGTTCACGCTTGGCCGCAACCGCAGCCATGCCGGCTGTGAAACTCGAAAACAGCAGACAGGCCGTCTCGGCAGCCGTTCTGGGCTGCTCAAACAGTTCCGCGCCCGTTGGCCCACCCGCCGTTCGGATTACCAGAACAGCATAGGTCGCGAAAAATGCTGAGAACATAATGATGTCGCTCAGGAGGAAGATCCAGAAGCCATAGCTGGCAACGGTCTTCTTCGGTGAAGGCCCGCCCTCGCCATGACCGGTCGCGCCCTTGGCGTTGCCGCCTCCGCGGCCGACGCGGTAAGGATCCTCCCTGCCTGCAAAGAGATCCGCTTCACTCACGAGGCCTCTCCTTGCTGCGCCAGCCATGCCTCTCGGGCCGAGCGCCGCCGGCGATCGGCGACGGCTACGTCTTCGGCGCTGATTTCTCGTTCCTGCGGGTCCATCCAGGTGAATATGACAAAGAGCACAAAGCCCGCCACCAGGCCAACAATCACCAGCCACCAAATCTGCCAGATCAGCGCGAAGCCGAGTACCGTGGTAAAAGCGGCAGTCACGAAACCAACTGAGCTGTTTTCCGGCATCCCGATCGGCTGATACGTCGGTGCTGGACCGAGGTCCTGCTGTTCGATCGCACGCTGCTTGATCGCCCAGTAAGGCTCCTGCTCCCGCACATCCGGGAGCACGGCAAAATTGAAGGCGGGCGGCGGAGATGGCGTCGCCCACTCAAGAGATCGCCCATTCCACGGATCGCCGGTCTCGTCACGCAAAGCCTCGCGGTTGCGGATGCTGACGATGAGCTGGATAAGCTGCGCCGCCGCACCCGCCATCATGATGACGATCCCTGCGGCAGAGACCAGAAGCCAAGGATACCACGCAGCCACCTCTATATGCTGCAGGCGTCGTGTCATCCCTTCAAGCCCCGTGATGTAAAGTGGCACAAAGGTCACGTAGAAGCCAATGAAGGCGAGCCAGAAGGCCCACTTGCCCCAGCGCTCGTCCAGCCTGAAGCCGAAGGCCTTTGGAAACCAGAACGTCATTGCCGCAAAGGCGCCGAATAGCACGCCGCCGATGATCACATTATGGAAGTGAGCGACGAGGAAGAGACTGTTGTGGAGCGCGAAGTCCGCCGGCGGAACCGCAAGAAGGACACCGCTCATGCCGCCTATCGTAAAGGTCACCAGAAAGCCGACCGACCACAGCATGGGCGTCTCGTAGCGGATGCGGCCACCATACATCGTGAACATCCAGTTGTAGATCTTCACGCCTGTTCCGACCGCAATGATGCTCGTTGCGATGCCAAAGGCGCCGTTAACGTCGGCGCCGGCACCCATCGTGAAGAAATGGTGCAACCAGACCGTGAAGGAAACGATGCAGATAAACATCGTGGCGATGACCATGGAGCGATAGCCGAACAGCGGCTTGCTGGAAAAGGTCGAGATAATCTCGGAGAATACCCCAAAGGCGGGTAGCACAAGAACATAGACTTCTGGGTGTCCCCAGGCCCAGATGAGGTTGATGAACATCATCATGTTGCCGCCGCCGGAATTGGTGAAGAAATGGAAGCCGAGATAGCGGTCCAGCGTCAGCATGGCGAGTGTGGCGGTCAGTATCGGAAAGGCGGCGACGATCAGCAGATTAGTCGCGAGCGCCGTCCAGCAGAACATTGGCATTCGCAGATAGCTCATGCCCGGCGCCCGTGTCTTCAGTATCGTGGTAACCAGGTTGACGCCGGTCATCAGCGTTCCGAGACCCGAAATCTGGATTGCCCAGAGATAGTAGTCGACCCCCACATCCGGCGAATATTGAAGTTCCGAAAGCGGCGGGTAGGGAAGCCAGCCGGTGCGCGCGAATTCTCCGATCAGCAGGCTGGCATTGACCAGAAGCGCGCCGCTGGCCGTCAGCCAGAAGCCGATCGAGTTTAGCCGGGGAAAAGCGATATCCCGAACACCCAACTGCAGCGGCACGACAAAGTTCATCAGGCCGATCATGAAGGGCATGGCCCCGAAGAAGATCATGATCGTGCCATGCGCGGAAAAAATCTGGTTGAAATGTTCAGGCGGGAGATATCCTGGCGACTGGTAGGCAATAGCCTGCTGCGAGCGCATCATGATGGCGTCGACGAAGCCGCGAAGCAGCATCAGAAGCGCCAGCACGCAGTACATGACACCGATGCGCTTGTGGTCGACGCTCGTGATCCACTCTCGCCAAAGATAGGGAACATAGCCCTTGACCACGACCCAAACCACCAGCGCCAGCCCGAGTAGGAGGATGCTCGAGCCCGCCACCAGCGGAATGGGCTGATCGAGAGGGAGCGATGACCAGCTAAGCTTACCGAGCAATGCTTGCGGCCTCCCGACCCCGGGTCGAAGAATGCCGCGCATGTGCCGGCAAATTGTCCGGCGCGCCGCTGACGATCCTGGCGAAGAGTGCCGGATCCACCTGGCCAAAAGTGGTTGGCGGCACGTTCTGGCTGGGCGCCTCGAGCGCCTGGTAGCTCTTCAGGTCAAGCGAACCGCCCGACTGCCGGACCGACGTCGTCCACGCGCTGAAGGCGGCGGGAGACACGCTGCGCACTTTGAAATTCATATCAGCAAAACCCTGGCCACTGAACTGAGTAGACTGGCCGTAGAAGTCGCCGTCACGATCGGCCATCAGATGAAGCTGGGTCACCATACCGTACATGACCGCCACCATGCTTCCGAGCTGCGGCACAAAGAAGGAATTCATCACGCTGCCTGACGTCAGCGACAGATGCACCGGAGTGCCGGTTGGAACCACCAGCTCGTTGACGCTGGCAAGTTGCAGCTCGGGATAGAGGAACAGCCACTTCCAGTCGAGCGACACCACCTGGACCTCAAGCGGCTTCTTCTGAGAGGCAAGGGGCTTGTACGGATCGAGCTGATGGCTGCCGATCCAGATGATCCCGCCCAGAAACAGGATGACCAGAAAGGGGATCGACCAGATCAGCAGTTCCAGACGGCCGGAAAACGCAAAATTTGGCCTGTACCGCGCCTTGCTGTTGGACGCGCGAAACCACCAGGCAAACAGGCCGACACCGGCGATCGTGGGGATGACGATCACTAGCATGACGCCCAGCGAGTTGAGCATGATGGCGCGGTTGGCGGCAGCGACCGTACCATGGGGGAAAGCACGCTCGGACCGGCGCATCCGCTGAGGACTGCGGACGGAATGCAAACTGAGAGCCAAGCTCCTTCACGCACACATTTATCTACCACTTTTCGTCCAAACATGCTGCGCCTCGTAGGCATTTTGCGTGAAAGCGGTGAGCGTTAAATTCCCATAGCCGGTTTGCTTTTATTTTCGCGCCCTCATGCCCACACATATCATGCCGTGATACAATCGGCAAAACGTGGCGCCAGATCGCTTTGGGTACTCACGCATTTCCCCTCCCGCTTAAGTTACTCCTGCTTTCGCTCCCCACGCGAGGGAAGGCGTTAAACGCCAGGCAACGCGAGCCCAAGCCGAACTTGCCAGGAACGAGTTAGTTCCCGCATGAATATAGCGGCGGAGGAACAGGACAGGGAAAGCGATGATAAATCCTCCCGCGATTGTCAGGGCCCACCGTAGGGCCACTACGGACGCTTGCAGCAGGTGGACCTACCGGGAAGACAGAAGACGCTTGAACGGTCTGTCACGCGCGCCCCGACCTTTTACTACAGCTTCCCGAGAGCAGATGGCGGATATAGCTAGCGCAAGGGATTTAATTGGAGGGCAAACCTGAGCCTGTCACTTCCTGCCGGGCTCACATCCTCTCAACCTTCCACTCAGGCGTGAGCCGTCCCTGACTCACATCTCGATACCGGCTAAACTGGCGGCGGAGCCACAGTATGGCCGAGGAACAGGGTGCTGATCATCAGAGCAGCGATTAAGGCGATAGCCCCGAACGCCATCAGGAAGATCTGGGTATTGGTGATTTTCATCGTTAGAATCTAATAGCGAAACCATTCGATGGTAGACCCCGCGACACATTGGCGCTTGCCGGGCCCTCCAACTCATCCCCAAGGTTTAGCGTAAGCGCCGCCAGCGCCGACCGTTCGGTCTCGTACGTTTCCCTACATGCGGTCGCCAACTCCGCTCGTTCAAATCGTCGTTTGCAGACCGAGTTCCACCACCCGGCCGGACGGCAGGCCGAAGTAATCGGTCGCGTTACCAGCATTTTGCGCGAGCGCGATGAACAAGCGATCCTGCCAGAACGGCATTCCGCCCTTCTTCGACGGCAAGATCGTGCGCCGGGACAGGAAGAACGACGTCGACATGATGTCGAACTTGAAACCGAGCCTCCGTACCAACACAAGCGCGCGGGGTATATTCGGCGTCTCCATGTATCCGAACGTCAGAACCAGGCGGCTAAAAAGCGGATTGAAGCTCTCCAGGAAAATTTTCTCGTCATCAGGTACGAACGGTGTCGCGGCGGTGACAACGCTGAGGATCACATTCTGCTCGTGTAGTACCTTGTAGTGCTTCAGGCTGTGGAGAAGGGCCGTTGGGGCTCCCTCAACGTCGCTCGTGAGGAAGATGGCCGTGCCGGGTACGGTCGGTGGCTTCTTGTGCGCCAACTTCTTGATGATTGCGTCCAGCGGGATCTCATCCGCTTTCGTGCGGGCTGACAGAAGTCGACGTCCGGACATCCATGTCTGCATGATCAGGCCCATCGTGCAGGCGACCGCCACCGGAACCCAGCCACCATCCGCGAATTTCGCAACGTTCGCAGCGAAGAATCCGAGATCGATCAGAAGTAATGGCGCCACCACGGCGAGCGCACTGTTCCGCTTCCAACCCCAGATGTGCCGCATCACCACGAATAGCAGGATCGATGTGATGAGCATTTCACCAGTGACGGCGATGCCGTAGGCAGCGGAAAGCCCGCTGGAGTTTCTGAAATATAGTACCAGGGCCACGACAAAGATGAACAGAAACGAGTTCACCTGCGGCATGAAGATCTGGCCGGAGTGAGTTTCCGACGTGTGCAGGATCTGCAGGCGGGGCAAAAGATTGAGGTGCATGGCCTGGCGGACAAGCGAATAAGCGCCCGAAATCACGGCCTGACTGGCGATGACGGTTGCGGCAGTAGCAAGGCAGACCATCGGCAGCTTGGCCCAGTCCGGGTGCATACCAAAGAATGGATGATCGGACATCCCAGGGTTCGCAAGCACGAATGCACCCTGACCGAAGTAGTTAAGCAGCAGGCAAGGGAAGACCATCAGAAACCATGCCAACACGATCGGACGGCGTCCGAAGTGCCCGAGATCCACGTATAGCGCCTCAGCGCCAGTGACCGCCAGAAAGACCGCCCCAAGGACCGTGATGGTGATGCCGATGTTTTGTACCGCGTATGTGATGGCGTGAGCCGGGTTAGTCGCCGAAAGTACGGCCGGGTCATCAAGGATATGGATGGCACCGCTGATGCCCAGCACGAGGAACCAGAGAGCCATGATCGGGCCAAACACGGCCGCGACACCGCCCGTGCCAAATCGCTGGATAAAAAAGAGTATCGCAATAATCACCAGCGTGATCGGCACCACCCATTTCGACAAACCCGGTGCAACGATCTGAATGCCCTCGACCGCGGACAGAACCGAGATCGCGGGCGTGATGATGGCGTCTCCAAGAAACAGCGACGCGCCCGCGACGCCCAGTACAAGAATCCAGACGGACCTCCGGGGAAGGCTCCCGCGGGCGAGCGTCATCAGTGAGAGCGTGCCGCCTTCACCCCGGTTATCGGCCTTCAAGACAAAGGTCACGTATTTGATCGTCACTACGATCGTCAGTGCCCAGACCATGAGGGACAAGATGCCAAGGACGTTGTCACGGTGGGTACCACTACCTGCCGTGGCGTGTAGCGCCTCTCGGAATGCGTAAAGCGGACTGGTCCCAATATCGCCGTAGACCACGCCGAGCGCTGCCAGAACAAGTGCGGGCAGACCGCCATGCTTGGTGTGCTCTACTTCCGAATCTTCTGAGCGCAGCTCTGATTGAGACACTGGGCGGCCTTTCTGTCAGTTTTACGCCAGGTTGCGATTCAGGCGAGGATGTCAAAAAATCTTCGGTGCTGTCGCCCCGCCAAGGTTTCGAGATGACACATTTGTCTGTTTACGAGGGCGGCATTTGACGGGCCAGGGTTTCCGGTCAGTCAGGCGCGCCTTTTGAATGTCCCCAGGATGACTGCACCGACAATTCCGGACGCCACAGACCCGAGCAGAATTCCCATCTTCACGTGGTCCTGGATTGTAGGATCGTCGAACGCGAGAAGCCCAATGAAGAGGCTCATGGTGAAGCCAATCCCACAAAGCGCCGCGACCCCCGTCATCTGACCCCAACTGGCTTTCGCGGGAAGGTCGGCGAGGCCAAGTTTCACCAGAAGGGCGACGGTACCGAGCACTCCGACGAGCTTGCCTAGCAGCAGCCCGGTCGCCACTCCCATCGTCAGAGGCTCTGAAAAGATGGACATGGACGCTCCGGCGAAGGAAACGCCTGCGTTTGCAAATCCGAAGATCGGGACAACGACGAAGGCGACTGGCTTGTGCAGCAGGTGCTCAAGATGATGAAGCGGAGATTCCTGATGAGTGGCTTCCGGTGTTCCTGGCGTCAGCTTGAGCGGGATCGTCAGCGCGAGAAGGACGCCAGCGAGGGTCGCGTGGATGCCCGACAGGAAGACCAAAAGCCATAGCACAGCGCCAAGAACGAGGTAGGGCCAGAGCGTCAGTACGTTCGCGCGGTTCATGCCATAGAGGCTCGCTAGCACGATGGCTGCTCCGGCGAGAGCGAACATGTTGAGATCGTTGGTATAAAAGAGAGCGATCACCACGACCGCACCGAGATCGTCGATGATGGCGAGGGCGGCAAGGAAGATCTTCAGCGAAGCTGGCACGCGAGAGCCGAAGAGCGAAATCACGCCGAGAGCGAAAGCGATGTCGGTCGCGGTAGGGATCGCCCAGCCCCGGAGAGCCGCCGGGTTCTCCCAGTTGAGTCCAACATAAAACAAGGCGGGGAAAACCATGCCGCCAAGCGCTGCCGCCCCAGGCAGAATTCTCCGGCTCCAGGAGGAAAGCTGCCCATCGAGCATCTCACGCTTGATCTCGAGGCCGACCAGCAGGAAGAACAGCGCCATCAGGGCGTCGTTGATCCAGTGCTGGAGGCTCAGTGGGCCAACGAAGACGTGGAGCGCGTGGAAGTAAGCCTCGGCAGCCGGCGAATTCGCTGTCACGATGGCAACGAGCGCGACAGCCATGAGCACGAGACCGCCAGATGCTTCATTGTCGAGAAACTGGCGAAGGGTGGACCGAATACGGCCCGCAGAGATAGGCGACGACATAGGTCAGCGCTCCCTTGTGGAAGGTTGATCGTAGTCTCCGTCGATTTCGGGGAATCCCGTGGCGCACGCAGCACACGCCATCTATTTGAATAGTGGAGCAAGACGTCGACTTCCAGCAAAATCGTTCCCTCAGGGGTGCGAAAACCACCCGAAACTGCTAGCCGCGACCATAGCGAGCTGCGCTAGAGTATCCGTGTTGGTCAAGGTAGGATGGGACCCATTTTCTGCCTTTGCCGCGCTATAGTACGGAAATCGTGCAAGAAAAAGTTCGCCGGTTCATATCCTTTCAAGGCGGAATGATCCTACGTAATGCAAACTCAACCAACGTTTGAAGCTGCGCCGTCTACTATCCTTGACACACCCGTTGGCTATGAACATCGCCCGATATGCACGCGTTTCCCCAAACGGCAACAACGTCCGCTCTGGAGCCCCCCCTAGACCAGCAGCGCTAACCGTTTAGTTGCGCACCGCGCCGGTCAATCCGTTGCTCCGGCGACGATCCTGCCTCCGTTTTGCTCTTGGACGATGACGGCCCTCTTGAGACCTCGGTGCGCAGACGGGATCGGCAACATCACCGTCTCCCCTTGCCAAGTGGCGAGACGCTGTAGCTCATGGACGACATGAGCGTGAGGTAATGTCTCGCCGGCATTCTCGCCTCTGGCAACTGGCACTTGGACGATGCCTGGTCCATATTGCACCAGCCAGATGTCGACCGGCGCTGGAATGCCTTTCCCGGCGCCAACCACGACGCCATGTGTTGACAGAGAGATCGGCGGCCCGGACAAAGGGGGCTCGGAGTCGATGACGCGCCGGATCTCATTGAAATCCTGACCCACAATCGACTCGCGCCCGTTGATAACCATCTGCGGTGTGAACGCGCCGGATTGGCCGAGTGCAGGCTCGTAGGCCGTCTGCCGGTCGGTGAATTCCTTCTTCCCGAAACTGTCCTTCCAGCCGAGATAATCCCAATAAGTCACCGAAAAGCTCAGCGTCAGTATATCCGGTTCCTTACTGAGCCTGACGAGATTGGCATTGGCTGGAGGGCAGGAAGAACAGCCTTGGCTCGTGAATAGTTCGACGATCGCTGTTGATTGCCCGGCATCCGCATGCGCGATAAAGCCGCAACTCAAGACGAGCGCAGCCACTGCGGGCCTCAATCCACTCAAATATCTCATGATTAAACTCCCTTGGTGATCTTCCTCTCATCCTCCTTCGCGAGAGAAGCACCCTTCGTTACGGCATCACGCTTTCGTGACGGGTTGCGAGCGCAATGCTGGCAAAAGCTACGCAGCAAAAAACATTGCCGCCGCTTGTAACAAGTCGTGGGCGGCCTGCGTACTTACTCCGGGAATGTGACGTAACCGGACATCGAAACCGATCATGGCGACACTCGACAACCACAGCGACGCACCGCCGGAAAGGATCTTCATCCGCCGACACTCCTTGGTGACGCGGATCACTCACTGGATCAATGTTCTCTGTCTGAGCCTGCTCCTGATGAGCGGACTGCAGATCTTCAACGCACATCCATCGCTCTACTGGGGGCAATATGGCGCCGATGCCGATCCGTCCTGGCTGTCGATCGGGACGGTCGAGCAGGACGGCGGTACGCGCGGAGTTTTAACCGTTGGGGATGTGCAGCTTAACACCACGGGCTTTCTCGGCTTGTCAGGTGTCGGCGACGGAGCGACCGAACGCGGCTTTCCAGCCTGGGCCACGATCCCGAGCTACCAGGATCTCGCCACCGGCCGGCGCTGGCATTTCTTTTTCGCGTGGTTGTTCGTGATCAATGGCTCGCTCTACGCCCTGTATGGCTTCGTGCGCGGACATTTTCACCGCGATCTGGCGCCAACCGCGGAGCAACTCACACCACGGCATCTGGGTCGGGAGATCGCGGACCACGCACGGCTGCGCTTTCCAAAAGGCGAGGAGGCGAGGCATTACAATGCGCTGCAGAAGCTCGCCTACCTGATCGTCATTTTCGTGTTGCTACCGCTAATGTTGGCAACGGGACTGACCATGTCTCCCGGAATTGATGCCGGATACCCCTTCCTGCTCGATCTTTTTGGCGGCCGCCAATCGGCGCGATCGATCCATTTCATCTGCGCATGGTCGATCGTCGTCTTCGTGATCATTCATGTGTCGATGGTCATCCTTTCGGGCCTCTGGAACAACATGCGTTCGATGATCACAGGCCGATATGCCATCGAAACAGAGCGAGGCGAGCCATGACGTTCTCAATCACCCGCCGCCGCCTATTGACCGGTTCGGCGGCCAGCCTCGCCGCCCTCAGTTTGAGCGGTTGCGATGACGTCGCGCAGAATTCGAATGTCCAGAGCGTTCTTGAAATGGCGGAGCGGCTGACGATGCGCGGCCAGCGGCTGCTTGTCTCCAAGGACACGCTGGCGAGCGAGTTTTCCGAACCCGACATCTCGCCGGTGTTCAAACCAAACGGCTCGACGGCGCCCGACAGTGAAGACTATGCGCGAATGATGGAAACCGGCTTTGCTGACTGGCGGCTGAAGATCGATGGATTAGTCGAGCGTCCCGTTGTTTTGTCTCTCACGGACCTGAAGCGCTTGCCTTCGCGCACACAGATTACCCGCCACGACTGTGTAGAGGGATGGAGCGCAATCGGAAAATGGACGGGCACGCCGCTTGGGCCGCTGCTGCAGAGTGCAGGGCTTAAGCCAGGTGCGCGCTATGTGGTGTTTCATTGCGCCGACGAGCTCGAGCAAACGATGGATGGTAGCGGCACCTATTACGAAAGCATCGATCTGATCGACGCCTTCCATCCTCAAACCATCCTTGCTTACGAGATGAATGGCAAAGACCTGGAGGTCGCTCACGGCGCCCCGCTACTCCTGCGCGTCGAACGCCACCTTGGCTACAAGCATGCGAAATATCTGATGAGGATCGAGATCACGCACAGTTTTGCCGGTCTATGGGGAGGCAAGGGCGGCTTCTGGGAGGACCGCGGCTACGAATGGTACGCCGGCATCTAACGTAAATCGAAGCGGATCTGCGCAGCGCTTCGCGCCCGAGAGTCTTGCAACGGGCAATGGTGCCCACAAGGAGGAGAATACCATGTTGAAATGCACCCTAGCTGCTATCATTCTGGCAGCCGCTTCGGCGCTGCCTGTCTTTGCCCAGGACGCGATGATGGCGGCGGAATGCGACGACGGCTCGATGATGAAGATGCAGTCCGGCATCGATGCGATGAGCGATCCTGCGATGAAGGAAAAGAAAGAAATGGCATCGAAGGAAATGATGATGGCCAAGGACTCGATGGCGGCCAAAAAAATGGACGACTGCAAAATGCACATGGACAATGCGATGAAAAGCATGGGCAAGATGTAGTTCATTGGGGCAAGGGGCGGCACATTTGCCGCCCCTCTCGTGCTGTGCAATGCGAGCCTGTTATTTGCTGTTCAATGGGACGCGATGAATCCTTGGATCACCTATGCGGCAGAAGCTGCGGGTCGTAGGTTCGAATGTCATCAACTCGCGTTACTCAACTTGGCCGCACTGCCCCACATTACCAAAGATAAACCCTTGGGATCATTCGCCGAAAAGGATGGCGCCATAGTCGGTGGCACCATGCAGGATGTGGATGATGATCACCTTAGCACGTACAACGCGGTAAAAGATCAGGTAGTTGCCGTGAACACGTCGGCGAATACCATAGTGTTCAAAGCGGGGGACGACGGCGAAGCCATTCGGACTCTCGACGAGACCGTAACAACTACTCCGGAGTTCTTGGAGGAATGAAACGGCGCGCGCGCGCTGTGGATTGTGCTCGGCAATATAATCAGCGATCTGCTCAAGATCGCGTTCGGCCTCCCTGGAAAATTCAAGGATCATACCGATTTTTCGGCCTTCTCAGCCATCGTCCGATACTTGGCGTCGAGGCGGTCGAAAACATCGCTCGCTGCCTTAGTTCGATCAGCGTCCGCATCGGCAATACCGCGCATGATGGAAGCATCCAGCGCGGCGAGCCTGGTCTCCCTATCCTGGACCAATCGCACGCCTTCACGCAGGACTTCGCTTTTCGAACCGTAGCGCCCTGTGTCGACGAGTTGCTGGACATAGCTTTCGAGCTGCTTTCCCAGATCTGCGCTGATCATGTGATCCTCCATCTATTGTAATGGCGAAGTCATAAGCCATTTATCAACTATTATCAAGGCGAGCATTCTTTTGGTGAGCTTCAGCGCCGGCAGTCGCCGCCTTGCCAGACCTGTCGACCATCTTATTGGGCCGAGCGTCATCCAGTTCGGCCACGCTGAGCGCAACGGCTAGACAAACCTATACTGGGCGCTTTTGCGATGCGAAATGAAGCTAGCATAACTGCTGGGTCGGCAGTTCATATCTCATCAAGAGCATTACATGCCTCTTTGAAACAAGGCACTATTCCATGACTTGGCCGGCAAGGCGTAATCGTTGGACATCAACGCCCGGTGACGCTCCGAATTCCCGCCGATACTCGCGATTGAACTGGGAGGCGCTTTCATAGCCAATTTCGAAGCCGATTGAGGCGACGCTTCGATGCTCTGAGAGCAGCTTCGTGCGAGCGTGGATCAGGCGGACGCGCTTCTGGTACTGGATTGGCGTCATTGATGTGGCGCGGCGGAAATGCCGATGAAAAGATGTGACGCTCATGCCGGCTCGGGACGCGAGATCTTCAACTTGAAACGGCGTGGCATAATTCTGCTTGAGCCATTCGATGGCGGTTACCACCCGCGAGATTGTGCCGCCCGCCAGGCCGATCTGGCGGATGATCGAAGCGTGCGCGCCAGTCAGCAGACGCCACATGATTTCCCGCTCGATCGCCGGCCGCAGCGCTCTGGCGTCTGCGGGCGCCTCAAGAAGGCCAAGGAGCCGGATAAGCGGATCGAGCAGGTTGTCCGAAACGGTGCTGGTCGCCGCGGTCGTCTGGATTTCTACCTCCAACGGATGGAGGCCGGTTTCGACAGCAAGGGCAGCCAACGCCGCAGGATCAAGCGCCATTTCGAAACCGAGGAACGGATCGCCTTCGCTCGCCAGCGTAACATGGGCGCTGACGGGGACATCCAGAGAGACAACGAGATAGTCTCCCGCGCGGTAATCGCACACCATATCGCCGATCGCGGTCTGCTTGGCACCTTGTGCGACAACGGCGAATGTCGGTACAGCCAAGCCAAAAAGTGGCTCTGTTTCTCGCGCCGAGCGCAACAGGCGGATACCTGGCAGCACGTTGGTCATGTAGTCCGTGCCGGTATTCCGTTCGATCAGCGCTGCAAATTGTGAAAGCTTTTCCATAGGCAGTCCCGGTATTAGCACTCAGTCCGACACGTGCTTGGCAGGAATGTGCAACAGCTTGGCAGCAATGGTCTACACCCATCGCATCGTAAAGCGATAGATAAGGGCGACTGAATTCGAACAACAGGAGGCGGCTATGTCGCTGGATTCATTTGTCACGCTCGGCCGCTCGGCACTTCGTGTCAGCCCGCTCACCCTCGGTACAATGACCTTCGGCGAGGATTGGGGCTGGGGTACGGATGCCGAGCATTCCACGGCCATCCTTGCCGAATATCTCGATCGTGGCGGCAACTCGATCGATACGGCGAACATCTATACCAATGGTCATTCAGAGAAGATCATAGGCGACTATTTCGCCGGGCAGGGATCTAGACGGGATCGGGTCGTCATAGGCACAAAGTTCTTTGGCAGCCTGCATCCGGGTGATCCGAATGGGGGCGGTGCTGGCCGCAAGTCGATGATCGATCAGTTGGACGCATCGCTGCGCCGGCTGAAGACCGACTATGTTGATATCTACTGGCTTCATAATTGGGACAGGTTCGCGCCGATCGAAGAGACGCTGCGGACCCTCGATGACTTTGTGGGATCGGGCAAGGTCCGATATATCGGCCTCTCGGATCTGCCTGCATGGAAAACCGCCGAGGCCTCCGTCCTGTCGCATTTTCGTGGCTGGACGCCGATCATTGCCCTTCAGCTCGAATATTCGTTGCTTGAGCGGACGATCGAAGGCGAACATGTGCCGATGGCTGAGGCGATGGACATGGCCATCATGCCTTGGAGTCCGCTGAAGAACGGCTTTCTGTCCGGCAGGTACAGACGCTCGGCTGCCGCGCCGACAGATGCGGCACGCGCGGTGATAACAGGCGCTCCGTCACAATCCGACTATGATGTCATTGAGGTACTGCATCAAGTTGCAGAGGAGCTCGGTGCAAGCCCAGCTGCAGTCGCGCTCGCCTGGCTCAGGACGCGCCCTGCAGTCCGTTCCTTGCTGCTCGGTGCCCGCCGCAAAGAACAACTCGTCGCAAATCTTGCAGCCTTGGACGTAACGCTCACCGATGATCATATCGAGAGGCTCTCCGCCATTTCCAAGCCAACCCTGAATTTTCCGGCGCATGTGCTGGAGACAGGCACGCCGATGCTTGGCTATGGCGGAACAAGTATAAATGGGTTCCAGACGACAATCTGGCCTATGCTTGAAAGCAGCGCTGCACGCTATTGAGAACTCGGCAACTGCCACTAGCCTTACCAGCATAAGGCTGGTGGCGCGGCTTTGCTACCGTCCTTGTCGGCCTTGGCTGAGGTCCGCACGGTTATGGACGCCTACCGGAATCTCGTCGAATGGCCAGCATCGATGCGCGACACGGCTTATTCGGTGGCGCTGAAAGCCTGTGGCGCAGCACTTGCGGCGAGATCGAAGCGGAGACGGCGCGCGGGCTGTTCGCAGCTTTCGCTGAGAAGCACGATCTGCTGGCGCCGGAGACTGATATCATCACCGCCTCCCGTCGCCGGCACGACAAAGATCCATACGTTCGCTAGGAGGCCGACATGCGCGAGATTTTGCAGCAGCTCGCAAGCAGCGCCGCTGCGATGGGTTCGACGATCCTTCAGGGCATGGAGATCGAGCGGCCGCTTGAGGTAGTGAAAGCGGCCGCACTCTCCGCAGATAGTAAGTCTCCGATTGTGCTCAGGAAATTACAACCATAAGATAAGATACCGAGAAATTCAAAACTAACCGTTGACCTCTGGCAATCATTGCCTTATTGATAGCTAATCGATCTTTTGCTTGCCGAGCTTTGTTCACCGCGCGATTGGCACCGTGCTCTAAGCGAACTTCCCTTTCAAAAATAGTCGGTTTTCGTCTGCGGAGCACCTGTTTCGCGGTTCCTCAATCTATGCTTTGAAAGGGTTCATCATGACCACCGGCACAGTAAAATGGTTTAATTCCACCAAGGGCTTTGGCTTCATCCAGCCTGACAACGGCGGTGCTGACGCCTTCGTTCACATCTCGGCTGTCGAGCGCGCCGGAATGCGCGAGCTCGTTGAAGGCCAGAAGATCGGCTTCGAACTCGAGCGCGACATGAAGTCGGGCAAGATGTCGGCCTGCAATCTGCAGTCCGCTTAATCGATATCTGCTTCCCTTTGACCACGGATGTACTGGCACTGCCGGGAGCAATTATCAGTTTAAGGCCAGGCAGTTCGCCTGGCCTTTTTCGTTTGGCTTCAAAGCCACGTCGAGGAAATTCAATGACAGAAACATATAGCAAATCTCGCCAGCGTGCCGAGACGGCCTTCGGCAATCTTCAGACGGAGTTCTTCGCCAAGAACCATGCGGCCGAAGAGCTTGAATCGCTAGTTCAGGCGCGTGATGCCAAGACCCTGAGGCTGCGCGACGCGCGCCTCGCCAAGGAGCAAACCGTCCGGATGTCGGCAACATCCGCGCTCCTTGCCAAACGATCGAAGTCCAACTGATCGTCCCAAACACTAATATCAGGATAAAGATTTGAAACACGCCAGAAACAACGAACTCACCGACCGACGCTCCGCCGCTGCGGACGCCAAGGCAGCTCTTCTCGCAGCATACCGGACCGCGAAGACCGCCGCCGAGCCAACACAAGCCGCCAGACAGGCGGAGCGCATCTCGCTTGTTGAAGCCCGGGAGGCGCGCCGTGCGGAACGGGAGCGACTGAAACTTGAGGAGCGCACCCGCCTCGAAACTCTTGCAGCCCGAGAACAGGCAGCCATCGAGGCAGCGGCCGCGGCCGAGATTGAAGCGCGACAGTCCGCCGAAAACGCCCGGATATCGCGGGTCGTCAAAGACGAGGCCGCCCGCAAGGCTGAGCGGGACAGACGCTATGCTGCCCGCAAGGCCCGGCAGGCTTAACGTGCAGGCACCCACCCTTAGAGTGGATGCAGCCGTGAAATAGATCAGGGCGCGATATACAGCCGCGCTCGAACTCACTCACTCCTAAGGAGCCTCTAATGGCAACGGACACGAACGAGCTGCAGGCAATCAATACCGCCTGGCAGATTGCGATCCAGGAAATCCTGCGAATGGTCATACGGGACATGTACCATGGTGCTGGCGAAGCGGCCTTCAGCGCCCATATCAAACGAATAGAAGAAGCGGCCGTCGACAGCATCCAGACCGACTTGAGGCTTCGCGGCACCAGCGAGTGGACGGAGATGCTCGTTAAGGAACGGGCCAGCAACTTCGTCACAACCCTCCTGACGTCCTTCACCTACGACCGGCCCTGACGACGATAGACGCTCATGGGAGCCGCTCGTCTTCACGTGAAGCGATCGCCTGCGTGAACTTTCTTCCGGTCAACGAGGTTGATCTCTCACGCGCTTGCCTAAATCATGTCCACTGAGCAGAAATAAGCCAAGCGAACACAACGCAGAAGCCTCGCAGGCATCGCCGAGCCTTCCTTCGACGCCATCATCAGCAAGGATCTTTCCGGCACAATCGTAAGCTCGAATAAGGCTGCCGAACGTATGTTCGGCTATGCGGAAAGCGAAGCGGTCGGACAACCGATCTATCTGATCATACCCGACCACCAACGGGATGAGGAAACGGATATTCTGCGCCGGTTGAAGCTGGGAGAGCGGATCGAACCGTTCGAGAGGACGCGGCGCCGCCTGGACGGGCAGATGGTCCCGGTTTCGATCACGATTTCTCCGATCAAAGGCCGGGCCGGCAAGCTCGTCGGAAATCAATTATCGCGTCAAAAATCAGTATGCCGTGGTACCAGCCGTTATCAGGCAAACGGCGACACGGTCCCGTTCGATCGAAGAATTCGAGAGGCGGGTCCGCGAAAGGATCATGGCGCTTTCCCATTCGCATGATCTTCTGTCACAGGTCGGCTGGGCCGGTGTCAGCCTTGCAGATCTCGTCGCGCATCAGCTTGAGCCGTTCCAGGCTCTCCACCCGCTTCATGTTATCGGCCAGCAAATTATGCTCGACGCTAATGCCGTCCTTGATCTTGGCATGGCCTTCCACGAACTGATTACGAACGCGATGCGCTTCGGGGCCACGGATACTGGTCGAATATGCGTTAGCTGGGGGCTGACGAGTAACGAAAATGGGATGCTTTTGAGCTCGTCTGGTCGGAGTCGGCGGAGGAAAATGCAGATTAAATAGCACAGGAAGAGGGGTTCGGGGCTTCGTCCTCGGCAAGATTGTGCCATCCGCTCTAGCCGGCCAAGAAAATTGGAGTTTCACGGACGGGGTTGATCGTCTGGAAGCTGAAGGTGCCGCTGGCACGCATTCAGATCGGGCTGGGGTCTTCGGCCTTCCCCTAAATAGGCCCAGTGGGCAAGCAGGCCAGATGTCTGCATCATCTTCGGCCGAGCGATCCCACCCAGCGCGGTAAAACCGCTTCACCGGCATGGCACTCCAAGAATCAGGATTTCTTTGGCTCCCCGCCATCCGGCGTGATAAGCACCGAACGAATGTGGTTGTGAGTTGCAAATGGCAGAAACTGAAGAATCGCCGATAAGCCCGGAAACGGTAGCCGACCTTCCTCATCTTGGGGAGGCGTTGGATGATGACCGCTTCCGACAATTCCTCGACCACGTTCCGTTCGGAGTGGCGGTGGCAGAACTCGCGTCAGACGAGGTGCTTATATACGCCAATCTTGAATTCGAGCGTTTGATAGGCATTTCGCCTGAGGACCTGCAGGGCAAGCCATGGTCATCACTCCCATTGGTGTACTCGGTGAGTGGAGACCAGGATCTCGCGAATGCCATTGTGGCTGGCGAGGAGTATTTGGGAACATTTGCGCCATCTTCCGGGACGGGGCCCCAGTCGTTCATTGACGCCTGGTCGAATACGATCGTCAATGACGCAGGAACCCCTCTCTTTCGTCTCGTCGCTATCGCGCCCGCCAACAGTGGACAAACCGGCGCTCACCTGGCCACCACGTTGACGGAAAAGGACGTGCTTCTTAAGGAGTTGCAGCACAGGGTCAAAAACAATCTTCAGATGATCACAGCGCTCATCCGCATGGAAGCCCGGAACGCGCAACATCCAGATGAAAGCGCGCGGTTCAACCAACTGGCAGGCCGTGTGGACGCGCTGACGATCCTCTACCGTTCTCTGTCCGATGCAAACGCTGACGAGACTGTCGATCTCGGCACGTATGTGAGCCAGATCGCCTCGGCGATCATGGCCGCACACGCGGTCCAGGGTATTCGGCTTGACATGAAGGTCGATACGTGGCCCGTTTCCGTCAACATTGCGATGCCCGTCGGCTTGGTCGTCAACGAACTTATGACGAACGCGCTCAAACACGCATTCAAGGATCGTGAGGGTGGTGAAATTGTCCTGCGCTGCGTCGTGGATGATGCGGGCTGCCGAATCTCGGTTGCAGACAATGGCATTGGTCTCAGCAATCCATCCGACTGGCCGCGGCGCGGTAAGCTCAGCTCTATGATCGTGCAATCGATCAAACAGAACGCCAGGGCGGACGTCCAGGTGGAGTCCCTGCCAGGGATCGGCATGAAGGTCACGATCGTTTTTGAAAAGCGGGAAGCAAATCGGGCTTAGAGCGGCATGGATCGCGTCGAGCAAAAATGGATACTCCAGGGGTATTCGGCCGGCGCTTTGTCCAGTTCCCTGCGGGGGAGGGATTTCGTGCCTTTTCAAGGCCGCCGGGTTTGGCAAGGATGTTGCGAAGTGCAGCACCCTGGTGGTGATCATCAGCGATCCTGATAGAGTCGTCCACTGACCAAGCTGCTTTGCCTCCAGTAACCACTTGTCTCCGTTGGTCGCTTGCATAAAACTCTGCCGTCGCTTCGTACACAGCCCTCTCTTTCGCTATCAAAACGATGCAGCCATTCGATCGAGTTCAGCTGTCACGGCGTCAACATAGTATGGTCTTGGGCAAAACACTGCGCGGGCAGGGAGGTCGCTATCGACGGGGTGCCTTTGGCCGGACACGATAATGATTTCGATGAGTGGCCAGCGGTTTCGAACAGCGCGTGCAAGCTTCATCCCGTCTATGCTGCCCGGCATGTCGATATCCGTAAATACGATGCTGATATCGGTGCGGGTCTCCAGTATGCGACTGCCTGATTTGCACGGCCGCGAGCACAAGGCCTTTGCTTCGTACAGGCTCTCTGCCCATCATCCCACTCATGAAAAGAAACGCTGACCCAATATCGGCGCCTGGCTCGAAACACTGCGACGGCAATGAATGTTCCGGCGCGACACATGTTCGACGGGATTCATAACGGTCGAGCCCACCGTAATTATGTGCAGGGTTGGACATGGCTGAGCCGGAGTGTGCAGCCTCATATTACAAATACCGGCGATATTACCCGTTCGGTGTGCGCCTCTATCCCGTATGAAGAGGACGATGGGCAGCCGTCACAATGCACATCTTGCTTCGGCTCTAGGCCGCTATCCCACGAGCGGCTTTATGAATGGATTTGGCATCGTTGCCATGCTCTGCCACGATTGCCTTCGCGTCTTCAAAAGCAATCCGATATTTCTTGGCAACTGAAACGGCGCTTAAAGGCGCTCCAGCACCTTTTTCGTTGGTCATTTTTGATCTCCTGGGAAATTGACCGTGCCGACCGCGAAGCGGTTAGAGAATACGCTTCCTAATGGGGCTCCTGACAGCGAGTTTCCACACCTCACCGCCAACTATCGCTTCCAGTTCTGTTGCGGCCTCGATCCCTGTCTCGCACGCCGGCCGGTTAAGGCTAAAACCAAGTACGTTTCATAACGAATAAATTACCTTGATCCCCGTGGGAACGATGTCTGCGGAACCAGCCTTGAGCCAGAGCATTTCCTTGGCGAAATCGTAAGGGCCTTCCGCTTGAAACTGTTCTTTGCCACCCTCGTCTTACCGCCACGCGTTTCTCGATCTGATCAACGCTACCGGTCGATACCGCCTGAAACCTGCCCTCGCGCTCATTGAACGTACCTTTCCCTTCGAAAATCATGCGTGGATCGCTACACTTTGTCGAACCTGAGATCTCCGGGCTCGGCGGCAACCCATCGCCACCTACGGGATAATCAGATTGACGACCAAGGCTGACGCAGACGCCAAAAAGGAAAGCCTCGTGGAGCAACTGGTCGGCTGGCTGCAAGAACGGCCGGCTGGCCAGCGTTGGGCGATCCTGCTCGCCGTCACTTTGGCTGCCCTGCTGCTTGACGTCGGCACCTACCAGCAACGGTCGTCGATGGCAGGCCTCTATCTCTTCGCAGTGACCATCGCCTGCTGGACGTTGAGCACCCGACAGGCCGTCCTATTCACAATAGCTGTCGCAATCGTCACCGGGCTACGATACCCGATGTTCAATCCCGACCCTGACTTCTGGACCGGTCTCAACAACAACCTCGGGCGATTGATTTCGTTTGGCGTCAATGCGGCGGTCGTGATGGGCCTGAAAAGGTCACATGATCGAGTAGCCTACCTGGCAACACATGATCCGCTGACCGGCGTTTATAATCGCAAAGCATTCGAGGACGAGCTGAAACTGTGGCTGACCAGTAAGATCGTAGCACGACGACCACTCCTCCTTGCCTACATTGATTTGGACGGGTTCAAGGGCGTCAACGACCAGCATGGCCATACTGCAGGCGATCAGGTGCTGACTGCATTTGCAGCGTCTGCAAACAGCTTCATGTTGGAGGGACAGATTGCGGGACGTCTAGGGGGCGACGAGTTTGCGATCGCCATACTCGTCGCGGACCACGGCGAAGCGATTAGAACGGCGCAAGATCTTCATATTCGATTGACGGAAGCGCTGTCTTTGACCGGTTATCAGGTAGGTTGCAGCGTGGGCGGACTTTTCGTCGACATAAGCGACGACCGCTCCGCGGAGCAGTTGATTATCGCGGGTGATAATCTCATGTACGCGGCGAAGAATGCCGGCAAAGGTAAAGTGCAGTTGTCGATGGTACCTCACGCGAGCAGGTTCTCTTCGAACCGAGGCTTCGGAACGCCCAGCGGAGACGAAGAGCAGAAACCTTGCCCCTTTTGTAAAACCGGCGCCTGACTCGAGCTCGGCTGCTCAAGCCAGCGTAACATTCAGGCCGCACGCCTTAGGTCGATTAACGGGCAGCGCGCAATAAGGCTCTCCGACAGCAAGCTTCGGCTGAGCACCCTGTCAGGTCATTTGGGCATCAAAGGCTCGCAGATAACGACACTGGCATCACTATAGAGGTGGTAGTTTCGATTCGTGCTAAAGGTGGGAAATTCACAAGTCTCGATGCGGTCAGGGCCCTGCATCCAGAGGCCACTTGAATGCAAGACGGAAGCTTACGAACGGGTTTACTCGTTATTCTGAAGCTAATGTAATCATCAATTTAGAGCGTCGGGCAGTTTCTTTGAATCTGACGATTCCCCTGGCTTCGATTTTATGATTCAACATGGCAGGAGGACTTGCCATGTCTCGCGCCTATTCTTCGGACCTTCGCCAACGGATTGTTGATGCGATCACGCAAGGCCAAACGCGTCGGGCAGCCGCTGCTGCTTTCAAAGTCTCGCCCGCCACGGCTGTTCGGCTTAAGCAGCGGGCGGATCGAACGGGCTCGGTCGAGCCCTCCCGGCGCGGTCGGCCCAGCGGCAGCGGCAAATTGGGCCCGGTCCGGGATGCCATTATCGCCAAGGTAGAGGCGCAACCGGATATAACCATGCCCGACCTGGCGACTTGGCTGGTAGAGCATCATGGTGTGAAAGCTGATCCTTCGAACCTGTCGAAGCTTCTTTGCCGGGCGGGCTTCAGCTTTAAAAAAAACACTGCTGGCATCGGAACGCGCACGCGCCGATGTGCGCCGGGAGCGCGATGAGTGGCGCAAACGTCGCCAACCCGCTATGCAACAGAGCCCCGGACGTCTCGTCTTCGTAGATGAGACTTCGGTCAAGACCAACATGACACCACTGCGTGGCCGTAGCATCAAGGGCAAGCGCCTTCAGGCGGATGCGCCTTTCGGCAAATGGCACACCCAAACCTTTGTCGCCGGTCTGCGCTGCGATGGCATCACGGCACCCTTTGTCGTCGATGGGGCCATGGATGGAGCCAAGTTCGACACCTATGTGCGAACTCAACTCGCACCGACGCTTGAACCAGGCGACGTGGTGATCTGGGATAACCTCAACGTCCACAAGAGCCCCCGAGCAGCGGCGGCCATCGCTGAGCGGAAGGCATGGATACTCTTCCTGCCGCGATATTCGCCAGACAACAATCCGATTGAAATGGCCTTTTCGAAGCTCAAGGCACTCTTGCGAAAAATGAAAGCAAGGACTTATGACGATCTCTGGAAAGCCGTCGGAAAGGTTTGCGACCTATTCACGCCGCAAGAGTGCTGGAACTATTTCCGCCAGGCCGGATGCGTTGCACATTAATCGCCCGAGGCTCTAGCCGGTCGAGTTAGCGGGTCGGAGGTTTCAGATCCTTTCAAACCAAACACTCGCGTACTTTACTAGCAGACAAGAAATTCGAGACGATTTTGCTCAGAGGGGTGCTTTACCAAGTCTTCTTTCAAGTATGTCTATGAAGCAGCGCACCTTCGTACCCAACATGCGAGAACTTGGGTAAACGGCATGAATGCCCAAACTTTCAGTGGCGAAATCGGGCAAAACCTGTTCCAATCGGCCACTCGTGATATGCTCCCGAAGCAGGAATGTTGGCCCATACACGATGCCGCCGCCGTCCAGGGCAGCCGCCAGCAACATCTGCATGTTGTCAGCCTTCAGGCGTGACGGTCCAGAAACCGTCACCGTCTTGCCTTTTCGGTCGGTGAAACTCCAGTCACCTGCCGACGTCGCCTTACTGAAGGCGAGGCGGTCATAGCGCCGAAGGTCCGCCGGATCGTTCGGCCGCCCATGCTTGTCGAGGTAGGAGGGAGCCGCACAGGCTGCCATTCCGCTTTCGCCGAACTTGCGGGAGATCAGACTCGAATCGGGTAGGGTGCCGATACGTATCGCCATATCGAATCCCCCTTCGATGAGATCAACGTAACGATCCTCCAGGCTCATTTCGACGAAGACGTTCGGGTAGCGCGTTGTGTATTCAGCAACTGGCTGGCCCAGATAAAGAGCGCCGAACGTGGTCGGCGCTGAAACCCTTAGCGTGCCATGCGGTTGGTCCTGCTGCTGTGAGGCGCTGCGGTCAGCCTCGTCCAGAGCGTCGAGGATGAGGATACTCCGCCGATAATAATCCAGACCGATGTCGGTCAGGTGCAGCTTTCGCGTCGTTCGCTGCAACAGCCGGACACCGAGCTCGGCTTCGATCGCGGCCACATGCTTCCCGGCCATCGCGGGAGTAATGCCGTGCGCTCGTGCTGCAGCGGCCAGACTGCCGTTGTCGACGGCGGCGACAAAAACCGAAAGTCCGACAAAGCGGTCCATCAATTCGATCCTGTGGTTATCGAGTGCATTAAATGATTAGTGGATTATCGCTCGCATGGGAACGTCATACTTAGACGATATCGAAATCACTACTGAAAGAAACGATCGATGGAAATCAAAGCAAATGGCATCAACCTCCATTTCGAGGATCATGGGGCAGGCGAGCAGACGCTAATTTTTCTTCACTACTGGGGAGGAACCTCGCGGACTTGGGACAACATGATCAAGGCGCTGAAGTCCAAGGTTCGCTCGGTCGCTTTCGATGCCCGCGGCTGGGGCAAGTCGGATCGTCCGGAAAGCGGTTATGATATTGTTTCCATGGCCAACGACGTCGAAGCCGCGATCGCTGCATTGGAGCTGAAGAACTACATCCTGGTAGGCCACTCGATGGGCGGAAAGGTGGCCCAGCTTCTTGCTTCCAGGCAACTTGCGGGACTGACAGGGCTCGTCCTTGTCGCGCCGTCGCCGGCTCAGGGCAAGTCGCTGCCTGAAGACATTCGCGAAGGCATGAAGCGAGCTTACGCGGTCGCCGAGTCGACGGCATGGACCATCGACAACGTCCTCGCGGAGATTTCCCTTTCGCAGGCAGTGCGGGAGCAGGTCATTGAGGATAGCGTGGGCGGTGCCAGCGCCGCGAAGCAGTACTGGCCTGCCGCCGCGATCTCGGAAGACGTCAGCGCGGATCTCGGCCGCATCGATGTGCCGGTTCTTGTGATTGGTGGCGAGAAGGACAAGGTCGACAGCGTCGAGCTGCTGGAAACCGTCGTCGTCCCGTCTCTGCCCGGCGCACAGCTGACCGTCATTCCCGGTGTCGGCCACTTGTCTCCTCTGGAAGCACCACACCATGTTGCCTCAAGGATTGATGCCTTCTTAGCTGGCGGAATGGTAAGCACCCCATATCCAGAAGATGTTGCGACAGCTTTCGACAGCGGGCTTAACAGCGGCAACGTCGATGGCGTCATGGCGCTCTTCCACCCGCAGGCCGTTATGCGCACGACCGACAGCTTGGTGGTCGAGGGTGGCCCAGGAGCCATCAGGAGTGAAATCGAGAAGTTGGTCTCCATGAAGCCGATCATCAAGAATACCGTCCGCCGTGTCCTAAAAAGCGGTGATATCGCGCTGCTTCTTCTCGACTGGGAGATCAGGGTCGCGTCTGACGACCATTCCAGCGTTCAGCACGGCACCGCCACCCAGATCGTCGAGCGCTCGGCGGCGGGAAATTGGCGGCTCCGGGTCTCGAACCCGCTCGGTACCGGATAACCGCCTCATGCGAAGGCTCCCTGATAGTTAGGGCGCATTGAGCGTATTTTGAATGAACGGCCGCTTGCAGGACGAGCGGTCTTTCCAAGCCCAGTCGGCCACTTGACTCCAGCACGGGTCGGCGGTTTGGAACCCCTCAACCCGAAACTTACGATTCCGCTCGGTCTGCTTCCGCCCATTGCAGTCGTGGCATGACCAGCCCATCGGCGATTGCCAGTAGAGCCTTCTGAGATCGCCGTTTTGATTATCTGTTACTGGGTGGCAGCGCGAACTGGAAAGGCAGATGGAAGACGCCGGTATCCGAAGGTATCTGGACCACGCACGTGCGAGGCTAAGCCTCTCCGACTATATGGGAGAGGTCGACGTGTTTTAGGGCTTCTTCTGCTTGCTTGACTCTACAGCCTTGGCCCCGAGCGTAGCCGGCGCTGCGACTGGAGCCGTCTTGTCCTTTTTAGGCTTGCGGACCTCTTTGTTGCTTCTAGCTTGACCCTTAGCCATCGATTCCTCCTAGTTGAGATAACGACGCATTACTGAGCAGCGCTCGAGGGAATGCAAGCTATATCTCGGCCATCGAGCCGGTAAGTGTCAGGCCGCCACATGGGCCGAGTGGCCTTCTTCGACTGAAGATCGCAGATCAAATGATATCGGTCAGTAGTTCCGACCGACACCCCACACCATGAACAAGAACGAGGCCGTAGCGGCAAGAGCTGCGATGGCGAGATTGGTATCCATGATGATCACCTGTCAATTTGTACGCTCTGAACGCGCCAAGCGACCAGATAGTTCCAAGACCGTTGGGTGCCGACATGCGAGCGCTTCTTCTCATCGATGTTCTTGCCGCCGTCGCGCGTCTCGCTGCGGCCGACGCGTCTCGCCAGTGACTTAACGGAGCGCGGAATTGGTAGCGGTGCGTCAAGCAACAGGCGGCTGTCTTACGGCCGAACAGTATACGAGGTGGTGCGATATCGGTGGCTACGCGCCCATCAATGTCGATGTGTTCGCTCAAGACCAATGATCGACGCGACTATACAGAGGCGATTGCTTGAACGTTCGTAAAACAACAGCTTTTCTGAACACCGAAGTCAGCATGTGGATCCAGGTGTTGTTGTCGAATTTCGCAGACGCCATCGCTTTGGCAGCGGCGGCACGGACGCGGGAAAGCGGGCGACGCGCAAGCTCACAGACAAAAACGGATAGTTTCGCTTCTCGCGCTGTAGTAGATGAGGCAGCGCGTAGGGCTGGTCGAGCCTGATACCTAACAATTAAACCGTGGTGCGGAGCAGAAGTCCCGCGCTGCGCTCAGAAACAGCTCGGATCAAATGAACTCTCAAAACCACGAACCAAAATCACCAAGCCGGGACACGACCGGCGCTTGGATCAAGATTCTGGCGCAATACCGGCAGCCGCGATTTGGTCGCAGCGTATTTGAGCTCGTGGTAACGGCTGCACCGTTCGCTGCGTTCTGGGCCGGAGCGTGCATCTTCATCATGCAAGGTTCGTGGCTGGGTGCCTTGCTCATTCTGCCTGCTGCAGCTTTCCTATTGCGGCTTTTTATGATCCAGCACGACTGCGGGCACGGCTCGTTCTTCGCGCGGAGAAGGTTGGACACATGGACGGGACGCATAATTGGAGTTCTGACCCTCACGCCCTACGACTACTGGCGGCGAACTCATGCCGAGCACCATGCCTCTGCTGGCAATCTTGACGAACGGGGAGTGGGTGACATCGCCACCCTGACGGTCGACGAATATCACGCCCTCTCTCCGGCAAGGAGACTTGGATACCGCTTCTATAGGCACCCTGTTGTCATGTTCGGCATCGGCCCGGTCTGGGTGTTCCTTCTAAAACAACGGCTGCCGATCGGTATGATGAGAGCCGAATTCTTGCCTTGGGTGTCGACGATGGCAACCAATCTAGCGATCGCGCTCGTCGCTGCACTGACAATATGGTTCGTGGGGCTGGTGCCGTTCCTGTTGGTGCATCTTCCTGTTGTTTTATTGGCGGGAGCTGCCGGCGTTTGGCTGTTTTACGTACAACACCAGTTTGAGGAAACGCATTGGTCAAAGGCCGACGACTGGCAATTTCCTAAAGCGGCTCTCCATGGCGCTTCGCACTATGACCTCCCGCTGGTGCTTCGATGGCTGACGGGGAATATTGGCGTTCACCATATTCATCATCTCGCTAGTCGTATTCCATACTACCGACTTCCGGAGGTACTGCGCGCTCATCCTGAATTGGCGGACATTGGCCGCATAACGCTGTGGGAAAGCATTGGGTGCGTCCGACTGGCACTGTGGGATGAACGGCGGGGCCGGCTTGTTTCTTTCCGGGAAGCCCGGAAACTGCTGGCGCATCAATAGCGGTTTCCAGCATGCGGTCGGCCATTTTATTCGCCTCACCACGCTATTTTCAGGCGGCGCGAAAGCGGCGCACATCGGGAGCCAACACGTCAACGTTCACGCGTGTGCCGCGCGCCGAGACCTTGGTCGTGCCAACTTCTTGACGACCACCTCTAGCCGGGCTGGACATGTATCTGTAGGGGCACCTCTGATGGCGTCAGTCATTTCGTGCAGACGAAATCCGCGTTTACGTCGTCTGCTTGGATTTGAGGGTATCGTTCCCAACCAACACAATAGTGACACTGTTGTTTGCGCTCAGAGGTCTCAGTAACAATCAAAAGTGAGAGAATACCCGGCTATTGTCCTCCTCCTTGGGCTGGCAGTGGATGTAACCTAACGGGGAGGTGATCTATTTTGCGTCAAGTCAACGGCTTGGCATTACCGACTTGAAAGGTGCGGTGCAGAATATATGTTTGCAACACGTCAGAGCTCGATCAATCTCGCAGCGGTGAACTTGTCGGTAATGAGCGTATCGATGACACCGGCTCGAAGTGCTCCAGCGATCCAAATCGTCTTCTTCGGCCCCCCTGCGAGGCCGAATTTAACGGAACCATATCCTGCATTTTCTAGGTAGTTCTGGCATTCGGCGGGCTGGATGGTTTCGACCAGCCTGCCGATATGGCGCCACGTGCCGTCGATGTTGCGCTTTTGCGCGTCTCTCATCCAGTGTTTGATCTTGGAGAAGGCCTGTTCGATCGGATTGAGGTCCGGCGAATAGGGCGGCAGGAACCAGAGCCGCGCACCGGCAGCTTTGATCAACTGACGGATGGTTGCCGACTTGTGGCTGCCGAGATTGTCCATTACGACGATGTCGCCCGGCTTGAGCACCGGCACCAGCTGCTGTTCGACATAGGCGCGGAAGCACTGGCCGTTCATCGGTCCTTCGAAGACACAGGGTGCTGTCAGCCGATCGTTTCTCAAGGCGCCCAGGAATGTCAGCGTGCGCCAGTGGCCATGCGGTGCAAATGCCGCAGTCGCTTGCCTTTTGGACCCTAGCTCCTGATCGGCGACATGTTGGTCTTGATCCAGGTCTCGTCAATGAAGACCAGCCATTCGGGATCGAGATGATTTTGCAGGGCCTTCCACCGCTGTCTTCTGCGAGCGACGTCGGCACGCGCCTACTCAAGGGCGAACAGCGCTTTTTTTTTGGAGCGCAGCCCTTCGCTGGGGAGGAATTCCCAAATCGTATTGTGCGAGACGGAAATACCCCGCTCGGACAACTCCGCCTTCGGGCCATGGAGTGTCACGTGCTGGTTCTCGGCGAGCCGTTGCACAATGATATCGCGATGTGGTTCGAGTATGCGCTTGCGGTAGCCGCCCATCTTGCCGGGATGAACCGATCCGGTCGCACGATGGCGCTGCGACCATTTCACGACGGAAGACGCGGCGATTTCAAACCGCGTCGCCACTGAACGAACGCTTTCGCCACTCACTACGGCGGCAACAACGCGCTCGCGAGGATCATTCGATATCGGTGCGGTCATTGGATGCTTGCCTCCATCCAGCCAGCATCAATGAATCAGAAGAAAACTGATTTGAATCGCGTTCGATTCAGAAAAACGCGGAAACGCTAAGCCTTCTCCAGCCGTGAGTTCCATAATAGAGTCCTATGTCGCGCAATGACATAAAAAAGAGAGGGCTAATCAAGCCAGTTAAGGGCCGGCGGTTCGATTCCATTCAATCTGCTGGAAAGGTTTCTTCCCAGGAAAGCGATGGCTTGTCCCGGCGCTACGCACTCCACCTCATGAGTAGTCACATGCTGCATTCGTGCAGAAAACTTCAAGCAACCGGCTCTGTTGTTACGTGTCGCGAAACCTTCGCTAGAGTAGAGCCAAGGCGACGATCAGAGCCGGCGCCATCACGAAGCATCCGATTTTCAGGAATGACAGCGCGCTCACGTGGACCCCTTCGCGTCTGAGAGCCGCCAGCCACAAAATTGTCGCAAGGGATCCCGTTACCGAAAGGTTGGGTCCGAGATCAACTCCGATGAGAACCGCGCCCGCCACCCGATCGGAAACGTGCGCTAGGCCAACGGCACTACCGGCGAACAGCCCCGCGGGAAGGTTGTTGACGACATTCGATAACAACGCCACGCTAACCCCTGCGACTGCAATTGCTCGTGTTTCGGAATGAGCACTCAGGGTTTGTAACGTCTGTGCGAGCATCGCTGTTACGCCTGTCTGGTTGATAGCCTCCACGACAACAAACAGACCCGCGACCAGTGGTATAACACTCCAACTAATCTCACGGATGATGTGAATTGGACTTTGCCGGACAACGGAAAGAACAATCAGCGTTGTGATTGTGCCGGCAATGAAGGTGGGAATGCCCAAGTCCAGATGGGCGCAGGACGCCCCCAGAAGGACGATGGCGGTAATGACCAGCCCTGCGCCGGCGACGAGAGCCGGTAGCGAAAGATCGGGGCGGGGAATGTCGATGGCCAACGTCTCGCAAGAGAGCGCCTTACGCTGGGTAAGGTAAAGGGTCACAAATGTCGTGATGATCGCTCCGATCGAAGGCGCAAGGAACGTTGTCATCCAGCGACCCAGCGATGGCATCTCGCCGCCGGCGAAAATAACCAGGTTCGCCGGATTCGAGATCGGCAAGACGAAGCTTGCGGCGTTGGCGATAAACGCGCAGATCAGTAGATAGGGGAGGGGGTTGTCGACCTTGGCCGCACGGCAGGCGGCGTACACTGCGGGCGTCAGCACTACCGCCGTCGCGTCATTAGACAACAGCGCTGTGACGATGATGCCAACTCCATAAACTAGGAAGAACAGCTTTTTTGGAGAACCGTCCGCGCAAGAAGTGGCGATAGCCGCAACCCAACCGAACAGGCCTTCCTTGCGCGCAAGTTCTGAGAGCAACATCATCCCGATCAGGAAAAGATAGACGTCGGTCCCCTTCGTGACGCCCGTCCAAAGCTCGTCAGGCGTAAGAATTCCAAGCGCAAGGATCAAGCCTGCGCCTGCGACAGCCCATATCGCCTCGGGAAGCCGGAAAGGGCGCACGACGACACCAGCTGCCGTCGCGGCCGCGATTGCAAACGTATAGACCGATGGGTTCATCTTGTTTCCGATCTCGAGTTTCAGGCCGCTTTCTGGACGGGGGTCTGGTCGGGGTGGGGCTTGTTCGTTCGGCGGAGGCCGTCAAGCAAGAGGTAAATGATCGGGGTCGTATAAAGGGTAAGCAATTGGCTGACCAGCAGGCCGCCGACAATTGCGTATCCGAGCGGCTGCCTCAGTTCAGATCCCGCTCCATGCCCAATGGCAAGCGGCAGCCCCCCAAGCAGGGCCGCCATCGTGGTCATGAGGATCGGTCGAAAACGCATTTCCGCCGCTTGGACAATTGCCTCCTCACTCCTAAAGCCATCCCGCTCGGACTGTATGGGAAAATCAACGAGCATGATGCCATTCTTTTTGACGATCCCGATCAGCAGAATGACTCCAATCATCGCAACCAGCCCAAAATCAAACCCCGCCACATTCAGAGCGAGCAAAGCTCCGAGACCAGCGGATGGGAGTGTGGAGAGGATGGTGAGCGAGTGGATCAGGCTTTCATAGAGAACGCCAAGAATGATGTAGACGACGATGAGTGATGCAAGGATCAGGAGCGGCACGGTTCCGAGGGAATCCTTGAATGCTTTGGCGCTTCCCGAAGAACTCGTCTGTAACGGGGCCGGCGGATGCATTTCGGCCACGGCGGCTTCGATTGCCTTTGTGGCCTCTCCCAGAGCGACATTGGAAGCAAGATTGAACGAGATCGTGACGGATGGGGACTGATCCTGGTGAGAGATGGAGACGGGTGAAGCGCCATCTGTCGACCATTTAGCGACGACGGAAAGCGGTACCGGCGTGCCGTTGCTTGCTCGAACTGAGAGCCGGTCCAATGTCGCGATGTCGCGATGTCGCGCTGCAGGCTCGGAAGGACCTCGAGGATGACCCGGAACGTGTCGGTCTGGGTCGAATAAGACGCCACCTGACGTTGCCCAAAGGCGTCATAAAGCGTGTCGTCGATCGTTGAGGGAAGCACGCCGTAAAGGGTGGCGGCCGCGCGATCGATTTTGATCGAGAGGTTGGGCGCCTTCGCCTGCTGATCACTGCCGACGTCGTGCGATTCCTCGGGGCTTTGAAGTCGGCTCGTTATTTTCGACGCCCATTCGCCAAGCTCGGCGATATCGCCGTCCTGCAGGGTGAACTGGTATTGGGTCTTGGCCGGCCGCGCGCCGATATTGATATCCTGGGCGGATTGCATGAAGAGCGTGATGCCCTGCTGGGCGTTGAGCGCGGTCCCAGGCCGGTCAATGACTTGCTTGGCGCTCGCATCGCGCTCTACAAGCGGTTTCAGAGTAATGTTGACGTGGCCCTGGTTGAGAGCATTGCCACCATTGCCGCCGCCGATATCCATGAAGACCGAATAGACCGCGGGATCTTTCATGATGATGGCGCTGACGCGCTCCTCCAGCTTTGCCATTTCGGCAAAAGAAATGTCGGGCGAAGCCTGAGACAATCCGCCGATGAAACCGGTATCCTGTTCGGGGAAAAAGCCCTTGGGAACGATGAAAAATAGATACGCTGTCGTGGCAAGGGTGGCGATGAACAAGGCAAGCGTCAGCAGGCGATGACGGATGAAGGGAATTAGTGATCTGATATAGGCCGCCGTCAGTCTCTCGAAAAACAGCTCGCCCGCGCGGTAGAACCATCCTTGTTGCGATCGCTCGATCGGGCGAATGAATTTCGAGGCCAGCATCGGCGTCAGCGCAAGCGAAAATAGCGCGGATATGATTATGGCAATCGTCAGCGTCAAAGCGAATTCGCGAAATAGTCGTCCGACTGGGCAGAGGTGAGCTTGCCCGTCGCGGCAAGCGGTTGAACCAGATGCTTGATCATGCCCGCTTCTCCGTGAAAGTTGCCGAGTAACGCGCGCCATCGACTTTAGTTTCAATCATACGCGCTACTCCCTTAGACCTGAGCCACCGATGCAATTTATCGAGCGCGTCAGCGTTCGGTCCCGCCATGTGACTGTAGGAAGGCGACGGCCTACCAGAGACAACGATTGACAGGCTAACGGCCCTCAATGTGGAAGCTGGAGACCACGTTAAAAGAAACGTCCTCTCCGGCTCCCCCAAACTTGTTAATTAAGGCAGTGCTGAGCACGAGAGCCGACTACGGCTTCATATGACGCAAGGCCTCTTCCATGGGGCCACCATGCGGCCGAGGGCCGGGCGGGGGGCGTAGCGCGTCGGTCTTCCCATCTCCATGCACGATATAGCTCGCGTGTACAAATCCGTCTTCAAACCTGCCCTGGACGCTGACGGGTTCGCCGACCGCGACGAGCTTCCCATCATCCCCGGCAGATCCGGTCTCGATCAGCGCTCGGCCGCTGTCGTCCTGCACGATGAACTTGTTGCCATAGACTTCTGCAACATTGCCCTTGATCGTTACGATGCTGCGACCATCTTTGAGGCTGGTGATTACGACGGGGGCAAGTGGCGCCATTTCGATGCTTGGTCTGGTAAGTTTCATCGCTGTTGCACCGCCTGCCGCGCCGACTGCCAGGACGGCGAAAGCCGAGATGGCGAACGCGGCAAAGTGTTTCGTAGGCCGTTTGCGGGGGCGGGGCTTGTGGTCGGGGTGAGCTTCCGGAGTGTTGTCTTCGATGGACATCGCGTGTCTCCTGTTGGTTTCGACAGGCTGACGATACGACCGTCGGTCCACACACAGACTGAATGGCGCGGTTCAGTTTCAGTTAAGCGAGTGCGCCCTAGTTCATAGTCAGATCACACAGAACACTCGGGTGCCTATGAGAATACTTCTTGTCGAGGATGATGCTGATCTTTCCCACCGAATTGCAGCCAGCCTGCGATTGGAGAACTTCGTCGTTGATGTGGCCCGAAACGGCGAAGACGGAGAGCATGCCGGGCTCACGGAAATATTCGACGCGTCCGTCTTGGATCTTGGCCTTCCGAAGATTGACGGGGTCACGGTTTTGAAATCGTGGCGCGATGCCGGGCGTACACTCCCTGTGCTCGTGCTGACAGCCCGTGACGGCTGGCCGGACAAGGTGGCGGCGTTCAAGGCAGGGGCGGACGATTTCCTGACGAAGCCGTTCCGGATCGAGGAACTCGTCCTTCGACTGCGCGCGCTCGTTCGACGCTCGGCAGGCCATGCGGCGTCCGTCATCACCTGCGGCGACTTATCGTTCGATGCCCAACTCGGAACATTCGAACTCGCAGGACTACCGTTGAAGCTGACCGCGTTCGAGTGGAGGGTGCTTTCTTGCCTGATGCTCCGCAAGGAGGTCATCGTTGACCGGAGAGAACTGATTGAACGGGTATACGAGGGCGACGCCGAGGTTGATTCCAACTCGATCGAAGTCATCATTGCGCGGCTTCGACGGAAGATTGGCACCGACAGGATCGAGACGGAACGTGGACGTGGCTACATGCTGACGGCAGGCGCGAAATGATTTCGTCGCGGATACGAAAGCCAACGACGATCGCGGGGCGTCTCATCGCCTTCTCCCTGGTCTATGCCACTGCAGCGTTGGTTGTTGCGTCCGCTGTCCTTGGGCTGATCGTTGCCAATGTAGTGAGGGATCAGGTCGACCAGCGGCTAAGTGTCCAAATCGAAGCTGTCAGGAACGCCATGAAGATCGGCGCAGACGGTTCGCTTGGCGTCGACGGCAATCTCGACGGCCCTCCATTCGATCGCCCCGGCTCCGGGTGGTATTGGCAGGTGACTGCTGCTGGAAAGCGGGTGACATCTCGTTCCCTTGCCGGAGCAAGCCTGTCGAACCCTCCTAAACCATTCGAATGGCGGAGCCTGATGACTGCAACCCCACGCGCTGGAGACGGGCGGGGCAACCGAGGGCAAGCGCTGCATTTCCTCACCTCGCAGTCGTTCGCAGACGGAGAGCAGGTCGAGATCATTGCCACCGCGCCGCGCTCGGCTCTTATGAGGCCAATTATGCGATCGCTGTTGCTTCTCGTTCCGGCGATGTTTGTCCTTGGAGGTCTTCTTATCGCTGGTATCCTGCTTCAGGTGCGTTACGGTCTCGCGCCGCTCAGAACACTGGCCGAGAAGGTTGCCGACGTTTCCTCCGGCCAGGCAGGAGGGCTCGATCAGCCCCAGGCGGAAGAGCTGCGGCCACTCGTCGGGGAAATCAATCGTTTGGTCGATCAGAACCAAAAGCGGCTCGCGGAGACGAGGCTTCAGTTCGCGAACATGGCACATGGCCTAAAGACACCTGTAGCAAGTCTCTACCTCGCACTGAACGATAACGCCGACCCGACTGGCGAGGCACGGCTACAGGTGGACCGGATCGACCGTCAGATCAAGCACCACCTGGGGAGAGCCAGAGCAGGAGTGTCGGCAGCGGGCTTGGCTCCCACCACTCAGCTCCGCCAGAATATCGATGATATCGTAGCCATGATGCAAAAGCTCTACGTGGACAGGAAGCTCGCGACCACGATCGACGTGGAGCAGACTCTGAGCGTTGCGTGTGCGCCGGAGGACGTTGACGAGATCGTTGGAGCAATTGTTGACAATGCATTCAAGTGGGCGAGATCGTCTGTCTGGATCCTTGGCAAGGCCGAAAACGGCGAGATTGCTATTGTGATCGAGGATGATGGTCCTGGCATCGAAAGGGAGGACATCACTGAAGTTGGGAAGGCAGGTGTGCGCCTAGATGAGACTGTACCGGGAGACGGGTTTGGCTTGTCGATAGCCAATGAGGTTTCGAAGCTTTATGGCGGCCGCGTCACGCTCAAGACCCGGTCCGGAGGAGGCCTGTCGGCGACCGTCGCGCTACCGAAAGCGCCGGGCTGAGTTCCGGGAAGCTAGGCATTGATCTCACAGGCACCCAGGAGCTTGGGACCGGTTCTATATGAGAACATCGCTGCCAATCACCTCCACGTTTTACGCGGGGACGTCATGGTGGGGTCAACGTAGCAAGCCGTCACCGCCGAATTCTTCCCATCGGAGGACTGTGAACGCGTCTTGGTCACGCTTATACGGGGACCTCGGCCATGGCGTGACTCGATCTTCTTGATTGGCGGGCTCACGCCGCGTTATCTGATCGAGAAGAAGCCGCCGGAGATTCTCGCACACGCAGGTACCGGCGATGTCGATGTCGTCATACAGCTCCACATGCTAGCGGATACCGACGCCTATCACACGCTTGAAGATAATTTTAAGCTCGGTTTCGAGCGCGGAACTAACAGCGCGGGTAAACCCGTTTCCTGGCGCTGGGAGATCAAGGCTGACGCGAAAACCAAGGTCATTCTCGAACTGCTCGCCGATGACCCTGAAAAGTCGGCGGCAAGGTCATGGTGTTGCCGACAGATTGCAATGTCTCGGCGCTGAATATACCCCACTCCGGCATCGTCTCGACCACCACGAGACGAAGGAAATTACTGCGGAGCTCATGGGCGACAATGGAGTTGCGACCGGTACGCTTCACCGCGCGGACCTCGTCGCCTTCACCTGTTTGAAGGCCTATACAGTGGAGCAGCGGGATGAACGCAAGGACGCTCATGATCTAATCTACTGCCTGACATACTACGAAGGCGGCCTTGACGCGGCGGCAGCGGCGTTTCGCGCGGCTCTTGAAGGCAAGAACAAAGAGGTCGTTCGTGAGGTGTTGGGCTTGATGGCACGCCATCTCGCCGAGGACGGGAAGACTGAAGGCTATCTCAAAACTGGCCCGGTAGCAGTCTCGAAATTCGCGCTGGGCGAAAACGAAGCATCACGCGATGATCGCATTCGCCGCCAGCGCGACATCCCCGATCTCGTTATGCGATTTCCGAAGGCTGTCGGCTAGATGAGCTATTTCAGCGACCGAGAGAGGAGGTGCGTGGCCACGCCCGCGACAGCCTCGATGAAGGTGCATGGGGCGGCATTGGCGCGATTGCCCTGATATGCCTCCCGACGGCGTGGTACGTTCTGCGGCCACGAAAACCCATCGCGAGCCATGTTCACGTCGGCTATCTCTGCCGCCGGCTGTTCGCTCTGATCGCTACCTTCTAAAGGACGTGGCGCCAAGCGGTCACCGATAGCCCTTTGTCTCCGAGGGCTGAAGACAACCGCTCGATTTCCACTGGATGGTGGCGGCTTTCTCGTTTGGCCGCATATTCATTTTGGCGCCGAACACCTATCAATTCACAGAAACGAAAAATGAACGAGCTTGACCAGCCCTTTGATCTTGCACCAGAGCAGCAAGACACGACGGCTCTAATTAGGCGCCTTCTCGGCAAACGAACCTCGGATCGCTAGTCGATTTTTGCCGTCTGGCTGCAGGAGCGCCGCCTCTTCGCGTTTCTAGCCCCATTGCCGCTCATGCGTTGCGCGAGTTGGAGTCGATTATTCAGCAGACCCTTGAAGTTCCGATGGATGTAGCTGTTACAGCTTCGGCAGGGGAACGTGAAAGGCTCGAAAAGGCCAAAGCTAGCCTTGAAAACTGGGGTACGCAGACGTCGTAGTTCAGCAGGTCATCAATCAATTACGGCCGCGATTGAGCCACAAGGAAAGATCGTCCTGCGTCTTGGCCTGGCAGCAGACGGAGACGTTGCACGCGCATGGAAAGCCCTTGCGGATGCACACGCGAAGCTCACGACGGACGAGCCCTTCATCAATCTTACGCTGTCGATGATGTCTTTCGTGTTACGTGGCAAGCCCCGTTCGACGTGGTGATGCGTGGGTTGATGGTCGCCCTCCAGGGGCAATACGCTGCATTCATGCAGCGGATTGATCAGTTAGTCGCGATGCAAGATCGTGGTGCTGCGGTTACGGCCTTCTCGAGGGAAATTGGAGAAGCGCGCGAAGGCCGAAGCACTGGTTGCGGATGTCTCGGTCGATTACACCAAGCCAGACTAGGCTGACGATGTTCGCCTGATCAGCGATGGGCGAGGCGTCGACATCGGTCTCGAGACGGCGGAGGGAGACACCCTGAACCAGGCACTTGATGTAATGGCATCGTTCGGCCTCAAGATTTTTCCGGCCGGTCCAGTGGAAAGACCGCGCTGGTTGACCCCTGGCGGCTTACGTCGATGAACCATAGCGTGGTCGGCTTCTACATTGGTGCCGATCTGGCAAATGCTGACTTGCTGATGGCGGCCATTGGTGAACTGATTGGCTTCGTGGCGAGCGGTCAGGTCAAGATCCAGGTCGGCACGGTACTCCCATTGTCGCGGGCCGCTGAAGCGCACCGCCTGCTTGTAGGTCGCCAGACCACTGGAAAGGTGGTGCTTCAGCCCTGGGCGCACCGCCTGACATTGGAAGCGCCGTGGAGGTCTGACCGCCGCGCTTGCGCTCCCGAAGGTGCCAGTATGCGCTCGGCTCTTGATCATCTCATGTGCCAGTCAACCGACCGAATGAAAGCGCAAAGCGGCCGTGGCGACGCCAGCCTTCACCTGTACCGGTTATGAACCGTCAACGCTACGCGCGCCATCCTCTAAGCAACCAAATTTTTGCCCACGTACTGTAGCGTCACATCAAGACGATCCGCCCTACATGAACCTGTTCTCCCGCCACCGTCGGCCATCATCTGCCTGTGCACAGACGTCTGATAATTGCCTTGGGCTGCGCGGTACCTAGTCATCTTCAACGGGACATTGTCAGGCAGACAAGTTAGGTTGTCATACCGAAAATTCGCTTCTGCCCTCCGCCCGTTGGGTTTCCGTGTTATCCTAGAACCGATGACAGAAATTCGCGCGTCCGCTCCCTTTGGGGCGCGCCGAATATCTCCTCGGGCGCTCCCTGTTCGCAGATCCGGCCCTTGTCGAAAAAGCAGACCCGATCCGAAACTTCCCGAGCAAAACGCATTTCATGGGTGACGAGCAGCATCGTTAGGTCGTGCTCATGGGCAAGGCTGCGGATCACCGAGAGCACTTCGCCAACGAGTTGCGGATCGAGCGCCGATGTCGGCTCATCGAAGAGAAGCACCCGCGGGCGCATCGCCAGCGCACGGGCGATCGCCACGCGCTGCTGCTGACCGCCGGAGAGCTGCGAGGGATAAAAGTCCTTCTTGTCGGCAAGACCCACCATGTCAAGAAGTTGTAGCGCGCGCGCCTCCGCTTCTGCGCGGGCAATACCGAGCACCCGCAGCGGCGCCTCGACGACATTGCGCAGGACTGTCATGTGAGGGAAAAGGTTGAAGCTCTGGAACACCATCCCAACATGGTTGCGGATCTGGCGCAGATGGCTTTCCGTGGCCTTGAAAGGGCCTTTGCCATTCGGTTCATGATAAGACATGTTCTGTAACGTCAGCTTCCCATCCTGAAACGGTTCGAGCGTCATCAGGATGCGCAGGACGGTCGATTTTCCCGACCCGGACGGTCCGATCAGCGTCACCTTTTCGCCCTTCCGGACAATGAAATTGAAGTCGTCGAGCACTGTCAGGTGGCCGAAGCGCTTGGCGACGTTGGAAAATTCGATGATGGGCGGATTGTTGTTCTCAGTCATCGCAAGGGGATTCCTGCTTTCGGAAGAGCTTTCTGCAGTCGGTGGAGACCGGCCGAGCAGATCAGCGTCAGGAGGAGGAAGATCAGGCCGACAAGCGTCAGCGGCACGAGATATTCGAAGGTGCGTTCGCCGATCATGTTGGCAAGGCCCATCATTTCCATGACGGTGACAACGGAAAGGACCGGCGTTTCCTTGATCATGGCGACGAGATAATTGCCCATGGCGGGGACGATCCGCGGGATGGCCTGCGGAATGATAATGTCGCGGTAGGCCTGCATGCGGCTCAGATTGAGCGCCGTTGCCGCTTCCCACTGGCCGCGGGCCACGGCCTCGATGCCGCCGCGATAGACCTCGGATGTGTAGGCGGCATATTGCAGGCCAAGGGCGATGGCGCCCGTCAGGAAGGCCGGAAGCACGACGCCGAAGTCGGGCAGCACGTAATAGAGAAAGAACAGCTGCACCAGAAGCGGCGTGTCGCGCAGGAACTCAACGACGAAGGCGGTGGTCCAGGAGAACGCGATCACGCGGCTGCGGCGTAGCAGCGCGAAGACGAGGCCGAGCACGAGCGCGACGGCAAAGCCTGCCGCCGCTGCCTTCAACGTCACGGTCAAGCCGATCAGGATGATCGGCAGGATCGAGCTTGTATAGGTGAGCCAGGTCGTCGTATCCCATTCGTATCCATACATCATGTGGTCATATCCTCACGAACGGGGCATCTGCGGGAAGGCATGTCCTCGCCGCACGAAACGCTCGATCAGCCGGATCGCCACCGTCAGCACCAGCGACATGGCGAAGTAGCAGAGGAGCGTGATCGAATAGATGCTCGCGCTATCCAGCGTGATGTTGCGGATCGACTGGGCCGCGAAAGTGAGATCGGCAATCGATATCAGCGACACGAGCGAGGAGAGCTTGAGGGTCTCGATCGCCAGATTGCCGAAGGCCGGCATCATCTCCACGATCGCCTGCGGCAGCGAGATGCGAAACAGCGTCTGGAAGCGGCTGAAATTCAAGGCGCGGGCGGCCTCCAGCTGCTGCACGGAAACGGATGACAGCGCCCCGCGCACGATCTCGGCGCCATATCCGCCGGCGTGGGCCGCCAGCACCAAGATGCCGGTGGTGATCGGATCGAAGCTCAGGCCGACGAGCGGCAGCGCGTAGTAAAACCAGAAAAGCTGAACGAAGAGCGAGGTCCCGCGGAACACCTCTGTGTAACACAGCGCGACAGCCGAGAGGATCGGTCCTCCCTCGACGCGCAGGATGCCGAAGATAAAAGCGAGCATCGCGCCGACGGCAATGGACGCCAGCGTGATCGTCATCGTGATGAATGCGCCATGCCAGAGCATCGGCAGGTAGGCTGTCCAGTTCATACGGAAGTCTCCTGATCGTTAGGAGCGGCGCCCGACCGATGGGATCGGGCGCCTTCTGCCGTTACTTGCCGGCGCAGAGGTCATCGACCTTCTTGTCGGCGGCAGCAGCGATACTCTGTTCGGACAGGCCGTATTTGGTGAGGATCGCCTTGTACTCATCCGTCGTGCGGAACTTGACGAGGGCGGCGTTGAAGGCGTCGCGCAGTTCCTTGTCTTCCGGGCGGAAGGCAAAGCCACCATAATTGCGAACCGGCGCATCCTTGACGATCGGGTCCGTGAACGGCGCGACCTGCTCGACCTGGGCCTGGCCCTTGGCGAGCGCCGCGACAGTCAATTCGGTCGCGGCATAGGCGTCGGTGCGGCTCTGCACGGTCGGGATAGCATCGGCATTGGCCGGAATGAAGACGATCTGCTCATCCTTGACACCGACGGCGCGCAGGAAGTCGACATTGTTGGCACCGGAGACTACGGCCACCGTCAGCGACTGGTCCTTGGCGATGTCGGCATAGGTCTTCAAGCCCTTCGGATTGCCCTTCTTAACGAGCAGGCCTTCGCCATAGGACGAGTTCGGCTCCGTGAAGGCGACCTGCTTGCAGCGCTCCGGCGAGATGTTCTGCTCGGCCGCGGCAAAGTCGAAACGCTTTGCCTTGAGGCCTGGGATCAGCGTGCCGAACGGCGTCACCGTCCAGTTGATCTCCTCGATCCCCATGGATTTCAGCACCGCGCTAGCGACATCGGGACCGATGCCGGCAGAGGTGCCGTCGGGCTGCATGTAGGAATAGGGCACTTCATTGGCGGTCGCGGCGCGGATGTAACCCTGCTGCTTGACCTCCTCGAGTGTCAGTGCGCTGGCAGACGTTACGCCCATCATCAGTGCAAGGGCGGAAAGGCCGGCGATTGTCTTGATTGGCATGCGAATTCTCCTCTGGTTAGGGTTTTGCTGTCCGTTTTCGGATCTCGCGGGGTCTCTTCGGTTAGGTCTCCTCCGTGAACGTCGCGATCACGGAAAGGCAGTCGCCGGCCTTGATCAGGCCGGGTACGTGGCGAGCCGCGAGCACGCCATCCATCGCGGCGCGGTACTCGATTGGCGCAATGCCGGTTTTGCCGACAGGGTAGACGCGGGCGATGACCTCGCCTCTCCTGACCGGGTCGCCGAGATCGGCGGCGAAGGCGATCAGTCCCTCATCCTGGGCAAAGGTGAAGCAGTCGCTCGATGGCATATCCAACCAACGAGTGGGCGCGGCATTCGGTTCACCCGAAAGAATCCCGGCATGCCGCAGCAAGTTGAGGCTGCCCTTGCGGGCAATCTCGATCGACCGCGCCGTGGCCGTCCCGGCACCGCCAAGTTCGGTGGTGACGAAGACCTTGCCCATTTCCTCGACGGTCGTATCGAGCATGCCGACAGCATCGATCTCCAGCATCTTCATCGAAAACGGTGCCGCGAAGGCGGCGACGGCGTCGAAGCAGCGCGCTTCCTGGTCTTTGTCCGGTAGCTCGTGGGCCGCTGCATAGGGCAGGAAATCCAGTGTCCTGCCGCCGGAATGGAAGTCGAGCACGATATCGGCGAGTGGTATCACATGGCGCGTGACGTAGTCGGCGATCTTCTCCGTCACCGTGCCATCCGGACAGCCCGGAAAGCTGCGGTTCAGGTTTCCCCGATCGATCGGCGAGGTCCGGGTTCCAGCACGAAACGCGGGATAATTGAGCGCCGGGACGATGATGACGCGTCCGTTAATCTCGGCGGGATCAAGCGTCTGTGCCAGTTCGAAGAGTGCCGCCGGCCCCTCATACTCGTCGCCGTGATTGGCCCCGGTCAGGAGCGCGGTCGGGCCTTCGCCATTGGCAATGACGCATATCGGGATCATCACCGAGCCCCAGGCGCTGTCATCGCGGCTATAGGGCAGGCGCAGATGTCCGTGCTGCACACCCTTGGCGTCGAAATCGACGGAAGGGTTGATCGGCGAGGGACGGAGCGCGGCGCTGGTCAGCATTGCATCACCCCTTCACGAAAAGCTGTCGAGGCACATTCGACAGGCATTCGACGCCGGTTTCTGTGATCGCGATGCTCTCGGTGATCTCCAGCCCCATATCCTCAAGCCAGAGACCGGTCATGAAGTGGAAGGTCATGCCGGTCTTCAGTTCCGTCCGGTCGCCGGGGCGCAGGCTCATGGTGCGCTCGCCCCAGTCCGGTGGATAGGAGAGCCCGATCGGGTAACCGGTGCGGTTGTCCTTGATGATCCCGTATTTCTTAAGCGCCGCAAAGAAGGCGTTTGCGATGTCCTCGCACCTGTTGCCCGGTTTGGCCGCGGCAAGACCGGCTTCCATGCCTTCGAGGGTCGCCTTTTCGGCATCGAGAAAGGCCTTCGTCGGCTTGCCGAGAAAGACGGTGCGCGACAGCGGGCAGTGATAACGCTTGTAGGCGCCGGCGATCTCGAAGAACGTGCCCTCGCCGATGCGCATCGGTTTGTCGTCCCAGGTGAGGTGGGGCGCGGAAGCATCGGCGCCCGACGGAAGAAGCGGCACGATTGCCGGATAGTCGCCGCCGAAATCCGGCGTTCCCCTGATGCCCGCGTCATAGATCTCGGCGACGAGATCGCATTTGCGCATGCCGGGTTCGACGACATCGACGATGCGCTTGTGCATCAGTTCGACGATCCTGCCGGCCTTGCGCATATAGTCGAGTTCGGTCGGGCTCTTGACAGCACGCTGCCAGTTCACGAGGCCGGCTGCGTCCTTGAAGCGGGCATTCGGCAGGTTCTTCTGCAGCGAGGCGTAGGCTGCCGCCGAGAAGTAGTAGTTGTCCATCTCGACGCCGAAAGTGAGGCCCGACCATTTGTGCTCGTCGAAGATCCGCGAGAGCAAATCCATCGGGTGTCGCTCGGTCGATTGCACATAGTTGTCCGGGTAGCCGATGATATTGTCGTGGTTCAGGTAAGCGGTGCGCCTGGCGCCGTTGGCATCCTGCTTGCGGCCATACCAGATCGGCTCGCCGGATGGCGGCACCAGCACGCATTGATGCACATAGAAGGACCAGCCATCGTAGCCGGTGAGCCAGTGCATGTTGGACGGGTCGGTGACGACGAGCAGATCGATCCCGGCCTTTTCCATGGCGTGACGAGTTTTGGACAGTCGCTCGGCATATTCCTCACGCGTAAAGTTCAGCGTCACGCTCATGCGGCATCTCCCATTTCTCTCTTGTTCTCGATTACCTGACCGCTGCCCGCCGCTGCTGCACGACTTACGGCCAGATTGGCGATCGCGGTGTCCTGAACGCCGGTCCCGGTCAGGTCGGCAAAGGTTATGTCCCCGGCGCTGACGCGGCCCTTCGCCGTGCCGGCGATAACCGCACCGAGCTCGGCGAATTGCTGTTGTGGCGTCGCGGAGCCCGCCTCGATCGCGTGGTGCAACTCGCCAACGATGCGGGTCTGCGACAGGCGGTCGGCAATGTAGGTGGCGCGGACGAAGACGGCGGGATCAATCTCGTTCTTGTGTTCGGAATCCGAACCCATCGCCGTCAGATGCTGGCCGGGTTCCAGCCAATCGGCCATCAGGATGGGCTTTTCGGTCGGTGTGGTGGTGACGACGATGTCGCTGCCGCGTGTCGCCTCGCGCGGATCGGGGAGGGCGGCAACGGCGATGCCGAATTGCCTCGCGCATTCGGCCGCGAGCTTCGCCGCCTTGGCTTGATCACGCGCCCAGATGCGCGCTGATTTGATCGGGCGCACCAGCATCAGCGCCTGGAGCTGCAGCCGGGCCTGCATGCCGGCACCAAAGATCGTGGCGACTGAGGCGTCCTCGCGCGACAGATGCCGGGCGGCGACCGCACCGGCTGCGGCGGTGCGCACGTCAGTGAGGTAACCGTTGTCGAGAAGCAGGGCTTCAACCAAGCCCGTGTTAACGCTGAACAGGATCATCAACCCGTTGAGGCTCGGCAGACCGAGCTTGGGGTTGTCGAAGAAACCGGGGCTGACCTTGATCGCGAAGCAATCAAAACCCGGCACATAGGCCATCTTGACGTCGACTTCACCACGGAATTCGGGAATGTCGAGCCGCAGGATCGGCGGCATCGCGACCGGCTGCGTCGCGAGCGCCAGGAAGGCCTGCTCGATGTAGTTGATGGCCGAGATATCAAGGCTGACGACGGCGCGCAGGTCCCGTTCCGTCAGGATGCGAATGCGGCTCATGTAGCACCTCCCTCGATGATATCCCGGTGAACCCTGGCGTCGATATTGCTACCCGAGAGGACGACGACAGTGGGGCCGGTGAGTTCCACTTTGCCTGCGAGAATGGCGGCAATGCCGACCGCTCCGGCGCCCTCGACGATCTCGCCCTCTTCGCGCGAAGCGTGGCGAATGCCTGCGGCGATCTCGTCTTCGGTCAGCAGGACGATGTCGTCGAGCAGATCGCGGCAGAGCGGGAAGGTCACCCGGTTCGAAAGGCCGATGCCGCCACCAAGCGAATCCGCCAGCGTTTCCTCCTCGCGCACCGCAACGGGCCTGCTGGCGGCGATTGATGCGTGCATCGCCGCGCCACGTTCCATCGATATACCGATGATCCGCGCCCGCGGCTTAAGCGCTTTGACCGCGACTGCGATGCCGCCCGCCAATCCGCCGCCGGAAAGGGGGATAAGCACGGTTGCGAGATCGGGCAGGTCCTCGACGATTTCGAGGCCGATCGTGCCCTGACCAGCAACGACATCAGCATGATCAAACGGCGGGATCGGCGTCAGGCCGCGGCTTTCGACCAGCCGCTCGACCTCATCTTGCGCATCATCCTGCGACACGCCGACGATAAGGATTTCGGCGCCGAGCGCCCTGATGGCATCGACCTTGTTGGCCGGCACCAGCGATGACATGCAGACTGTTGCGGGGATACCGAGCGCGCGTGCCGCATAGGCGACGGCGCGGCCGTGATTGCCGGTCGAAGCGGTGACAAGGCCGCGCGCGCGGGCCGCAGGGTTGAGCGCGAGAACGGCATTCGTCGCGCCGCGCAGCTTAAAGGCGCCGATCGACTGGTGGGTCTCGAGCTTCAGATGAACGGGCTGGCGAGCCCGCCTGGAGAGAGAAGCGGAGTGAACAAGTGGCGTGCGTGTCACTCGGCCACGGATGCGATCGGCAGCGCGCGAGATCTCAGCCAGGCTGACTGGCAGCGTCTCGTTCTCTACTGATCTAGGCTCGCTCTTCATGATTGTCATGTTGAGAGCGAAGTAAAATCATGTCAATTATTATATTGTAATGATTCAATGATTGTACTGAACCGGACATCACCCGATGGAACCGACGTCGTAGACGGGCGGTAATTGCTCGAAGGCCCGGCGCACCGTTGTTAGCGCTTTCCGGAGGGTCGTGTGGCTCATTCGCCCGCCGAGACAAATTCGGATGCCGCCGCCATGGCCGGGGCCGGCGATGAAAGGCTCCGACGGCGTGACCGCGACATTCTGGTTGGCTAGCGAGCGCACTAGGCCGTCTTCGGTCCAGTGCTGCGGCACTTTCAGCCAGGCGCAGAGCGAAAGCGGGTGGCTGGAGGCGAAATGGTCGCCGAGGATCTCGGCGGCGATGCCTTGGCGCGCGCGCGCCTCATCGCGCTGTATCGCCAGCAATTCCTGCGCCGTGCCATTCTCGACCCAGCGCGTGGCGATCTCGGCGGTCAGATAAGTGCCGCTCCAGCTGGATACACGCAGGATTGAGGCGGCGCGGATGGAATAGGCCGGCGGGACGACGAGGTAGCCGACCCGCAGGCCGGTCAGCACCGTCTTGGTGAAGCTTGTGGCGAAGAAACCGAGATCGGGCAGCAGCTCGGTGATCGAGGGCAGATCCTCCTCCATCATCGGTCTGTAAACCTCATCCTCGATGACGAAGATGCTGTATCGTTGCGCGATCTCGGCGATCGCGCGCCGGCGCTCGGTACCGGCGACATGGCTGGTCGGGTTGTTGAGCGTGGGAATGAGCACCAGCGCCCTCACGCTTCCCACGGCGCAGGCGGCTTCCAGCGCGTCGGGCAAAATACCCTCGGCATCGGTCGGCAATCCTTTTAGGCTGAAGCCGAGGATATTGGAGAGCCCTATGATGCCGTGATCGGTGAGGTTTTCGCACAGCACGACATCGCCGGAGCGGATGACGCAGCTCAGTGCGAGAAAGATGCTGTGCGCCGCCCCGTTTGTCACGATAATGCGCTCGACGCCGGCGCTGACACCCATCGGCTGCAGCCAGAGCCGTGCGGTTTCGCGATGCCGGTCGAGCCCAGCGATCGGCCGGCAAGGGCGCATGAAGCTCGCGATATCGCTCTCGGCAAGCTCGCGAAAAATCTCGCGCGAAGCGTCCTCATGCGCATCGAGATAGACGGCGCGGATGATTGAAAGGTCGAGTATCTCGTTCTGGCTGTGGTCGAGCATCATCCGGCCCGCGCGGTCCGTCACGCGCGCCTTGACGAAGGTCCCGCGGCCGATCTCGCCGCTGAGATAGCCGAGCCTTTCCGCCTCCTTGTAAGAGAGGCTGACAGTCTGCACGGAAAGGCCGAGTTCGCGCGCCAGATCGCGATGCGTCGGCATCCGATCCATTGGTTTGAGAATGCCGGAATCGATATCGGCGATGATCCGTTCGGTCAGAGCCGCGTGCTTCGTCTCGCCCTTCTGCTTCGCCACGCTCGGCCGCCAGATAACCGGTTTTGTCGCGGGAGTCGGATCGGTAGCGAAGGGATTGGCTTGGCGGCGCATGAATTGTCTCGTTTTTGAGGCGATAATTTCATGACATTATGCATGCTTCCTCTCGAAAGTTGAAGCCTTATGCATCGCGAGCCGCCATTGCCTCGGGAATAATCCAAAGACGCTGTTGCCGGGCGAAGTTCGTCTCGCCGGCAATCATGCTTTCCTCAGATCGTCTCGCCTGCGCGAACCAATTCGTCCATGACGGAGCGGACGGCGGATTCGGCGATGGCAACGATCTCATCGACTTCTTCTTTGGTCGTGACAAGCGGTGGTGCGAAACCCAAGATGTCGCCATGCGGCATGGCACGAGCAATGAGCCCGCGACTGCGCGCGGCCTTCGAGATCGCGCGCCAACAGTAAGGCCGGGTGCAAAACGTATTTTCTTTTCCCGGTCGGCCACAAATTCGATGGCCCCCATCAAGCCGACACCGCGGACTTCACCGACAATCGGAAGTTGAGCGAATCTGGCCTTTAGTTGCGCTTGGAAATAGGTGCCGACCGTGCGCGCATTGCCCGGTAGATCCTCTTTCTCCACGATGTCGAGAACGGCATTGGCCGCTGCTGCGCCAATCGGATGGCCGGAATAGGTGTAACCATGCGAGAAAGCGCCGACGCGGTCGGCCCCTTCTTCCATCACCTTGTAGACCTTCTCGCCGACGATGGCCCCCGATAGCGGGAAGTAGGCCGAGGTGAGGCCTTTGGCGATGGTGATCAGATCGGGTTCGATACCGTAGTGCTGCGATCCGAACATTGACCCGGTTCGCCCAAAACCGGTGATGACTTCGTCTGCGATCAGCAGGATATCGTATCTCCGCAGGACCTTCTGCACTTCGTCCCAATAGCCCTGCGGCGGGGAGTGATGCCGCCGGTGCCAAGCACCGGCTCGGCGATGAAGGCACCGATCGTGTCGGGATCTTCGCGCAGGATCAAGGCTTCGAGCTCATCGGCACGGCGCTTGGAAAATTCGATTTCCGTCTCGCCGGCTTCCGCGCCCCAATAGTGATGCGGCACGCCGGTGTGGAGAATGCCCGCACGCGGTAGGTCCATGTGGTCATGGTAAAAACTCATGCCGGTCATCGAGCCGGAAACCACGCTGCAACCGTGATAGCCGCGTTCGCGGGAGATGATCTTCTTCTTGTTCGGTTTACCGCGCAGGTTGTTGTAGTACCAGACAAGCTTTGCCTGCGTTTCGTTGGCATCGGAACCCGACATGCCGTAGAACACCTTGCTCATCTTGCCCGGCGCCATTCTCACCAGTCTATGGGAGAGGATCGCGAGCTGATCCGTCGTGTGAGCGGCGTAAGTATGGTAATAGGCGAGGCGATAGGCTTGGCGCGAGATGGCTTCGGCGACCTCGGTGCGGCCATAGCCGACATTGACGCAGTAGAGGCCGGCGAAACCGTCGATCAGCTGCGTGCCGTTGGCATCCTGGATCCGGATGCCCTTGCCGGTTTCGACGATCGTCGGATCGCCGAGCTTGCCGCTTGCGAAATCCTTGAGCTGCGTGAAGGGATGCAGGACCGAGTTGCGGTCCATCGTGGCGATCTGGTTAACGTTGGTGGTCATAACGGCGGGTCCTTTCATGCGGCGAGATTGCCGAAGCAGACATATTTTGCTTCGAGATATTCTAGGAGGCCGTGGCGCGAGCCTTCGCGACCAAGGCCGGATTGCTTCCAGCCACCGAAGGGTATCGGGGCGCCGGTGAATTTCGGCGTGTTGACGGCAATCATGCCGTATTCAAGTCGATCGGTGAGGCGCATCGCCCTGCCAAGATCGTTGGTGTAGAGATAGGCCGCCAGCCCCATTTCGGTGGCATTGGCACGGGAGAGTACCTCCTCCTCGTCATCGAACGCCAGTATGGCTGCGACCGGGCCGAAGGTCTCCTCGCGGGCAATCAGCATTTCGTCCGTGACGTCGGCAAGCACGGTTGGCATTACGAAATTGCCACCGAGTGGACTGTCCTGCCCGCCGCACACGAGACGTGCACCGGCCGAGAGCGCCTGGGCGATCTGCTGACGGCATTTCTCTGCAACAGTCGGCCGCGTCATCGGCCCGATCTTGGTGGCGGGTTCAAGACCGTGGCCGACCTTAAGCTCTCGGGTCGCCTTCGCAAAGGCATCCACAAACCGATCGTGGTTGCCGCGCTGGACGTATATCCTGTTGGCGGCGAGGCAATCCTGTCCCGACGTGGCGAATTTGGCGCCGATACAGCCCTTTACGGCCTTGGAAAATTCGGCGTCGTCAAACAGGATGAACGGTGCATGGCCGCCAAGTTCCAACGAGGCTTTCTTCACGGTGGCCGACGATTGGCTGAGCAGGATGCGCCCGACTTCCGTCGAACCGGTGAAGGAAAACGCCCGCACATCCGTGTGTTCCAGCAGGCGGCGGGCAAGCGGCGCGGCTTCGCCTGTGATAACCTGAAAGACGCCGGCCGGCATTCCAGCCTCTTGGGCAAGTTTTGCCAAGGCGAGCGCTGAAAGCGGCGTTTCGGGAGCAGGCTTGACGATCATGGTGCAGCCAGCCGCCAGCGCGGCGCCCGCCTTGCGCGTGATCATGGCACAGGGAAAGTTCCATGGCGTGATCGCCACGGTAACGCCAATCGGCTGCATCTGGACCGAAAGCCGGCTGCCTGGTAGGTGGCTCGGAAACGTTTCGCCATAGGCACGCTCGGCTTCGCCGGCAAACCATTCGAGGAAACTTGCGGCATAGGAAATTTCGCCGAGTGACTCCGCCAGCGGCTTGCCCTGTTCGGTCGTCATGATGATGGCGAGATCCTGGGCGTTGTCGCGCATCAGCCCGCCCCACGTGCGTAGGATCCGACCGCGTGCAACGGGGAGTTTGTCACGCCAGTCGACAAAGGCGTTTCTCGCAGCATCGACGGCGGCATCGGCATCTTCGAGCGAGCAAGCCGCGACTTCTGCGAACTGCTCACCGGTTGCCGGATCAATGACGTACAGGGTCTTTCCACGCGCAGCCCACGCGCCGTTCAGAAAGGCCCGGCGTTCGATCAGATCGGGTCGTTTCAGGTTTTTCAGCGCGGTATTGGCAAGGCCTTTCATGCGAAGCTCCAATAAGATGTTTACAAAGAGACTAACCTCTCGCCATGATCGATTGCCTGCATTGATGTCAGCCCGGATGCAGGAATCATGCTTATATTGGTGCTGATCGCAGGATTTCCGCATGCTAACGCTTGATCGAGCCGACAGGGCACTCCTCGATGCCATCCAGAAGAACAACCGCTTGACCTCGGAAGAGTTGGCAAAGATCATCAATCTCTCGCCGACGGCTTGCCAGCGCCGTCTGAAGCGATTGCGTGAGGAAGGGGTGATCGAGGCGGACGTATCGATCGTCTCACCCAAGGCGGCCGGTCGTGGGATTACAATGATCGTCCTTGTCTCGCTTGAGCGCGAACGGGCCGATATCGTTGATCGTTTCAAGGCGGCGATCCGCGCCACCCGAGAAGTGATGATCGGCTATTACGTGACGGGCGATGCCGATTTCATCTTGGTGATAACGGCGAAGGACATGGAGGACTACGAAGCCTTCACGCGCAGGTTCTTCTATGAGAACCACGATATCAAGGGGTTCAAGACCATGGTCGTGATGGATCGAGTGAAAGCTGGTTTTGCGTTCCCGATGGACGAGTGATCGGCGCCGGCATGGATGGGTTGAATTAGGGCATGAGACAGTTTCCGCCCTAGAAACTTCATCGTTGCAACGCGCCTGGCTTGATATTTGATGGCTTGGACCTCGGGATTGTCCGCAAGGGAAACGAAGGCGCCCCTGCTGCCGTCGAAAGCTTCGATAAGCCCGCTCGCGATGTCGTAAATCCAGCCATGGAGGGTGACGCGCCCTTCTGCGAGGGCGAACCGTACCGACGGGTGGGGCTGGATGTTGGCGAGCTGAGCGATGACATTTTCACGCACCATCGACGCAACCTTGGCGGTTTCGTCCTTGTGCTGCCGGGCCTCGTTCACGACACGGGCGGAGTCTGCATAACGCAGGATCCGCTTGAAGGCCAGTGCGTGATCAGAGCTTGCCTTCTGCGAGCAGTTCGCGCGCCCGCTTCAGCGTCGACAGCAGCGCCGATCTGCAGCCCTCGTCGCTGTCGAACTGCGCCTGCTCGGCCCGCTCTTCCGGGCCGCCAGGCTGGTTGTCGCGCAAACCGAGATAGCAGTGGAATCCAAGCTTCAGTAAGCCGTTTCCACGACATCGCAGCGTGTGCAGAGACCGGGCGGGAGAAACAGGCGCGCATCGCGCACCTTCAGCTCCAGGCCCTTCCAGACCTGCTCCTGGGTAAGTTTTGTTTCGCCTTCGGGGTTCACCGTAACGGTTGCGGTCGAATAAATCATGATGATGTTCCTCGTTCGAGATGTGGGACGGCCTTCCTCAGAGAGAGGCCGTGGTCTCCGAGGCAAAGGCGCGATAAGAACGGAGTGGACGGCCGAGGAGCGTCGTCAGGCGCTCGACATCACCGTCCTCAGGCAGCATTCCGTCAGTCAGGAAGCGCTCGGCCATCATGCGCATGTCGTAAGCCATCCAGGCTGGCATGAACTGCTTGAGGTTCTGCTCGAATGCCGCGGTATCATCGCCGCCGTATTGGATGTGACGGCCAATTACGTCCGTCCAGATGGCGGCGATTTCCGTTCCGGTAAGCGCCGCGGGCCCGACCAGATTGAGCCGCGTGAACGGGAGTGGCTGTGCGGCCTGCTCGCGACGCAACAGCTCAAGGGCGGCGATCTCCGCGATATCTCGCGCATCAATCATGGCAAGTCCCTTGTCGCCGACGGGCATCGGGTAGACGCCGTGGCGTGTGATGACGTCCTTGATCGTCAGATCGTTTTGGATGAAGTAGGCCGGGCGTAGGATGGTGGCATGAAGGCGCATCTGCTCGATCATCCGCTCGACGCCGAACTTGCCGGCAAAGTGCGGCACGTTCACGTAAACATCGGGGTGAATGACCGACAGATAGACGATGCGTTCAATGCCAGCTGCGCGAGCCACATTAAGCGCGATCAGAGCCTGGGTGAATTCGTCCGGTGCTACAGCGTTGAGCAAGAACAGGGTGGAAACTCCGTCATAGGCGCTGTGCAGCGAGTCGACGTCGAGAAAGTCACCTTTCACGAGGTCAACGCCTGCAGGGAAATTTGCCTTGGAGGGATGGCGGACGAGGGCGCGAACTTCAGCGCCGTGATTGACAAGGTGCTGGATGACTTGGCTGCCAATATTACCGGTGGCGCCGGTAACGAGAACGGTCATGGAAGAATCTCCGGGTTTGGATGCTTGACACGCCGAATATGGATGGTTCACTGATGGCTCGATAGTCCGATATTTTAGACTTGCCGTCTCACAGATGGAACGACGATGGACCTGATTGCTCTTGCTGACTTTAACCTGGTTGCCCGCCATGGAGGGTTCGGGAGAGCTGCGCGGGCCACCGGCCGGCCTAAGGCGACCCTGTCGCGGCGCGTAACCGAGCTAGAGGCTTCCCTGTCACTACGTTTGTTCGAACGTGGCGCGCGTAACCTCAAGCTTACCGAGGAAGGGCGGGCTCTTTACGAGCGAACAGCCGCGCTGCTGACCGAAGTGGACGAAACGGCGGCAGCGATTGCTTCGGGCGCTGAGACGCCGCGCGGCCGATTGCGGATCAGTGCGCCGCTTCTTCTGTCGCAAACTGCCATGGGCAAGATTGCCGCGGGCTTTGCCTTAAGACATCCGGAGGTGCGGTTGGAGATCACCGCGGAAGACCGGCCCGTCGACATGATCGAGGAGGGATATGACTTGGTGATCCGGGTTAATCCAGATCCGGACGAAACTCTTGTCGGTCGAGCTTTCCTGCGTGACCGGCTGGTCGTTGTGGCGAGCCCTGATCTTACCCGCCCTCGCGGCGAACTACCGGCCCCGGCCGTCGTGCGTGGATCCAGCAGTCCTGAGACCTGGAACTTCATGACGTCTAAGGGCCCTGAAAAGATAAGGATCGAACCGGTCCTCTCGCTGTCGTCCCTCATTATGGTTCGGGATGCTGTGCGAGCCGGCGTTGGCGCTGCACGTCTGCCGATCTCGCTGGTAGACCACGATCTGGCAGACGGGACTTTGCAACATTGGGGAGATGTCGAGGGTTCGGAGATCGCTCTATGGGCGCTTTATCCATCGCGGCGACTGCTCAGCGCCCGTGTCTCGGCATTCCTGGAATACTTGAAGCAGATTTTTCCCAACGCAACCCCCGATGAACTGGCAGCCTACATTAGTAAGTGACAACCTGGCCAGCCTGCTCCACACAGTGAAACTGCTCTCGTCGCTGGCAAGGAAGAGGGCTGCCGCTGCCACCTGATCAGGTCTGCCCACACGGCCGAGAGGAATCATGTTGGCAAGCGCATCTCGAATTAGGCCGCCGCGAACCTCAAGCGCTCATGAGCACCGACACCGATCTCGAGCCAAGCCAAATCATTGCCTACTTTGTCCGTCGCTGGCAAATCGAGATGACCTTCGCAGAGACACGCGCTCATCTGGGTGTGGAGACGCAGCGCCAGTGGAGAGGTAACGCTATCCTTCGCACGACACCTTCGCTCCTCGCTATTTATAGTCTCGTGACGTTGTGGGCGGGCGACGTCCTCGGCCAAAACATGGGCCTTTATGCCGCCGGATAGGACAGGAAAACCGAGCTGACATTCACGGATGCGATGGGTGCAGTGCGCCTCGATTTATGGAGCGACGATGCTGCAGCAGCAGCTTGATGCCGGCCTGTGGCCTACGGAGCTGATGGGCGGCAAGATCGGAGAAACGCCGCTCCATGGTCAGCGAGCGGCCGAGCTTGCGCAGGAGATTGTTGAGTGGGTGCACAAGCGGGGTGAGATCCCGCAGCAACGTCCTGGTGGCGATAATCGATAGATCGTCCGACGTCTTTGTCCTGATCTGCGAAACCAGTCCCCTGATACTTCCAAGGCCGTTTTTGATCGCAAGCCCAGATGATGATGGCGATGACTGGCAAGAGAACGAGAGGCGGAAAGGCGAGATTGAGGGGGATATTCTCGACAAGACCTTGTCTGAGATCGATCTTTTCGGTGACCTCAATCGTGACCGTTTATTTGGGATCGACAGCGAATAGATCCGCCAGAGCTCGCCGTGAAAGGTCTCGGAGAAGCCCGCCGCAAAGCGCGTGACCTGGGGGGAAGGCGTTGCTGCATGCAAATGCAAGCGCTGCCCCTTTCCTGGCCCGAAACGAATGCGCATCGGCGTAATCGTCGGCATCCTCGTTGAAACGACGTGAGATGTGTATCCTTAAGGCTGCATCTTCCACTTCCCAACCGAACTTCCAAGCATCGTGCCTGATCGCGCGGTCTCCAACCAAATCGGGATCTGACTTAGCTAGCTGCTGTGGACGAACATAGGGATTGTCATGCATGGGTAGGCCTAACAACCGAGCTCTCCCACCCACCTCCTGTAGGTCAATCAATTCATCAATCGTCAAACGTGCCCCCAAGATTGCGAGGCAACTAACTCAAATGCAGTCGATTTCAAGGTGCACGACTATAAGTTTCTCGCCTGGCAACGGTTGTAGGTCAACGCCGCCACGGTTGCGGTAGCGACCGGTTCTGTACGCCAGCGGACGAGGGCTATTGCTGCTTCTCTATAATCATTCTTAACTGAAGCGTGCCCTTATACCATTATCAGTCTAGGGGGCAGTGCATGTCGTTTGTTTTTCGTTGGGTTTTTCTGGTGGTTGTTTTCTTTTCCGGTCCAGCCCAGGCTGCCAGCGATGACTGGGTTGTCGTTAAGACCACAAGTCAGGTTAAGGTAACGGTCGATCAATCGACCTGGTCCGACGTCCATGTTGGAGATGTAGTTCCAAACAAGGCATGGCTATCGACTGGGCCTCGCGGGCGACTGCAGCTTACGCGAGGCGTCGAAGCAATCTCATTGCAACCAGACACACTCGCTTCCATCACAACGTCTGGCTTCTTCGCCCGCAAGACTGAGATCCTTCAGCAGGTTGGTTCGATTGACCTCGAGATCGAAAGGAGAAGCCAGCCTCATACGACTGTTCAGACGCCGTTTCTCGCCGCCGTCGTGAAGGGGACCATCTTTCACGTGACGGTCGGCAGGACCAAGGCATCCGTTTCAGTGGATCGGGGACTGGTTGAAGTTACCTCATTTGCGAGCGGACAGCGGTCCAACATCGGTCCCCGTCAGAAAGCGGCTGTTGATCGCAAGCAAGGAATGACAGTGTCGGGCCAAGTAGAACCATCCATTATTAGTGTTCCGCGTTCGGCTGCGCGCATTCCTGCAATCGGGCAAGTGAAGCCGAGCGGAGGACCGGTAACCGCCGGCCGCGCTTCCGCAGGTAAAGGAGCGTCTGATAGCAAAAGCAGCAACGCAAGTGGAGAAGGTAGCAGTAATGGAAACGCTGGCGGTTCCGGCGGCAACACCAGTGGAAATGGCAACAGCGGCCACAACGGTGGTGGAAACGGCGAAGGAAATAACGGGAATGGAAACGGCAACGGTGGCGCAGGCGGGAACGGCAGCGGCGGCGGCAATGGTAACGGTGGTAACGGCAACAGTGGTGGTGGAAATGGAAACGGAAATAACGGGAACGGCAATGGTAATGGGGGGGCAACCGGAAACGGAAACAGTGGAAATGGTAACGGCGGCAGGGGCAACAACAAGTGATTGCCAAATCCAAGGCTCTCTGGAGGTCGCTAGGCGGTAGATCTGGGTCTGTTGTTCTTCGACTTGCCCTAATTGCCAGCATGATAGCATTGCCGTTGGTCGCGCCCGGTATGTTTGTGGTGCAGAATTGGAACGACAACTTCGTCGCGAAGCGATTTCAAATGGCTCCCCGCAGTGCCACCGGGACGCTCGCGTTCATAGCCATCGATAAAAAGAGCTTGGACGCTATAGGTATCTGGCCTTGGCCACGTGGCGTATACGCCGAGCTGATCGACCGGATTTCCGCTGCTGGTGCTGGTGACATTTTCATCGACGTCGACTTCAGCACACCTTCACAGAAGTCTGAGGATGATAAGCTTGCCGCAGGTCTCGACCGAGCTGGTGGAAGTGTCCTTCTCCCAATTTTTCGCCAGCAAGTCACAGCTAAGGGTTTTAAAACCACTATCACCAAGCCGATTGGCTTGCTGGCCGAGAAGTCATGGCCAGTGTTCGCAAATGTTGCATTGGATCTGGATGGCAATGTTCGTCGCTTCTCGCTTGGAGAGGAATCTGATGCCGTCTCCACGCAATCCGCTGCGGCTTCTTTGGCGAAATCAGACAGGCATACCGGGACGTCTTTGATTGATTTTTCAATACGTCCGGATACCGTTCCGACGTTCTCTTTGTCTGACGTGCTCAACGGTCATGTGGGCGCCGATGCGCTGAGAGGGAGATCGATTGTTGTTGGAGCCTCGGCCACTGAACTGAAGGACATCTTCCCCGTTCCAATTTATAGCGTGTTGGCTGGTCCAATGATCCATGTTCTTGCAGCCGAAACCTTGTTGCAGAATAGGGACCTTCGCACCTTCAACCAACTACCCCTTGAGTTGTTTTTTTCCGCGGTGCTGATTGTGGTCGCTCTGACCTGGCGCTCGATCGGCATCGCAAGCTTGGCAATTCTTACGGGATCTTTGGGGTTGCTGATCGAAATCGTCGCGTTTCTTCTTCAGAAGGAGTTCGGTTTCATCATTGGAACCGCCGTCCCGTGGTTGATCCTGTCGCTTTCTTTTCTGATGTTTCTCAATGAACGGCTTGATTTCGGGCAAATGCTCCTTGTCGTCGCAAACGTCGAGAGGAAAAATACCCGCCGGTTGATGGAACGGATCATTCAAGACAGTTCCGACGGTGTCATTGCGTTCGACGGTCGTCTCAAAATTATCGAAGCGAGCCAGTCTGCCAAGCAGCTATTCAATACAAAGGTCGGTAACGATCTTTTCAACCATGCCGATCCTACAGTTGTCGAAGCCGTGCAGGTGCTCATCGCGAAACATTGCGCCGACCCTTCGAAAATTCATTCGACGACCATGGAGTTCTCGACGCAGGTCGGTGCGAGGACCGTTCATCTCGAGGTCGTCACAACGATCTCACCGAACGAGCGAACTGACGCTACTCAACATGATGACGGTTTTGCTGGCTGCCTCATTTTAAGAGACGTGACAGCTCGTCGACTATATCATGAACGGCTGCGATACCTAGCCGAACACGATGAGCTCACTGGGCTTCTCAATCGTCGCGAGTTCGCAGCCCGCCTTGATGTGTCCAAGGAGGCCCGCCAAATCGCGGTGCTTGACGTCGAGCGATTTTCTGGCGTCTGCGCGACCCTCGGTCGGGATACCGGCGACGACGTGCTGAGGGCTATAGCCACCCACCTGCGTTCAGAGTTGGGCGAGATCCTCATTGCCAGATTGGCAGGAGATATTTTCGCAGTCGCTTTGAGTTCCCCGGACCTTCAAGAGGCGGAACGTGTCGCTTCTAGGCTTCTTGATCTGTTTACGGATCCAATCGCCGTCGGGTTCACCTCGGTACCTGTCGGTATTCGGGTTGGTATTGCGCAGAACGCCGATGCCAGTGCTGAAAGCCGCGTCAGGGAGGCCGAGTCCGCACTGGATTTGGTACGCTCTGTGCCTGGCCGCCAGTGGGCGCAATATGATCCCGCTTCGGCCGTTCGCCAAGCGCGAGCGCGGCGTCTGGAAGCTGACATGCGAGAGGCGCTCGTACAAAGCCAATTCTTCTTGCTGTACCAGCCACAAATCGAACTCGCCAGTGGCCGGCTGATCGGCGCTGAGGCTCTTATCAGGTGGCAGCATCCGGAATTCGGTCTTATCTCGCCTCTCGAATTCATCCCGATCGCGGAGTCCACCGGGCTTATATGCGAAATGGGGCGCTGGACACTGATGGAAGCATGCACAGAGGCAGCCAATTGGCCAGGCGACATCTCGGTGGCAGTCAACGTGTCTCCTATTCAGTTCGCAAGGTCCGACGTTGAGGCGAGTGTTCAGGAAGCAATAGCCGCTTCCGGTTTGGCCGCGTCGCGTCTCTGCCTCGAGTTGACCGAGTCCACATTTTTGGAGCAAGGCGGACCAACTATCGAGAAAATGCGCAGATTGAGAGGTGTGGGAATTTCCATAGCACTTGACGATTTCGGCACGGGCTACTCGTCAATGAGTTACCTGGCTTCGCTTCCTTTGGATAAGCTGAAAATCGACCAGTCTTTCGTTCGGGTCATGAACGCCGATGGTGGTGCTCTGGAAATTGTCAAAGCTGTTGTTTCGCTGGCGCATGGGCTGAAGCTCGCCGTCGTCGCGGAGGGGATCGAGGGCAAGTCTGAAGTCGAAACCCTGCAATGGCTCGGATGCGAAACGGGGCAAGGCTATCTCTTTGGGAAGCCACAGGCGGCGCAGGAGCTCTTTGAGCGTACCACCGCACTTCTGGCAGTTGGAACGTGACCTCGTAATGGAGTTGCGATCAATCACTATAAGTACATTTCTTTTTCGCCATCATTACTTCCAGCGCCACCTACGTGGCTGCGCCATCGGAGCCTGCAGCAATTACAGCCGTTTGTCCGGCGCTGCCGCCGCCGGCAAAGGTTGTTACTTATGTTCGCGAAGCGCCGGCTCCGGCAGCGCCTGTCGTCGTGCAGGAAAAGGTCGTCGTCGGTCATGCCTTGCCAGAGACTGTCGTGGTCACGCCGGTTCCCGAGAACCCGAGATATGGCTACGCGATCGTCAACAACGAGCGGGTTATTATCGAACCTTCGGCCCGCAAGGTGATCCATGTCATCAATTGATCGAGCCCGGTTGGCGGCCCGGCAACTGCCCGTGCCGCCTGACCCGATTGGACCGCCGCCGCCGAGTTGCGGCGGGCGAACATCCACGGCCTCGCAAGCGCTGCGTTTGGAATAGCCACGGTCGTGGGCACGGTTACGGTCGCATCGGCCATGGCCTCCATCGGCATGGCGGAGACCACGGAGCAGGACTTGCGCGATCTGAGGGATCCCGATCTCTGGAGTTGGCTCCCGAGGCCGATATCGCCATTCTGGACGTGCGCCTCGCCGATGGGCTGACAGGGCCGGAGATCGCAAGGCAGCTGGTCGAGCGTTTCAACATTGGTGAACGCGAACTGCAGCCGCGCCCAGCATTTCGGCTTCGAGACCAAGGAAGGTCATGATGACTTCATTGTTGATGACCTCAAACTTGATGCCGCCACCTCTGTTCCGGAAACGACATCGTGACTTCACATCTCGGTCCATTAGATCACAACGTTGGGTGATGAATGTTCAGGCCAACCATACCCGGCGCCTGGCAGGGCTGACCTCAAGAGGACGTGGCGCCCCCGCTCCGGTAGAAGATATAGCCGGCGACGATGAATATGAGCGCCCCGAACAAGCGGTTGAGGACGTTCTTGTAGGCGCTCAGCCGCGTCGCGACCATCATGCCAAGCAGGCCGCCAACAACGCCTCCACCGATGAACTCGGCTGCTAGCCACCAGTCCACCAGCCCGGACGCTGCATAGTTCAGCGCGGTTGCCAGGCCGAACGCGCCGACTGAGAGGAGCGACGTGCCGATCGCGTTAATCATCGGCATGCCGGTGGCAAGCATCAGACCTGGGACGATCAGGAACCCCCCGCCGATCCCGAAGAAGCCGGAAGCCGCTCCGCGGCAAGCGCCACGGCCGCAGTGACAAGGCACATCCTGAGATCGACCGGCCGATTTTCGACTGGTGTCGGCTTCCTGGGCTTGAGCATAAGAGCGCCGACCACGACCATCAGTATGCCGAACAGGAAGATCAGCCGGTCTCCGTCCATCGCCTTTCCGAGGCTGGAGCCGGCAAGCGCGCCGAGGACGCCTAGCGCGGAGAAGACGGCTGCGCACCGCCACCAGACGTGCCCCTTGATGGCGTGGCTCGCGAAGTTGGCGAAGGCGTTCACCGAGACCGCCAGCGCGCCGGTCCCGATCGCGACATGCGGCTGGACGACGCCGACGACGTAGAGGAGGAGCGGGGTCGCCAGGATCGACCCGCCACCGCCTAGAAGGCCGAGCATGAAGCCGACGATCCCGCCGGAACCGACGGCCGCAAAGACGGAACCAGTCATGTCCTTGTGCTCCAGACCCGGTCGTAAAGGGTCATGCCGATCAGCATGGCCAAGACGAAAAGGACCGTCTGGGGGATGCCAACCGACAGGGAGGCGACAGCAGGACCGGGGCACAAGCCGCCAATCCCCCAGCCGAGACCGAAGAGCGCCGAACCAATGACAAGCGGCGCGTCGATCTTTCGGTTCGTGGGCAAATGGAAGCTGTCGTCGAAGGCCGGGTGCCGCATCCGCTTCATCACCTGCACGCCGACGAAGGCGACGGCGACGGCGCCGCCGAGGACGAAGGCAAGACTTGGATCCCAGTTGCCGAAGACGTCGAGGAAGCCCTGGACTCGAACAGGGTTCAGCATGCCGGAGAGCGACAAGCCGATGCCGAAGACGATGCCTGAGGCAACGGCGGCGCCGAATTGGTAGCTGTTTCTGCTCATAATCCAAGTCCTCGAAGAACTGCGACGGCCATCACGCCGGCCGACAGGAATGTGGCGACGGCCACCATGGATCTCGGCGACAGGCGGGCAAGCCCGAGAACGCCGTGCCCGCTGGTGCAACCAGAGCCCATGCGCGAGCCGAAGCCAACGAGCAGCCCGGCAACGATGATCAGCGGCCAGGTTGCGGTGATCTCGACGATCGGCCACCCGCCGAATGCCAGCAGGTACGCCAACGGCCCGATCAGGAGGCCAAGCACGAAGGCGAGATTGGTAGTCAGTCCGACGCCTTGCGCCAGACGCCCGACGATGCCGCTAATGCCGGCAATCCGGCCGTTCAAAAGCAGGAGCATGGCCGCGGATGCGCCAATCAGCATGCCGCCTGCCAAAGACTGGAGATAGGGGGTCATGTCTCTTCCTCCGCACAGAAGATATCGTAGAGGGCGCCGACGAGCCGGGCCGCCTTCTCTTCCGTCAGGCGGTAGAATATCTGCTTTCCCTCCCGCCGGGTTTCGACAATGCCCGAGTTCCGCAGCACCGTCAGATATTGAGAAAGATGCGGCTGATGGAAGTCGAGTTTTTCCTCGAGTTCGCTGACCGAGAACTCGCCCTCGACCAGCGTGCACACGATCATCAGCCGCGCCTGGTGGGACAACGTCTTCAGGAGATCGGCAACCTCTCCGGCCCGGCCTGCCATCTCGGCAAGGGAGAGGCCTGCCTTCGCTACAGCTTTCGATACGGGACTCATTCCCATGCGGCTCCCTGCAATGCGTCGAGCGGAAACTTGAGGTAGCGCTTGCCATTGGCTTCAGGCTCCGGCAAACGTCCGCCGCGAATATTCACCTGCAGGGCGTGCAGGATCAGCTTCGGCATCGGCAGCGTCTTGTCACGTTTCGTCCGCAGCGCGACGAACTGGTCTTCGCTCACGCCAGCAAGATGCCCGTTGGACTTCTTCTGCGCGGCGACAGTGCTCTCCCAGCGCGGAGCACGGCCGCCTCGCTGGTAGTCGTGTCCGGTGAAGATGCGGGTCTCGTCCGGCAGGGTGAGGATGTCCTGGATCGACGTCCAAAGGATGCGGGCGTCGCCACCCGGAAAGTCGGCGCGCGCCGTGCCGCTGTCGGGCATGAACAGCGTGTCATGGACGAAGGCCGCGTCGCCGACCACATAGGTAATCGAGGCAAGCGTATGGCCTGGCGAGAACATCACCTTGGCGTCTATGCAGCCGACCTTGAATGTCTCGCCGTGAGCGAAGAGCCGGTCCCATTGCGAGCCGTCGGTGACGAGCTCTGGCCAGTTGTAGATCCCCTTCCACAGCCGCTGCACATCCACGACGCGTTCGCCGATCGCGGTTCTGGCACCGGTCTGCTCCTTCAGATACTGGGCCGCGGAGAAATGGTCGGCATGCGGGTGGGTGTCGAGGATCCACTCGACCGTCAGATCATTCTCCCTGATATAGTCGAGGATCGCGTCGGCATTGATGGTCGCTGTGGCTCCGGCCTTTTCGTCGAAATCCAGCACCGGATCGATGATGGCGCACTTGCCGGTATCGGGATCGGACACGACATACTGGACGCTCCAGGTGCGCTTGTCGAAGAAGCCCTTCACTTGCGGGCGGCGTGCCGCGTGCTGCTTGAGCCAGGCCGCGGCGGCGCTCGTGTCGAAGCCGTGGGCACGGCCGAACTCGATGACGTCTTCGGCAGCCATCCGCCCGTGCAGAACCTCGCCGATCAGATACAGGCTGAGGGATCTCGTGCCGGACTTGCAATGGGCGAACACCCGGCCGTCGGACGCGTCGAGCGCCTTCTGGAACGATCGCACGTCCGCTTCGGTAATGGTGCCGAGCGTGACGGGAACGAAGAAATAGGAGAGGCCGCAATGTTCGGCCGCCTGGCGTTCGGCCTCCGTTCCCGGCTGGGCGGCGTCCTCGGCGTCAGGACGGTTGTTGATAAGCGTCGCAAATCCCTGGTCACGCAGGGACCTGATATCGTCGACGCTCGGCTGTGGCGAGACCGAGAGCTTCTCGCAAATCTTGATGACAGGCATGGCTGGCTCCGTAGTCTGATACAATATACAGTTTAATATAACGTATAATGTTTATGTTTCAAGTCCGCTCTATGGGCAGATTGTCGCAGCGGACTGCGGGGCTGCCGCTTCGGTGCATGGCGTGCGCCGAACGAAAGACAGCCGAGACGTCACGACCTGTCGCTGATAAGAAAAGGACGTTAGGGCAGAAAGCAAAGGGGGAGAAAATTTGGACTTCATGAAACCGCCGAAGTCGCTCGAACAGCTGCTCTATGAGCTGGTGTCCTGGGTGCTGTTTTATCCGATCACCATGTCGCGCTCTGTCGTGCATGGCCGGGAAGGCGCTGACGGCTGTTATCAGGGAGGCTTACATGCAGGGCATCTCCGGTGGGGATGCGGATAAAAACTTGGACTGATCTAGACGCTGAGGCCAAGACTATCTGCGATAGATGGGACTGAGTGATCCCAATGATAATTTGATGCACTTTTCATTGTACCATCGGATGTAGGCATCAACCTCGCGGACAAACTGCTCGATCGTGATGGTTCTCCAGTCGCCAGGATAAAACAGTTCCGTTTTTCCCGGTTGATCAGGTTCTCCGGCGCAGGACTAACTTCTTCCATATGCGAGCCAAAACGCAGTCGCCGCGGTCTGGCGACGACCAAACTCTCCTGTTTCATCAATCGCTGCACAACCTTTTCCGAGATTGTCACGCTCTGCCTTGCCAGTGACGCCTGCAGTCTGCGATAGCCGTAGCAGCGATGGTTGCTTTCGAAGATTCTGTCAGGCTGCGGCGGATGGCGTCGGGTGTGCGGTCATTGCGTTATTCCATTATAAGTGGATGGCAATTTTACTTGAGATTGGCCAGGAATATTCTGGCTTGTTGCCGTAGCTCGTTCTGAACCGCCCTATCCATCCGGTCCCAGGTGGCATAGGGCTGCGCCAGCCGGCGGTTTGACCGTAACTTGCCGCGATGGCGCGCGAGGAAATCCCAATAGAGTGCGTTGAATGGACAGGCATCCTCGCCAATGCGCTTTTTGGGGTCGAAGCGGCAGGTCCCGCAATAGTTGGACATCCGGTTGATGTAGTTTCCACTTGCCGCATAGGGCTTAGTCCCGAGAAATCCACCGTCGGCAAACTGGCTCATGCCGACGACATTCGGCAGCTCGACCCATTCATAGGCATCGGCGTAAACTCCGAGATACCAGCGATGCACGGCCTTTGGATCGATCCCAGCAAGCAGCGCGAAATTGCCGGTGATCATCAAACGCTGGATATGGTGGGCGTAGGCATTCTCGATCGTCTCGTTGATGACCGTCGCCAGGCAGTTCATGTCGGTTTTGCCGGACCAGTAGAAGGAGGGTAGGGGACTTTCGTTGTCGAAGAAATTGCTCTCTGCGTAGCCTGGCCCTGCATGCCAGTAGACGCCTCGCATATATTCGCGCCAGCCGATGATCTGGCGTATGAAGCCCTCGACGGCGTTGAGCGGCGCGGCTCCGTCGAAATAGGCTCGCTCTGCGGCGCGACAGACGGCAAACGCGTCGAGGAAGCCGATATTGATGTAGAAGGACAGGAGCGAGTGATTGAGGAATGGATCATCCTGCAACATCGCGTCCTGCGTTTCGCCGAAGTTGGCCAGGAAATCGGCGATAAAACCGTCCAGAACCTCTTTTGCTTCCGCCCGTGTGACGGCAAAACCAAAGCGCTCAAGCTTGCCGAAATTGTCCGGAAACAGCTTCGCAACGGTCGCGAGGACCTCGGTCGTGATCTCGTCGGCTTCAAAACGGCGATGGCGCGGTCGCAATAGGTCAGGCTCGGCCGACTTGCGGTTTTCCGCGTCGAAATTCCAGCGGCCACCGACCGGCGCTTCGCCTTCCATCAAGAGGCCGGTCCTGCGTCGCATGTCGCGATAGAAGAATTCCATCGTCAACGATTTCCGACCCGCAGCCCAGGTCTCGAATTCTTCGTGAGAGCAGATAAAGCGGCTGTCGGGACGAATCTCGACTGGCATGCCAAGGCTTTTTGACCACCGCTTCATCTCCTCGAGCACCCGCCATTCGCCAGGTTCGGTGACACATATCGCTTCCGGCGTCACACTCTCGATGGCTCGCTTCAGCTCGCTTGTGAAAGAGCCCCCGTTGTCGGCGTCGTCGATTTTGGTATAGCGGACCGCAAACCCTGCCTCCCGCAGCTCATCGGCGAAATGGCGCATGGCCGAAAAAATGAAGGCGATCTTCTTCTTGTGGTGGCCGACATAGGCCGCCTCGGCCATCACCTCGCACATCAGGACGACGTCCTGATTCTTGTTCGCGCCATCCAGCGACGAAATCTGCGGACAAAGCTGGTCGCCCAGGATCAATATCAGTTTTGCCAAACGCAAACTCCTCAAATCTGCAATCACTATGGTTCTCGTTCGGGACGGCCGGATGCTAAGGTCTCGATGACGATGGGTTCATGATCTTCTCTAGTGCTACGATGATTCAATCGTGGAGCGGGGATTGCTAGACAATGCGAGGGGCGTTTGGCTTACTCTTTGCTCGGCCACGCGTTTTTCGCACCAAAGTGAACGATCAGCATTGCTCGACAGCTGTGCTCGTAATGCATCAAGTATAGGCCGCGAGACGGTCCATTATATTCATTCGAGCCTCTAGCCGCGTCAGCAGAAGCACCATGCCGCTGATCTTCCTTTGGATGAAGAGTTTGTCAGGCGGCGGCAGCCCCCAGCTCGAGCGATCGGCGATGAGAGGTGCGGCCTGGTCGCGAACCGTTCCGACAAACTGTCGATCCGCAAAGTCAAATAATCCATCACGGCTTGCGTTCAAGTGACGCAGACCAGTTGTGATGACCGCGTCGAGTGCGGGGGCGTGCCTGGAAGCCTGCGCCTTTGAGACAAAGCCCATCGAAACAAGCGCTTCTCGGACAGCTTTCCTATCTCCCGCCAACCCGGCACGCAGAAGGCCACGATAGTGTTCGACGGTTTGAGCTGGTACTTGCCGTGTTGCTCCGAAATCGAGAAGCACAATCCGTCCGCTGTCTGGTTGCCATCTATAATTGGCAAAGTTCGGATCCGTCTGCATCAGACCGAATTCGAACAACTCTTTCAATACGAGATCAAAAAGAGCTTCCGTTGCACCTCTTCCTTCGGTGGCTGGGGCGCTTACCAACGTCTCGATCGGAACGCTCACCAGAAAATCCATCGGCAGGATCGTCGGGCGAAGCAGGGCTTCGATGGGTTCGGGAACGACAAAACGGCTATCTCCCGCCAGCAAATGCCCAAAACGACCCATTTGCTCTGCTTCGCGCAGATAATCCGCCTCGTCGTGGAGCTGACGCTTTGCCTCAGCCAAAAGCGGGGCCACATCGAGACCTCGTGGAAGCAGGCCTGACATCCGTAGTAGCGTGGCGACATTGTCGATATCGGCGTCGATACTAGCCGAAACTCCTGGATATTGGACTTTGACCGCGACCTGCCGCCCAGACGTGAGAACGCCGCGATGGACTTGACCGATCGATGCCGCGGCAACGGGTGTGATATCGAATTCGGCGAAATGTCGCCTCCAGTCGGCACCCCAAGCCGAATTCAGCGTCTTCTGCAACTGGCTTGATGGCATCATATGGGCCGCGTCCCGCAACTGGGAAAGTATCACGGTTAACTCAGCAGGTAACAGGTCGCCGGCATCGAGCGACAGCATCTGCCCGAGTTTCATGGCGGCCCCGCGCATCCTTGAGAGCTGATCGGTCACCCTGCGGGCATTTGTTGGGGTCAAAAGCAAGTCCGACAAATGCGGCCGGTCTCCCCGTGCCAGTCTTTCCAGGCCTTCGCCAAGGACGCCAGCGGCAATACCACCGGCAAGTTTTCCAAGGCCAGCGAGCCGAGTGAGCCGGCCCTGCGGGACGGGACGGGTACGGTCGTTCATTGAAGCATCCTCTGAAGACGGGGCCGGTGACGGAGGAAACCGAGATAGGCTGTTTCGAACAGCGGCGTGACGGGGGGCCAACCGGCGATCAGGCCAAGCGGGCGTAGCGCCGGAATGGCGCGCCACATTGCAGCAAAAGCTGCAGCACCCGACAACAGCGTGCCGGCCTCCTCCGCATGGAACCGAGCCAAAATGTCTGCTCGGTTTAAGGGGCATGCGGTCGCAGGGTCACAGGCATCGAGGAAACGGATCGCTCCACGGCGATCGAGACGTCGTATCAAAGCGATTTCGCGGCGGCACAGCGGGCAGTTGCTATCAAACCAGACGGTCACGCGTTCGGTCATACTCGGCGACCCCTCCGATTGAGAAGGCTTGGAATCTTTTCCCGAAGGTGAAAGAAACCCTTTCGATAGTGTGGCCAGGTGCGCCGATCCCAATCCCGCAGGTGCTCGGCAAGAGCTATACCTTGCGCTGCCAATTCTGTTTTTAGCTTCTCAAGCCGATCCGCTGTTGGCCCCACCGCAGCAAAGCCGGTGACGATTTGCACCCTTCCTGATGCCTTAACGTCAGACCAGGATGTTATATCAACCCAGTCTATCACCGCGGCATTGGGCCAACGAAGTCGTGCTCGCACCAGGGCGTCGCCTAGTGACAACCGGTCCGCGTCGGTTTCCCCTGGCATCACTGCAATCTCTTGAATATCCAGGGCATTGATTCCCGCCAAGGTTTCCAACGACACGACGGTCAGCAACAGGGTCGTCGGGCAAGAAGGGTCCGGTAAGGCAAACAGTCTCGGCGGCGAAGCATCGGGGATGGAAACATTGTCAAGTGGAATAAGGGCACGAGTTGCGAGACCAATGGGCGCGAACCGGCCGCCGGTCGTCGCTTGTACGCGTTCGGCATTCGCGAGGTAAGGTTTGGCACTCGTATGCAGTCCCGCGACCCAGCGCCATGACAGCGTATAGGAGGCCTGATCGCCGTCGACCAGACGCTCCAGCATGAAGTCAGCTCCAAGCTCCCACGGCAAACCGAGGGTGAAAATCCAGATCGAGGCAAACTGCATTCGCGCCCAGTTGTGGAGATATTCTGTGGCTTGCAACTCTTGCGACCACGCATCAAAGCAGTCGATCCCCGTGCGCCCGTCGCAGGCATCGGTGTAGCGGCTTGCCAAACCCCTATCGCCTTCAAGTCGTTGCTTCCCGCGCTCGACTGCCTCTTTGTAACCAGCCCAAACGCCTGGTCGTTGCTCAAGCCAGCCTTTCCAGTAGGTGCGCCAAAACACCTCGCTAATAAACTTTTCGGCGACATCCGGGCCATGCTCCGCCACGACCGCGGCAAGCAACTCCTCTTCACTGATCAGTCGACGCCGCAGTGCCGCCGATAGGCGCGAGACATGCACATGGCTGTTCGCGCCGAGATCGACGTTGCGCTTGCGCGCGTATGCCTCACCGGCCAGGGGCAAAAACCCTTCCATTCGGCTGAGTGCCGCCTCGCGTGTGAGAGGGAACGCATTTCGATCCAATTTTGAGATCCGGCAATCCAATTGAGTTCCCAGCAACTGAGATGCTCTAAATACGTAGAAACTTAGAGTGCGGATCAAACATTTAGGTCCGGCATTCGGAAGGGGCATAGCTCTTTGAGCCCGCATGCTGTGAAGTTTAGGACTGATTCTCGATAGCATTGCGGCTTTGAAGAGCGTCTTGGTGAGCTGACGTCTGGATTGATTAGTTGCCCTTCGGCATGTTTTTGTCCTGACGGCAGCGGTCAGAACAGAATTTGACATCGTTCCAGTTTTTCGCCCACTTTCGTCTCCACGCGAAGGGCAATCCGCAGGTTGCGCAGGTTTTGGTTGGCAATTCCGATTTCTTGATCATCTTCGGCATCACCGCTTGTCCTATTTCTGTGGCGACCGCAGCCTTCGTCATGAGTGCATTTCGACGCAAAAGTTGCTTTTAGGCTAGGCCTGACTTCGCTTTTCTTTTCGGACTTAAGGGCAGACCAGCACGTCTCGGCAGGGCCGTGGCCGCTGTTTGGGGGGGCGACCAACTGTCCTTGGCTGACGGACAGATTTCACCGTAAGATGTCAAGGCTTCGATATGGAGGGTGCCGGTGTTTCTGGATCTTTGCGAATATAGGGCACGCCGCGACACGCCACCTCGAGCCCGGCATCAACCGCTGACCCGGAAACTTGAGACCATGTTCATCTGGGTGGTAGGCTTCAACATCGTCATGCTGTTCCTTGGACCGGTTTTGCGGTTCATCGATCCTGGAGGCCGCGATCTCTGCATGGCGAACCCTGTCGGTAAACCGAAATTCGCGGTCTGTAATCCGATTTCTAGGCTGTTCACGGCCTGTTCAGTACGCCTGATGGGAAGACGCCCGGCACTCCGCTTGCCAACCTACTCAAGCGTCAAAAGCGTTGATACCGTAAAGATGTCCTTATCGCCGCGGCCGCAGAGATTGACGATCATCAAGGCATCGCGGTCCATGGTCGGTGCTATCTTCATGACTTCAGCAATGGCATGCGCTGGCTCCAGCGCAGGAATGATGCCTTCCACCGTCGACAGGAGTTGAAACGCCTCAAGTGCTTCGACATCAGTCGCTGATGCGTAGGTCACGCGGCCCTCGTCCCTGAGCCACGAATGCTCAGGCCCGACACCTGGATAATCAAGGCCGCCGGAGATCGAATGACCCTCCATGATCTGTCCGTCGCCATCCTGCAGAAGATAGGTGCGATTGCCGTGGAGAACTCCGGGCGAGCCTTTCGTCAGGGATGCACAATGTTCCCTCGTATCGAGCCCTTTGCCCGCCGGTTCTACGCCGCGCAGGGAAACGCCGCTATCTCCCAGAAAAGGGTAGAACAAGCCGATTGCGTTCGAGCCGCCACCGACGGCTGCGACCAGCAGATCGGGCAGCCGCCCTTCGTACTCCAGGATCTGCTTTCGGGTTTCCCTACCAATCACGGATTGCAAGGTCCTGACCATCTCGGGGTAGGGGTGAGGGCCGGCTGCAGTTCCGATCAGATAGTAGGTGTCCTCGATGTTTGACACCCAATCCCGTAAGGCTTCGTTCATGGCATCCTTCAACGTGCCATTGCCTGAGGTGACGGCGCGAACCTCAGCGCCTAAGAGCTTCATGCGGAAGACGTTTGGCGCCTGACGGGCGATATCTGTCGCACCCATGTATATGATGCACTCAAGGCCGAAACGTGCTGCCATCGTTGCCGTGGCCACGCCGTGCTGACCAGCGCCCGTCTCGGCAATAATGCGCTTTTTGCCCATGCGCAGTGCAATGAGAATCTGGCCGAGGCAGTTATTTATTTTATGAGAGCCAGTGTGGTTCAGTTCATCGCGTTTCAGGTAAATGCGCGCGCCTTGTAGCCGCTCGGTCAATCTTTCGGCAAAGTAGAGCGGGCTCGGTCTGCCAACATAATGTCGCGACAGGTCCTCCAGCTCGTCCCAGAAGTCTTGACTCGTTTTGGCTGCCTGCCACTCCTCAGTGACGGAAAGAAGCAAAGGCATCAGTGTCTCCGAAACGAACCGACCCCCAAAATTGCCAAAGAACCCATTTTCATCCGGGAGCGCATTCGGTGCAACTTTTAGCATTTGTTCCTCTTATTTTTCCTATGGAGCTATTGCGGTTGTATGCGGTCTACCGTCGTTCGGTCCGTACTTGATCACGAAGAATGCATGAGTTGGGCACGGGGCTGGATCCTGGCCTCAAGGGGTCTCGATTGCCACCAAGGATGACGCCGCTGCGTCGTAAAGGTCTGGGTGTGCCCATTCCTGTCGTGCGCCAGCCGAGCGCAGGAACAGAACGGCCAAGCTTTCATCATCATGCGAGGTCGTGATTTCTGCAGGCTCATCGGTGCGAGCAATGATCAGGTTGTTGTGATATCGATCAGTGGAAAGTGATATTAGTCGCAAACCTGTCGCTTCGATAACACAGCCGGTCTCTTCAAGCACTTCCCTTCCTCCGGCTTCCTGCCATGTTTCTCCGCGCATCTGGTATCCGCCTGGAAGTCCCAACAGACCTACGCCCGGAGCGCGCGCGCGGCGTATACATAGAAGTTCCCCATCGCCGTTAAACGCGATAACGAATACCGTGGTCAAAGTATTGTCGTAAATTTTTCGGGCATCTATATAGCCGTTCGAACAACCGACCATGGGGCGTTAATACCTCATCTAGTTTTCTCATTCCAGAACACTTCATCGACGCTGGTCTCGCGCACGAAAATCCAGTCAGGATGTGGTTGTACATGCCATCCATTGACTGGCTTTTTTCACTCAGTCTGTATCAAGGCTGATTGTCCCTCGTAGATAGTTTCGGGGTCACCAACAGCTGCCCAAACCCGATCGCACCGCCAATTGCCGCATCGCTACGAAGCCGAGCCAAAGTCGCCCCAATTCTCGGATGCTAGATCCGAACCATGCTTCCTGATGTCACTTAGCGTTACCATGCGATTGGTTTGCCGTCATAAGCGAAGAATCCGCCGCTGTTGACGGGCTGAAGACTGTCGAGCACCTGGAGTATTGCAGAAGCCGCGCTTTCTGGCTCTGATCTCTCATGGCCGGCGGAGAACGGATCCGACAAGGATGTCATGACACTGCCCGGATGAACTGCAACGACGACCGATTCCTGATTTATCCTGGTGACCTCGATTGCGGCAGTGTGAACGATCTGGTTGAGCGCCGCTTTCGACGATCGATAGGAAATCCATCCACCGAGCCGATTGTCGCCAATCGAACCAACACGCGCCGACAGGAACGCGAAGATCACTCGCTTTTTCCTGGCAAGCAGCGGTACGAAGTATTTCAGTATCAGTGCGGGTCCGACGGCATTGACGGCGAACTGGTCGAGCATGGCTTGTTGCGACACTTGCCGGATAGACTTCTCGGGGCCTATGCCATTGATTGTCAGTGCACCGGTGGCACAGATGATCATGTCGAAAGCCGTTGACTTCAATCCATCCGCCGCAAGGCGGATCGTCTCCTCGTTCGTGATGTTTATTCCGTCAATGCTTCGCGAAAGTTGAACAAGTTTTGAACAGTTTCGGTCCGATGCGAGGCAGCCCGAAATCGCCGACCCGATGCCGCCGGTTGCCCCGATAACAAGAGCCGAGTATCCCGCATCGAGAGATTTCATCAATGTGTCGGCCATGCGATGCTCCTGTTCATGGTAAGAATCGGGACAGTAGCTCAGCCGCGGACGAGCAGCATAAAGCGCGACTGGTCCGCTACCGAACTTTCGAATTGCCCGGTAAACGTAGTCGTTATGGTTCTAGCACCCTGTTTTCGAACGCCGCGCATCGCCATGCACATGTGCTCGGCTTCGACCATGACAGCCACGCCTCTGGGCAGCAGACTTTCGTCCAGCGCCTTGGCAATCTGAGATGTCATCGTTTCTTGCGTCTGCAGCCGGCGTGCGAGAGATCGACAAGGCGAGCCATTTTTGACAGTCCAAGCACGCCGCCATCCGGGAAATAGGCAATGTGGGCAACGCCGTGAAAGGGCACCATGTGATGCTCGCAATGAGAATGGAATTCGATATCCTTGACAATCACCATGTCACTGTATCCCGCAACGTCGGAAAAGGTTTTCGCCAGGATGTCTGCAGGGGCTGTGTCGTAGCCGGAAAAGAGCTCACCGTAGGCCTTGGCCACGCGCCTCGGCGTATCGATAAGACCCTCTCTCGAGGGATCGTCGCCGGCCCAGCGGATCAAGGTCCGCACCGCGCCTCGGCTTCCTCCCGTGTCGGCATTTCTGAGGTGGCTCGAAAATCGGTCTCGCCAACGATTGCGTCCATTGTAACTTCTCATCTGTTTTTTTGCACCGATGGTACGATCAGCGTCTGTGGCCGGATCAAATCCAGCGGACGCGGACACCAAATTTTTGATCTGTTTCGTGAGAGTGTCGTAGACACTTCGTCCTACGGAGCGGAGATCAATGGCGAAAACCATCGCGATTGTTGGCAACGGCACATTTTCGAACGGTGACGCGAGCGCCATAGATAGCTGTGATCTCGTCATCAGGTTTAATGACTGCCGGTCGGTCGGCGAGGGCGGCGTTCGAACCGATATTGTTGCCGTGTGCAACACCGGTCGCCCAGCGGCAGTGATGATCGGGTCAACGACCTGGCGCAACAATCCTGCCGTCAAAAGAGCCGCAACGATATGGTGCGTTCGCGATATTTCGAAATTCGTCGAGCTAAAGCCGCTGCTTGCGATCCAACACCCTTCGCTCGACGACTTCTGTGACGACTACACGGAACAGTTCGCCAGCTGTGAAACAAACAAACGCTTCGCGGTGATACCGCGCCGATATCACGAACTCGTCGATTTGGAGCTTCAGGCTTTCACGCCTGTCAGCTATGTGGTTGCGAGCTCGGGATTGCTCGCTATCGCCTATGTCATTGGTGAGATCTCCGCTCCTGACGATCAGGTTTTACTCGCTGGCTTCTCACATCAAGGATGGGATGGTCATCCGTTCGATACCGAGCGCAGCTTGGTTGAAAATCTAATAGCGCAGGGACAAATGCGCAGGCTATAGCGCAGATTGTCGGTGCAGCGTGGATCACAAGCGCAAAATGGAAGGGCGGGCATTTAAAGTGGAGGTTATGTGTGGCAGCCAAATTGAGAGTTGGGATTGTCGGGGCAGGCATGGCAGGCCTCACGGTTGCGAAGTCGCTTGCGAAAGTTGCCGACGTAACAATTTTTGAAAAAAGCAAAGGCGTCGGCGGTCGGATGGCAACGCGTCGGATCGGGGATGTCGCATTCGACCACGGAGCACAATATTTCACGGTGAGGGATGAGGAGTTCGGCAACCTCGTGAATGAGGCTTGTAGCATCGGTCTCGTTAAGCCGTGGATGGGCGATGTTGTTTCGTTGGCGGAAGGCAACCCTGTCCGGCGCGTCTTTCCCAGTTCGACGCGATACGTCGCGGTTCCTTCCATGACCGCCCTGCCGAAATGGATATCCGCCGGCCTCGACATCCGGCTGGGTCTGAGAGTAGACGAAATTATTGGGGAGCCCGCTCGTTGGCACATCCGCGCCGGGGATGTTTTGGAGGGGCCGTTCGATTGGATCATCGTGACCGCGCCAGCTGCCCAAACCGCGGCTCTGCTCCCATCGATGTTCGCACATCATCAGATTATAAATAATGTCAGAATGCACGCATGCTTCACATTGATGATCACACGGGATGCCAACACCATCGTTCCTTTCTCGGGCGCTCACGTCTCTGATCCCATCATCGGATGGATTGCTTTTAACCAAACGAAGCCAGGCCGTACAGGCCCAGCATCGGTCGTGGTCAACGCCAATTCCGCCTGGGCCGATTCCAATATCGACTTGCCCGTCGATATCGTCCACGCGGAAATGATGATAGGCTTACAGCGCTTTATGCGGATCGAATTGGCGGAAGCCAAAACTACTGTCCTCCACAAGTGGCGGTACGCTGACGTCGAAACTCCCGCTCGTGAGCCGTTTCTGTGGGATAAGCAAACACAGCTTGCGGCTTGCGGCGACTGGTGTATCGCTGGACGCGTTGAGGCCGCGTACATGAGCGGATTGAGCCTCGCAAAGGCGCTAAAGGGCGTAAGCGCCGTCGGCAATTGATGCACACGTGCCGATCCACTACCGCCTTGACCTGGCTGCTTACGCTGCCGGTCCGGCACCGTATTGACGTGTCGAACTCACGCCTCAAATATTGAGAGGGTTCCGATCGATTCTTGAACAGCCCTCGTGGTTTTGCTGAAGTATCTACCGTTGCAATCAAAACGACCTGTCACTGCCCGCCAAGATACTCAACACGTTGGCGCCACTTAACGAACGCGATCGAGCCGTAAAACAGTCAGTCACGATCGATGCTCGCGTATCGAAGCACGATGAAAGCGGTCAGGCTTGCCAGTTTCGTTCCAGAGGTGCAGCGGCATGCCAATGTATGTCCGCGCGTGAACACAAAAACTGCGAACACAAAGGCCGCCATAATCCGCTTCCACCATCTCTCGCTGGCGCGAAACCGGCTCACATGGCTTTTGGAGATGCCGCTCATCCCCATGGCTTTGACCAGATCATCGACCGACCGTGTCGATATTCCTTAAATGTACGCCTCTTGGATAACAGCCGTCAGAGCTTTCTCCGCCATGCCGCGCGGTTCGAGGAAGCTCGGAAAGTACCTTCGCGCAGCTTCGGAATGCGAAGCCTGACCGCACCAGCTCGCGTCTCCCAATCGCGGTCACGATAGCCATTGCGCTGCGCAAGCCGCATAGGGTTCTTTTCTCCGAAACCTGCACCCGTAGCTGAGCCGGCCTCCAGTTCCATCAGCCATTCAGCGGCAAAGCCGATCATCTCGCGCAACAAATCCGCATCCGCGCTCTTCTCAACGAGCGAACGCACGTTCATCATGTCAGTGGTCATCAGTGATCTTTCCGTCAGGTTGTGTCTTGAACAACTCGACCCTAACGGAAAACACTGATGGCCGCCCGCACAGCCCCTCACTCGCTACAGCGCAATTGGGGGCGCGCTCGCGAGAGGCTGCGCTACCACCGAGTCACACCGCTCGGTGGGGCACGATCTAACAGAGCGCTGGAGTGTAGCTGTAGCAACTCATCTCGCTATTGCCCAGCCTGTCGATCAAAGCTCGGCATCCTGGAGAGTGTCGGCGGCCATTTTATAGACTGCGAGCTTCCCGATGAAACTGACGTGTCGCAGAGCTGGCAGAGCCTCAAGGCAAGGATCGATGCTGGAGAGATAGAAAACGTCCTGCCTATAAAAAAGAATCCTCGACAGGATAAAACCTATCCCAAGCCCCTCAATGGATACATCGAGGCCGCCGGCGGGCTGAAGTTGTGCGAACTCGGTCGCGGGGGAGCGCGGATGTTGATACCGACCGGCGACAACACGACAACTGTACGGCTGCTAAAAATACCTGCTGGTCAGCCAGTTCCGGAGCATTCGCACCGCGGCATGGAATTGACACTTGTCCTTGAAGGCAGCGTCAGCGACGCGGTTTCGACATTTTCGCGCGGTGATGTCGAGATGCGGACGACACGCTGATGCATCAGCCTAGGGTCGACGCCGGCAAGAACTGCATATGCCTCGCTGCTGCGCTTCAAAAGTAGATTGTTGCGGATGATACAGCCATTGATTGGCATCTGACGGATATCGTCCACGTTCGAGCGTTCTTACGAATTCGTGATACATTGAAGCACCAAATTCTTCGGTATCGTGGAGAGAATTTTGAACCGGCGCCATGGTCGTTCGTACAATCAGTACCGAGCCAGAAGGCCGGCATTGAGAGGAGACGACTATGAGAAAGCTTATGATAGTTTCGGCCGTTGCCATTGCCGCCACCGCCACAGGTAGCTTCAGTGCATATGCCGCAAACCCGAGTGTCGGTGGTGCGGCCATGTATGAAAACAAGAACATCGTAGAAAATGCCGCCAATTCAAAAGATCATACTACGCTCGTGGCTGCGGTGAAAGCTGCTGGTCTCGTCTCCACGCTTGAGGGCAAAGGGCCGTTTACGGTGTTTGCGCCGACAAATGAAGCGTTCGAAGCACTTCCAAAAGGCACCGTTGACACGCTTTTGAAGCCTGAAAACAAGGATAAGCTGACGAAAATCCTCACCTGCCATGTCGTTGCGGCCGACGCAATGGCCAGTACCGTTGCCAAGATGATCAAAGACGATGGTGGCGAGCATGATATCAAAACCGTCGGCGGCTGCGTTCTGAAAGCCAGGGAAAGCATGGGTAAGATCATGTTGACCGACGAGGCAGGCGGAACGGCAACGGTGACGATCGCAGACGTGAAGCAATCGAATGGCGTCATTCACGTCATCGACAAGGTTCTTTTGCCGAAAATGTGATGAGAGATGCCGGGCCGCCTTAGCGGCTCGGCATTTGTTTTATAGACTATTCGGGTTGCGTTAATCCCGAGCTTTCAGGTCGCTCATTTGACTGCCATCCGAGTTCTTTGCACAACTCTTCACCGGCAGCAATTCCGCTTCGACCATCTTGAAACGGCCCTCTCAATATGATCGTTTTCCCGCGGAAAACGACGATCACAGACCTTGTGACCGGATCGTGGAAAACTGTCATGTCATCCTCATACTTCAACCACCATCTCCATTAAAAAAGGGGTCGGCGGACGTGCCGCCAACCCCTGCGCACGTTTATACGGCCCGCGACAGCTCCTGGGGCGGGGAGCCTGTCCCGCCTTCAAATGATTTCGAGTAGGACGCAGTTGATGCGCCGCATTTTGTCGGCAGATCAAAAAAACAAATATGGCGTAACTGATCGATAATTCAGCTGCCCGGAGGCCCACGGGCCAGCAATCTTTGCAACGTGCGCCGATGCATCTGGAGCAGTCGCGCTGTCGCTGATATATTACGGCCAGTCTGGTCGAAGACCGTATTGATATGTTCCCATCGCACCAGGTCTGCGGACTTGATGAATTGATCTGCGGACCTGTATCCTTCGATCTTTATGCCTAGTACTTCCAAGATCTCATCGGCATCGGCGGGCTTGCTCAAAAACTCTGTGGCCCCGCGTTTGACCGCCGACACCACTGCCCGAACATCCCCGTATCCAGTGAGGACGAGCAATTTTGTTATTGGAGAAATCTCACTCGTTAGTTCCACGAGTTCTAGGCCGCTACCCGTTCCGATACGCAGATCAGTGATAACTATATCGAATTGACGAAGCCTGATGGCGACCTCAGCTTCCTCGATGGTCGTGGATATTTCCACAGCCAGTCCGCGCTCTCGAAAAGCCATGCCAAGCCTTCTCGCGAAGGTGATGTCATCATCGACAATAAGCAACACAAGGTTTGGCTCACTTGTGGCCAGCGGCCGCGAGACACCTGTGAAATAGGTTCGATCCATCGTCTTGCCACCTCTAGGCCTGAGCAAAAGACACGTTCCTAAGCCTCAACGACTTATCTTTCTTCACGGTTGAATTACGTCGATCCCTGACGTGCGGATCATTTTTCCACAATCTGAGTTCCTATCGCGACGAAGATTTTGTCGAGCTACTCTCTTATCGCGTGGCGCTCCTACCACACCTTCGGAAGGTAATCCGGACACAGTAGACAGACCGTATCCACGTTTTCTGCTATTGCGGCCGCGTTTATCCGGTACCAGCGATCTCCGTGGTACACCTCCTGCTGACAAGATGAGATCACTCTTCCCAAACTCGCTAGTCGCAATGGTGTTGATTATGGGATGCCCCCTTCAGAGGACATGGAGTAGGATGGTCCGTCATTGAAGGAAGAGGAGCCGACCCAGACGATTTCAATTTTGGGTGCTGACATCGGCAAGAATAGCGGCAGCGTTGTCGGTGTCGACGACCACGGTGCAATCATCGTCCGTCGAACGATACGGCGGCAGACGCTAATTGAGTTTTAACAGCAAGACGCCAACTTGTGTCATTGCTATGGAAGTATGTCGCGGCGCTCACTACCTTGGTCGGCTCTTCGTGGCTCAAGGGCACGAGGTTCGGCTGATGTCTCAGAGTACGTTCGACTATATGTGAAAGCGCAGAAGAACGACGATCGGGATGCGGAGGGTATTGCCGAAGCTGCGTCGCGTCCGGCAATGCGGTTCGTCGATCTCAAAAGCAAAGAGCAACTCGATATCCAGTCCTTGCACAGAGTTCGGTCGTGTTCAAAGAACGACGCTGATCAATCAGAACCGCGCCATCCTTTTGGAGCGGGCCGGATCTTCTCTGCTGGCCGTTGCAAATTCGAGAGTGCGCTGGACGCTCTTCCACGCTAACAGGAGAGCAGTCTGTCAGCGCGAATTCACCAGTTGATCGTCGAACTGCGAAGCGAGTGGAATATGCTCGATGCCAAAACCGCAGCGCTCAATTCTGAGTTCGTGGCGCTCGCACGAGATGATCTTGCAAGGCGTCGGCTAGAGCGTCGGGCAGTTTCTTTGAATCTGACGATTCCCCTGGCTTCGATTTTATGATTCAACATGGCAGGAGGACTTGCCATGTCTCGCGCCTATTCTTCGGACCTTCGCCAACGGATTGTTGATGCGATCACGCAAGGCCAAACGCGTCGGGCAGCCGCTGCTGCTTTCAAAGTCTCGCCCGCCACGGCTGTTCGGCTTAAGCAGCGGGCGGATCGAACGGGCTCGGTCGAGCCCTCCCGGCGCGGTCGGCCCAGCGGCAGCGGCAAATTGGGCCCGGTCCGGGATGCCATTATCGCCAAGGTAGAGGCGCAACCGGATATAACCATGCCCGACCTGGCGGCTTGGCTGGTAGAGCATCATGGTGTGAAAGCTGATCCTTCGAACCTGTCGAAGCTTCTTTGCCGGGCGGGCTTCAGCTTTAAAAAAAACACTGCTGGCATCGGAACGCGCACGCGCCGATGTGCGCCGGGAGCGCGATGAGTGGCGCAAACGTCGCCAACCCGCTATGCAACAGAGCCCCGGACGTCTCGTCTTCGTAGATGAGACTTCGGTCAAGACCAACATGACACCACTGCGTGGCCGTAGCATCAAGGGCAAGCGCCTTCAGGCGGATGCGCCTTTCGGCAAATGGCACACCCAAACCTTTGTCGCCGGTCTGCGCTGCGATGGCATCACGGCACCCTTTGTCGTCGATGGGGCCATGGATGGAGCCAAGTTCGACACCTATGTGCGAACTCAACTCGCACCGACGCTTGAACCAGGCGACGTGGTGATCTGGGATAACCTCAACGTCCACAAGAGCCCCCGAGCAGCGGCGGCCATCGCTGAGCGGAAGGCATGGATACTCTTCCTGCCGCGATATTCGCCAGACAACAATCCGATTGAAATGGCCTTTTCGAAGCTCAAGGCACTCTTGCGAAAAATGAAAGCAAGGACTTATGACGATCTCTGGAAAGCCGTCGGAAAGGTTTGCGACCTATTCACGCCGCAAGAGTGCTGGAACTATTTCCGCCAGGCCGGATGCGTTGCACATTAATCGCCCGAGGCTCTAACAGCCATTCCGGGTATTGGAGTGTTGAATGCCACGGCTTTGGTTGCTGCAATAGGAAACGCCAGCAGCTTCGATCGCGCCCGCGATCTCGGCGCATGGCTAGGATCACCGTCTTGACGAAAAGCGTTCCGGGATCCTTGGCTGCTCCAAGGAGCACACCGCGATGACGGTCGATATGGGCATCAAGGTATTCGTAGAGATCGAGCAGATCTGGCAGGATCAGCCGAAATGGTTTCCGCCCGAAGAACGAGCCGGAGTTTTTGAATGCGACCGAGGGGGCAAAGACCTCCCGCCCATGGTCGCGATCACTCCAGCGCTGCTCGCCGCACCTCATATCTTCAACCCGGCGTTCTGACGTCGGGTAGTTTCCACGGCGGCAGACACGAATTTGGCAAAGGTTCTTATGTCGAAGCCCGAGATGGAGGCCAGGTTGGAGGAACATGAAGGACCTGACGGCTTCGGCCGCTGGCCGTGGGTAACGGCTTTCATCCGACACGGATCACGGTCGAGAGCGATAGAGCAGGTTCGGCCCTTCGCATTCACGAGCTTTTCCAACAGAATCCTTTTCACACGGCCAACCAGGTTGTTCAGATAACAGGTCTGTCCGCACCTACGGTCAACGCTGCACTTGCAGATCTGGAGCGATTGGGCTCCGTTGATGAGGTGACTGGCCGCAAGCGTGGCCGTGTGTTAAGCTATCGATATAATTCCAAGCTAGGGCACCGATCCCCTGCCTCTCAGTTCATGAAAATAGGTGGGCCAACGGTTCCGCCTTCACCAACACTTCAAGAACCCGCTTCCGGGCGCCACTGGCATTTCACAAGCAGTTGCCGCGATCACTATGAGGCCGACTGCCGGACCTTTGACAATCTTTGTCAAACGGGTTCACAGTGGACGCAGATGGAGTGTACCGATGGCAATAATGAACGTATCCCTACCGGATCCGATCAGGGACTGCGTTGAGGCACAAACTCGCACAGGACGATATTCAAACGCTAGCGATTACGTGCGTGATTTGATCCGCCGTGACCAGGTCCGGAATGACAAGGTCGCAGCGATGCAGAGTTTCGTAGACGCCGGGCTCGAGAGCGGCGTTGGAGTGCGATCGAAGCATGACTTGTTTGCTGAGGCTGAAGCTCGTGCCAATAAATCATGAGATATACGTTATCTGTCGAGGCGGAAGCGGACGTCGTCGCGATCGCCGAGCAAGGTTTGAGCATATTCGGAACACCGCAGGCACGTCGCTACAACAATGAACCTTTCGATTTACTTGATTTGATCGCCGATAATCCACGGATTGCTCGCGAGAGCTTCGAGATTAAGTCGCCGGTCAGAATTCATCCTTCAAAGCGCACCTGATCGTGTTTCGGATAATCGAAGATGACAACGTGTTCGTCATAAGAATTCGTCACGGGCATGAAGATTGGGCGAGCGATCCAGCGTGGTGCGGTGGACGAAGTTTAACATTTGGTACGCAAGTAGTTCTGATCCTATCAAAAGCCTAAAATAGAACGCGCGTGGCTGAGCCGGGCTTCCAATCGGTGAGCGGGTTTGGACTTTTCGACGCTTTATCTAGCTGGGGTACTTGCCTTTCGACACGAGGGAAGATCGATTTCTCTGGAGGTAGTTGCCGCGTCTCTTCTGCTGGGCTAGAAGCCCATCCTTCACGATCGTCTTGCCACCCAAGAGCAGTTGCACTGGCCAGCCACGCACCTCCTGCCCTTCATAAGGTGTATAGTCGGCGCCGTGTTGCAGGATATCATTTGTCACAGTGACTCTTTTGTCCGGATCCCATAAGGCAATGTCAGCATCGGCACCGATCGCAATCGTGCCTTTGCGCGGATAAATACCATAAAGCTTGGCATGGTTGGTCGAGGTCACCGCAACGAACTGGTTGATGTCGATCCGGCCCTTCATGACACCTTCAGAGAAAAGAATCGGCAAGCGTGTGGCAACCCCGGGAATGCCGTTCGGAATCCAACGGAAATGCCGCTTGCCTTTCTCATTCAATTTTCCTTCGGGGTCATCGAAGCGGAAGGGGCAATGATCGGACGAAAAAAGATCGAACACGCCCTGTTCCAACCCCTCCCAGCAGGCATCCTGGCTCGCTTTGTCACGCGGCGGTGGAGAGCAGACATATTTGGCGCCCTCCATCTCGTTCTGATCCAGATCGGCGGCGGTCAACATCAGATATTGCGGGCAGGTTTCGCCAACAATTTTCTGGCCGCGCTGGCGGGCGCGGCGTATTTCCTCCATCGCCTCGCGGTTCGAAACGTGGACGATCACGACCGGCACATCCACGATTTCGGCAAGCGAAAGTGCCCGGTGGGTGGCTTCTCGCTCGGCGGCAACGGGCCGCGTCGTGGCGTGGAACTTCGGCGCGAACTTGCCCTCTTCCTCATGCCGGCCGATCAGGTAGCGGATCGCATCCTCGTTCTCGCAGTGAACCATGACGAGAGCGCCGGTGCGGCGTGCCGCATCCAGCGTCGCAAGAATTTCGTCGTCGCGCAACCGCAGGCCTTCATAGGTCATGAAGACTTTCAACGAGGTATAGCCGTCCTGCACCAACGCTGGTAGTTCCTGGCCGAGGACTTCTGGAGTCGGATCGGTGATGACCAGATGAAAGGCAACGTCTACGTGGCATTTCCCTTCTGCCTTGGCATGATAGACCTTCAATGCCTCCCGAAGCGACTGTCCCTTCTCCTGCATGCAGAAGGCCAAAACTGTGCTGTTGCCGCCAATGGCGGCGGAGCGGGTGCCGCTGTCGAAGTCATCGGCCATGACGATGCCATCGCCGGAGGGCTGGTCAAGATGGACATGGCTGTCGATACCGCCGGGCATCACGAAGAGTCCCGTGGCGTCTATCATCTCGTCGGCATCGGTCAGGTCAGCGGCAAGTGCAACGATACGACCATCCTTGATGCCGACATCGCTGACGAACGTGTCGCTTGCCGTCACCACGGTTCCGTGCCTGATCACCGTATCGAAACGCATCATTCCCTGTCCTTCTTGTCGTTCACAGCTCAGCTTGCTTTCGCAAATCCCGCATCTCCAGCCAGAATACGGTCAAGTGCTGCCGTGAAGCGATCGACCTCTTCCAGCGTATTGTAATGAACCATGGACACCCTCAGCATGCCGCCATGGTCGGTCAGCCCAAGATATTCGGCAAGCCGTTTCGAATGGAAATCCCCGAAACGCATGGCAATGTTTTCGCCGTCCATTGCTTTGCACAACTCGCCGGCCTCACGGCCATCGAAGCGGAAGGCAATTGTAGGCACGCGCTTCTCGTCCTGGTTGGCCTGGCCAACAATCCGGCAATCGTTTCGAGATCGTAGGTAGCCCAGGAGCCTTTCCGTCAGAAGATTTTCCTGTGCGGTGATTGCCGCAAAGGCTGCCTCTATTTTCTGGCGCACCGGTCCGGTTTCGCCTGCCTGTTCGCCGAGTGCGGCTAGATAATCAACGATGCCGCATGTGGAATATGCCAGTTCATAGTTGGGATTGCCCGGCTCCAGCTTGCCTGGCACTTTGTCCTTGCCGTAGAAATAATGGTATAGCGTGTCGAGTTCGAGCAGCAGGTCATGTTTGCCATACATCAGCGCGTAATGTGGGCCATAAGTCTTGTAGAGGCTGAAGACGTAATAATCGGCGTCTAGGGCCTGTACGTCAACGGCACGGTGCGGGGCAAATGCCACGGCATCGACGCAAATTTTTGCGCCACGCGCATGCACGAAATCGGCGATCTCGCGGATCGGATTGATCGATCCAAGGATGTTGGAAACGTGTGTGACGCAGACGAGCTTGGTGCGATCGCTCATCAGCAGCGCCAGGTCCGCGAGATCGAGCATCAACGTGTCTTTGTTGAGCGGCCAGATCTTCAGCGTGATGCCCGCCTCTTTCAGCCGGTCCCAGGGGCCGATATTCGATTCGTGATCGCTGACCGTGACGACGATCTCGTCGCCTGGCGAAAGCTGGCTCTGCATCGCGCGGGCAAGGTTCTGCAGCAACGCTGTGGTGGAATTGCCGAAGACGATCTCTTCCGGATACGAAGCGTTGACCAGGTGCATTGCTGCAGTCCGCGCTTCGTAGAGCGCTTCGGCGGCCGCCTGCGATACGGCGTAGGACCCGCCGATCTGCACGTTCTTTTCGATCAGAAATTTATTGATGCGATCCAGTGCGCCTTTAAGGATCTGAGATCCGCCAGCATTGTCAAAATAGGTCCAGCCGCGGTTTAGGCCTGGGAACTGGCTGCGCACATAGTCGAGGTCGAGCGGTGATGAGGTGGTCATTCCAAGTGTCTCCCGAATGGTCTCAGTGATTGAGGACGGCGCGAAGGAAGCTACGCGTCCTTGCCTCTTTTGGATTGTCGAAGATGTCTGAAGGTGTGCCTGCCTCGACGAGGCGCCCGCCATCCATGAAGATGACGCGGTCTGCCACCTGACGGGCAAAACCCATCTCGTGTGTGACAATCACCATGGTCACTCCGGTGCCGGCCAGTTTGCGCATGACATCCAGCACTTCGCCGACCATTTCCGGATCGAGAGCCGATGTTGGCTCGTCAAACAGCAGAACTCGTGGCTCCATGGCCAGCGCCCGGGCGATGGCCACACGCTGCTGCTGACCGCCTGAGAGTTGACCTGGAAATTTCCCTGCCTGCTCAGAAATCCCGACGCGGGCCAAAAGCTCGCGCGCCTTGCGTTCGGCTTCCGCCTCTGGTGTCTTTCGAACCCTCATGGGAGCGATCATGACGTTTCTCAGAACGGTCATGTGCGGAAACAGATTGAACGACTGGAACACCATGCCGACTTCGGCACGCACCTGGGCTAGGGCCGGGCCGGGCGCAACGCGAATACCATCTACGGTGATGCTGCTATCTGGCTGAAAGGCTTCCAGATGATTGATGCAGCGAATGAGCGTGGATTTGCCGGAACCAGAAGGGCCGATAACGCAGACGACTTCGCCTTCTGCCACATCGAGGTCAATGCCATGCAGAACGGTAAATAGCCCATACGCTTTAGTCAGCCCGCGGATCGAAATCAGTGGGGGTGTGGTCTTTTCCATCAGCGTTTCCCCCGATTGAAATGTCTTTCAAGCCGCGCCACCAGGGCGACCATTGGCCAGAGCAGGGCGATGTAGATTAGGGCCGCACCGATCAGCGGCGTCGGGTTGGCGTTGAGCGCCTGCGCTTGGGTTGCCTGTTTTAACAAGTCCGGCATGGCGACGACCGATGCAAGGGCGGTGTCCTTCATGACATTGATGCAGTTGTTGGTAAGCGGTGGAATGACGATCCGGATGGCCTGCGGAAGAATGATATCCACCATCGTGTTGCGGTTGGAGAGGCCAAGGGCTGCGGATGCTTCAAATTGACCGTGGGGAACAGCCTCGATGCCAGCGCGAAAGATTTCCGCGGTATAGGCGGCAGAGACCAAGGATAGCGCGGTCACAGCAGAGAAGAATGGCGACAGCCGGATCCCGACGAATGGGAGGGCGTAATAGATAATGATCAACAGCACCAGCAAAGGGATCGACCGGAAGATGTCGATGTAGATACGGATCAGCGGCGTGAAAGTGGCCGGCGCATAAAGACGTGCCACCGCCAGAAATAGACCGCCGACCAGACCGCAAAGGATGCTGGCAATACCGATCTGAATGGTGACAACAAGTCCCCAAAGCAATTGCGGCAAGCTGTTGAGAAATACGGGAACGTTGAAGAAGGTATTTATGAGGTTCATGCCGGACAGGCTCCCTTGGCAATCTGGCGGGACACGAGTAGTCCCGCCAGACGCGGTGTAAGCCTACTTGGCCTTGGGCATATCAAGTACGGCAACGGTCGAGGTCGTGTCCTCGGCCTTCGCGCCGAACCAAGTTTCATGCAACTTGGCGATGAAGCCCTCGCCCTTCAGCTTGGTGATAACCGCGTTGACCTCTGCGGCCAACGGATCGCCCTTGTTGAACATGATCGAGTATTTTTCGCCTGTCGGAATACGCTCGACGACCTTTAGCTCCGGCTTGTCCTTGGCGTAGTAGAGCAGTGCCGGAATGTCGGAGATATAGCCATCGACACGGCCGGCAACGAGATCGAGCATGGCGGGCTGCAATCCTTCGAACTTGCGGATTTCGCCAAGCTTGTAATCACCCTTATGGGCTTCCGCCCACATATCGCCCGTCGATCCGGTGTCTACGCCAACGACCTTGCCACTCAGGTCCTTCAGGCCGGTGATGCCGGAAGCTGCTGTCACGGTCAGAGACTGATCGCTATCGTAGTATGGCTGGGCGAAGCTAACCGACGCCAAGCGCTTTTCAGTGATGGTAATCGATGAAATCGCCATATTAATACGGCCGGACTGAACAGCGGGAAAGAGCCCGTTGAACGGCGTGTTGACGAACTCCACCGATTTGCCAAGGCGCTTTGCGATTTCGTTGACGAGATCGACTTCGAAACCAACGGTTTTCCCGCTGGCATCTTGAAACTCCCATGGCACGTTACCAATGTTGGCACCGACCGTCAGATCAGCAGCATGGACGCTGAAGACGCCGAGCGCCGATATCAGTCCGGCTAGAAATGTACTTTTCATGCGTGAAACGTGAAGCATTTGAGAACCCCTTGTTTTATGATTCAAGCCAATCTACGTTGGTCTAACTGGTCAGACCAGTATGACCAGACAAGCACGCGCTTTAATCCTTTGCAAGATCCCATTTGAAAAATGTATCGAAAGAGGCAGTGCAGGTTTCAGGGAGCAAGGATCGGATGCTGAATAAAACGCTTTTACCACAATCGGTTGCCCGCGAAATCCAGGCCATGATCCAGTCTGGAGAATTGAAAGCAGGCGAAAAAGTCCCTTCTCAACGTGAGTTCTCCCAGAGATTCGGTATTAGCCGAGCATCGTTACGCGAGGCACTATTAACGCTCGAGACATTGGGCTTGCTTAAAACGGAAGCTGGGAGAGGGACCTTCGTGGCCGCCGGTGATGGGACTGTCGGCCAAACGGGCAACATGGCGCCGTGGCGTTATTCCGAAAGTTATTCTGTTTTTGATGTTTTCCAGACCCGTATCCTGCTAGAGGGTGAGATCGCACGCCTTTCCGCTGGGCGACTGTCCCAGGCACAGCTCGATATGATGGAAAAGGCAACCAAGACCATGGAGGAGTGCTGGGCTAATCAGGACCTGCTCGCCAATGTTGATGCCGATCTGGAGTTTCACGGCATCATCGTGTCCGCCTGCGCCAACACCATGCTGAAGGCACTTTACCAGACGGTGCGCGATCAGGTTACGGAAACCCAGCGTCAGCCTATCCCCATCACGGATCCGGAACGAATGCGACAATCAATTGCGGAACACCGCCGCATTATCGCAGCTCTAAAGGCCAATGACGGAGATTTGGCGCGCAATGAGATGGAAACGCATATTCGAAATACCGCGCGTTGCGCCGGATTGCAGCCGTAGAAAAGTGATCGAGGGAGACGCATCTACGACACTGTGCTGACTGAAAGGCTCTGTCCGTTCCTAATTTAATGAATTCTACCGAGGTAATTATCTAAGTAAACGGGTGTTCGATTCCGTTGTCTAATCGCTTGCATCGGGTCAAGCAGATTTTAAACGAGGTACGTCATTGCCGTGTTGCTAGCGCGAGATCTTTCCTAGATTTTCTTTCGACATCTTTCATCCCTGCAAATTCGTCCGGTGCTGGGAGCACGGTTGTCTCCGCGGTCGACATGCAGTCGCCGCATGATGGGTTTTCGCAGGGCAGGTCTTCCTATGTTCAAGACGCAGTCTCAATGAGCTGCGCCGGAATCGACGGAATGACCCAACCCACGTCCACAGCAGGGACGCCCAGCATCCCAGTCGGATTGAGGTGCTGAGGCAGGTAGGCCGGCGCTTCGGTTAAGCCGCTGCGCCGCCCAATGGATTGAACGCTTCCCCGGCCTTGAGCATGCTATGCATTATGACGGCAAGTTTTCGCGCAACAGCAACCGCGGCACGTTTGAAGTCCAGCCGCTCACGCAGCATCAGCCCCCAGGTCTTTAGACTGTATTCGGTCCTAGCAGTGGTTCTTGTTAAGAGAACGGTTGCTGCCTCGTAGAGTAATCCTCGCAGCCGACTGTCACCGCGTCGCGAGATATGGCGATCACAATCTATTTCGCCAGACTGATAGCGCCGCGTCGTCAGCCCTAGCCAAGCGCCGACTGAGCGCGAGGTGGGGAGGTTTTTGGGATCTTCGATCGCGGCAATGTACGAGACGGCCGTGACGGCACCAACGCCTGGAATCGTCATCAGGAGCTTCTTAGCCCGGCTCTGTCTGGAAGCTACGAGCAATTGGTGATCAAGATTGGATGCGCGCTTACGTATGTCGCGCCATGCTTCGAGCAGGGGCAATATCAAAGCTGCCAGGCCGCTATTTCCATCTAGCAGCGCTCTCACATTAGCATCAAATGCCCCGCCTTTCCCTTTGGGTACGATGAGACCAAACGTTTTTAAGAGGCCACGTACTTGGTTGCTGAGCTGCTTGGAAATGCTTACGAGCTGGCTACGCGCTGCCACCAGTGTGCGCGTCACCATGTTGTCGAAAGTCTTTACTCGCACGACTTTGTAAAATCCGGCTTCTGCCAACTGCGCTAGGCCATCCGCATCATTGGCATCAGTCTTGTTGAGGGTTTCAGCCGGGCCCGGTTCCAAATCGTGAGCCCGTATTTCCATCTTACCGGGGGCAATCACCCATGTCAGATATTGCTGAGGCGTTGCCTTTGGGGGAAACCGACCCGCGATTACCCCATGTTCAAGAGCCACAGAAGTCTCAGCTAGCGATATAGATTCTCAGCATCGGAGCTGGGCTAATTTCACCTTCCGGAAATTCGCTGGGGCCTTTCGACCCCAGGATTTTTCCTTCCATCACTGACGCGAGGTCAGATCGTCGGGCAGTTCGGCATTGTGGTACTTGCGGTAGATGTCACGCAGTACCTTGTTGTCGAAGTTGGTCTTAACCCACTGGTCGAGCCAACCTTTCAAGGCTGTCTCGCCCTTGGGGATACCGATGCCCAGATTGGTTTCCTTCTGGGTAAATTTTACCTGCAGCGGATTGGCGGTCATCTTCTTGTTGATGCCGTTGATGACCGCCGACTGGCTGGACAGTATATCGACCTGGCCAGAGACGACGGAAGTGATCAGCGTCGCATCGTCCTCGAAGCGGACGATATCGGCGCCCTTGGCCTTGGCGGTGATGTCCTGGTCGTTGGTGGTTGCACGGGTCACGCCGATGCGCTTGCCGTCGAGATCGGCATAGTCCTTGATCGCTGCATCAGCCGGACCGGCAACGACGAGAGCGAGCGTCGCGTAGGGAACCGAATAGTCGATCGCCTTCTTACGCTCTTCGGTGATGCCGAGCGACGAGACGACCATGTCGGCCTTGCCTGTCTGGACCGAGGGAACGCGGGCGGCGTTGGTTATTTCCACCAGCTCCAGCTCGACGCCGAGATCCTTGGCGATCAGCTTGGCGGTTTCGACATCCGAGCCCGTCGGCTTCAGGTTTTCGTCGACAAAGGAATATTCCGGAATGCCCATCGCCACGGCGATGCGGACCTTCCCGGCCTTCTTGATGTTGTCAAGCACGTCGGCATTGGCGACCGATGCAAAGGCCAGCAGGCCAGCTCCGGCAATAAGTGCCAGTTTCGAAATCATTCTCGTCGGCATTTGAGTCTCCTCTCTCGTTTTGTCCGACCCTGCGGTTTCACGCAGGTCCTCCTCCTCAGCTCACAGCTCTTCAGCCATGAACTCCCTCAGCTCCGGCGTCTGCGGATTGGAAAGGATGTCTGCCCCTCCGGTCTCCCAGACCTTGCCGGTATGCATGTAGATGACGCGATTGGCGGCGCGCTTGGCGAAGCCCATCTCGTGGGTGACGACGATCATGGTCATGCCGCCGCGGGCTAGGATCTTCCATGACGCGCAGCACTTCACCGGTGAGTTTCGGATCGAGCGCCGATGTCACTTCGTCGAAGAGCATCACCTTCGGCTGCATCGCGAGTGAGCGGGCGATCGCCACGCGCTGCTGTTGGCCGCCAGAAAGCTGTTCGGGGTAGTTGTCGATCTTCTCCATTAGGCCGACCTTGGCGAGAACCTGCCTGGAGATCTCGTAGGCTTCGTCCTTGCGAATGTTCTTCACGCGGCGCAGCGCCAGCATGATGTTTTGCGCCACGGTCATGTGCGGGAAGAGGTTGTAGCTCTGGAACACCATGCCGATATCGCGACGAAGCGCGCGCAGATCGAGCTTCGGGTCCTCGACGTGGTGGCCGCAGACTTCGATCGTGCCATCCTGGATCGTCTCCAGGCGGTTGATGCAGCGCAGCGCCGTGCTCTTGCCGGAACCGGACTGGCCGATCAGTGCCACGACCTCCCCGGTATTAATTTCGAAGGACACGCCCTTCAGCACCTCAAGGATGCCGAAACGCTTGACGACATTGGTGAGTTTAACGGCGGCCGGCATTGAGTTTCCTCTCGAGCGAACGGCTCCAGACCGACAATGGATAGCAGACGCAGAAATAGAAGAGCGCTGCAACGCCGAAGACCAGGAACGGCTGGAACAGGGAGTTGTTGATGACCTGCGCGGCGCGCGTCAGCTCCAGGAAGCCGACCACGGATGCGAGCGAGGTATTTTTGACGAGCTGAACGAGAAAGCCGACCGTTGGCGGCGTCGCGATCTTCAGCGCCTGCGGAAGAATGACGTCGAACAGCGCCTGCCAGCGGGTGAGACCCAGGCATTCGGCCGCCTCGAACTGCGTCTTGGCGATCGATTCCACCGCGCCGCGCCAGATTTCGCCGAGATAGGAGCTCGAATAAACCATCATGCCGAGGCCGGCAGCGACGAGCGGCGGAACCGCCACGCCGAAGACGCCGAGGCCAAAATAAAGCAGGAACATCTGGATTAGCAGCGGCGTACCTTGGACGATCTGGATGTAGACGAGCGCCGCGCGCCGCAACCAGCGGAAGCGCGAGATGCGCGCCAGCATGACGAAGAAGCCGGCAATGCCACCCAGCACGAAGGCCAGCGCCGAAAGCACGACGGTCCAGAGCAGGCCGTCCAGCAGGTAGAAGAGATGGTTGGTCGAGAATGCGCCGAGCATCGTCACCTCACACGCCAAGCCCGAGCCGGCGGCGGCGCGGGAATGCGATGAGGCCAAGCCCGAAGAAGGCGGCGCGCATCAGATAGGTGATCGCGATATAGAGGAGCGCGACGACGAAATAGGTTTCGAGCGATCGGAATGTGTTCGACTGAATGTTGTTGGCAACGCCCGTTAGTTCTTCGGCCGAGATCTGCGAGCAGATCGACGTCGACAGCATCATCAAGATGAACTGGCTGGAGAGTGACGGATAGACGCGCTCGATCGCCGGCAGGAGGATGATGTCGCGGTAGATCTGGAGCTTCGAGAGGCCAAGCGCCTCGGCCGCCTCGATCTGGCTTGGATGGACCGAGTCCATCCCGGCGCGGACGATCTCGGCGGTGTAGGCGCCGACGTTGATGACCATCGCGAAGACCGACGCCGCGATGATCGGCAGGCGGAAACCGATGGACGAGAGGCCGAAAAAAATGAATAAGATCTGCACGATAAACGGCGTGTTGCGCACTGTTTCGATATAGACGCCGACGATGCCGCGCAGGATGGTCGAGTTCGAGCGGCGGGCAATCGCGCATGCCACGCCGATACCCATTCCGATGATCACCGAAAAGAGTGTGATCTCAATCGTCGTCAGTGCGCCGGTCAGGAAATCCTGCCAATAGGGCACAAGTGCCCCGAAATCGAACTGATACTGCATAACTCCTCCGTGCGCGGCGGATCACGCCGGCGCTAATGCCTTATCGTGCGAGCCAGCCGCCATCGACGGGGATGACGGTACCATGGACGTAGTCGGATGCTGCCGATGCCAGGAACACGGCGGTACCGCCAAGCTCCGATGGCGAACCCCAGCGTCCGGCCGGAATGCGCGCCAGGATCGCGACATTGCGGTCCGGATCTTCGCGCAGCGCCGTCGTGTTGTTCGTCGAGAAATATCCGGGCGCGATCGCGTTGACGTTGACGCCCTTTCCGGCCCATTCGCAGGCAAGCAGCCGGGTGATCCCGGCGAGGCCGCTCTTCGATGCCGTATAGGATGGTATGCGGATGCCGCCTTGGAACGACAGGAGCGAGGCGACGTTGATGATCTTGCCGCTACCCTTTTCCAGCATGTGCCGACCCGCCGCCTGCGACAGGAAGAATGCCGTTTTCAGATTGGTATCGATGACCGCGTCCCAATCCTCCTCGGTAAAGTCGATCGCATCGGCGCGGCGGATGATGCCGGCATTGTTGATTAGAATGTCGAGGCCACCGTAAACCGAGATGGTTTCTGCAACGATATCTTTGACCGGGGCGATTGTGCCAAGATCCGCCTTGATCGCGTGAAAGCGGACACCTGTCTTGGTGACCAGCGCTTCAGTTTCCTCCATCGACGAGCGGCCGACGGCAGCGATCGAAGCGCCCGCTTTGGCGAGCGCGATGGCGATGCCCTGACCGATACCGGCATTGGCGCCGGTAACGATGGCGGTGCGGCCCGAGAGATCGAAGGGATTGCTCATCGCCCTACCTCAGATCCGCGATGGCGATATGGTCCATGTCGGTAAAGCTCTTGTTGTCGCCGGCCATCGCCCAGATGAAGCTGTAATTCTTGGTGCCAGCACCTGAGTGGATCGACCAGGGCGGCGAGATGATCGCCTGCTCGCTGGCAACCAGCATATGGCGGGTTTGCTGCGGCTCGCCCATGAAATGAAAGACGCGTTGGTCGGCTTCCAGATCGAAATAGAGATAGGCTTCCATGCGCCGGTCATGCGTATGGGCCGGCATGGTATTCCAGACGCTGCCGTCATCGATCATGGTGAAGCCCATGGTCAGTTGGCAGGACTGGCAGACTTCCGGGTGGATGAACTGATAGATCGAACGCTTGTTAGCGGTCGTCGCTTCGCCGGGCGTCAGATGGCGCGCCTTGTCGCGGGTCAGAAGCACGGTCGGATGAACCTCATGCGCCGGCGTCGAGACCAGATAGAACTTGGCGGGCTTGGCGGCATCAAGGCTTTCGAAGCGGACATCCCTGGCGCCCTTGCCGACATAAAGGCAGTCGTATTTCTGAAGCTCATGCGTATTGCCGTCCACGATAACGCGGCCTGTGCCGCCGATATTCAGCGCGCCGAGCTCGCGTTCAGCGAGGAAGGTTTCCTGACCAATCTCCTTCGGCGCGCCGAGCGTCAGGCCTTCATCTAGCGGCGTTGCGCCGCCGATGATCATGCGGTCATAGTGAGAGTAGGTGAGACGAATTTCGCCGCCTTCAAAGACTGTCTCGAGCAAGAAATGGCGGCGCAGCGTTTCCGTGTCGTAGCCGCGAACGGCCTCCGGATGGGAAGCGTGACGGACATCGATCTTCATTGATTTTTTCCCTTCTCTTCAGTGGGTGCCAAGGGAGATTTTGCATCCTCGACGAAATAGTTCGGATCCCAGATTTCGGCCTTCTCGACTTCGCCGAGCAGTTTGCCAAGATGAAAGCCCATGGCGGCGGCGGCACCTGCCTTGTCGCCCGTCTTCATGCAGCCGATCACCGCCGAATGCTCCTCGATGACGCGGACAAGACGACCTTCCTGCGGCAGGGTCAGCAGGCGGTAGCGATCGGAGTGGACCTTCACTTGCTGGATGATCGCCCATATACCGGGGAAGCCGGAGATATCGCTGATTAGCTTGTGAAAATCGTTGTCAATGACATGGAACGCGGCGACATCGTCGTCGCGCACGCAAGCGATGAGGTCAGTCAGATTGCGCTCCAGCGCGCGGATACCTGACGGTGTGATCTTCTCGACGGCCATTGACACGGTCGTATCCTCGAGCGCCTTGCGGACCAGGATCGCCTCGTAGAGCGCGCGACGTGGAATGCGCGAAACGAAGGTGCCGGATTGCGGAAAGACATCGACGAGGCCATCGTCGGAAAGACGCAGGACCGCCTCGCGGATCGGCGTGCGACTGACGCCGAACTGCGCTTCCAGTTCTTTCTCATTGAGGAGGTCCATCGGCTTCCGGCGCAATGAGATGATGTCGTCGCGCAGCGCGTTGTAGACGAGCGTCGCCGCGCGCGGGGCAGCCGCGCGCTGATGCGACAGATGTGTGACGCCGGCGAGCGAGCGCTTCTTGCGAGCTTCGCTCATCGCGTCGCACGCCGCATGCCGACAAACATAGGCCCGAGATTTCTCTCCATCAGTCGCCACCTCCCGCTGGCTTGGAAATAAGTAGTATATTAGTATCCAACTT